>URGS01000058.1 GCA_900547415.1 uncultured Phascolarctobacterium sp. | reverse complement strand
TTTCCCTACAGGATAGCTATTGGAAATCTCGCTATTACGGAGCTCGCCGTGTTTTAATAGAAAATGGCGAAGTAAAATAGCTGTAGAATAATTGCAGCTCTAAGGAGCTGAGGAGGTATTAGGTGTATGATTAGAGAGAGACGTAACAAGGACAAATTAGCTTCCTATTACAAGAAATTTATGGACGAGGGTATTGTTGACCCTAACGTGCATCCCTGGGTTGCAGAATCATGGCAACGCTGTCGTGCCATGAATCTTCCCCATGATACTATGCCCAAAATCAACAAGCTGAGTAAGGAGCAGATTGTCGCTCACCAAAAAACTCATGAGTTCATTGTAAACTATGTTGATGGATTGTATGAGCAAAGCAAGCAACATTTCAACATTCATAATTTGAGCATGCTGCTGATTGATGAAAATGGCTATGTAATCAAAAACTATGCACTGCCCTTTTTCCAACGTGTGATTGAAGATATTCAGGGTATGCGTGTATTGGAAGAGGATGTTGGTACATCCAGTATTTCCATTGCCCGTGAGCATAATGTTCCCTTCCTGATGTTTGGTCCTGAAATGTGGATTAAGGATAGTCACTCCGGTGATGCCTGCTCCGCTCCTATCTGTGTTAACGGCAAAATCCGTTACATAATTTCCTTCTTCTCTCTTGATCAAAGAGATTTGCCCTATGATCTTCTGCTCAGCCTGCTGCTGACAATGAAATATTCTGTTGAACAGCATCTGTCAATGCTGGAACGTTGGACCATCAACCAAATCATGATGGAACAGCTCCCTGTATCCGTATATTGGATCAACAAGGACGGCAATGTAAAATACTGTAATGAAAATGGTCAAAAGCGTCTTGACGGTCACGAAAATCTGGAAGATGTATTCCTTAACTATGAGCATATCCCCGTAAAGAAAGCCCTGCAGGGTATTCCTACCCAACGCCGTGAAATTACCTGGATTACCCAGGATAGAACCTATGAGGATATTACTACAGTTATGCCTATAAAGGTAGGTAGTGAAGTAGAAAGTGCTCTTGTGCTCTCTATGTCCATTGAAGACCTTAAGACTACCATCGCCCATGCAACTGGCTACAGCAGTCGCTACAGCTTGTACAGCATGGTTGGTGAAACTAGTGAATTCCTTGCTCTGCAGCATAAGGCCAGCCGCGTAGCCCGCACTGACCACAATATACTGCTTCAAGGTGAACCCGGTACCGGCAAACAGCGTCTTGCACATGGTATCCACCAAGCCAGCCCTCGTGCCGCAGCACCGCTTATTGCAGTAAAATGCTATAACGCTCCCATTAAGGAGCTTATGGCTGACTTCTTTGGCAAAGGCGAAGGTGACCAGCAGGTTGCTGGTAAGCTGGAGCTTGCTATGGGTGGTACTCTTTTCCTTGACGAAGTAGAAAAGCTGCCTGTAGAAATGGGTGATAAACTGGCAGATGCTTTGACATATGGCATCACTACCAAAAATCCTAATGGTACTACCTCCACTCGCAAATTTAACGTACGTGTTATTGCTGCCTGCGACTCAAACCTGAAGCGTTTGGCAGATAAAGGATTATTCTCTCATAAGCTCTATGAGCTGGTGCTGGATACAACCATGCGTGTTCCGCCTCTGCGTGAGCGTGTAAAGGACGTCGAGGTTATTGCATCTCATATTCTGGCAGAAATGTCTGCTCAACATAGCCTGCCGCCTAAACGCCTTTCTCCCGAAGCAGTCTCCCTGCTCATCAGCTGCTCCTGGCCTGGCAATATCAAACAGCTCCAAGGCGTTATTGAACAAGCCTTCTTCCACACTCCCGGAAGCATCATCGAAGCAGAAAACATTAAGCTTCCCGGTGACCGTACTTTGGAAAAATCCTGGAAATATGATAAAGATGCCTTTATTGCAGCCTGGAAATCTGCTGGCGGCAATATCTCCAAGCTGGCTAATATGCTTGATGTAAGCCGTGTAACCTTGTACCGTTATCTCAAGAAATACGGTTTGGGACCTAAAGCTAAATAATTTTTTATAAAGGACCGTTGCGAATTGATATGTACCCTCTTTACTGGACAAAACCAGTAAGGAGGGTATTTTTATGC
>URGS01000057.1 GCA_900547415.1 uncultured Phascolarctobacterium sp. | reverse complement strand
CAGCTTGCACAGACGCACCTTAGCAGCTTCGCCGCCGCTGAGCACGAATACCTTGCTGGTAATATGCTCGTTGGTCAGACCGCAGCCTGCCAATGCAGCACGTACTTCGTAGTTGGTCAGACCGGGATATTCATTCCATACATCGTCAAGAGCGGTATTCTCGTTCTTTTCGCGTTCCTCCTGCTCAAAATAACCAGGCTCTAAAAATTCACCAAGTTCAACAGTGCCGCTGATGGGGGGAATAATACCTAAAATAGTCTTAAGCAGAGTAGTTTTACCCAAGCCATTGACACCGCGGATTGCAACCTTTTGACCACGCTCCAGATTAAAGGTTACAGGGCGGGTAAGGGGAGTATCATAGCCAAGTACCAAATCCTTAGCTTCAACGAGGAAGCGGCTGGGGGTGCGAGCCTCGGTGAACTTAAAGGTAGGTTTAATCTTTTCTCTAGGTTTCTCAATCATTTCCATTTTGTCCAGCTTACGCTGACGGCTCTTGGCCATATTGGTAGTAGCAACTCTGGCCTTATTGCGGGCGATAAAGTCCTCCAGCTTAGCCACCTCTTGCTGCTGACGCTCGTAGGCACTTTCTCTTTGAGCCTTGTAGATGGCATACATTTCTTGGAATTTATCATAGTTGCCGCTGTAGCGGGTCAATTCGCAGTTTTCCAGATGATAGATTACGTTAACGACCTTATTGAGGAACGGAATATCATGGGAGATAAGAATAAATGCATGCTCATAGTTTTGCAGGAACTTGGTCAACCATTCAATATGCTCTACGTCAAGATAGTTGGTAGGCTCGTCCAAAAGCAGAATTTTGGAGTTCTGCAGCAGCAGCTTAGCTAAAAGCACCTTGCTGCGCTGACCGCCGGACAGCTCGCTTACATCCTTGTCAAGACCGATGCTGCCAAGACCAAGGCCGTTAGCAAATTCTTCGATTTTGCTGTCTAAAGAATAAAAACCACTGTGCTCTAGCTCAGTTTGGATTTCACCGACAGTATTCATCATTTTGTCCATTTCTTCAGGAGTAGCGTCGCCCATTTTTTCGTACAGGTCCATCATTTGCTGCTCCATTTCGTACATGTCCTTGAAGGCAGTACGCAGAACCTCACGAATGGTCATGCCCTTTTCCAGAGTGCTTTGCTGATCCAAGTAACCAACAGTAACCTTGCCGGGCCATTCAATTTTGCCTTCGTCAGGCAGGGTGTGTCCTGTGACAATATTTAAAAATGTGGATTTGCCTTCGCCATTGGCACCTACAAGGCCAACGTGCTCGCCGCGCAGCAGCTTAAAGGATACATCTTCTAAAATCTGGCGTCCGCCAAAGGAATGGGAAACATTGGTGACGTTTAAATAGCTCATCTTTTACCTCTCTTATATAATGTGCCCATTTAGCTTATCTAAGTGTCCGTGGTCTGGGCTATACTAAACCACAGGTCTAAGCATAGTATCATTGCCATTTTATTATGTTGTGGGAGTTTTGTAAAGGGCAGCAGGGAAATTTTTAATTATGGAGAATAATATATAATTAGCTTAGATGTAATAGCATTGCTGATGGTGCTATTATAAATATTAATTAGTCGTTATTATTTTATGATGAGGTGAAAAAATCATGATTTTTGGTAATAAAGAGAATGTGGAGCAATATTTACCGTATTTGAATAAAAGCCTGAAAAAGGCTCTTTTGTATATTGCTGAGACTGATTTTAGTCAGCTTGAAAATGGCGAATATGAAATAGATGGCCGTCATGTTTTTGCACGTGTAAATACGTATGCAACTGAGCCTAAGAATGACCGCCGTCCCGAAAAGCATGAAAAGTATATTGATGTTCAGTATGTAGCTGCTGGGGAAGAAACTATTTGGTATACTCCTTTAACTGATGCCTGTGTTGAAACTGAAAATAAAGCAGAACAAGAGGATGTTATTTTTTATGCTGATCCCTCTGAGTCCAGCAGCGTTACTCTCAAGGCTGGTGATTTTGCTGTTTTCTTTCCGTGGGAGCTTCATCGCCCCAACTGCAATGCGGGAGAAGAGCCTGCTAATGTGCAGAAAGTGGTAGTGAAGGTACGAGCTTTTTGATAGAAAAATGGGGGCTCTGAAAGTTATTAAAAAATTTTTAAAAAACTTTCAAAAAAAGTGTTGACAAACCTCCGCCTATGTCTTATAATAACATTCGTGATGTTGAGCAACACAAAAAACATCAAAGTTCTTCCCCGATAGTTCAGTCGGTAGAACACCTGACTGTTAATCAGGGCGTCGT
>URGS01000056.1 GCA_900547415.1 uncultured Phascolarctobacterium sp. | reverse complement strand
CAACTAAGCTATCCATGCCGTCCTGTGCAACAGTTACGCCTTCACTGGTTTTGTAGCTTGCACTGCCAATTTTACCATAGGTCAGCTCTACCTGGGGTTCTACCCAGAAACCATTGCCTTGTTCAAAGCGTTTTCCGTATTCAGCACTTACGCTATAGCCGTTGGTGTCGTACTCGCCATTTCCTGCACCGCCCAGAGCATCAAATTCATGATCAAGACGTGCATATTTAGCAATCAAGTCGATGAAGCTGCCATCTTCGTTCAGCTTGCTGCCATAAACCGCAAAACCCTTATGAGTGTTTTCGCCGGTACCTTCTGCAAAGGAGCTCTTGCCTTCTGTGTAGGTCAGCGCTGCACCAACAGTCCAGGATTTATCAGTGCTCAGCTTTTCATCATAACCAATTTGATAAGCATTGTACTGATTCTTGATACCTTCAAAATCGCTTTCGCCACGGGTCATACGAGTCCAAATACCATGCTCTCCCTTGCTGTTGCGAAGTTCACCAAGACGCTTGTTCATATCGTTGTTTTCCTGACGCCAAGTCATCAGAGCTACACTACCCATTTGAGCAATACCCGCGTTGGAGGAGTTAACATCTTCCTTGATGGTTTCAACAATAATCTTACCATTATCGTCTACCTGTACGGAAGTTTCGCCAAGAACACCAGTCTCTGCCATAGTAACATTGTCAGCTGCAGACTTTCCAGCACCTGTAGTGTTATCTACAACCTGATCAGCAATTTGCTGCAGTCCCTCTGCAATATCGCCTTTAGCCAACTCTTTAGAGTATTCTGTAGTTGCGCCAACGGTAAGGTTGGTTGTAGCAGATTTGTCTGCAATTGTAACCTTTTTATCTGCATTACTAACATTTACAGTACCATCTGCACCAATTAACTTATCAACTGTAATAGTATGGTCTTTACTATCCCCAACAACATTAATGATGCCACCATTTAACTCTAAATTATTTATAACATTCTTACCTTTATCTGTAGTCCATTGAGCACCATCAGACATTGATAAATTCATATTCTTAATCTTATCTTGATTAAAATCCCCATCAACACCATTGGAATTACCATAAGCAGTTACATTGCCTATCCAATGAGATTCAGAATTGGTCATATTTATATTAACAGCAGTTTGCTTATCTTGAGCAACATCAGGACCTAAATTTTCATAGTTAAAATCAATATCACCATTTAATTTTATAACAGCATCTTTATCTTTTTTTGCATTAATATTAGTTACTGCGCCACCACGGGTCATAATAGCAGTAGCAGCATTTATAGTTAAACTGCCATTAATCGTTACCTTACCTTGAGAAAAGGCCTGAATACCAATAGCTTTATGCTCACCATAATCATAGTCGGCACCATTTGTTGTTGCAGTAATAACAGTTTCCTTTGCATTAATCACAACTTCTGATGGCTTTGTATCATCACCAGGTACAGAGGCATTCATTGCTACAATACCCATAGCAGGTCCATACTCAGAATGTGCATTTATTACAACCTTATCTGAATTCAGCTCAATATATGGCCCTTCACCTTTCTTATATGTAGACTCTCTTTGAGCTGCTATACCGACAGCCTCATTATTTATATTATCACCACTAGTACTTACTGCTGTAATAGAAATAAGTTTTGTCTTATCTCCACCCAGTACTATTTTGCTTCCAGTCAAACCATCCTCATTTACATTTTTCACAGCTTGAACAGCCCAGCGATCTCCAGTGCCATTATAATCAACAACAATTTCATCAGCTGTTTTAGCTTCAATACGACCACCATTAGCAGCACTAATTTGACTTACATTTACATTACCTTCGAGAACTTTATTGTCTCCTTTTCCAACAGCAACACGATCTGCCGCCATTGCACTACCAGTAATTACAAATGCCATTAAAGCGCCGAGAGCTAAGCTTCTTTTCATTGTCTTTTTCATACTTTCCCAACCTTTCAAGAAAATAAAAATTCCCACAGATGACAAGGCACATCTGCATTTATATCATTAGCGAGCACTATCGCTAGCAATATCTTTATAGCAAAAATAAACCTTCCCGTTACACCAAATATCCAATTACATCTTATTTATGTTTCGTATTTACGAATTAAATTAATTTTGCACATATATTCTTCTTTTACCCAAAGTATAGCACCTTGTCCCCCCCAGTCAAGCAAATGTACATTGAGCCCATTTGCTTAGATGTGCTGCGCACACTTATTTAATCTTAACAGACTGCAAAAGGGCGCCACAGCCGAAGCTATGACGCCCTAAATGCAGAGACAAATTGTAATTATATATATTCTAAAAAGCAGAAGAACGTGCCAAAATTCTACAAAACCATAATTCACCTCTCTGTCAGCTCATTTTATTCGCTGACACCTCTCCTTGAAAGGAGAGGCATGCTCTTCGATTGCACTTTGGGCTCTCCTTTTAAGGAGATAAGGTGAATTGGCCGACAGTCCAAGAGAGGTTGATCTGTACCAGCTGGCTGTGAGCGCAGCGAACAGACTGAGAGGTTGATTATACTGCGTCCCTAAGATAGAACTTAGAAGCTATAGCGAACGCCGGCGTTCCATTGCCACGGAGTAGCAACATCGCCGCCGTAGGTCTTTTCTACGTCAAGGTATACATAGGTTGCATCACTCAGGTTGATGTTAGTACCTACGCCTACTTCGAACCAGCCGCCGCCAAGGTCTTGTTCATAAACATCACTAGCAGCACCATTGGTCATGGTTACTTGGGTTTCACCATCAA
>URGS01000055.1 GCA_900547415.1 uncultured Phascolarctobacterium sp. | reverse complement strand
ACGCTTAAGCTTTTTTGAACCCCGCGTCTAACGCGGGGTTTTCTATATACAATAAGACCAACAGCTTAACTGTTGATCTGGAATAAGCGTTACTTATGATTTACTTCAAAAAAATAGGGATTGATTATCTCAATCCCTATTACTTGTTTATCTGTTTAATCGGAAATTAACCGGAATGGTAATGTAGCAGGAAACCTTTTCCTTGAAAGTATCTCGTGCCGGGCTGAAACGCCATTTATAAACTGTATTAACTGCAGATTCATCTAAAGCTGCGTTGCCAGAGGATTGTGATACAAAGGCTTCCTCAACCTTGCCACTAGCATTTACCAGCATCTTTACATATACTGTGCCTTCAATAGAAGCGTTACGGGCAGAAGAAGGATACGGCGGGCGTACAGATGATACTATTCTTGGAGGAGTTACAGGTACTCCCTGTGCACTGCCACTGCCGCTTCCTGCGCCCTCGCCACCGCCTGCTTCAGAACTTTCGCCAGTTCCGGTACCGCCTTCAGCTACAACCTTAGCATTAGGGTTAGGCTTAACATTGGGATTGGCTATAACTTTTTTCTCAACCTGGCGCTGCTCCTTCTTGGGCTTAAGCTTTTTATCGACGATGTCTTCCTTAGTTACCTGTTCTATTTTTTCTTCGATTACTTCCTCCTGAACGGCAGCAGCAGGGCCACCACCACTCAAGGTAATCTCTAATACCTGTGGAGGACGCGTAGTCTCAAAGGAAATGCCCAGGATACCTAAAATTCCAGCAACGACGATATGAAAGCCAAGGGCGAAAATCAGACCCTTGTTAAATCGTTTTTGCTCGTCCGTCATTTGCCATCACCTACATCTGTAGCAAGGCCAAAGCGTGTCACGCCTGCTCCCTTAAGCTTATCCATAAGCTTGATAACTGTTTTGTACTCAGCATCGCCCTCTGCACGAATAATAACGGAGAAGGAGGAGTCACGCTTGCTTTCCATGGCAGCATTTGCCACAAGCTGTTCAATATCCATCTGATCTTCATCCAAATAAATGGTACCATCTTTTTTTACAGTAACATTAAAGCTGCTTTTGCTGACGGTCTCAGAGTTTTGAGCAACCGGCAGACGAATAGGTATTGTTTTCAGCTCGCTCATATACATAGTGCTGATGATAAAAAATACCAGCAGCAGAAAAATCATGTCAATCATGGGACTCAGCATTATTTCAGGAGGTGTAAGTCCTCTTCTATGTCTACCTCTACGCATTATAATCCCACCTTTAGTTTTTGCCGTTATTTTTTGCCTGAATAATGTCAGTCAGAGTGCTGGCAATTTCATAAACGTTCAAAGTCTCAGTCTTAATTTTACCTGCCAGATAAGCATGAATGCACATACCCATAATAGCAATGCACAGACCAAAAACAGTAGTAATCAACGCTTCGCCAATACCTGCAGTAACTGCCATAGGGTTTTGAGTACGTTCGTTAAGTGCATTAAAGGAGGAAATCATACCGGTAATAGTACCCAACAGACCAAGCATAGGAGCCAGACCAATTACAACACCAAGATAGTTAATGTTTTTTTCCAGGTCATCAATAATACGGTCAGCCTTTGCGTATACCAAAGACTCCAGACGACTGCCTAAATCATCAGGGATTTCCAATACCTCTACTGCCATTTTGGCACCCTCGCCATTAGCCTTAGTAGCTAAATCGTGAGCACCTACAATATTAAAATCGTTCATCATTCTACAGAACTTGTTAACAAAGTCAACACCTACTAATGCTTTGCGGAAGAACAGATAACGTTCAACACCAATAGCAATAGCAATAATAGAGCAGAAAAGTAAAGGCCACATGCAGGGGCCACCCTTTACGAAATAATCAATAGCACCAGAAAATACACCCATTTTTAACCATCCTTTGCTTTTACAATCTTAATCATAAAATAAAAATAGCAGTCCCTACCGTCAAAAAAGGAGACTGCTTCCTCATCTTCAGACAGTTTACCATCGCTCGTAGTAGGAACTGTAATTCCTAAACAACAAGCTAACGGGATTAGCTCGCAAAAATTTCTGCGATTTATGTCTAAGAATTATTACTATTTAACTTACCATATTATAGCACTATAAGCACATTTCGTCAAACAAATACTATTAAACACAATAGTATTTATTATCTTTTCAGTAATTAATAATCAATTGCAATTATCTTCTATCTTGAATACAAATTATATATTTTATAAGCTTATTCATATTTATTATCACTTTAATATAAATTCATCTATATATTATAACAATAATAAAAAATGCTAACCCTATATTTAGGACTAGCATTTTTATTGTTATTTAATTGAATTTAGCTTTGCAGCTAAGGCAGCTGCTGATTTATCACCATTTAAAGCGCTCATTATACCAATATTGCCTACATAAATTACATTATCTCTCACATAAGCATTGGATTTTTCCTGCCCTTTATGATACATCTCAGCCAAATTGCCAGCTAAATAATACGCACGCTGCTTACTACTCATTGTATTAGTAGCTGCAGGTATGGTAAACTCCTTGCCATTAACTAAAATAGCACCTGTTTTTTCATCGACCTTAACCTTTTTATTGCTGTACTCATACACCTTCTTAGCAAAATTATCACGTCTGTCATCAGGGAACGGATGAGTTGAAGGCGCAAGAATATCCTGAAGAATATTAGAACGATGGTTTTGCTGTTCCAGAACCTGCTGCCATACTGCAGCGCAGGCGCCAACATTATAGCCTGCATTTGCCATATATTCAAAGGAAATATTGTCTGCTTCCCACTCATTCTTTTTAGTGATACCTGAGTTCTTGGCATGAGCAGCTACTACATTGGCCGCAATAATACTGCCAACACCTAGCTCGCCGCCAACTGACGCCAAAACCACATCAACGCTAAGCTTCTTTTTGGCACCGTTCAGAGAATGATTTTTCTGTCCGTGAACCATTTCATGGGCAATGATAGCTGCTAACATTTCTTCATTATAATTGACAAATTCAAAGGCACCAATATTTACTGATACATTATGACCTAAGGCACAGAAAGCATTGAAGGACTTATCATTATTGACAAAATAACGATAAGGCTTTTCTATAATTGTAGCATCACTTTTGGCAATTCCGGCAGACATATTAGTCATTATGCGTTCCAGCATAGCATTGGCCGTTGGATCATAGTTAACACCATTTTGCTCCTTGAGCTCCTCCATCAGCTTATCTCTGCCTTCTCCATCATAATATTCCAAAGATTCTACAATAGCAGCCTTTTGCTGTGAAGCAACTACTGCTCTGGCAGCGACGCTAAACCAATCAAAGGCCTCAGCCTTAGGCGGAGTAACTACGGTTACAGTACCAAAGGAAAGCATTGCCGCTAAAAATACAGCATTAAATTTTTTCATAGTACACCTCGTCAATATAAGCTTGTACAGTTTAAATCAGCGACGGTTAAAATTTAAAGTACTTCTACAGTACCATCATCCTTATAAAGCTTAGCTTCCATATCCTTAATAGCAAATAGGGTCATTACAGGATTATCAGCATTTTGATAAATATTTACCAGAATCGGGCAAGCATCCAGCATAGCCTGCTTCATTTCCTTGCTAGTGCATTCCTCTGCTTTACCGCTGATACGAAGCCAAGTAAGAGTACCAGCCTTTGTTGCTGCCAATTGAACTGCAGGGTCTGCCTTAAGTTGTTTGTACACATCCTTCATGGTTGCAGTTACAAGATACAAAACGCCGTCTTTTTCCATTACAGCACCAAAGGGACGAACAGCAGGGACACCGCCATTATTGGTTGCAACATAAAACACACCAAATTCTTTTAAATAATCATAAGTCTTGCTCATATATAACATCTCCTTATCAGCTTAGTGAGCTTGCTTTTATTTCCTTCCATTATACTACAAATCCCAATGAACAGCATAAAATTCATATTCATCTACAAATGGATATTAATTTTTTTCAGGCTAATGTAAATTTAGAAACAAAAATACCTCGCAAACGACTTTCAACATTTGTAGTCTATATTATGATATAAAAACAAAAAAGCACTTTGATTTCTCAAA
>URGS01000054.1 GCA_900547415.1 uncultured Phascolarctobacterium sp. | reverse complement strand
TGACCCGTTATGAAATGGCTCAAATCGTAGCAAAAGCTATGGCAAAAGGCGCTAATGTTGACAAGCTGGCTGCTGAATTCGCTGACGAACTGGATACCCTGGGTGTTCGCGTAGCTAACTTGGAGAAAAAAGCTGACAACGTAAAAATTACTGGTGAAGTTCGTTACCATTATACTGACAGTGATGATGATTTTGCTGGTTATGGTACTAAATTACGTTCTCGTATTTGGGTAAACGGCCAAATCAACGATGATTGGACATACACTGGTATGCTTCAAAACGAGCAAGATTTGAAAAATGATGCTGGTGATGAAAAGACTGAATTCCAACGTGCTTATGTAAATGGTAAATTGGGCGGTGTAAAAGTACAAGCTGGTCGTTATAACAATAAATTAGCAGATGGCAATGTATATGATAACCGTTTTGATGGTATTCAAGCTTCTTATGGTGACAGTGTTAAATTGACAGCTGGTTATGGCAAAGCTACTCCTTCTTCTGTATCTGGTGCTTCTATCACAGGTGTAAGAGTTGACAATTTCTTCTCTTCTAATGGTAAATTTAGCGTTAGTAATGACGCTGAAGAAGTATATTATGCAGAATTAGCTACTGAAGTTGGTGGCTTAGATGTTAATGTTGGCTATTATGATTTCCAAAGTGTAGGTGCTGAAGCTTATGGTGAATCCTATTCTTGGGACTATATGGGCAGACCTGTATTTGATGGAGCTAAAACATTTGACCATAGCTATGATGCAAAGATTTGGAGTGTAGGTGCAAAATATGCATTTGGTGATGACTTCGAATTAGGTGCTATCTACCTGAAAGGCGAAGACGAACTGTCTGGTACCAGTGTTGATGATGACGGTTACGTAGTAACAGCTGCATACAAAGGTGCTAAGGCTTCTGATGCTGGCTCTTGGGGATTAGTTGCAAAATACTATGACCAAGGTATGACCACTTATGTAGACCATACTATGAATGGTAATGCAGATAAGATGTTTGGCTTTAAAGGTTACAGCGTAGCTGCTAACTATACCTTCGCTAAGAATATTGTTGGTCAAGTAGAATACTATGACCTGGAAGAAAAAGAAGGTAACCGTGAGTCTCAAACAATTTGGTCTCAACTGGTATTCAACTTCTAATTTTAGCTTAACAGCATTAGAAATTGCATAAATGAATTTTAAAGAGGAGATGGCGTATGCTGTCTCCTCTTTTTGCATATAGAAAACGAGGCCATAGTGGAGTTGTTCAAACAAGCTTAAAATATATACAAAAATGACCTTTTGCCATAACACATCATGCCCTCTAATGACACAGTCTGTAATTTATGGTACAATAAATAGGTATGATTTATGTTATTGCAGTAGGTCATAGTGAATATAATTGGCGAGGTTGATTTGATGAATAATATGGCAGTTTGCAATTATATAGTCAGCGTTATGGGTACGCTGATTGGCGGGAGTATTGTGCTGGCGGCTTCAGAATTTCCGTTAGAGTTTACGGTTCATGGTCCTGGACCTGGCTTTTGGCCCTTTAGCTTAGGTCTTTTGATGTTAGCAGCAGCAGTCGTTTTGCTGGGCTACACCTTTTTCCATAAGGAAGAGCTTTCACAAAGGCATGTTGCGTTGACTACAGAAGCCAATAAGCGTGTATATATCATGATGGGGCTGGTTGTGGTCTTTTGTATTTTGATAAACCTTTTAGGCTTTTATCTGGCAGCGGCTTGCCTTATTCCTGCTGTTATGAAGCTTATGGATTATCACAACAAAAAATATATTGCTTTGACAACTGTTGGCACTATTGTATTTATCTATCTGGTGTTTGGCATGCTGCTGCATACCAATATGCCTGAGTCAATTTTCTTGGAGTAGGGGGGACTAATCATGGTTGATATTTTAAGTGCAATTAATATGATTATGGACCCTATTAATTTTGTTGGTCTGTTCTTTGGCGTACTGGTAGGTATTGCTTTTGGCTGTATGCCGGGGCTCAGCGTTAATATGGGTTTAGCCCTGCTTTTTCCGCTGGCCTTCAGCTTTCACGGAATTGGCGGTATTTTAATGCTTTTGGGTATTTACTGCGGTGCCATTTATGGCGGCAGTATCTCTGCTATTCTGCTGAAAACTCCTGGTACACCTGCATCCGTTGCAACAACTCTTGACGGCTATCCCATGGCTACAAAAATGCATCAGCCTGGTCGTGCTCTTGGCCTTTCTACTATGGCCAGCACCTTCGGCGGTGTTTTTAGTACCATTTGCCTGATTTTGCTGGCTCCTCAGCTGGCAAAGGTGGCACTGCAGTTCTCCAAGCCTGAGTATTTTGCTTTGGCTATTTTTGGCCTGAGCATTATTACTAGTGTATCCTCCGGCAGTGTTATCAAGGGTATTATGGGTGGCCTTTTTGGTCTGTTTTTGGCTACTGTCGGTATTGATGATATGAGCGGTACCATCCGCTTTACTTTAGATACTACCTATCTGCTGGGCGGTGTGTCCTTTATCCCTGTTTTGATTGGCGTTTTTGCCTTTGCTCAGGTGTTAAGCAGTATTGAGGATTATTACCATAATGAGCGTGCTGAGCAGCATATGCAGATTGACCGCGTACTGCCATCCTTAAGCGATATGAAGCGTGTGTTCATGACACTGTTGCGTTCCTCTGCCATTGGTACCTTTATTGGCTGTGTGCCTGGTACAGGCGGTGATATTGCCTCCTTTGTATCTTACGACCAGGCTAAGCGTTGGTCCAAGCATAAGGATAACTTTGGCAATGGCGAACCAGAAGGTATTGTAGCTTCTGAGTCCGGCAATAATGCTGTTTCCGGCGGTGCTTTCATTCCTGTGCTGACCTTGGGTATTCCTGGTGACGGTGCAACTGCTATTATGATGGGTGCACTGATGGTGCAGGGTCTGCAGCCTGGTCCTTTGCTGTTTGTAGAAAAGGCACCTGATGTGTATGCTATTTTTATAGGTCTATTATTAGCGAACCTGATCATGGGTTTTATGGGCTTTTCCTTAATCAAGCTTTTTGTGAAGGTTGTCAACGTTCCTATTCACATTTTGCTGCCTATTATCGTTATGATGACCTTTGTTGGTACCTATTCCTATAACAATTCTCTGAACGATGTTTATTTGATGGTTATCAGTGGTTTTATAGGCTATTTCCTCAATAAAATAGGCTTTTCTATGTCTGCTATTATTATTGGCATTATTTTGGGCAGTATGGCGGAGCAGAACTTTGTCGGCTCATTGATTATGAGTGATGGTTCCTTTAATATCTTCTTCCAGCGTCCCTTATGCCTGTTCTTCCTGGTTGCAGCAGCGTTGTCCTTGCTGTCTCCGCTTTTGGGCAAGCTGTTTAAAAGATAGAGTAAAATATAAAGCTTGTTTTCTAGCTTTTTAGACTTCTCCGTCATTGCCTTTGGCAATGCCACCTCTCCTTAAAAGGAGAGGCTTAAGTTCTATTCACGGAAAGGCTCCCCTTTTTAAGGGGAGCTGGCAACGAGCGTAGTGAGTTGACTGAGAGGTGAAACATAAAAAAGTCCCGCTTTTCCTTTTTATGGAAAAGCGGGATAATTTTTTTATTTGCTCTTAGCGTCAGCGTTTTGCCACATATACCATACAGCAAGAGAACGCCAGGGACGCCATGTTTCAGTTAGTTTATTGATTTGTCCGCGTTTGGGAACTACATCTAGCTTAAGCATTTGCTGCAGCTCTTTTTTGAAAATAAAGTCGGAACAGGGGACTACGTCTGTACGGCACAGGGCCAGCAGCAGGAACATTTCAATGGTCCATTGTCCTAAGCCTCTGATTTGCAGCAGCTGCTTAGAAATTTGACTGTCCGTCATTTCTGCAAATTTATCCATGGTGATGTCACCGTTTTGGACGGACTGAGCAAAGTCCTGAATATATTTTACCTTTTGCTCAACGATACCAATGGCCTTTAAAGCCTCCGGAGAGGTGTTTAAAATACCTTCGGGGGTAATAGGACTGCCTGCAAGGTTTTCCAGCTTCTGCATTAGCTCCTGGCTCACGTCAGGGGGTAATTGTTGGGCGACGATACCCGCCAAAAGAATGGAAAAATATTCCTCCCTAGGCTTGCATTGCAGGGGACAGGGGGAGTATTTTTCAACTAGCGGGGCGAGCTCTGCAACGTTTTCACGCAGATAGCGGTCACCAATAGACCAATCTGGGGTTTGGCACATAAGCACTTCCTCCTTAAACATAATACTCACAATATTATAATACGAATCAGTACTTGTTTCAATTATGAAATAAAAAAAGCGTAGATAAAAATCTACGCTTGGTTTTACTTGGCAGGGGCACTAGGACTCGAACCCAGATCGACGGTTTTGGAGACCGGTGCTCTACCATTGAACTATGCCCCTATAAAGTGGAGCGGAAAACGAGATTCGAACTCGCGACCCCCTCCTTGGCAAGGAGGTG
>URGS01000053.1 GCA_900547415.1 uncultured Phascolarctobacterium sp. | reverse complement strand
ACGCTCGACCCGCACATTCGCTTTTTTCTAGGTTATTGTTCAGTTTTCAAGGTTCATTGTTGTCGCCATGTCCTGACGACTTGTTTATAATACCATAGCTTTCCATTACTGTCAACACTATTTTTAAAATTTATTTAAATTTCTTGATCAGTCTTTATTATTAGACTCTCTTACAATCTATTTACAGCTTTATATCTCTAAAACATATGACAAATGCTCCTAAAAATGCTATAATTGAAACAATTGCTGACCCAATGGCTTTAAGCATTTGTGCAGCAAAATTCAATTTAATACAGATCAGAGGTAAAACATGTTTAAAATCATTAAATTCATTTTTCTTTGTGTTTTTTGTCTGATTGTTATGGGTATATCCGTTCTATATGGATTTTCAAGTTTCTTTGCTCCGCCTAATATGGACGAGGCACTGATTCCTGATGCAGCATCCCAGTTTTATGATAATAAGGGTAATGTTATTTATACAACCCTTTCTGTAGAACGTCGCGTACCTGTCACCTTCGATAAAATTCCCAAACATGTGCAGCAGGCCTTCATTGCTATTGAGGACAATCGCTTTTACGAGCACAGCGGTATTGACTATCGCGGTACAGCCCGCGCTCTCGTGTCTACATTATCTGGGCAGGAGGTACAAGGTGGCAGTACAATCACTCAGCAGTTAGCAAAAAATGCTTTCCTTACTCAAGAACGTACCATTGTACGTAAGATAAAGGAAGCTTTTATTGCTAAAGAGCTGGAGCATAAGTATACCAAAGACGAAATTCTTACTATGTACCTTAATCAAATCTATTTTGGACAAGGTGCGTACGGTATAGAAAGCGCTTCAATGTACTACTTTGGTAAACATGTGCAGGATTTGTCTATTGCAGAAGCTGCGACTTTGGCAGCAATTCCAAAAAGCCCTAACTACTTTAATCCTTTTGAAAATCCTCAGGCAAGCAAGGAGCGTAAAGAGCTAGTAATCGATCAAATGTACAAATATGGTATGATTGATCAAGCAACTGCTAATGCAGCTAAAGCGCAAAAACTCATTTTACGCACCTCCAATGCCGGCAGCAGCGATCCCCGCTCATACTTCTTCGACATGATTATCCAAAAGGTAATCAGCGAAGTTGGAGCTGATGCTCTTTATAAGGGTGGTCTGAAAATTTACACAACCCTTGATACTGATATGCAATTAGCTGCAGAGCGAGCTCTCCGTTATCTCCCGGAGCTTTATAATGACAATAATAAATTGACTCAGCCCCAGGTTGCTCTTGTAGCTGTAGATCCTAATAATGGTCAGGTAAAGGCAATGATTGGTGGTCGCGGTCAGGACAAGCTTAATCGTGCAACACTGGCTGCTCGTCAGCCTGGCTCCGCCTTTAAACCCTTTGTTTATCTGACTGCTATGGAAAATGGCTTTACTCCTGCCAGCGTTATTGAAGACAAAGAAGAAGAATTCTGGCCAGGTTGGAAACCTCAGAACTCTGACTTGAAATGGCACGGTAAAGTAAGCCTGCGTACCGCATTAAAGCGCTCCCTGAACGTTCCTACCATCAAGCTGGCACGTGAAGTTGGTGTAAACAAAATTATTACCAACGCTGAAAGAATGGGTATTACTACACTGGTAGATTCCGGTAAATATAATGATACTAACCTTGCAATGGCTCTTGGCGGTCTCAGCAAAGGTGTGAGTCCCATTGAAATGGCTTCTGCCTATGGTGTCTTGGCAACCAACGGTGTGTATTGCCGTCCATATGCATTAATTAAAATTGTAGACCGTGAAGGCAAAGTTCTTTTTGAACAAAAGAGTTCTTCCAAGCAAGTAGTAGACGCCAAAGCCGCATATCTTACTACCAATATGCTTGAGGACGTTCTTGTATCCGGTACGGCTGGCGGAATGGGCATCGGTCGCCCAGCGGCAGGTAAAACAGGTACCACCGATACCAATATTGATGCGTGGTTTGTAGGATATACTCCAAACCTATCCACAGCAGTATGGGTTGGTGATGATAATAATCAATCCATCCATATGTACGGCAGTGGTGCTCCCCTTTCCATTTGGCATGACTTTATGGTAAATGCTCTTGCAGCTACGCCTGCCCGCAATTTTGTAAATCCTGGCGTCAAGATCCCGCCAGAACCAAAAATCGAACAGGAAGATGACAAGGATAAGGACAAGCAAAAGGATACTGGCAACGAAACCATTATTACCGATCCTAACAAGAAAAAAGCTCCAGCAGAAGAAGCTCCTAGCGTCAGCAACGAACCTTCAAGCAAGCGTAAAAACATGCGTGATCGCGTAAACGAGATTCTTGGCAAGCCCCCTGTTGTCAGCAACAAACCTACTAGTAACTAATTTAAATACCGCAGTCATGAGGCTGCGGTATTTTTTTACACATATTTTGTGTATACAGTATTCTTTCTCTTTTTAAACATGACTTTTTATGATATAATGTATATCAATGGGATGTACATTCAAGTTATTGTATACACTCATTAACAGGCTTTACCCATCGGAAATTTATGTATTCTTACTTTACATAAAAATCGTTGGTTTTTCATTTAACAATGTCCTTGGAGAGGGACTGAAAAACACTACATTTTATTCGGAGTGATGATCATGAACAAACAACCCCTGAAAATAGTTGAAACAGTCCTGCGTGACGGCCACCAGTCGCTGGCGGCTACCAGAATGCGCATTTCTGATATGCTGCCTATTTTAGAGCAAATGGATGATGCTGGTTACTATGCCCTGGAAGCATGGGGCGGTGCAACTTTTGACTCCTGCCTTCGTTTCCTTAATGAAGATCCTTGGGAAAGACTGCGTACCCTGAAAAAACATCTCCCTAAAACCCCTATTCAAATGCTGCTTCGCGGCCAAAATGTTCTTGGCTACAATCACTACGCTGATGATGTTGTCAGAGAATTTGTTAATCGTTCTGTTGCCAATGGTGTTTCTATCATCCGTATTTTCGATGCACTGAACGATACCCGCAACCTTGAGTGTGCTATGCGTGCAGCCAAGGAAGCTGGTGCTCATGTTCAAGGCTGTATCGTATATACCATCAGCCCCTATCATCAAGATAGTGACTTTGTAAAATTAGGTCAGGAACTCGTACAAATGGGAGCAGATTCCATTTGTATCAAGGATATGGCAGGCCTTCTGCGTCCTTATGCTGCTGAAAAGCTTATCAAGAGCCTGAAGGCAGAAATAAACATTCCTATCGACCTGCACACCCACTTTACCAGTGGTATGGGTGATATGACCTACCTTAAAGCTGTAGAAGTAGGCGTTGATATGATTGATACTGCCCTCTCCCCCTTTGCGGCATCCACAAGCCAACCCTGCACTGAGTCCATTGTTGCTACCCTGCAAGGTACTGACAGAGATACTGGCCTTGATCTGCCCAAGCTGCACGATTTGGCAGACTACTTCAAAACTGTTCGTTCCAACCTGATTCATGACTTCAACCTAAACGGCAATATTCCTATTGATCCCAAGGTTCTCACCTTCCAGATTCCCGGCGGTATGCTTTCCAATCTGCTGAACCAAATGCGTGAAATGGGTGTTGCTGATAAATATCCGCAGCTCCTTGAAGAAATGCCTCGTGTACGTGCCGAGCTTGGCTATCCTCCGCTGGTAACTCCTACCAGCCAGATTGTTGGCTCTATGGCAGTTCTTAATGTTGCACTTGGCCGCTACAAAATGATTCCTCGTGAGGTTAAGGATCTGATTCTTGGCAAATACGGCCGTACTCCAGCACCTATCGATCCTGATGTAAAACGTTTAGCTATTGGCGATGCACCGCAAATCGACCATCGTCCTGCTGATGATATTCCGCCGCAAATGAAAAAACTGCGCGAAAAGCTGGCTGAAGAAGGCTTCCCCAATGCACCTGTTGAAGATGTTTTGAGTTATGCTTCCTTCCCTGAAGTTACCTTAAACTTCCTGCGCCACAACAATATCTCCAGCAATCTGCACGATATGTAATAAATAGGTCAGACTGTTTAATCTAACACACGACACCTTCATAAAGCACCTGATGACTTCCTCCTTTATTTGAAGCGTCAGGTGCTTTTTTATGTAAAAAATAAGCTCAAAGAACTATAAAACATTGCTAACAATACAAAAACCCCGAAGCTAATGCTTCGGGGTAATTTTTTCGGAAATACAAATTGCTACTGTACGTCCTCCAAATATTCTTCTTTCAGTTCTTCATGGATTTTTTCTGGTTCATGAAGCAGCTTTACCAATACGCGAGTAATACGCATTTTATCAATTTCTTCTACAGTAAAGACAGCCTTGTCATTTTTGACCTGCTGTCCAACCTTAGGAGTATAGTCAATCTGAGCATATACCCATCCGCCAATTGTATCGCAGTTTTCTGTATCAAGATCCAACTCAAAGAAGTCATTAACATCCTCAAGCAGCATCTTGCCATCAACAGAATAGGTCTTGTCTCCCTTTTCTTCAACT
>URGS01000052.1 GCA_900547415.1 uncultured Phascolarctobacterium sp. | reverse complement strand
ATGAGGACCGCCCAAGAGCCAGCCGAAGGCGCAGCGATTGGCAGCGGTCTACCATAATGTGCTGCCGGAGCTTAAATAGAATCTTGTAGGACGTGACGTAAAGGTGTGGAGGATATGCGGTCGTCCCCACTGAGACGAGCTGCAAGCAACGAAGTCGAAGTGTTGGTACGAGCCATATGAGGACTGTCCAAGAGCCAGCCGCAGGCGCAGCGATTGGAGGCGGTCTACCATAAACATTATCCAGATAATGACAGTACTAGGATATGATGTAAATAACAGCTCATAGAAAAAAGCATAATTTTGTAATCAAGATGGTTAATTTAATTCCCACAAATAAGGAAAGTTATGATATAATATTTCAGATAATGTTTTCAGAAAATTTTTAAATATGGAGTGTGTATCGATATGAAGAAAACAAGCTATTCTCCGTATAGTGATCGCAAGAATAACTATACGTTTTTGGGAGCAGCTCTGGCTATCTTGGCAGTTTTGCTATATGTAAGCTTTGGAGCTCCCAACACAATTGATCCTGCAACATATAAGCCTGCAGTTTACTCTACTATTGGTGCTTTATTACCTCCTGTAATTGCTATTAGCTTGGCATTAATTACAAAGGAAGTATATTCTTCCTTATTTGTAGGTATATTTATTGGTGCTTTGCTTTATGCCAATGGTAATCTTGAGCTTACACTTATGACTTTGCTGTTTAACGAAGATGGCGGTATGATTACTAAGCTTTCTGACAGCGGCAATGTTGGTATCCTTACTTTCCTGGTTATTTTGGGAATCATGGTTGCTCTTATGAATAAGGTTGGCGGTTCTGCTGCCTTTGGTCAGTGGGCATCCCAAAATATTAAGACTAGAGTTGGTGCACAACTAGCAACAGTAGCTCTTGGTGTTATGATTTTTGTTGACGACTATTTTAACTGTCTCACCGTAGGTTCCGTAATGCGTCCTGTAACAGATCGTCATAAGGTAAGTCGTGCTAAGCTGGCCTATATCATTGACTCTACTGCAGCTCCCATTTGTATTATTGCACCAGTTTCCAGCTGGGCTGCAGCCGTAACATCTTCTATTCCGGAAGGAACTGATATTAATGGCTTTGCTATGTTTTTGCATACTATTCCCTACAATTTCTATGCAATTGGTACACTGCTGATGATGATTAGCTTGTCCGTAATGAATTTCGATTTTGGCCCCATGAAAATTCATGAGGAAAATGCTAGAAAGGGAGATTTATTTACTACCGCCAATCGTCCTTATGGTGACGAAGATGATGAAATTACCGGACCTAAGGGTGCAGTAATTGACCTTGTTTTCCCTGTAGCGGTACTCATCGTTTGCTGCATTATAGGTATGGTTTATACTGGAGGTTATTTCCAAGGAGTAGGCTTTGTTGATGCTTTTGCGGCAGCTAATGCTTCTCAAGGTCTTGTATTAGGCAGCGTAGTAACCTTCCTGATTACATTCTGCTTCTATATGACTCGCAGCGTTATGAGCTTTAAGGATTTCACTGAGTGTATTCCTGCAGGTTTCAGAGCAATGGTTGCACCTATCATGATTCTGACCATGGCTTGGACTTTGTCTGGTATGACTGGACTCTTAGGCGCTAAATACTATGTTCATGATGTAGTTGCTAATTCTGCAGGTGCTCTGAAAATTTTCCTGCCGGCAATGATATTCTCTGTAGCAGTATTTTTGGCATTCTCCACCGGCACTAGCTGGGGTACCTTTGCAATTTTGATTCCTATCGTTTGTAACGTTTTCAGTACTCCTGAAACATATCAAATGCTTGTAATCTCCATTGCTGCATGTCTGTCTGGTGCTGTTTGTGGTGACCACTGTTCGCCGATAAGTGATACCACAATTATGGCGTCTGCAGGTGCACATTCTGATCACGTTAACCACGTATCTACCCAGCTTCCGTATTCTCTTACTGTTGCAGGTGTTTCCATTGCAGGTTATTTAGTTGCAGGTGCTCTTGGCTATAGTTTTGGCAATTCTACTGCTTTACTTGCCCTTCCTGTTACTATCTTCCTGTTAATTATGGTATTAGTTTTCCTGCGCAAATTTACTTTCACTAAGTAATTTATATTGATCTATTAAGAGCAGCTACTGACATGACAGGGCTGCTCTTTTTGTTCAGCTTAGATATAAATGTTGCTACTAGTATTATATTAGTTTTTTTGTTATAATAAGATTAAAGTAAAAAGGAGGCTGAGCCATGAAAATAGAATTTACTAAAATGCATGGTGCCGGCAACGATTATGTGTATGTAGACTGCACAAAGGAAGAGTTGCCCAATCCTGGTGCTATTTCTGAATACGTAAGCCATAGACGTTTTAGTATTGGCAGCGATGGCTTGATTTGCGTTTGTAAATCTGATGTTGCTGATTTTAAAATGCGTATGTTTAATGCGGATCGTTCCGAGGGGAAAATGTGCGGTAACGGTATCCGTTGTGTAGCTAAGTTTGTTTATGATAAAGGATTAACCGACAAAAATCCTATCACTATTGAGACTCTGTCTGGCATTAAAACAATAGAGATGAATATTGAGGAGGGAAAGGTTATGACTGCTAAAGTTGATATGGGTAAACCCGTATTCAGAGCAACTGAGATTCCTATGAACTGTGATCATTATATTTTTGTTGATCAGGGCTTGGTTCTTGATGACAAATTTGATGATGTAACCCAAGAAAAGATTGTGTACAATGGTACTGCTATTTCCATGGGCAACCCTCACTTTGTAACCTTTGTTGACGATGTTGATGCACTCAATCTTGAAGAGCTTGGTCCTCAATTTGAGCATCACAAGCTGTTCCCGGAAGGTGTTAATACTGAATTTGTTCAGGTTATTGACAAGAACACTGTCAAATTCCGCGTTTGGGAACGTGGCAGCGGTGAAACCTGGGCTTGTGGCACTGGTGCTAGCGCAGTTGCAGTTGCCTGCATCATGCTTAATCGTGCAGGTAAGAAGGGTCAGCCCTTGACCGTTATTGCAAAGGGTGGTACTCTGCAGGTTACTCATGCACTTAATGACCATGTTTATTTAGAGGGTGGAGCAGTAGAAGCCTTTACCGGCACTGTTGAAATCCCTGATGAGGTTGTAAAATAATTTACTTTGGGTTCTTTCTGAAAGCATTGTCCAGTGATTTTCTGAACGTAATATTTACAGCTTACAGAGCAGCACTTTGTATGGGTGTTGCTCTGTGCTTGTTGTAGCATATTATATAAGTTTGAGATAATGTGGTTTAATGCTGAGGTGAGTATAAATTTTTTTATTTTTATTAATGGGGGTATCTATTAATGGCGTTTGTAAACGAAAATTATTGTAACTTAAAAGAGAGCTTTTTGTTTTCTGATATTGCTCATAAGGTAAATGCTTATGCAGCAGCTCATCCTGACAAAAAGGTTATTCGTCTTGGTATTGGTGACGTAACTCTTCCTTTAGCTCCTGCTGTAGTTGAAGCAATGACTAAAGCTGTAGCAGAAATGGGTGTTAAGGAAACCTTCCACGGCTATGGCGATGAGCAAGGCTATGGCTTCCTGCACGATGCTATCGTAAAATACTATGACTCCTTTGGTGTTGAGCTGGCAAGCAATGAGGTTTTCATCAGCGATGGTGCCAAGAGCGATTGTGGTAATATTACTGATATTTTCAGCAATGATAACATTATTATGATTCCTGACCCTGTTTATCCCGTATATTTGGATACTAACGTAATGCTGGGTCGCAAAATCATATATATGGAAGGCAAGCCGGAAAATAATTTCCTTCCCATGCCTGATGACAGTGTACATGCTGACGTTGTTTATCTCTGTTCTCCTAACAATCCTACTGGCGCTGCTTATACTAAAGAGCAGCTTGAGGCTTGGGTTGAGTATGCTCTGAAGCATGATGCTGTAATTCTCTATGACGCTGCTTATGAAGCATTTGTTACTGATCCTGCTATTCCTCGCAGCATTTTCCTTATTGAAGGTGCAAAGAAATGCGCTATTGAGCTGTGCTCCCTGTCCAAGACTGCCGGCTTTACCGGCACTCGCTGCGGCTATACTGTTGTTCCCAATGCGTTAGTTCGCAAAACCAAGGATGGTCGTGAGATGGAGCTGAACAAAATGTGGCTGCGTCGTCAAACCACTAAATTTAACGGTGTTCCTTATATTGTTCAACGTGGTGCAGAAGCAGTATTCAGCGAAGTTGGTATGGCACAATGTCGCGAAAATATTGCTTACTATATGGAAAATGCACGTATCATCAGAGAAGGCTTTGAGAAAATTGGCGTTACCTGCTATGGTGGCGTAAATTCTCCTTACATCTGGCTTAAATGTCCTAATGGTATGAGCTCCTGGGAGTTCTTTGACTTTATGCTTGAAAAGCTGGCAGTTGTAGGTACTCCTGGTGCTGGCTTCGGCAAGATGGGCGAAGGTTACTTCCGTCTGACTGGTTTTGGCAGCCGTGAAAACACTATTGAAGCTGTTGAACGTGTTGTTAATGGTCTTAAATAAAATACTAGGCGATTTTTGCTAGTGATTCGTACTCCTAGAGCAGATTTTAGGTTCTTTAACTATTGTTGGGGTCTAGTAAAAAGTTAATATCTTTTTCTTTACAA
>URGS01000051.1 GCA_900547415.1 uncultured Phascolarctobacterium sp. | reverse complement strand
TTCACGGCGTCACGCGTCACCTGAACAAGAAGCTCATCCCCTTCCGAAATCTGTTTCTTTTCGGACTGCTTATGTGTAAAAACAGGAGCACGCAAATCTTTTAACGGAAGATATCCTTTTTGCCCGTTTGCAATCCGTACAAAAGCAGCCTGAATATTAGGCACTACTTTTTCTACATAACCAACGTAGATATTATTGAGCAGAGTCTCTTCCTCCGGTTCAAAAACCTGCAGATCACAAATCTTCCGGTTCTCATCGAGTAAAATATATGCGATATAATTCTTATGATTTTTTTCAATGCGTGTAATTGCTAGACGATGCATTCTCTATAAAATTTCCTCTCCCATTTCACACAGTGGAATGAATTGTTCCTGTTCATCTTTTGCATATACTTCGATGCGGTGAATCTGAATTGCATTGGCATCATAAGTAAGTCCGCAACGCTCATAGATGGAAGCAAGCACAAGTTCCGGCTTGATATTATCAACACTTCCAGTCGATACCTGAATGAAAAAAGCCGGTTTGGCATCCACTTCTTCCACGGATAACTGATATACCAATGGTTTTAAATCCACTTCACGCTCACTTTTCTTTGTCTTTTTTATAAATATTTTTTACTTTACCAGAGCACGCAGTTCAGCAGCAGTAAGAGTAAAGATTTCCTTTTTGGTGTACAGCTCACGACGGCCGCGGCAGTCAACAAAGAGAGCTACATCAATATCAGGAATATTTTTCAAAGCATCTTCAATAGATTTGCCATTGCGGGCATAAGCCTCAAAGCGCAGTACCAGAGTGTTGCCAGTACCTTCAGGAACCAGCAGCGCTTCAAAGTAGTCATCCTCACGCATTACACCCTTTAAATTTACCTTGCCGCGGAGCAGAACATCATCATATTGCTCTTGAGGCAGATAGATACGCATATAGGTATCAATAATTGTACCCTCCTGCTTACCAGTGTTATCGTAGGGAATTTCTACATTAAAGTCCAGACGGTCACCATCTTGGGAAACCTTAACTGCATCAGTTCTCTTTTTAGAGTAAAAATTCATTTCAGCGTCGCCGCGCATCATGATAAATACGCCCACTACCACAAAGGCCAGGACGATTACAGCCAGAACAGCTTCTAAAATACAGGTCAACATTTTGCTTCCTCCTTATGCCTTACGATAGTTTTTAATAATGCAGATAGGAGTTTTTTCGCTGCCATTGCCAAAGGGATTGTCAATGAGAATTGCAGCAACCTTGTCCGCATCCACGCCCTTGGAAACACCAAGAACTGCAGAACGCTTCAAATCGTTTACGTCAGCTACAGCAGCGCCAAAGCAGCCACAAGCCTTAGTAATATCCTCAGAAACCTTGTCAGGATTTTCTGGACCATAAACAATGTGCTTATCATAAGGAGGCATGGTGCCTGTAATATCATCAATAAGACGAGCCTGCTTACCTGCCATGCGATAGAAAACGCCGGCAACGCCAACACATTTAGCAAAAAAACCACAAATAACAGCCATTACTACACGCGGACCACCCTCTGCATCAATAAGAGCCTGCATACTGTACCAGCTGCTGATGCTGCCCTTGGACGGGAACAGGTGACACAAGGTTTTAGCTAAAAATCCCGGCTTGAACTCCTCACAACGGAGAGCACGTCCCTGGGTAATGGCTACAACACTTTCTGCTACGCAGACAACATCATTAGGACCAATCTTGTCCTTACCATATTCAAGTATGGCATCGCAAATATCATCGTGATGAGTCAGTATCCTTGTTGGAACTGGCACAATTTCATATTTTTCCATTTTCTACTCCTCCACAGCTTCTTCTGCAACCTTATCAGCAGCATATACCTTGTAAATCTTATCATACCATTCAGGAGCAAGACGAGTAATACGTCCGTCCTTGTCTGTAAAGAGATTGCGTGTATAGCCCTCAACAGCAACTGCATTGTCACGCAGGCGGATAACCTTGTAGGTAAACTCCATCTTGGCCTTGTTGAAAGCGCTCATCTTTACCTGAACCTCGAACTCATCATCAAAGGTACAGGAATTTTTATATTTAGCCTGCACCTCGGTCAGGGGAAAAATTACGCCAGCGTCCATCAGCTCTCCTAAGGTAATACCGCAGGCACGCAGATACGCAACACGCCCCATTTCAAACCAGCGCAGGTAGTTGGCATGGTGAACCACGCCCATCATATCAGTTTCTACAAAACGAACTCTATCACGAATTGTAATCATTACATTAAACCTCTTTCAATAGAATCAATTACTTATTATAGCACCTTTAGGGAATTTAGACTAATAATTCTTTATTTTATGGAAAAAATACTTGCAAGTGCACTTTATATGTCATCCATATGCTTTTTGTCCAGCTCAACGGCCACCTTTTGAGAAAACAGTCTGTAGATGACGCTGAAAAGAGGCACACACAGAATCATACCCATAATACCGCCTAGGCTGGCACCAATGGTTACAGCTGCCAATACCCATAGCTCTGACAGACCAACGGACTTGCCTACAATACGAGGATAAAGCAAGTCACCCTCGATGCGCTGCAAAATCAAAAAGAGGATAATAAAGTACCAAATCTTTGCAGGAGCTGCCACTAAAATTAAAAAACAGCCAATAGCAGCACTGAAAAAAGTACCCAAAATAGGAATCAGGGCCAAAACACCAACCAGTACGGACTCAACCAAAGCGTAGGGCAGTCCCAAAATCAGCATACCAATAAAACACATGCAGCCCAGCAAAAATGCTACCAAAAGCTGACCACCAACATAGCCAGTGCAGATTTCGTGAGTTGTGCGGGCAGCATTTACAATGTAGTCTGCTCTTTCCTTGGAACAAAAGGCGTAAATTGTTCTGCGTGCATTACGTGCCAAGACGTCTTTTTCCAAAAGCAGATACACCGCCGCCACAAAGCCAATAACAAGCTCTGTAAGCACGCCTACAACAGAGGTTGTTGCATTCCAGGTTCTAGACAGCAGCAGACTCTTATTGCTCTGAATATATTGAAGTAAATTATTCTGCAGCACCATCCACTGATCATGAAGCTGCTGCCAATCAGCAGCAGAAACATTGAACTGAATAGCCTTTTCGTGCAGAAAAGTGTTAAGCTTAACCATAGCTGGAGGAATAAGCTTGCCTAAGGTGCGAATACTGTGCTGCAGCTCCGGAACTACCAGTATAATAGTAAAAGCCACCACTGCAAAAATCAAAAGAAAGCTGAGCACCATACAGGCAGGACGCTTAATTTTCAATAGCGGTCCCTTGCTGAAAACTATCTCCCAAAAGTATTCCAGCTTAGTCATCAGTACATTAACAATGAAGGCGATAAAAGCGCCTACTAAAAACGGAAAAATAATATCATAGGCTGTACCCAAAATCCCGAGGCTTACCTTATAATTCCACAAGCACCAGCACAGTACTGCCGTAAACAGCACCAGCTTGTAAATACTTTTTTGCTGCATTCTTACTCCCCTCTTTATCAGATATTTATTAAAAATTAAAAGCACAGCGGCTGCCAATAAAGCACCGCCAAATTAAATAATATCATACTATGCACAACCGCAAAGCTATCTATTATAAATTCTATTGCATATCCATATAAATTACAACTTAAAATACCATAAATGACGAAATGTCACGAAAATATCACCTAATCGTTGTTACTTATAGGAAAATATGGTATAATTCTCCTATTATAAATGCACATGGCCCCGTAGCTCAGTGGATAGAGCACTTGCCTCCGGAGCAGGGTTTTGCGCCAGTTCGACTCTGGCCGGGGTCACCAAAAAGTTATCGTTAAGCTTGAAAAATATACTACAGAAAAATTCATCCCCTTCCTGCAAATTTAGGAAGGGGATTTTTGAATATTTGCGGACAAACTATAAAGCTGTAAACGATATGAGCAGTTAATATGTCCGTACAAACAACAACGTTCTGCGCCCTCACAAGGTCGTCCCTGCAAGTTAAATTTTTACCCTGTACTACATTAGGCTGCGTTTCTTTCGCCAGCCTTAAGAGCTTTTTCAGCAGCATCCATTTCTACCAAAATTTCTGCAAGATTAGTAATTTCCTTTACCTGCCAGGTACCATCACTTAATTCATGCATCTTAATTTTAAAGGTAAAATCCTTGGCTACCTTCTTGCTGTACACCTTGACTGCTACCATAGCTTCACCATTAGCCTTACTTACAACAGAAATATCATTAAGCTGCATATTTTTTACATCAGCCTTCTTTTGCATACTTTCTGCCACCTTAGAAGCCTCGCTCTTCTTACCGCCATTAGCTTCATCAACACCCTTGACGTTTTCAATGGTGTTGATTTTCATTTCATTAACAATAGCAGGCTTCATAATCTGCAGAATCCCCATAAGGAAAGGATTTGAAGAAATATTAGTATGCTCAATTCTGTCCTGAGCAATAATAATATCATCAATAGCCTTGCTGTAAAGAGTATCCATATCCACGTGCTTTTCAAAATTAACCACGTCGTGCTTAGCGATGGATTCCCTAATAATATTTACAGAATAGGCAGGCGTTTTTATCCAGTACATAAAGTAAAATGCCAAAGCGCACAAAATTGCAACAACTGCACCTAAGCCAATTTTTTTAGCAGTATTATTCATAAACATTAACCCCTTTCAGCTTCGTTCTTTCAACACCTATAACACCTATAACACCTATATTATAACATAATTTCAAAAACAGCAAAAAGCTTCTCCTTGCTTCTCCTCTAAACGACACAGTACATTCTAAGAATTTTGAACATACAAAAATCCCCGCAAACATCAATCTGCGGGGATTAAAGTCAGTTTTTATTCAAACTCGACAATTACTAATCAATTTTGTTTAGAGATTATTTGTTGTCGTGTTTGCAGTTCTTTTGATTATTTGATTTATCCATATTATCCTGCCTATACGGACTAATGTTATCATTTTGTTATCGGCATTGATAACACTTGCTCTGTAACTGTGGATAATAGCAATATATTCCGTCTCAAATTATAAGCGGTTTTGCTTATAAAATCAACAATAAATCCTCTCACTAATTAAAATACTTTTATCTTTCATTATCCCTCTTCTCCTCTACAAACCTGGAATTTAGCGATTTCTTTTTCCGGTATTCTCTGTCCCACGGATTTCCTCATGATAGAAA
>URGS01000050.1 GCA_900547415.1 uncultured Phascolarctobacterium sp. | reverse complement strand
TCGCGAAGAAGTTAAAAAGCTTCGCGAAAAACGTGACGCAGAACGTCAGGAGCGTGCCAAGGAAAAAATGGAAAAACTCTCTCCCGAACAAAGAGCTGAGGTAGAAGCATTCTTGAAGGACGATATGGAAAAACGTGACCAAATGCGCGAACGCATGGAAAATATGACTCCTGAGCAAAGAGACGCTGTCCGCGCCAACCGTGGTCCTGCTCCCAAATATTTCCATGGCGGCCATCATGGATACAAACACCACAAAGAATATAGAGAGCATTGCTGGTACTAATTCAGTTTTGAGATAACTTAATACATCCCACAAACAAAAAAGTCCCAGGGCCAACGGCTCTGGGACTACGTTTTTTATGGAGCGGGTAACGAGACTCGAACTCGCGACACATGGCTTGGGAAGCCATTGTTCTACCACTGAACTATACCCGCATATTCTTGATTGTTTTTCATTATACACCTCCATTCTGGCAAATGCAAGAATATATAAAAGCTTCTCTGCTGCTTGCATAAGCAATAGCAGACTCACAGTCTGCAAAAACTGTCCCACAGGGTGTATTTTATCCCACTAGTTTAATAGTAAAATTTCTTATTATTCATCTTGACACAAGCATGTTTTTAGCCATAATAAGCTTAAAGCTATTATCCAAGATGTACAAACAATAATATATCCAGCAAGACATGTTCGGATGATGAAATCAGGAGAGACTGCTTTGCAGCGCCGAAGGGGACGCAATAACTCTCAGGCAAAAGGACCGGCTTCGGACGTAACTATGGAAAGCAATAATGCACCAAAGAAGCAATTCGCAATAGCGGAGAATCTTTCAGGTTAAACACAGAGGCACAATCTTTCACTACAGGTGGGAGTATTGTGTCTCTTTTTTATACCCAAAACATTTCCCCAGTTATATCTATTGACGCAAGGAGCTTTAATATAGAATTAAAAACACCTCTTTATGATGTGCATGTAGCCGAAGGCGGAAAAATTATTTCCTTTGCCGGTTACCTGCTGCACCCAATAACAGGGTTTGTTTTTTTGTTTTTCAAAATCTTTATTCGACTAAGCTCAATATTTCTATTGATTTTTCGCTTTAACCAGTCTATAATTTTATTTGAAAGCAATAACGAACCATACAGATCTCATATACAAATTTCCGAAAGGAGGTTTCTATATGATGCTTGGCAGAGTCAAGTGGTTCAACCCGGAAAGAGGCTATGGCTTTATTGCCATTTCTGAAACAGAGGATGCCTTTGTACATTTTACTTCCATTAACATGGAAGGCTTCCGTACTCTCTGTGAAGGCGATCGTGTTCAGTATGACATCGCCCGTCGTCCTGATGGCTATATGGCAATCAATGTTACGCCTATCGACTAGAGAAAAAGCATGGATACCTTAGAGGTATTCATGCTTTTCTAATTTTATGGAGCACCTGCAGCGTCTGGCCAACAATAGCCTCAGTCAGCCAACGCCCTGAGCTTTTCTTTATCAACAATTTTTATGGATCCTCTGGAGCTTGTGATAACGCCTTCTGCCGCAAAGTACTTAACCATGCGCGAAATTACCTCCCTAGCAGAGCCCATATATTTTGCAATCTGCTCATGAGTAAGCTTTACAACATCACCATCTCCAGCCTCATTTAGCAGGAATTTTGCTACACGCCTATCCATACTCATAAAAAGGATTTCCTGCATAATCCACATTACATCAGAAAATCGTCCTACAGCTGTTTCAAGAGCATAATTTTTAACCAGCATATTACGTTCAGAAAGCTCCTTAAATGCAGGTCCATTCACAAGATAGCATTGGCTATCCTCCTCCGCATCTACAAAGACATCAAAGGTAATGGTCTGCAGTACGCAAGAGGCAGACAGCATACATATTTCACCGGGACGCAGTCGATAAAGAGTAATTTCACGACCCTCTTCAGAAAGCATATACGCACGCAAGCAACCGGAGCGTACTATAATCATACCTGTACAGATATTCCCTCCATGAACATTTTGTCCCTTACTGTACTTTACTAACCGAGAATTACGACACAGCTGCTCCTGCTCGCTTTTATCCAAATTACTCCAAAAAGGAAAATATTCATTAAAAACTTCTGCACTATCTGTCATTTTACTCGCCCCTATACCTAAACAAATTTTATCCAACGTAAAGCTTTATCTATATCAATCATAATAGAAATAAAATTTTTCGTCAAATTTATCTTTAGGGCAGTATTTAAAGTAACTTAGTCACTTATATTAGCGCTGAAGGCTGATAAACTACATTCAACCAAAGCACGAAAAATACTCAAGAAGGTATATGTGATGGCAGGTATGAGCCAAAGCAGTGTCAAAAGGTATGGAATGTCTCAAAGCACTAAACAGCTGCATAAAGGAAACTGGCCTCAGTGGTGAAATCTACCTAGATAAAGCAGTAATGGAAGTAATTTTATACATGGAAAAAATAGGTATTCCTATGCTGGAAGCTAATAATCACGCAGTTAAGCCCAATTCTATGGCTCATCCACACATTATAATAGGCACACAACCACCATCGTGCATCCCCCCAAATTACCATGTCTGCGATTTAGACTTTACTCTCCATGATGATTATCAGGAAACGGTAGAATTCGTCAAAAAAATAAATCCCAGGCAAGCAGTTGTTGTCCACTGCTCAGATAAACATTCAGGACAAACCATAGAACAAAAGCTTATGTGCGACCCAGAATGCAGAACGCAATTTATTTTTCCGGAAAATGGAATTCTATACAGTCTTTAAAAACAAAAGCAGCTACTGCTGATTTACGATACTCTCGTATTTCAGCAATAGCTGCTCTTTTTTACTCATACTGTGAGTGATAATCTACTAAATCCTTAACAACCTCTGATGCAATAATGAGTCCTGCAACAGATGGCGTAAATGCATTACTTCCAGGCAGGCTGCGCTTCTGCACACCGTCCTCTGCATATTCTGCCATATCAGAAGCTGGCTTCAATGGCAGCTCCTTGGAATAGACTACCTTTAAATGCTTTACATTACGTTTTTTCATGGCTTGGCGCATTACCCTTGCCAACGGGCAAACAGAGGTCTTGTAGATATCCGCCACTTCGAACATAGCTGGATTCATCTTGTTGCCGGCGCCCATACTGCTTACGACAGGCACCCCTGCTTCTTTAGCTTTCATAATTATAGCAATTTTTGCAGCAACCGTATCTACTGCATCTACTACGTAATCATACTTAGAAAAATCAAACTCATCTTGGTTTTCAGGCAAAAAGAAACATCTGTGCACTTCGACAACAGCCTCAGGATTAATATTTTTAATACGTTCAGCCATTACATCTACCTTGTATCTGCCAATAGTATCTTGTAAAGCAATAATCTGGCGGTTCAGATTAGTTACACTGACTGTATCACTATCCACCAAAGTAAAATGCTCCACACCACTTCGTGCTAAAGCCTCTACGGTATACCCTCCTACACCGCCTATTCCAAACACTGCCACATGACAGCTGCGTAATTTATCTAAGGCTGCTCGTCCTAAAAGCAGCTCTGTTCTAGCAAACTGATACTGCATATTTCTTCCTCCTTTTTAAGCTTAGTTTATACATAAAGCTAAACGCTGTCAAATTATACACTAACATATTATACTATTTACGCCTATTTAGTACACTACATATTACAATACCAGTAAAATTCACAAATTCTTTGTAAGAAAAGTAACAAAAAGTTTTCATATACACGTTACAAATCAAAAAAAATTTAGTATAATAGAAAGAAAAAAGTGTATTAATAATTACACTATTTCCCGAACTCACTGGCGCCAGATGATTCAAATGTGAGCATAAAGGAGAAATACTATGTTTTTTGACAACTATGATACCCCTGTTTTCAGACCTCCCAGTGAGGCAGATAGCTTTATTTTAAGAGTTACCCGTGGCTGCGCCCACAATAAATGCACCTATTGCAATATGTATCGCGGCGTGCCCTTCCAGATACTCAAAGACGAAGAAATTTCCCGCCAAATTGCAATGGCGGCTTCCTATGGCAAAAATAAAGTACGCCGTGTATTTTTAGCAGATGGCGATGCTCTGGTATTACCTACTGCCAAGCTGCTGAAAATTCTCCAAGTTTTAAGAGAGCAATTTCCTAAGTTGCAACGAGTTTCTTCCTATGCAGCACCCAAGGATATTCTCCGCAAAAGTGAAGATGAGCTGCGTCAGTTGAAAGAGGCAGGTCTCCAACTTTTGTACTATGGTATGGAAACAGGTGACGATGCTACCTTAAAGGCCGTTAACAAGGGCGTTAATGCAGAAGAAGCAATTGAAGCAGGCCGCCGCGTTACAGCCAGTGGCATGAAGCTGTCCATGATGGTCATTCTCGGTATTGCCGGCGTAGAAGGCAGCGCTCGTCACGCCTTGGCAACTGCAGAAGCTATCAATATTATTAAACCCAATATGGTCAGTGCACTCTGCCTGATGCTTTACAGAGGCAGTGAGCTTTTAGACCAATATGAAGCAGGCAATTTCAATCCCCTTTCTCCTGCTGGACTTATGCAGGAGCTGCATTTAATGATGGAGCATATTAATCTGCCTGAAGGACATCATTGTCTGTTCCGCAGCAACCATGTCTCCAATTATGTTCCTCTGGCAGCAACCCTGCCGCAGGACAAAGAACGACTGCTTAAGGATATTGATTATTGCATTCAGGAACTCAGCAAGCTGAAGTCCTGGGATATTTACAATTACAGTTAAGAAAATTTATAGGGTTATTAGGATGAAAAGAGCTTTTCTAGGAATACTGCTTACTGTGGCTTGCCTCGGCAGCTTGCCTCAGCTGGCAATAGCAAAAGAACAAGTAAATACTAAAAATACTGCAGTAGTTGTCAGTAATGTACCGGTTTCTGCATCTGGAAAGATTCTTTCTCCTGCCCCACAGGCCAAAGCCTTAGAAACTAATTCTAAAGCTGACAAAAAGGCTGAAAAAGTTTCGACCTCAAAAAGAAATGAAAAAAAGCAACCTAAAGCAACTAAGTCGGCAAGCGACTGGAAAACCAAGGTAGCTCAGCAAAAGCTGCTGCTTTTAGGCTATAGCAGTGAAAAACCTAACGGACACCTATCCGAGGCTACGGAAACTGCTCTAAAAAAATTTCAAAAGGACAATGGTTTGAAGCACACTGGTAAACTGGACGATAAAACCTATCGCAAGCTGAACTGGGTTGCCTTCACTAAGGAAGGAATCAGTAAGGTTAAAGGTACAGATATTGTCAAGGCAGCTTCCAAGCATAAGGGTGTCCCCTATGTTTTCGGAGGTACCACACCCAAGGGCTTTGACTGCTCTGGCTATGTTCAGTATGTTTTCCAGAAAAAGAAGGCTATGCTGCCCCGTACTGCAGACGCTCAGGCCTTACAGGGTATATTTGTTACTAAAAGTCAGCTCAAGCCTGGAGATTTAGTATTCTTTACCACCTATGAGGCCGGTGCATCCCACGTCGGCATCTATGCTGGCAACAACAAATTTTGGAGTTCCACCTCTTCCAAGGGTGTTACTCTTG
>URGS01000049.1 GCA_900547415.1 uncultured Phascolarctobacterium sp. | reverse complement strand
GCATAAAAATACCCTCCTTACTGGTTTTGTCCAGTAAAGAGGGTACATATCACTTGACTGTAGAGCAGGAATATGGTTTATAATAAATGATGAATTTTTATAATCTTGATGACTATATCCACGTGAGAATATTATGGATACTTGTTTTTGCAGATGAATATAAATTTTCTGTTTAAATTAGCAAAAAAACTTGACCTATCCTTCATTGTATGAAAGATACCTTATATAGCTGTAGTCATTATTAGCAAGAAAAAGATTATATATTATTGGAAAAAGGAGAATTATATGAAAAAGATAGTATTTTTATTGATGTTAATGGTAGCAATTTTAGTAAGCGGTAATGCGTTGGCGGACAGTCCAAAGGATGCCAACAATAATTTGAATTGGGAAATCAGTATGCAGCCCAAGCCTACTGCAGAAGAGCTTGAAGCGGCAAGATGGTCCATAATATTAGAAAATGACCTTGGAATTTATGCTTATGATATGGATTCATTGAAATTTGCTGTAAAGAATGGCGTTGCTGAGCATAACGATGTTCAAGTTTTAGTAAAGACTGTTTTTACTAATAAAGATATGCTTAAAAAGCTTAATGAGCAATACGCAGCAAAACTGGAGAAAAAAGAAAAGGTTGCATACTGCAAAATGGATATGCAGTACAAAATGGCGGAGAAAGAGTACACTGTAAAAACTATGCAGGTATTTACTGATAAAAATCGTCAGATTGATGTCAAACACAACAAAAATTTTGCGCCGGTTCCAGAAAAATCCTTTGCTGAAGCATTGTATGAAATCTGTCAGCAATTTGCTGTAAATGCAGATACTGCAGAAAAATAATACAGCACAGAGGTGTGTAATTTACTTGCTATATTCGGCGAATAATTATTTTTTAAAAGTGTAGTTAGTGTCTAGTCTCTGCTTTATGACGTAACTTTAACATTCAATTTTATTCCTTTATATAGTATAATACTAACGAGATTACTTCTTGGGAGGCTGAATATGTCGGAAAATGTCATTGAAATAAAAAATTTATCCATAGGCTACGAAAATAAAGTGGTTATATCCGACGTGAATGCCACAATAAAAAAGGGTGAGATTGTTGGTATTATTGGCTGCAACGGTGCAGGCAAAAGTACCTTTTTAAAAACAATTCGCGGGTTGCTGCCTAAGAAGAACGGTGATGTACTTTATTTTGGCAAGTCTTTAGAGGAGTATGACGACAAGGAGCTGGCCTGCTGCGTTGCTTATTTGCAACAGCACGTTGAGGTTGGCTTTGGCTACACAGGTCGTGATATTGTTCTCGCAGGACGTTATCCCTATATGAAATGGTGGGAGAAGGAAAGCGGCGACGATGAAAAGTTGGCATTGGACTGTATGGCATATACTGGAACTTTGGATTTGGCAGATAGACCTGTAACAGAGGTTTCCGGTGGTCAAAAGCAGCGAATTCTTTTGGCTAAGGTCTTGGCACAGCAAACTCCAATTTTGTTTTTGGACGAGCCTACAACTGGTCTGGATATGGTGTATCAGGAAGAAATCTTCCGTTTTGCCAAAGAGCTGGCACAAATGGGTAAAACTGTGCTGATGGTAGTCCATGAGCTGAACTTTGCCGCAAAATACTGTACCCGCGTTTTGCTTTTAGGTGAGGGCAGGCTTCTTGCAGATGCTCCGCCTGCAGAAGCGTTTACAGAGGAACTGCTGAGTCGTGCCTATAAGGCAGACATTTCTGTAGTAAAGAACCCTGTCAGTGGCAGCTTGGAAATTTCTACAAAACCTAAAAGAGAAGGCGAAGCAGAAGAAAAAAGCCTATTAGAAAGAATTTGCGGCGTGTAGATTTAGGAAGTGATGCTATGCGTGATAAGGTTTTTGCCTTTGCCAAGGCACGTTATGATACAAATCCAGAATATCTTTGGGACTCATCTCCTGATGCTGCGGTGCTGCGTCATCGTCGCAACAGAAAATGGTATGCCATTGTGATGCTAGTTCGAAAATCAAGCCTAGGTCTGGAGGGTGGAGGAGAAAAATGGGTTGTTAATGTCAAAGCATCTGCTGAGGATATTGAAAAGATCCCTTATTCTCCGGGCTTTTTGCCAGGCTACCATATGAATAAAAAGTATTGGATGACCATTCTTCTAGACGGAAGCGTATCTGAAAAGGTTATCTGCGATTATATTGTTAAGAGCTATGAGCTGACTAAGTAAAAGACATCCATGTAGCGTTTTCAGCTGCATGGATGTTTTTATGTTTGGAGTTGCTGGTGTTTTCCTTGCTTTGGTTGCAAGTGTTAGCTAAAAGTTTTTGAAAAAGGTAGATTATGATTTAACGTTTGGCAGACAAAATTTAGGGGTAAGTTTTTGTAAATTTATAGTTTTGAAGAGCGGATGGCCTTTGTGTTATAATGGAGACATAATAAGTAATTTAGAGGATATTTATGAGAACATATTCCAGTGAGTATTTGCATAAAGCGTTAAAATATTTTTATGGTTATGATAGCTTTCGACAAGGTCAGGAAGAAATTATCAGCGAGATTTTGTACGGTCGCCCTGTACTTGCAGTGCTGCCTACTGGCGCAGGTAAGAGTGTTTGCTTTCAGCTTCCGTCATTGCTGCTTCCAGGTGTTACCCTCGTCATTTCCCCATTGATTTCTTTGATGAAGGATCAAGCAGAGGCATTGCGTAAAAGAGAAATTCCTGCAGCGTATCTGGAAAGCAGCCTTTCTACTAATGAGTACGGAAAAATTCTTCATGATACATTAAATGGTCGCTGTAAATTTTTGTATGTAGCACCTGAGCGCTTAGCTAATCAGCAGTTCTGCGCTTTTGCCAAGCGTGCTAATGTTACAATGGTTGCTGTGGATGAGGCTCACTGCGTATCTCAATGGGGACGCAGCTTTCGCAAGGACTATTACAATATCCATGACTTTATTAATCAACTGCCTAAAAAACCGCTTATAGCAGCCTTTACGGCAACAGCAACCAGCGAGGTGCGTCAGGATATTTTAAATAGACTTGAAATTCCAGATGCCAAGATAGTTGTAACAGGCTTTGACCGTCCCAATCTTTATTTCGGTGTTAAGCGTACGGACGATAAAAATCGTTCAACATTGGAGTTTCTTAAAAAGCATGAAGGACAGTGTGGTATTATTTACTGTTCAACTCGTGCTAAGGTTGAGAGTGTGACTCAGCTGTTGGTTAAGCAGGGATATAATGCACTGCGCTATCATGCAGGCTTGACGCCAGAAGAAAGACGTGAGAACCAAAATCACTTTGTTTCTGGCAGAGTACCTATTATTGTGGCGACAAACGCCTTTGGTATGGGTATTGATAAGCCTGACGTACGTTTTGTGCTTCATTATAATATGCCTAAGGATTTGGAAAGCTATTATCAGGAGGCAGGTCGTGCGGGACGCGACGGTTTGGAATCTGAGTGTCTGCTTCTTTACGATAAAAGCGATATGGCTGTAAATGCATATCTTATTGGTCACGATCAACCTGACTTAACCGTTAAGGATAAGGAACTTCTGCTTCTTGAAAAGATGCTTAACTATTGCTATACAGGCAGCTGTTTGCGTCGCTATCTTATGGAATATTTTGGTGAACAGGCACCGCGTCAGTGTAATCATTGCAGCTGCTGTGATGCTAATAAAAACGCTTCCTGGCGTAAATTCTTAAAGATATAAAGATAAAAAGTCTGGTTCCTAAATCCTGGAACCAGACTTTCTGTATTAAAAGCGGTGTTTTTGAGTAAAATCACCATAATGATGTCATTTTAAATTAGAATTTAATGTTTTTCAGATATTCAAGAGTAAAGCTAATTGCTTTAATAGTGAGCGGAGCACATTTGTCGTGAGGCTCACCATCTTGGAATTTGCCGCCGCGGAGTTCGTAGCATTTTAATGAGCCAAGATATGCTTCTAGTTTTTCGGCGAAGTCGATGGTAACTGCGTTGATGCGAGGACGGTCCCAACCGTAGTAGGTACCTAGGATAGCAATAAACATCAAAGCTCCCTTATAAAGTCCGCATTGCTCGCGTCTGTCGCGGTTTTCAATGACACCGTTCATAGCAGCGTATACCTGTGGGCTCATGGGGTGGTTATAGTAATCGCTAAGAGAGTGGAGCATGGTCAGACCACAGCTCAGTCCCTGCTGCATAAAGTATAAATCAGCCTTTTCTCGTACAAAGGTAATGTCTTGTTCTGTCAGCTTTTCCAATATTTTCTCTCCTATCAGTAATTCATCATAAATATATAAGCCGTGTGCTCCAGCCATTTAGATGGAGCACATGGCTTTTTAGTCAATAGCAATTATATTGTTCTTTTTAACAGTCAATATAAATGAGCATTATTCAATTTCGATGGTTTGACCAGGGTCTACAACCAATACTTTGGTGGGAGTTGTTTCTTCTACATAAGCCTTGTATGCGTAAACGTCCTGTTCGATTGGCGGCCAGGTATTGTAATGAACAGGGATTACATATTTAGGCTTCAGGAATTTTGCAGCCAAGGCAGCATCGTCAGGGTCCATGGTAAAGTTGCCGCCAATGGGAAGTACTGCATAATCAAATTTGTCAAGCTCAGGCAGAAGCTGCATATCGCTGAAGAGTGCAGTGTCACCTGCAAAATAAAGCTTGGTGCCATAAAAATCAACTACGAAACCACAGGCATGGCCACCAGCTACGCCACTGCCGTGGAATGCCATAGTAACACGTACCTTACCGAAGGGGAATTTATAGGTTCCGCCAAGGTGCATGCCATGAGCTTTGCAGCCTGCTTGTTCAGCCAGAGCAGCTATTTCAGCGGTGGAGATGATAGTTGCATCGTTAGCTTTGGCAATTTCAAAGGCACTGCCTAAATGGTCAAAATGTCCGTGGCTGACAAAAATATAATCAACCTTAATATCCTCAGGTTTTAAGCCTTCAGGGTTTCCGTCTAAGAAGGGGTCAAAAATAATAGCGGAATTATTCTTGGCTACTACGAAGCATGCATGATTGATGTAATGAAATTTTGCTGTCATTAGTCTTACCTCCTTGGTATATAACAGTAGCTTTGTTATTGTGTCGGTACTGCTTTAAGGCAGTCTTCACAATTTATTGTACTACATACATTATAACGGTTTTGTGAAATATATGAAATGATTTTCCTGTAATATTATGCACTTTTTCTGTGAAATATGTGAAACTTATGCCTAGTTAACTTTACACTTTGTGTGAAAATTGGTAAAATTGAGGCTATGAAAGTATTTTTTCAAGGAGTATAAGATATGGGCTACAAGTCTGTGACCGCTGCAGTTTTAGCAGCAGGATATTTATTTGCAAATATATCTCCCGTGCTGGCAAAGGAGGAACCGCCTGTTCGTGTTCAGACTATTCCTGTAAGCAAAGGTATTGAGATTAGTGAAGACAAACCTAAGGTGGGTAAGCTTATTGATCCTAAGAAGGAAGAAAAAAAGCTTTCCAAAAAGGATATAGAGCGCAGACTGAAGCAGGAGCGCAAGCTGCGTGAAGAAAGAGCAGAAAAAGCGGAAAAAGCTCGTAAGGAGCAGGAAAAGCTGGAAAAGAAAAATAGCGACGCGGAAGCGGCGTAAGAAAGAAATATGAAAACGAGGGTGCGAACGCCGAAGGGAAACGGCGGCTGCACCCTCGTTTTGCGTGAAGGAATATCCTCCACCATCCGCGCTGCGGAAGGAGGCGAGGAAGGGATAAACGCAACTGGTATGAAGTCTGATTTGAGGGGCTTATCCTCAGTCAGCCTATCGGAAAGGCGGTGTATTCAATCTCAGATTGAATACACCGGTCGCTAAAGCGACTTCACTATTCCGCAAGCGGAATAGTGAACCTCTGACAGCTCCCTCTGCGGAGGGAGCCCTGTGGAGGAAAACCGAGCAACGCCTCCCCTGAAAGGGGAGGTGCCC
>URGS01000048.1 GCA_900547415.1 uncultured Phascolarctobacterium sp. | reverse complement strand
CGGTTCATACCCGCAGTGTCCGCGGTTCGAATCCGTGCGCCGCCACCAAATAAAAAGATGTGACTTCCTATGATGTAGGAAGTCTTTTTTGTTTTCTAATCTTTGCGTGTAAATGCGATAATAAATGGCTTTTTAACTAATCTTGTGGTCTAGTGAAAACTAGATTTCGGGATTAGTTAAAGAGCCTATTTTTTTCTATTTTACATGCACTTAACATTACCATAATACTTCCTTAACAAAGCAGTACTATACTTAAGGCCATAGACCACAGAGATGGTTGTTAAGGAGGCAAAATTAAGATGAAATTCAATAAGATTGTGACTTTAGGTTTGGCTGCAGCAGTGATGATGAGTGTAGTAGGCTGTGGCGGTAATGAGAAAAAAGCTGAAACTTCCGCAGACGGCGGCAAAATTGTAGTAGTTTCCCGTGAAGATGGTTCCGGTACCCGTGGTGCTTTTATTGAACTGTTTGGCATTGAACAAAAGAAAGATGGCAAAAAGGTTGATATGACCACTGAAAACGCATCCATCACCAACAGCACTGCTGTAATGATGACTACCGTTGCTGGTAATAAAAATGCAATTGGCTATATTTCCTTAGGTTCCCTGAACGATACCGTTAAGGGCCTCAAGATTGACGGCGCTGAAGCAACTGCTGCTAATGTAAAGAGCGGTGCTTACAAAATCTCCCGTCCTTTCAACATCGTAACTAAAGGTGAAGTGAGCGATACCACCCAGGATTTCATCAACTTCATCATGTCTAAAGAGGGTCAAGAGGTTGTTTCTAAAGCTGGCTACATCGGCAGCGACACCACTGACGTCTACAAAGCTAACAAAAAATCCGGCAAGATTGTTGTGGCTGGTTCTTCTTCCGTAACTCCTGCAATGGAAAAACTGAAAGAAGCTTACAAAAAACACAATCCTGATGTTAACATCGAAGTACAGCAAAGCGACTCCACCACTGGCGTAAAATCCGCAATCAGCGGCATCTGCCAAATCGGTATGGCTTCTCGTGAGCTGAAAAAGAGTGAGCTGGATGCAGGTGTTAAAGCAACCGTAATCGCTACCGACGGTATTGCAGTAGTTGTAAACAAGGACAACAAGGTTGACAACATGACCAAAGCTCAAGTAGCTGACATCTTCATGGGTAAAACCACTGACTGGTCCAAACTGGCAAAATAAAAATACAAATATAACTTAGCCATTATATTAGAGAATGAGCTCATGGCAGCGGCTTGCCGTGGGCTCTTTTCTCCTTATGTGTAAAAAGGTATACTTCAATGAATAAAGAAAAATTTATGCGCTTTGTCTTTTTAGGAGCAGCCTGTGCTACCATTGCTCTTGTAGTAATGATTTGCGTGTTCCTCTTTGCCAACGGCATTCCTACCATTGGTAAAATTGGTACAACTGACTTCCTGCTAGGCACTAAATGGCGTCCTAACAACGATATATATGGTATTCTCCCTATGATCTTGGGCAGTATCTATGTAACCATAGGTGCGATTATTGTAGGCGTACCTGTAGGTCTTTTGACAGCAATCTTTATGGCACGCTTCTGTTCTGACAATATTTACAAGGTTTTGAAGCCTGCAGTAGAGCTTTTAGCAGGTATTCCCTCTGTAATTTACGGCTTCTTTGGCTTAGTGGTTATGGTACCCTTTATCCGTGATACCTTTGGCGGTACTGGCAGCAGCATGCTGACAGCGTCCCTGCTTTTGGGCCTGATGATTCTGCCTACACTGATCAGCGTAGCAGAGGCAGCGCTGCGAGCTGTTCCTGACGGCTACTACGAAGGCGCTCTTGCTCTTGGTGCAGGCCATGTCCGCAGCGTATTCTTTACTGTAGTGCCTGCAGCCAAGTCCGGTATTATGGCAGCTACTGTCTTAGGCATTGGCCGTGCAATTGGCGAAACCATGGCGGTAATCATGGTAGCTGGCAACCAGGCTCGTATGCCCCAAGGCTTGTTGGAGGGCGTGCGTACTATGACTACCAACATTGTTATTGAAATGGGCTATGCAGCTGATCTGCACAGAGATGCGCTGATTGCTACTGCAGTAGTACTGTTCATCTTCATTTTGATTATTAATCTGAGCTTTTCTTTGTTAAAGGGTAAGGTGGTGCAGCAATGAATTTATCCAAGGCTTTATATCGCTACGGACGCGATCCGCTGTCCATTGTCCTGCTGATTTGTGTGTGGGTGGCAGCAGGACTGACCTTCCTTTCACTGGCGTTCCTGCTTGTGTATATTTTAGGACAGGGCCTGCCTAATATTAATATGGATTTGTTCGCCATGGAATATAATACTCAGAACGTATCACTGTTCCCAGCTCTTTTGGATACCATTATTATGGTGCTTTTGGCCCTGTTTTTGGCAACTCCCTTAGGTGTTTTTGCGGCTATCTACCTGGTAGAATACGCCCAGCGCGGCAATAAGCTAGTAAGCGCAGTACGTGTAACAGCAGATACCCTGAGCGGTATTCCTTCCATTGTATATGGCCTTTTCGGTATGCTGTTCTTCGTAATCTACCTAAAGCTTGGCTACAGCCTTTTAGCAGGTGCCTGCACAGTAGCAATTATGATTTTGCCGCTGATTATGCGTACTACTGAGGAAGCACTGAAATCTGTTCCTGACAGCTACAGAGAGGGTGCCTACGGCCTTGGCGCAGGCAAGCTGCGTACCGTCTTTACCATTGTACTGCCATCTGCAATCCCTGGTATTCTGGCAGGTATTATCCTGTCCATAGGACGTATTGTCGGCGAAACTGCAGCCCTCATTTATACAGCAGGAACAGTTGCTGCCTTGCCGGAAAATGTTTTCTCCTCCGGACGTACCTTGGCGGTGCATATGTATGTACTGGCCAGCGAAGGTTTATATATGAAACAGGCCTATGCAACTGCAGTAGTTCTGGTTGTAATCGTTATTGCCATTAACTGGCTCAGCTCCCGTCTGGCTCGCAGACTCATGAAAGGAAATTAAGATGCAAACATTACAGGATAAAATTGTTATAGATAATCTGCACCTTTACTATGGAGATTTTCATGCTCTCCATGGTATTAATATGAATATTAAGGAAAAAGAAATCACCGCTTTTATCGGACCTTCCGGCTGCGGTAAATCCACTCTTTTAAAAAGCCTGAACCGTATGAACGACCTTGTTGAGGGCTGCCGTATTGAAGGCCGTGCGCTTTTGGATGGCAAGAATATTTTTGATGACCCTGATGTTAACACTCTGCGTAAGCGTGTAGGTATGGTATTCCAAAAGCCCAATCCCTTCCCTATGAGCGTGTATGATAACATTGCCTTTGGTCCACGTACCCACGGCATTCACTCTAAAAGCAAGCTGGACGATATTGTAGAAAAATCCTTGCGTCAGGCGGCAATTTGGGACGAATGTAAGGACAGACTCAATAAGAGCGCACTGGGCTTTTCTGGTGGTCAGCAGCAGCGCTTATGCATCGCCAGAGCCTTGGCAGTTGAGCCTGAAGTACTTTTGATGGACGAGCCTACCTCTGCTCTTGACCCCATCAGTACCCTGAAGATTGAAGACCTGGCTCTTGAGCTGAAGCGCAATTATACCATTGTTATTGTTACCCACAATATGCAGCAGGCAGCACGTATTTCTGACAAAACCGGCTTCTTCCTGCTAGGCGACCTGATTGAGTTTGACAGAACCAGAGAGATTTTTGGCAATCCTAAAAATCGTAAAACTGAGGAATATATTACCGGCCGTTTTGGTTGATTAAAGGAGCAGAAAATGACTAGAACAAAATATGTTGAAGAATTAAACAGATTGCTGAATAATGTACGCATTATGGGCGTTAATTTAGAGGATACCTTGGACCAGGTTATCGTAAACCTGCAGGACAGAAACCCCGACATAGCCCAAAAGATTATTGCTGATGACGATATTTTCGACAACAAGGAGTTGGAAATTGAGCGTACCTGCTTTGATTTGGTGCTGACTCAAACTCCCGTCGCTACTGACTGGCGTGAAATTGCCAGCTGCTTAAAGCTTGTTGGCGATTTGGAGCGTATTGCTGACCATTGCAGCGATATTTCCCAATACACACTGCGCCTGCTGGAGCGTGAGTTTGTGCCCATGCCCGAAAGCTTCAAGGAAATGCTGGAGGTAATGCGCAGCATGGTGTACGACAGTATTACAGCCATTAGCGAAAACGACGTAGAGCTGGCACAGCGTGTTATTGCAACAGATGACAAAGTGGATAAGCTGTTCCATGAACTGCGTCAGGAGCTGACAGAGCTGATGCAGCGTAATCCGCAGCACGTCCCCCAATATGTGGACTATCTGATGATTGCCAAGTATGTTGAGCGTATCGCAGACCATTCTACAAATATTGCAGAATGGGTGCTCTATGTAGTTAAAAACGAGCTGCAGCCCTAATCCCATAAACTGACAAAAAAGCCCTATGGATGACCATAGGGTTATTTTTTATGACATAATAGTAAACAATAGCTATTTTCCTTTGACAATAAGAAAAAAATCAGCTATAGTCAATGCAGAGACTATAGCTTTGGAGGTTTTTATGAATAAAGTGATTTTGGCGTATAACTTTAAGCAGGATAGACTGCAATCCCTGCGCCTTATCTGTATGATGCTGAAAATTCAGCTGAAGCCTGTGGCACGTGAGGCTTTGCTGCAGCCTGTGGGCGCATTTTTAGGTATTGAAGGTATTGAGCCTGTGGAGGAAAAATTTACTGGCGATGATTGTCGTGAGGAAATGATTTTCCTGTGCGGTATTGACCGTCAGACCCTGGACAAGCTGCTTTTTGCTATTAAAAGAAGCAAGCTGCAGCGCATTGAGCTTAAGGCTATGCTCACACCCCATAACGTGGGTTGGAGTGGTGCTAAGCTGCTGCAGGAGCTGGCAGAGGAGCATGCGTACATGAAGAAGAACAACGGCGCTCAGGCAGAGCATGAGGCGCAAAATTAAAGATTGTTATTAATATGCAATATATGTTACAATAGTAGACGAAAATAATTTAATTTATATACGGAGGTATGACATGGCTAAAGATAGTTCTTTTGACGTTGTTTCTCAAGTTGATATGCAGGAAATGGATAACGCTGTTAACCAAGTAAAAAAGGAAATTGACCAACGCTACGATTTCCGCGGCAGCAGCGCTTCCATCGAATTAGGCGACGGCGAAATCAAAATCGCTGCTGAAGACGAATACAAGCTGGGCGCAATGGTTGATATGCTGCGCCAAAAAATGGCTAAACGCGGTATTCCTCTGCGCTGCCTGGAGCTGGGCAAGGTTGAGCCTGCTTCTAAGGCTACCGTTCGTCAACAAATCACCATTAAACAAGGTATTTCCAAGGAAAATGGCAAAAAAATCACTGCAGCTATCAAAGCTACCAAGCTGAAGGTTACTGCACAAATCCAAGACGACCAGGTTCGTGTATCCGGCGCTAAAAAGGATGACCTGCAAGCAGTTATCCAAATGCTCAAGGCTGGCGACTTCGGCGTAGACCTGCAATTCATTAACATGCGCTAAAAAATTAATCACTCTATCATAAGGTAGAGTGATTTTTTTATGCAAAAAATAACCAGCCCCTGTAGCTGCGTGGAGCAGTGGTACAGGGGCTGGTATTGTTATTTCTATGGTATTCTATGGTTCACATATTATTCTTCTGTCTGCGGCTGCGCTGCAGCATTACGGGCATTGATCTCGGCCTGTTGCTGGTTGATCACAGATTCGTAGTCCGGATTGGCAAAGAAGGTTGCATCATGCTGACACTGACTTCTGGTGTTCGGTGTGCTGACAGTCTGCGTGCCATCCGGATTGTTGATGATGACAGTGGAGCCCTGCTGTAATGCAGGATCTTCTACCAGAGGCATGGTGGCAACACCGGTGTACTTGAATGGGCAGTCAGGGCTTGCGGGTAATCCGTCGTAAGCACAGATCTCGCCCTGATAGTGTACATCGCAGCTTTCCGTTGGTTCCGTACCCTCAGCAAAATACTCTGTATATACACAGCCATCGCAGAGACCGGGAATCGGGAGCTTGCCGGACTGGGAGCATACCGCTACCTGTACAATACCGGAGGGAACCGGGAACTGGGTGTTAGGCAGATCCTCATGAACACGCTTCATAACTTTACGCCATAAGGTCTTGGAGACACCGTCCTCAGCGTTGTTTAGGTCAACATTGTTGTCGTACCCGGTCCAGGTAGCAGCGGTGTAGTAAGGGGTATATCCTACAAACCAGGCATCGGTAGGTC
>URGS01000047.1 GCA_900547415.1 uncultured Phascolarctobacterium sp. | reverse complement strand
TCTCGTCCTTGATAAGCTAAAATGGCATCCACCAAATGGTCAGGAGTAAAGTCTGGCCAAAAGGTTTTGGTGGTCCAAATTTCTGCATAAGCAATCTGCCACAAAAGGAAATTGCTGATACGCAAATCTCCGCCAGGACGGATAAGCAAATCTGGAGCAGGCAAACCGGAGGTATACAAATGCTCCTCTACCACCTTATTATCAATTTCCTCAACAGCTAAAGTACCTGCCGCAGCCTCAGCAGCAATAGTCTTTACTGCGTGCAGAATTTCAGCTTGACCACCATAGTTAATGGCCAGGTTAAGAATGATGCCTGTGTTGTTGCGAGTTTCCTCAATAGCATGATCCATTTTTTCTCTGACAATGTCCGGCAAACCATCACGAGAACCAATAAAACGAACCTGCACATTATTTTCATTAAATTCTTCTATCTCATTAGTCAGATAACGGCTGAGCAGCTCCATAATAAAATTAACCTCTGTTACGGGGCGCTTCCAATTTTCTGTAGAAAAAGCATAGGCACTAATAACCTTAACGCCCAGCTTATCAGCAGCTCTGACAATTGTTTTCAAAGTTTCTGCACCAGCCTGATGGCCAAAGGTGCGTACCTTTCCCTGAGCTTTGGCCCAACGGCCGTTGCCATCCATAATAATGGCAATATGCTGAGGGATATTATTCATATCTAAACCGGTAGTATCTACTTCTACAGTATTTTTTGCTTTACTTCTTGTTTGAAACAGGCCTTTAAACATGATATTCCAGCCTTTCGCAAGTTATTTTTCCATAAAATTTACAGAAATTGACAAGAACTCAAAAATAAAAATATAGGCAGGCCTCCAATAATGGAGGCCGCCTTTCAAAATTCTTACTAAAAGGTTTGACTATTATTCAATAGCGCCAACCGGGCAGCTAGCTGCGCAAGCGCCGCATTCTACGCAATCTTCACCGATTTCGTATTTGCCGTCAACTTCAGAAATAGCGCCTACGGGGCAGGTTGCAGCACAGGTACCGCATCCAACGCAGGTTTCTTTATCAATTTTCAATGCCATTCGAAGCACCTCCTTTCACTGCCTATACACAACGGTAAGAACTAATTTATCATCAGACAGGTTACGCTGTCTAACTACATACTTACGCACATCTTGTCCTACAAAACTCTCCTCACTATCTCGAGGAGGCAAAAGCACCTCCACCTCATAGGAATAGCCTGCAGCTTCCAAGCGCCTTATAGCCTCAGCCAAAGGCAGTGCTAATACATTTGGAGCAGTCATTATACTTCCATTACTTCTTTTTCTTTATTAGCAGCTACAACGTCGATTTCTTTCATTACCTTGTCAATAATCTTTTGTACCTGCTCTACGCCCTTTTTGGACTCGTCTTCAGTAACTTCTTTAGCTTTTTCTGCTTTTTTAATAGCATCATTAGCGTCACGGCGCAGGTTGCGGCATACCACACGGTATTCTTCCGCTTTTTTATGAACTACCTTAACCAAATCTTTACGACGTTCTTCGGTCAGCTGCGGCAGATTCAGACGAATGCATACGCCGTCGCTATTGGGGTTCAGGCCCAAATCAGACATTTGGATAGCCTTTTCAATTGCTTTCAGCAAAGGCTTCTCCCACGGTTGGATAACGATCATACGGGGCTCAGGAACATTTACGCTAGCTACTTGGTTAACAGGGGTGGGAGTACCATAGTAGTCTACCATAACCTTGTCCAGCAGAGCCGGAGTAGCACGACCAGCGCGAACACTAGCCAAATCCACACGCAGAGCGTCAACAGATTTTTGCATTTTACCTTCCATGGTGGTGATAATTTCTTGAACAGTTGCCATTATTTCATACCTCCTACCAGGGTACCAATCTTTTCGCCGGCAGCAGCACGGAGAATGTTACCCGGTTCATCAATATTGAATACTACAATAGGAATATTATTATCCATGCACAGACTGATTGCAGTAGAGTCCATTACACTCAGCTGACGTTGGATAACTTCGATGTAAGCCAGTTCATCAAACTTCTTAGCATCAGGATTTTTAGCAGGATCGCTGTCATATACGCCGTCAACGCCTTTTTTGGCCATCAGGATAGCGTCTGCTTCAATTTCTGCAGCACGCAGAGCAGCAGTTGTATCAGTGGAGAAGTAAGGATTGCCAGTACCAGCAGCAAAAATTACAACTCTAGCCTTTTCCATATGACGGATTGCTCTACGACGAATATAGGGCTCAGCAATCTGACGCATTTCAATAGCAGTTTGGACACGAGTAGGAACGCCAAGATTTTCCAAAGCATCCTGCAAAGCAAGGGAGTTAATTACAGTTGCCAGCATACCCATGTAGTCAGCAGTAGCACGATCCATACCCTTATTGCTGCCGCTTAAGCCACGCCAGAAGTTGCCACCACCATTAACGATAGCTACCTCAACACCGGTCTCTACAACATCTTTAATTTGTTTAGCAAAGGAGTATACGACCTCAGGATCAATACCAAAACCTTTTTCACCGGCCATAGCCTCACCACTTAATTTCAAAACAACACGTTTAAATTTATTCTCTGTCAATTTCATAACCTCCCTATACACATACTATATCCTATTTCCTATTCTACATCCAGTTAAATTTTCCTGCTTTTTTTGATAGAAAAAAATCCACTTTCTCAAATACTGTTTATGAAAAAAGACCTATCTAAATTATACCATTCAATTGCCAATAACGCATTTATTTATACAAGTATCTTTCAAAAACAGTATTTATCAGCCCATTACTTAATCATACACACCGCAGCAGCGTCTCTACGCCTTAAAAATTTAAAACCCCTGTATAGCTATCTTATAAAAACAAGGTAACTATACAAGGGTTTAATATTCTGCATTACATTCCTGATAATATCAACTATCCAAGCCTAGCCCGAAATGCTATTATAAGCTTTTACCATAAGCATCCATATCAAGAATGGCTTTTTTGAATTTTTCTCTGGTCATATGATAAGGAGTCTTTTTCCATTCATTTATAGCAGGAGCGCGGTCAAGGATTGTTTCAACATCAGCCTCTGTTATCTCCATCTCAGCTAAAGTTACAGGCAATCCCAGCTCCTTGCTGAACTTAGCCAGTTTTTCACGCTCTGCAAATTGCTCATCACAAGTTAACAGCACCAGAACGCCAAAGGAAACCACCTCACCATGAAGATGACGCTCTGCCTGAGGCAATGCTGTATAAGCGTTATAGAAACAATGTGCTAAAGAAGAATTATAATAGTATTTATTGCTTACTGTCAGATTGGATACAATACCTGTACTGATAATAATATCAAGAGCAATTTCCTGAATTGCCTCCGATGGAACCTTTGCCTGACAATCTGCCAGTGCCTGCTTGCCATATTCAAGCAAGGGTGATGTGCAGGCACAGCTTAAATATTTGCCCAGCAACGGAGTATGAGTCAGCTTATCTGCTCTTGAAGAAAGAAGCACTTCATACTCCTTGGACAAAGCATCACCAATACCTGCCCAAAGCAGCTTTTCAGGAGCTTCCGCAATAATTTTAGTATTAATAAATGTATGCTCTGCACAATGAGGCGGATAAAAATAATCTGCCAAGCTGCCATCTTGTTTGTACATTACGCTGATAGCTGTGCAGGCTGCACAGTTGGAGGCAATGGTGGGGAAAGCAAAAACAGGCTTATCCATCTTAGCAGACATAGTTTTGCAGGTATCTACAGCACGACCGCCGCCAACAGCAAAAACCATATCAGCATCTTGAACAGCTTTATTATTCATCAGCATTTCTACATTTTCATATGTTGCATTGCCGCCATACCAAACTACACCTGTAATCTCCAAAACTCCGTTTATAGCTGCTAAAATCTCATCCTGCGCCTTAGAAAGAGCGGTCTTGCCGCCAATAAGCACAGCTTTTTTACCATATCTAGCTACAATTTCAGGAATCGCTTTGTAGCAATCGGGACCAACGCTATAATTAGGCAAATAAACAGTATATGAATTACTCAAAACAAACAACACCTTTCAGAATAAATTGACATTATTATAACATTTGATAATATTAAGTCAATGTTTTGTAAATATATTTAGTAATTACAACACTTTTTGCCTAATTTCTGCTACAAGAGTTACAAAAAATAAAAATTGTCAGAAATATACAAAAAAATGGATGATTCCCAGTACCATAGAGAATCATCCGTTTTATCATTTAAGCTTATTTTTCAGTTTATGAATCGTGACGCAGAATAATGGTGTTTTATACGCCACATTCAAAACGCATCAGAAGTGCCGAAAGACAAGGATCAATGATGTGAACGCAACGATAACGGTGCTTATCACACGTTTTGCCTCTCTTTAGGAAGCTTCACCACAACCTCCGTCCCCTCACCCAACCTACTATTCACATTAATTCGTCCCTTATGAAGCATTACACCATGCTTAACTATGGAAAGACCTAAGCCTGTACCTTCTACGCCTTTATTACGGCTTTTATCAACCCTGTAGAAACGCTCAAAAATGCGATCTTTTTCTTCAGCAGCAATGCCAATACCTGTGTCCTGAACACGTACAACCCAGTTTTTCTCCTTCTCTTCTAAGAAAACAGACACACTGCCATTAGGTTTGTTGTACTTGATTCCGTTGTCAATAAGATTCGCAAAAATTTCTTCCAAAAGCTGGGGTATACCCTGCATAGGAACTGTTTTCAGTTCAGTATGAAGAGCAAGAGTAATATTCTGGCGTTCTGCTTTAGGCTCCAAGCGTTTAAAGGCACGTTCTAAAACTGGGAGCAAATCCATAGGCACAATTGCCCCAGCCGGCTGCTCATCAAGACGTGACAGTCTGATAATATCGTCTATCATTTGCAGAAGATTTTTCGCTTCACCATAAATCTTCTGCAAAAAGCGAGGCCTATCCGCCTCTTTTACCATACCATTAATCATAATTTCCGAATAACCTAAGATGGACTGCAGCGGCGTTTTTAGCTCATGGGATACGTTAGCAGAAAACTCACGACGCAGCTTTTCCGAAGCAATTTTTTCAGTTACATCCATTATGAGCAGCACTAACCCCTGTTCACTTGTACGGCTACCATTAATCTGATAAGTACTGCTTCCCTTATCTAATGTCAATGCACCTTTTTCATTGGCTGAAAGTGTTTGCAACATAGGCTCAAGTTCTTTAGCAAAGGGAAGAACATCAATACTTTGACCAACATAGTCCTCCTTGCTGCCACTAAAAAATCGAATTGCACTTTTATTAATGGAAAGAATTTCACGATTACTGTCAAGAACTACTAAGCCCTCATCCATATTGTTAGTAATAGTTTTGAGTTCCTGCTTTTTACGTTTATAGGGAATAATAACCTTACTAGTAAGAAAACGTGCTGCAAAAAAGGCACCAGCTGTAATCAAAAGAAAAATTACTGCACAATAATGCACTATCCCTATAAACTGTTGAAATACTGTATCGTTAGCCCTCGCGATACGCATAACATTTCCCTGTGGCAGAGAAATAGCGTAATAGATTACCTCCTTACTGAGAGTATCAGATAATCTATAGGAGATGCCTTCACCGCTGTTTAAGGCCTGCTGAATTTCCTCTCTCTGCAAATGGTTGTCCAGTTTACCTACGTCTACATAGTTATCGTACAAAACAGTTCCGTCTGGTGCCATTATAGTCAAACGGTCTTTAATATTAAGCTTAGCCAGATTGTTGTAATCCAAATTCTGACAAATATCTTTTACAAGATAAGCTGTATTCTTCAAGCTACGAGTATTTTCTGCAGTAACCTGTCGATAGCTTGCAAAAAGCAACAGCCCCATAGTGAGAGATACCGCAATAATTGTTAGTAAAAACAAACTGTAGAATAGTTTACTTCTCATTATTTACCTGCCCAACGATAGCCTACACCACGAATTGTTTCTACCATTTCACCAACATCACCTAGCTTTTGACGCAGAGTACGAATATGTACATCTATGGTACGTGTTTCACCGTAAAACTCATAGCCCCAAATATCATTCAAAAGCTTATCCCTAGTAAAGACGATTCCAGGATTAAGAGCAAGCTTTTTCAACAGCTCAAACTCCTTGAGGGTAAGAACAATTTCCTTACCATCAATTTTAACCATATGCTTAGTAGAGTTTATCTCTACATTGCCAATCAGTACAGAATCCTGGCTGTCAGCATCATCCTGCTTATTGCAGCGTCTAAGAACTGCTTTAATACGTGCTACCAGCTCCAACATACCAAAGGGCTTAACAATATAGTCATCAGCACCGCAATCCAGTCCTTTAACTTTATCGAATTCAGCTCCCTTTGCAGTAGCCATAATCACAGGAATGGCAGAAAAACGTACATCGCTGCGTAAACGACGTAAAATGCTCAGCCCATCCTCATCAGGCAGCATAATATCCAGCAAGATTAGCTCTGGTAGTCTATGTCCCTCACATAAACGCTCCAGCTCATTATACAGCTCTCGGCCACTGCCTACACCAATGGTCTCAAAGCCAACAGACTCTAACGTATATACTTCAAGCTCACAAATATTTTGTTCATCTTCTACACATATAATCATTGGTAGCACCTCTAGCTTCAAAAATTTATATCTCTACAGTATATATCATATACCTAAATCAAGACTATTGTTGTTAATTTTTCGTAAAATCAAAACCACCGGCGTAGCCGGTGGTTTGTCATTTACCGCCTAAAAGGCGTTCCTCGGTCTGCCACGCGCGATTATCTTTTACTTGTTACCC
>URGS01000046.1 GCA_900547415.1 uncultured Phascolarctobacterium sp. | reverse complement strand
ACCTTGAAAACAGAATAAAAATAGTCCATTGTGACCTCTTCGTGTTAAGATTAAGCTGCTACACAATAACCAACAGGGAGGTAATCACAATGGACTACACTCAAGATACCACAAAACACATAAAAGGTAAACATTTTTCTTACGGTGACCGCAGAGAACTACAAGGTATGTTATCCAATAAATCTGTGCGTTATTCTCTCCGTCAGTTAGCTAGACATTTCAATTGTTCTCCCAATACTATCCGTAACGAATTGAAGCGTGGTGCTCATCATAATACGGGCAGATATGGTGCAAGACGTGCACAAAATGCATATGAACAAAGTCATGCTAACAGTATCAAGAAATCCAGAAGGTTTCTGTCCAGTAAGTTTGTTTCCTGGGTTGTTGAGATGGTTCTTGAAAAAGGTTGGTCTTTAGGTGCCTGTCATGGATTTGCCAAAGAAAACAGATTGTTTTCAGCCTATGAGATGGTGTGTGTCAAAACACTGTACAACTATGTTGACTCTATGCTTCTTGCAGTGCGTAATATCGACCTTCCGCTAAAAGTCCGTAGACGCAAACGTCGTCGTAATGTTAAAGAAAACCTAAAGCATCTTGGCCGTAGCATAGATGAACGACCAGATGAAATAGCAGGCCGTAACGAGTTTGGTCACTGGGAGATAGATACCGTAATAGGCAGTAAAAGCAAGAGTGACAAAGTGGTGTTGACTATTGTAGAACGCCTTACACGCAAGTACATAGCTATTAAGATTGACGGAAAAACTGCATCTGCAATTAGTGCAGCAATGCAATCTTTGCAGAAGTATTATGGTGATAAGTTCAGCCAGATATTCAAAACAATAACCAGCGACAACGGCAGTGAATTTGCTGAACTCGCAGAGCTTGAAAATAACACAACTACAAAAGTATACTTTGCTCATCCCTACAGTTCTTGGGAAAGAGGCTCAAACGAGCGCCATAATGGTCTTTTAAGAAGACTGGTTCCTAAAGGTAAGAGGATAGATAAATATACTTCTGATGATATTCTGTTTACAGCAGATTGGTGTAACTTATTACCTAGAAGAATTCTAGGCTACAAAACGCCGGATGATCTATTCGAGAATGAACTCGATAAAATTTACGCAGCTTAATTTTCAAAAAGTGTGCAACTTCTAATTGCAATTTAGGAAAATAATTTATTGAATAGAATTATTACGCAAAAACTGTAAAGTTTTCAACAATATTCTGCTATATATAGCAAAAGGTTGCATCCCTAAGCTAAGGATACAACCTTTATTTTTTTACATTAACCTTCCTTGGCCACAATATCTTTCAGATAAGCAAGGAATTTGTCACGCAGTTCAGGACGCTTCAGCGCCATTTCCACTGTAGCCTCCAAAAAGCCCTGTTTGTCACCAACATCGTAACGGCGACCTTCAAAATTATAAGCATACATAGCTTGCTCCTTAGCCAAAACCTTCAGAGCATCTGTAAGCTGAATTTCATTACCACGTCCGGGAGATGTTTGCTCAAGAATATCAAAGACCTCAGGAGTGATTACATAACGTCCCAATACCGCAAGTCTGGAGGGTGCATCCTCAACAGCAGGCTTTTCCACCATATCACTTACAGTAAAGGTACGCAGTTCATCAGTAGGCTGGCTGGTAACAATACCATAGGAGGAAACCTTCTCCAACGGAACCTCCTGCACGCCTAAAACGCTAGCACCAGTCTTGTCATAAACATTAATGAGCTGCTTTAAGGCAGGAACCTGAGCATCTACCACATCATCACCTAAAAGTACGGCAAAGGGTTCATTGCCAACAAACTGCTTGGCGCATAAAATAGCATGGCCAAGTCCACGAGGCTCCTTCTGACGAGTATAGTGGATGCGAATACTGGAAATTTCTTTAACCATTTCTAGCTCAGCAGTTTTACCACTGGCTTCAAGATTAAGCTCCAGTTCAATGCTTCTGTCAAAATGATCCTCAATAGCACGCTTGCTGCGACCAGTGATAATTAAAATTTCTTCAATGCCGGAAGCAAGAGCTTCCTCAACAATGTATTGAATAGTAGGTTTATCTACAATAGGCAGCATTTCCTTGGGGGTAGCCTTAGTTACAGGCAAGAAACGAGTACCAAGACCAGCTGCAGGAATAACCGCTTTACGAACCTTTTGCATTCTTATGCCTCCTCGCCGCCAATAAGAGCCAACAGCTCTTTAGTTTTTTCTTCCATCAATTTTACATCGCCCTTAGTCTCCAAATTGAGACGCATTACAGGCTCAGTGTTAGATACGCGTACGTTAAAACGCCAATTATCATAAGCAACACTCAAACCATCCATATGGTCCTGCTGGCCATCAGCATACTTTTCAGCCAAAGCTGCCAAAACAGCTGCAGAGTCCTCTACCTTGCGGTTGATTTCGCCGCTGCAGGGGAACATTTCCACACGCTCACCAACCAGCTGGGAAAGCTTCTTGCCAGTACGGCACATCAGCTCGGTAACAAGCAGCCAGGGAATCATACCGCTGTCGCAGTAGGAAAAATCGCGGAAGTAATGGTGAGCAGACATTTCGCCGCCGTACAAAACACCATTAGCACGCATGCACTCCTTCATGAAGGCATGACCGCTCTTGCAGCGAACAGGTATGCCGCCGTCCTTTTCCAAAATAGCCTCTGTATTCCAGGTCAGGCGGGGATCATACATAATCTTGGCACCTGGCTCTTTTTGCAGGAACACTTCCGCCAACAAGCCAACAATATAGTAGCCTTCAATAAAGTCTGCATTTTCGTCAAACAAGAAGCAGCGGTCAAAATCGCCATCCCAGGCAATACCCAAATCTGCTTTATGCTCACGTACCACCTTGGCAGTAGCCTCACGATTAGGCAGCAGCAAGGGGTTAGGAACACCATTAGGGAAGGTGCCGTCAGGAGCTTCATTAAGAGTAATAAATTCAAAGGGCAAATGCTTAGCCAGCTCCTTTAAGATAGGACCTGCACCGCCATTGCCAGGATTAGCAACAATCTTCATGGGTTTAAGAGCAGCCATATCAACATAAGTCAGCAGATGCTCAATATAATCAGGCATAATATCCAGCTTCTCCACTGTGCCCATTGCCTTGCCAGGAACAAGCTGATGCACAAAATTAGCAGCAATAGCCATTTCGCCAATTTCCTTCAGACCCGTATCAGCAGAAATAGGACGGGAATCACGACGAACAAGCTTCATGCCGTTGTATTCCTTGGGGTTGTGACTAGCAGTAACCATAATACCGCCATCAGCACGCAGGTGAGCAGTAGCAAAGTAAATCATTTCTGTACCGCATTGACCAATATCATAAACCTTGGTGCCACCATGACGCAGACCTTCTGTCAAAGCGTCTACAATACTGCGTCCGCTTAAACGGATATCATGACCTACAACGACGGTCTCAGCAGCGAACATGGCAGAGAAAGTACGGCCTACACGATACGCCAGCTCTTCATTAACCTCATCAGGGTAAACGCCGCGTACATCATAAGCCTTAAAAGCCTTATTGGTAACTTCCATTCTAAAATTCTCCTTCTATACTCAAATAATTAATAGACCCAGGCATATAAACCACTTTAATTATTCTTCTAAAAAAAGAAAAATCCTGCTTTAAGATTACCTAAAGCAGGATAAAAAGCTTATAAACGATATTTTTCCTTTTTTAACGCCATCTCAGCGGCATCACCTAAGTACCAACGGATAACGGAAAAGAAGGGCAGACACTGATTTTCACTGTTGGGGAACAGATAGTTATCAGCCAAGACATCCAACACCTCTTCCAGCTCATAGCCTTGCTGCATATATTCAGAAATAGTGTCCTGCATAGTCTGAATAACCTCCAGACGCATTCTCATCAGACGAGGTGCGTTGAGATTAAGCTCTCTAATAGTACGCTTTGCCTTACGGCGTAAATACTTGGGGCAGGTAGCTCTGTCAACAAGCATCTGACCAGTATGCTCCTTATAGGCAAAAATACGTCTGTCTGCAGGAATTTTCAAGGGATTTAAAATCAAATCGGCAATGGGCTTGCCACCCTTGGGGACATCACAGCTGCGGTCATATTTTTTCTCAGAATAACGCCATTCAGAATCAGGAACATCAGGCTGACTGCCTCCATGACATACGCCCAAAAGATTGCGCCAATCAAGGTGGTAGTTGTGGCCAACCTCCATAGAAGACCGTTTAGGATAAAAATGCTCCACCCTAAAATCATCAACCTCTCCCTCGTTCTCAGCATGCTTAATGCTTATCTCACAGTAGGCACACAATCCATGCTGATCCTGCAGTATCTGCCGTTTGATTTGCTTGTATCCGTCACCTGTACGTCTGCGGAAGTGCTCCCAGGTCTCGTCAGGATGAGCAAGACGGTAGCGGCGCAGAGCTTCTGGCTCCTGCGGACTTTTATACACACGCTTCATGGGCGTTTCCTCCGAAAGGCACGCATTCTGATATCCATATCAGCACGCAGCAGGGCAGGCTCGTTACCCTTTGCCCATTCATCCAGCTCCTTGCGCAGCGCCTTAGCCTCATCCGTATCCCATTTATCCTGGCTTACAAGTCCCAGATACTGATAAAGCTTGCGGACAATGGGCAAAGTACTTGGCCGCGGATCAACATTCTGAATACTCTTTAGCAGCTGGTAGCTTTCAGCGCCCAAAGAAAACTCTACTCTGCCAACGCCCTCAAAATGCTTGCCCCAACGGAGTACACGTACAGTCTCAGAACGTACGCTGCTTAATACCTGTGGACTATGGGTAGTAATAATAAACTGTACCTTAGGGAATGCAGAACGCAGATCTCCCATAATGGTCTGCTGCCAAATCGGGTGCAAGTGCATATCAATTTCATCAATTAGAACAACACCAGGTGTTTTCAATGCTGTTTCCGCATCAAGATGAGGATTAAGCCTTACCATTCGATAGGCCAAATCTGAAACCATGCTGATAATGCTGCGGAAGCCATCACTCAAATCACTGACAATCATCTCGCCGGTGTCAGGGTGACTGACAACAAAACATTCAAGATTATGGTTAAAGTAAATATCTCTTAGGCCCGTGCTTTTCATGCAGGCGTTTGTAGCCAGCTGAATAGCGTCCTTAATCACGCAGAAACGCCCCTCAAGCTCAGGATATTCACTTTTATCGGCACATTTTGTAATCTGTTCAAACCAGCGGCCAAAGGTATGAAAGGAAGACGAAGGCTCCAGACATTCCTCATAGCCAGCTCCACGCTCCTCTAAAGCCTTAGTGCCATAAAGATTGAGATGACTATCCACCCAAATGCGAGATGTTCCATAATAAGCCAATACAGGCAATACAACGGGCTCACCTGCAGCAATGGCCTCATTTTTTTCTGCACCATAGGCTGCTAAATCGCCTGAGTTTTCAATAACATTGCTGTTTTCGCCCAATGTACGCTCACTTACAAGACTTTGTCCGTCAGAGGTACAAACTTCCATGGAAATATTTACAGGATAAAGGCTCTGCATGCTTTTAATGTGCTTGCCGTCCTCCATATAGATAGGAATACGCCTTACATCCTTTTGGGAAATCTGTTTACCCACAACGCCGAAGGCTGCCAGATAGGGCTCCATGGCAATCGCCAATGCGTCAAAGATGGCAGTCTTGCCTTTGCCATTCTCACCAACAATTACAGTCAGCCCTGACTCAAAGTCAATATCCAAACTTTCATAGCAGCGAAAATTCTGCAGATGTAACTTTTTAATACGCATACTGCGCCTCCATACATAAGGTTTACCGTTCCATTAATCCATCATCTATGCTTATTATAGACCAAATAAAAGAGCTGGTAAAGCAATAAGCCCACCAGCAAAAATTTCAGCACAGTCATTCAGTATTTTATTTTCTAAAATGTATTATAAGCAACACTTTCTGTAAGCTTCTAAACCTTCTGTAAGAAATCACTATATTTTTTTGCAGAAAGCCCTTATAATAATATTCACTATTATTTTTTAGAAAGGCAAATATTATGAACATTTTTATCCTGCTTATAATTACCATGGTGCTGATTCTTTATCTTATGCGCCGTCATATTCCCATTGGTCCCTGCATGCTGGCAGGCGGACTTTTAATCTGGGCCGTAAAAACACCACAGTTCAGCGTACTTTATCAGGCATTAGGTGAAACCCTTACCATGTCCCGTACCTATGATATTATTTTGGCACTTTACTTTGTTATGTGTCTGGAAATCGAGCTGCGTACTAGCGGAGCCTTATCTGGAATGGTTGCATCTCTGCAGAGAGCCTTTTCCAGTGCCAAGTTCACATTAGCCATAATGCCTGCCTTTTTAGGCTTACTTCCATCTCTAGGCGGTGCACGCTTTTCCGCACCAATCGTCGAAGAAGCAAGCAAAGGTCTGAATCTTAGCAATGAGCATAAGGCAGCCATTAATTTTGCTTTTCGCCATATCTTTGAATTTGCCAGTCCTATTATTCCTGGTATGATTATGGCCTGCAGCATTGCTGGTGTTGCCTTCAGCGAATTCATAACTCATCTTTGCTGGCTCACAGTGCTTGCCTTTGCAGCCAATTGGTTAGTACTTATTTCTCCCATCAAAACTACAGAAGTTCAAGCTAAAGCTCCTGATAATGAAGAAAAGCAAAAAAACATCTATGATTTGCTTCTTTCTCTTTCTCCCGTCGTACTTACCTTCATCCTGGTTGTATTCTTTGACTTCAATGCTTCCATGTCTATGGGTATGGTAACTGCAGGACTTTATTTTGTTCTGCGGCTGGCTAAACGCACTGTTAACCTGAAGGAAATCATCCTTGGTGCCTGTGACTGGAAAATGTTTATCAACGTTATTTGCATTTTATACTTTATCCAGATTCTTACAGTTTCTAATGTGCTGACAGAAATTGTCACCGCCTTTCAAAACTCTCCTCTGCCCGTACCAGTAATCATAGCCAGTGTGTCCTTCATTATTGGTCTGCTTACAGGTATGTCCCAAGGTCATGTTGCCATTGTTATGCCAATTGTTGCAGCTATGGGAACAGGTAATCTGAACCTTGCAGGTGTAGCTATGGCCTTTGGAGTAGCAGGACAAATGCTTACACCAACTCACATGTGCCTTGTAGTAACAATGGATTACTTTAAATCCAGCTTCTTAGGTACGCTCCGTCCCATTTTTTACTGCGAACTGATTATCCTAACGGTTTTCAGCGTATATACATATTTTACTTGGTAAAAAACAATCCAGTTTACTGTACTAAATTAGCTACAGCAAACTGGATTATTTTATTCATTATAGAGTTTCATTAAAGTAAGCACCCATACTACAGGGAACACTCTAGCCAAAACCGTGCTCCGCCAAATCATTATCAGTCCTCCAAATAAAGCTGGTAATGCAAACACAAACAAGAATAGCAGCAACGGTTGCATCAAAGTCAAAACATAGGCTAAAAAACTTTTTTCTGTTACATACTATTTACCGTAAAGCATTCAAATCATTTCACAAATATTTCACATTTAGACAATGAAATTTCTTGTAAAATCACCTCTTTTCTATGTTTTGAAACCCACCATACTACTTGTATGGTATATATTGACGACACAGAATTAAGGAACTGAAACCTACTTTTTTCAGTAAGTAGCGTGTTTCAGACAACAAAAAAGACCACTAGGTTATAAAAACCTAATGGTCGAAAAGTCTTGAAAAACCATATAAATATAGGGTTTGTAGTATTCATATGGTGCGGTTGGTGGGATTTGAACCCACACGGGATTTCTCCCACCACCCCCTCAAAGTGGCGTGTCTGCCGTTCCACCACAACCGCATTTCTTTGGGAATAAGGGTTTGAATAAAAAAATGGTGCGGTAGAGAGGAGTTGAACCTCCACGGGGTTGCCCCCACTAGCTCCTGAG
>URGS01000045.1 GCA_900547415.1 uncultured Phascolarctobacterium sp. | reverse complement strand
CTTCAGAAGTTGTTTCTGTAGGCACACTTACTGGTTCTCTAGTCCATCCAAGAGAGGTATATGAGGTTGCTATTACTCATAAAGCAGCAGCCATTGTGGTAGCACATAATCACCCTTCTGGGGTAGAAAATCCTAGTCGTGAGGATAGGGAGCTTACAACAATGCTGCACAGTGCTGGTAATACAATGGAAATTCCTTTGTTGGACCACATTATAATTGGAGATGGAACCTATTTTAGCTTTCAGGAAAATGGAGAATTAGATTTTGGAAATACACATTTAAGAACGGAATATACACCACTAAATAGATAGTTCCTAAAATTACACTTTTAAATGGTGTTTGGACTACGAGAAAGAAGAACTTGTAAAAAGAATATTTGAAGGCGAATAGCAGGACTAGCCATATGGCTTTCATTTTTCCTTTACACAAGAGAAAACATACTGCTTTTGACTAAATCCCCTATCAAAACTACATAAAATCGCCCTTTTATCACTAAAGTGTTCACAACTCCACCTAGAAATGATATAATATAATATCAAACTAGGTGGAGTTTTTCTATGAAGAGGAAGATATTATTTGGTTATGACTACACTGATAATGAGTATATAAAGATTTTACTCTATTTGTTTGTAGGCGGAACGGCAGCATTAGTGGAGTGGGGTCTGTTCTACATTTTCATAACCTATGTTTTAAATGGAATAGGGCTGAGCCTAACTGCTGTGACCATGCTGGGTACCTGCATGGCTTTTTGTTTGTCTACCCTGTACCATTATTTTTTAGGTAATATTTTAGTTTTCAACAGTGGCAGCAAGTATAAGCGAGGCAAGGAGCTTAGCTTGGTTTTCTTGGTAAGCATTATGGGCTTGGCTTTTAATCTGCTGTTTATGTATATTTTTGTCAGTCTTATGGGCTGGAATCCTATGGCAAGTAAGGTTCTGACTAGCTGCATAGTTGTAGTTTGGAACTATTTGTCTAGGAAAAAGTGGATCTTTAGGAGTTAATTCATGCCAATTAAGTATGTTGATGTCAAAACTTTTAATAAAGTAGTTCTTGTTTATAACCGTAACTCTGGAAAGCAGCTTTTTGCAAGTATGATGGCCAAAATTAATGAGGTCAACAAACGCCTTAAAAAGATTTTTGGCAGCAAGAAGGTTGAAATGGTAGATATCAGAGCTTTCGGGCAAATTCCTGAGCTGGCAAAACGTTTTGCTGCAGAAAAGGTTGATTGGGTAATCATTGCCGGCGGTGATGGCACCATCAGAGCCTTGATTGAACAGATGGATAGAAATGATTATATGCCTTACATCAGCGTTTTCCCAGCAGGTACTGTTAACCTGGTAGCAAAGGAGCTGCTTATGAGCAATGACCCTGAAAAATGGATTAAGCGTGCCACAAAAGGGGTAGAGATTCCTGTTTATTTGGGACGTGCTAATGGCAATATTTTCCTGACTGTTACAGGAATTGGCTTTGATTCCCTTGTTGTAGATAATGTGACGGAAAAAGAGAAGAAAATGCTTAATAAGTTGGCCTATGTATGGCAGGGAACAGAGGTTGTTCGTAAGGAAATGCTGATGAGCAACTGGCGTTATCGTTTTCAGGTGCGTTTTGACGATGAAGAAGTCTGGTATGATGCTTCCTCTGTAATTGTAGGCAAAAGCCGCTACTACGCAGGCCGCTATAATCTGTTTTCAGATGCGTCCTTATCATCTCCGGTGCTGCATACTGCACTTTTTACAGGCAGTACCCGTGCTGACTTTTTGCGTTATGCAGCTTGCATTGCTATGGAAGCATTGAAGAGTGACAATACCATTATTGAAAAAACTGCTAGGAAGTTGGAAATTCGCTGCAATGAGGAAGGCTTTGCTGCTGAACTGGACGGCGATGCGATTACTACAGCACCCTTGTTTATAGAGATTGACAGTGAACCTATTAAATTTTTGGCATAAGCTGAATGTAAGGTGAAAAATATGCGTTTGAAAAAATGGCTGCTGCTTTGTGCAATCATTGCAGGCGTAACTGAAGGCATTATAGCATATAGGTATTTTGGCAATGTTGAGCCCTTTCCCTATGAGGATTTTTATTACCAGATTATAAATCATCTTCTTAGGGATTTATTGCTGTGCCTTATTGGGTGGGGTCTGTATTTTCGTCGTAAGCGTATCCCTGACAGAATCAGACGCTATTTCCCAGTTGTAGTTGTAGGCGTAATGTATTTAGGGATTGCTGCCTTTATGGTTAATCAGCTGAGCCTTGAGGCAGGGCTGCAGACTACAGTTTCAGTGCTGGCAGGACTTAATAATAATATTTTTCTCCTGCTTTTGACAGCTATGTGCTATCATAAATGGCCCAATAGCTTTATGCGGTTTGTTTATTTTCTGGTGTACGCATTTACAGCATTGACGATGCTGTTTGATGTCTTTTATTTTTGGCAGACCTCTATGCATGTGGAAAGCGTGCTTTTCCAGAATCTGAACATTTACGCTGTTCGCGGTATTTTTGCGACTATGTCTTTAGGTATGAAGCTAGGTATTGGCGCCGCCGTAATTGCTATTTTGCTGCTGTTTAGGGTGACACCTCCTGAACGGCACAAGCCTAATTTCGCTTGGTCACTTTTGTGCGTAGCAATGTTCTTTATGGGTCTTAACCTTACAGATAGGGTATTGATTGCTGCTGGTATGTATGGTATTGAAAATCTTGTTGGCAGCTATGTGGAGATTGAAAACGAAAAGACGCGCATCAATTATCGCAACATGCTGTCAGTGCCGATAAATATCAATTTTGTCAGCAAAGCTCTTTTTGATACGGATAAGATAGCTGGTGCTAATCATGTGGAGCAACGAGAGCTGACCGATAAGGATAAGGCTGTACTGCAAGAGCTTGGTATTGCAGTTCCCAAGGAAGCTGTTCAAAAAATTCCTGCACAGTATGACAAGGTTGTACTACTCATTTTGGAATCCATGCATCGTGACTATATTAATTACTACAATAGTGAGATTCCGGAGAATGCTACGCCGTTCCTCAATAGCTTAGTAATTCGTTATCCTCATCTGGATAAATATTATTCTTCCGCGGTGCCTACTACTCAGGGATTGAATGCGACCTTCCGATCTCATCTGATTATGGATAAGGATGTGCCAGGGAAAAATACTCCGTCTTTGTTCCGCAGTGTGCAGGATGCTGGTATGCGCGGTATCTTCATGAATGCCTCCAGCCAGTATTACAGCAATGAGCTGCGTGAATACCCTGACCAGTTTGGTATGAAGGAGTATTATGCCAAGGAATATCTGGAAAAGCAGGGCTATACTGGTGCCAGCGGCTGGGGCTTTCACAATGATGTTATGTATGAGGAAACTCTGAAGATGCTGGAGCGGGGAAAAAACGATAGAATGCTTCTGGTAACAAAGACACTGGATATGCATCAGCCCTATCCATATACTGGCTTTACATGGAATCAGATGCCGGAAGGTGTAAGAGATAATCCTAATGCGACTGTGCGTGGTGTTTATTGGGTGGATAAGACTTTGGAGAACTTTTTCTATCAGGCTGAGCAGCGTGGTCTTATGGACGATGATACCCTGTTTATCATTACCAGTGACCACAATCCCCATAGTGGCGGCGAATATACGAAGCTTGTTACTAATGCTAATGATAAAATGAGTATTGCTCCTATCCCCCTCATTTTTGTCAGCACTAATCTAAAACCTCTTGATAATCTGCGTAATCAGGACTATGCTTCGCAAATAGATTTGGCGCCGACTCTGCTATATCTTTTGGGTATTGACGTTCCCGATAAATTTATGGGACGCAATTTGCTGCAGCCTACTGAACTTCCCTATGCATTAGGTTATTTTGGCGGTAAGGCCTATTATTGGTCCAATGAGCGACATTTTGTGGACCAAATGGATAAGCCTGTGCCTGATACTAAATATGAGGATGCTTTGAGTAACTATATAATTCATTATTACGGCTTATGGCATACGTTTTAAGTGGAGACTGCTTTGGCAGTCTCCTTTTTATTTGCTCTAAATGTTCTTAATGGGGTATAATAAATAATTGGAGGATTATTTTATGACAATTCAGGAATTTATAGAAAAATTACAGGCATATCAAGGTCCCTTAGTGTTTAATCCGTGGCACGATTTTGATATTTCCTGTGATATTGGCAAGCAGGCTCCTGTTATCAGAACTGACAATCTTAGACGTTATCTGGAGCTGCGTCAGAATGCTCATTATCTTTTTATTGCCGAGGGCTTAGGTTATCAAGGAGGGCATTTTTCAGGCATTGCCATAACATCTGAGCGTATTATTTTAGGCAATCACCCTGATGTGGAGCAAAAGAGCGTACTAGGTGATTGGAATTATCAGCGAACCAGCAATGCTGATAGTCCGCTGCTTAATCGTACGCAAAAGCTTATGGGATTTAATGAACCTACGGATACTGTTGTTTGGAATACCCTAAACAAACATGGTCTGGCTTCTTTCGATGTTATTTTGTGGAATATTTTTCCCTTCCATCCCTATAAAGAGGGCAAGCTCTTGTCTAATAGAACTCCTGGTAATGCGGAGCTGGATTTAGGCATCGAATATGCTAAGATGCTTATGGAGCTTGTACCTAATATGAAGGTGGTTGCAATTGGACAGAAGGCAGCCAACACCTTGAGCCGTTATGGTGTAGAGTGCGAGTCTGTGCCACATCCTTCTATGGGAGGTGCTAACCGCTTCAAGGCAGCGGTAGCGGAGATTTTTAGTAGAGGTAAGTAAGATGGGCAAGCTAGTATGTCTTTCTAGAGAACAAACCTTAAAGGTTGCTTTGCTTCTTGGCAAGGTGCTTTTAAAAAGTGGTGCAGAAACCTCTCGTGTGGAGGACACTGTAACCCGCTTTTGCCGTACCTATGGCTGCGATGATATTAATGTTTTTGTTACACCTACGATTATTATTCTTGGTGATGAAACAACTGACGGGGTAACTTTAATTAGTCGTATCCGTTATCGCAGTACTAATTTGAGCAACATCAGCAAGATTAACGATTTTTCCTATAGCCTAAAAGGCGGACCTCTGGATTATGAGGAGACTATGTCTTATTTGAAGAGTATCCTCATAAAGGAACCACCCTATGGTAAATGGACTGTTTGTCTGGCTTCTGCTCTAGCTTCCGCAGGATTTGCCAGTATGCTTGGCGGTACCTGGCATGATTTTGTAGCTGCATTTATTACAGGTGGTCTGGCCATGGTACTTTTAAAACAGCTCGGCGGTTATCGTCCCAGTGCCTTTTGGGAAAATGCTATGGCAGGTGCTGCCATTGGTGCTTTAGCCATAATTTGCTGTGCCGTCAGCATTCATTGTACACGTGGCAATATTATTGTTGGTGCTTTGATGCCATTTTTACCTGGTGTGGCCTTTACTAATGGACTGCGTGACTATATGGCTGGCGACCTGATTTCAGGCAACAGCAGAATTGCTGAGGCCATGCTGTTTGCGACTTCTATTGCTATCGGTTTGGCCTTTAGCCTGCTTGTATGGTATAACTGGGGGTGGAAATTATGGTGATTAACTTTTTTTACGCCTTCTTTTTTGCCTTTTTAGCTACTGTAGCCTTTGGTGTGCTGTTTCAGGCACCAAAGAAAACCTTGATTGCCGGAGGCATTATCGGTGCTGTTGGTTGGGTAGTATTTGTCTATTTAGGCAAAGTTGCTGGATATAGCTCATTTTATGCCAATTTTTTCGCAACAGTTGTTATTGCTCTTGGCAGTGAGCTTTGTGCCCGTATTTTTAAGCAGCCGGTAACGGTATACGTTATTCCAGGAATTATACCTCTTGTTCCAGGACTGGGCATGTACAGAGGCATGAACATGATTATTGAAAATAGCTATGAACTGGGCATGAATACCCTGATTATTGCGGCGATGGACGCTTCGGCTATTGCACTGGGTATGATGTTCATGGCCAGCTTTTTCCGCGTCCTTAAGATTAGAAAAGAAAGAAATATGTTGTTGGCCGCAGTAAGAAAAAAAGATGTGAGGGAAATAGATGAGTTTAGGTGAAATGCTGCTTTTAGCAGTGGGGCTGGCAATGGATGCTTTTGCAGTGTCTATATGCGGCAGTATGGTACTTACTCCCGACAATCGTTGGGGAGGTGCTCTGCGCTTTGGTATCTGGTTTGGATTTTTTCAGTTTTTGATGCCCGTACTTGGTTATTTTGGGGCTATTTCCTTCAGAGAATATATTGTGGACTATGACCATTGGCTGGCGTTTTTTCTGTTGGCATATTTAGGCATCAATATGATTAGGGAATCTACTGAAGCCTGCAGCATAAAAAAGAGCTATACAACTAAGGAAATGGCTGTGCTGGCTATTGCTACCAGTATTGATGCGTTGGCAGTTGGTATAAGTATTGCTTTCCTAAATGTTAATATTTGGCTCCCTGCTGTAATTATTGGTATAGTTACCTGCGGTATTGCTGTTTTTGGCGGTATGATGGGTTTCCGTCTTGGTTCTGCGGTGGGTAAACATGCTAATATTTGTGGTGGTGTCGTTCTGATAGGTATTGGTTTTAAGATTTTGTTAGAGCATCTTGGGTTTATTTAATAAAATAATAGGTGTTCAAGATATCTTAGCAGGATTTTACTAATTTTTAGAGAACTGCTTTAAGTATGAGTTTCGACGATGGAGAGGGAGAATAAAGGAGGACTTGTAATGACAGTATTAAACAAGGATCGAATTTTCGAAGAATTCAAGGAATTGGTTGCTATTCCTTGCCATTCCACCAAAGAAAGACAAATTTTTGAGGTTGTAAAAGCTAAGCTTGAGGCTTTGGGTTTTAATGTAGAAGAGGACGACGCGGCTTCCAAGCTGGACAGCGAATGCGGTAATATGTGGGCTTTCCTGCCTGGAAATAAGGCTGGCGCAACTAAGGTATTGCTTTCCGGTCATTTGGACGGCGTTGAGCCATGCGGTGGTACGACTGTAGTACGCAAGGACGGTATTCTCTATAGCGACGGTACTACTATTTTAGGCAGCGATGATAAATCTGGCGTTGTTGCTATTTTAGAAGGCGTGCGCATGATTCTCGAAGAAAATGCTGAGCACGGTGATATTCAGGTGCTCCTGACAATCGCTGAAGAGGGCGGTGTAAATGGCTCCCGCTGTATGGATAAGTCCAAGCTGAATGCTGATGTTGGCTATGCTCTTGACAGTGAAGGTGCTCCTGGCGAGATTATTGTAGGTGCTCCTGGTCAATACAAGTATTCCATTAAGGTTATCGGCAAAACCGCTCATGGCGGTATGGAGCCGGAAAAAGGCATTAACTCCGTCATGGTTGCGGCTAAGGCTTTGGCTGAGGTAAAGCGCTATGGTCGTATTGACGAGGAAACAACTGCTAATATTGGTATTATCAATGGCGGTATTGCGACTAATATCGTTCCTGCTTTGGTAGAGATTCAGGGTGATGCACGCAGCCGCAACAGTGAAAAGCTGATTGCTATTCGTGATGAGATTGTAAATACTATCTGTACTGCTGTAGAAAAGCAAGGCGCTAAGGCTGAGGCAGATGTAGTACTGAAATATAATTCTTTCCTTGTTGATGAAAATAGCAAGGTTGTAGAGCTGGCAAAGGATGCCTGCGCTCAGTTCGGCTTTGAGCCTAATGTTGGCCTGACTGGCGGTGGCAGCGATGCTAACTTTATCAATGCTTACGGTGTTCCCTGTGTTATTTTGGGTACTGGTATGAGCAATGTGCATACTGTTGACGAATACATCAAGGAAGAGGATTTGTACAATTCTGCACTGATGGTTTACGGTATTCTGAAGGCTGCAGCTAAATAAGATTTTTGTAAGAGCAACAAGAAAAACCTCTGGAGTAATGATATGTACCCAGAATCCTGGACACATTTCTTAATTATGCGAGGCATGTGGA
>URGS01000044.1 GCA_900547415.1 uncultured Phascolarctobacterium sp. | reverse complement strand
CTGCGTTCCACTGCCACGGAGTAGCAACATCACCGCCGTAGGTTTTTTCTACGTCAAAGTACAGATAGGTTGCATCACTCAAGTTGTAGTTAGTGCCTACGCCTACCTCGAACCAATCACCGCCAAGGTCAGCTTCCATCACTCTCTTATGTCCTTCAGAATCAGTAAAGCTTACAGCTGTTTCACCATCAAAATCGTACAGATAGGAAGCACGTACATATACATTTCCTTGCTTGATATCTCTGCCCAAACGGAAGCCAAGACGACCAACAAGACTGTCCATATCCTCTTGTACAACTTTATTGCCTTGCTTATTAACATAATCAGCCTCAGTTACTCTGCCATAAGTCAACTCAACTTGAGGCTCAATCCAGAAGCCGTTTTCTTTCTCAAAACGTTTGCCATATTCAGCACTTACGCTATAACCATTAGTTGCATATTCGCCACTTAAAGTATCTTCAGCAACATTGAATTCATGCTCTAAACGGCCATATTTAGCAATTAAGTCAACAAAGCTGCCGTCTTCACTTAATTTGCTGCCGTAGAAAGCAATGCTCTTGTGAGTATTTTCGCCACTGCCACTAGCAAAATCGCTGGAACCATCTGTATAGCTTACAGCTGCACCAACAGTCCATTCAGGATTTGTGCTTAACTTCTCATCATAGCCTAATTGATATGTATTATACTGGTTATCAATGCTGTTGTAATCAGCCTGACCACGTACCATACGAACCCAAACACCATGCTGACCATTGCTGTCACGAAGCTCGCCAAGACGTTTATTCATATCATTGTTTTCTTGACGCCAAGTCATAAGTGCATTAGTAGTAGTATCTAAAATGCCATATACGTTAGTGTTTCTCTTAATTTGGATATTATTTATCTTACCTTCTTCGGCAATAGAACCACTTGCACCATCAAAAATAGAGCTTGCCTCCTGTTCGACGGTTGCGCCTACGCCAGCAGAGTGAGCAGGTTCAGAAGTATTACTGTCAGTTTCTGTAGTAAACTCTAACACAGAACCAGCATTTTTTAAGTCTTCAACTGCATTACCAGTGTTATTTGCACCATCAGCTATAATTACAATTTTATCAGCATTATTTTTTACAATGTCACTATTGCTGGAAATATATACTTTAGAATCGCTGGTAGTATCCGCAACGCGAACAGTAAAGGAATTTGCAGCCACATTAATGCGATCACCATTCCAGTCAGCATTTTTCACGCCACCAAAATCAACCAAAGCGTCCTTACCTAAAGAAATATCAATATCTCCAGTAATTTTAGCATTGGGAGTTACCCCTTGATATACAGAAGCTCTTAAAGCTGCACCTTCACCAACCGTTACTTTGTGTAATTCAAATTCACCAGTTGCAGCGTTGCTGCCATTTGTTTGTAATGCAAGATACCCAGACTCAACATTTAATTCAGCAACAGAAACCGTACTGTTACCATTTACTTGAATTTTACCATTGCTGGATTTATTGGTTACTCCACTAAAAGATACATTAGAAGCATCATCCACCTCTAATCTAGCATCTCCTGTTCCTTTTAAAGTAATGTTAGAGGCAACCTTTAAATCATTACCTTCAAACTTTATACCTGTTTTAGTACCATTACATTCAATAATAATATTTTCTACATCATCCAAAACTTTATTTTCAGTTACCAAAAATCCAGTTTCATTCTTTGTAGTAGAACCGATAACATGTAGCAATTTAGTATGCACATCAGCAGTTAACGGATTGGTATAATAACTATCATTAGTTCCTCTATAAACAAAGCTTTCTGTAGCAACTATTTTACCGCCAATACTAGTACCAGCATGTGAGTATTGTGTTATATCCAATTTTTTTGCTTGAATTTCACCAGTATTAGTAAAAGCGCCAGTTACAGTAATACTCTCACCAGCAATTATTGTACCTGCGTTTTTAAAGCTTTCGCTTTTTTCTACTTTAATAACAGCTGCATCGTTTTTAGTTTCACCCTCAGCAACGTCAACATTAGCCGCCAACGCACTGCCAGTAATGACAAACGCCATCAAGGAGCCTAGGACCATACTTTTCTTGAGTACATGTTTTTTCATAAAACTCACAACCTTTCATCATTTTTAACACCAAACCTACAGTATGCAATTTTTATTTTAACGGCACTCAACCGTTAAGAAGCCTATTTCTGTTACAAACATTATAACTAAAAACATTTGTATTGATATATTCACAACACCAACTGTTTCGTTTTAAACAAAAATATTCTTCAAGGAAAGTATAGCACTTCGTCCCCCCCAGTCAAGCAAATGTACATCGAGTACATTTGCTTATTGTGCTACGCACACACCCACTTCAAAAAATATATGCTCTGACCATACTGAACAACGCAGTATAATCAGAGCATATATTAGATTTTTTCTTACCCCTAAGCAATGTACATAGAAATCATTTATACTTCCTTCCGAGATAAATTGCATAAAAAACAAGAGCGCCACAGCCGTGACGCCCTTGAAAGGTTGGGATGATTTTAAACATACCCCTCGGTCAGCGAAAGCAGTGAGTTGACTGGGGGTGTCCTGTGAGCGCAGCAGATGGTGCGTTGCCTCTCTGTCCAACAGAACGCTTCTTCATCAGTACGCCTGTGTTCTCAGACGCTGGAGAACGTGCCTTCTGCGAAGCTTAGCTGCTTCCGTTCCCCTTAGTAATGAATCAATGCAAATTGGCCGTAGACCAAGAGAGCAGTACAAGTAAATTATTTAACGTTCCTTATTCGTTAAACGGTACGTTTCTTTCAAGAACATTAAACGTAAAAAACGTCCTGACCAGCTGCAAGCACACAGTTAGTCAGGACCTTGCCTTAATTATCAATTTCTAAAATATTTAATTATTAGTTTTTTTAGCAGAGCAAAGATTTTACTTCACTTGAATTGCCATTTCCTCAGCCAGCTTTTCAACCTGGCTCACAGTCAAGCCGGTCAGCTCTACTACCAGCTCTATAGGAGTATTTTTACGCAGCATATTCTGAGCAACCCTAGTTACACCTTGTTCAATACCTTGTTCAATACCTTGTTCTCTGCCTTGGTTTATCAATGCCTCACTGAATTCACACATAGTATAAATTCCTCCCTTCTCGTCCTTAAGATAACTTACTCTTTCAGCCAGCTCCTTATAGTGCATATCCTTTGGCGATTCACAGAACATATCACTCATTAAACGTCCTAATGCCGTATCATCCTGGATTTCTCCGTTAATATAAAGTATATGGGCACCGTCATGAATTTGATTGCCGCTATGCATAAAACAACGCTCAACGCTGTAGCTTGGCAAACCTTCGCCCCATACATCTTTTTCAGTTATGAAGATAACATAGGTATCCACCAAATCATTGTATTTCTTACCCTTGGGCAGAGCATAGCTGTCCAGCATAGCGCTGTGATAGCGGGCTCGTTTGGCCGAAGCGTCCTTATTTACGCGCTGTATTTCAACATCGTAATGCTTGCCTTCAGCATCAACAGCATATATGTCCAGTCGCACGGAGTGGCCTTCTATACTGTCCAAAAAATACTGAGTTTTGGTCGTTTCCACTTTAAGTGTAGCATTATTTAAAATTACTTGCAAGAGTACCTGACTACATTCATTGCAGCCGTCAAAAGCCTTGGTCATGAGCATATCATCAATAAGACGCAGCTTTTTAATTTGAGCTATTGTTTCTTCACGAGTAAAGCTCCTGGGAACCTTTTTAGTCAAAATTTTCACCATCCTTGTACAAATTTAGCGGTTTTGCCACTTCGTCCTATACTTCCAGTACTTAAATTAGGATAATCGCCCCCTATAAAAAAAAGAGCAGTAATACATCTCTGTACTACTGCTCATAAATTCAATTATGGCTTCCATATGAAGTTGCTTATATTGTACATTATTTGGGTAAAAATTGCAATTCTCTAGCTAACGCAGAAGCAGATGGTGCGTTACCTCTCTGTTCAACAGAATGCTTCTTCATCAGTAGCCTATGTTCTCAGACGCAGGAAAATGTGCCAAAATTCTAAAAAACTAGAATTCACCTCTCCGTCAGCTCATTATAAATTAGAAGCTATATCTAACGCCTGCGTTCCACTGCCACGGAGTAGCAACATCACCGCCGTAGGTTTTTTCTACGTCGAAGTACAGATAGGTTGCATCGCTCAGATTGTAGTTAGTGCCTACGCCTACCTCGAACCAGCCACCGCCAAGATCTTGCTCAAAGGTTTCATATCTGCCTTCCTTGCTCATAACAACTTTGGTTTCACCGTCAAAGTCGTAGAGATAAGATGCACGTACATATACATTACCTTGTTTAATATCCTTGCCCAGGCTAAAGCCTACACGACCAACAAGGCTCTTAATATCGTCTTGAGCTACATTTCTGCCACCAACCATGTAGTTAGCATCTTCAACTAAACCATAGGTCAGCTCTACCTGAGGTTCAATCCAGAAACCATTGCCCTGTGCCAGACGTTTGCCATATTCAGCACTGATGCTGTAGCCATTGGTATCATAGTCACCTTGTGCCTTGCCAATTTCAAATTCATTTTCCAGACGAGAATACTTAGCAATCAAATCGATGAAGCTGCCATCTTCGTTCAGCTTGCTGCCATAAATAGCAAAACCTTTATGAGTGTTTTCACCGCTGCCCTTAACAAAAGTGCTCTTGCCTTCAGTATAGGTCAATGCAGCACCAACGGTCCATGCTTTGTCAGAACCAACCTTCTCATCATAGCCAATTTGATATGCATTATATTGGTTCTTAATGCTGTTGTACTTGCTCTCGCCACGAGTCATTCTAGTCCAAATACCGTGCTCACCATTGCTGTTACGCAGCTCACCAAGACGTTTATTCATATCGTTGTTTTCCTGACGCCAGGTCATAAGAGCCAGAGAAGACATTTCAGCAATACCAGTATTACCCACATTGACAGATTCATGAGCAAAGCCATCTGCACCAATTTGTACAGCGCCAGCAATTTCGCCTTCTTCAATCTTAATTTCGGTTACACCATCAAGAACGTATTTACCATCTGTACCTGCAGAAATAACATTATCATTACCGATCTTAATATTCAGTTTGCTATAATCACCAGCTACAGCATCGTTTGCATCTCCATCAGCAGAAGCGGTAATAGTAGTTTTGCTACCGTCACCAACATCCAAAGAGCCAACGGAAGTTTTACCATTTTCGCCCTCTACTCTAAGCTCAACGGAACCTTCAGTTATATCAACCTTCTCGGCAATAGTATTTACCAACTTCAAATTAGTAACAGAGCTTTCTGCAAAATCGTCAGCACTAGAGCCATTAGGGAATTGTTCCTTTTCAGCAGAGAATTGCCAGCCCTCTTTGTCAGTCCATTTAGCAAAACCTCTGGTATTATAAATATTCTTAACCTCTGCATTTTGAATAGTTACAACAGATTCTCCTACAGTTGCACCTTCAAAGCCACTTGTATCAGCATAGCTTACCATACCAGCAGTAAAAATATCAGCATTTACTTTAGCGTTAGAAATATTCAAAATAGCTTTATTAACATTAGATTCGGAATTAGCACCAATTGCAACACCACCTGCTACAATAGGCTTATTAAATGTACCACCGGTAATATTGGTTTCAGCGACATCTACAGTAGTTTTAACAACAGCTGAGCCAACATTAGAATAGTACTGATTAGCAAGGCTACCGCCAATTATCAAGGAATTAAATGTACCAGCAGAAATTTCAGTTTTTGCATAATCAAGATGCAAATCAGATTTGTTGTCCATGGAAGGCTTATTATCGGGATGAGGGAAATTTTTTACATGATCGCCGCCAACAACAAGGTTTTCTAAAGTATTATGAGTTTTCCACAAATCATCATTGCCAAATTGTCCACCTTTAATTACAAGATGTGCAGTTCTTTTTGCAGAAGAAACTACATTGTTTGCATTGTTAGCACCAGTACCACCTACAACATGCTTAAATGTACCGTCATTAATAACAACGCTAGTGGAGCCAATATTCATAGTGTAATCCTTGTCATCACCACCAACATAGCAGCCACCCATAACCATATCCCAGTTGCCGCCATTAACGGTTACATAACCATCAAAAGTTTGACCTTGGTAGTCTTGAAAACCACCTATTACACGGTACGTTTCGCCTTCATTTACAATATTGGACTCATCTACAGAAAAACCAGTTTTGCCCTCACCGCAAACATATTCAGCAGCAAAAACATTGCCTGTAATTACAGCGGTCATTAATGCGCCTAAAAATAAGCTTCTTTTTAACATTTTCTTGTTCATAAAAACCTACACTTCCCTTTACATTTAAAATATTGAGAATAAAATCAGAACCTGCCATACCGCAGATTCGTATAATAGTTTAATGACTAAACGCCATTAAATATATTAACAAAATTTTACTAGTTTTAAGAAAACTCACTATTGGATACCTTTAAAGTACATACTATTTCCGTTCCTTTATGTCTAATATGAGTCTTTTTTGTGAACTTTATTGTATTACTCAAAGTATAGCACCTAGCAATAAATGTCGTCAAGAAATTTATTTATATCAATTTTAAATATTGTACTTTTATTAATATATTTTGTTCAGAATATATTCTTTACTGAATTCCAAGTACTATAGAGTAAATTTTACAGTAAATCATACTAACTCAATTGTAAATAACACAAAAAAGAGAGTTACAGCAAAAGCTATAACTCTCTTTAAAATTCGCAAAATTATTTAGTGCTTATTCCGATATAGTACATGGTGCTATACTGTGTCAGTTAAGTTTATTACGCTCTTCTTCCAGAAGAACCTTCTTAAACTCGCCAACTAAATACAAGCTGCCGCAAACGCAAATGATGCCATCTTTGCCAGCTTGGTCAGCAGCTTTATGATATGCCTCTGCCAAGCTATTCATAGGAATTGCATTGGCACCAACCAATTCAGCCAGCGCCTCAGCCTCAGCAGCACGTGAGCCACCATCAGCGCGAACAGTGTAAACTACATCGTCATTGTGAATAAGGGTTTTGATAACACCGCTCATATCCTTGTCGCCCATCATACCAAAGACAAAGTGAAGCTTTTGGCCAGGATAATACTTATCAAGAGCACTGCGCAGTGCTTTAGCGCCATCAGGATTATGGGCACCGTCCAGAATAAGATCCGGTTTTTGGCTTACACGCTCCAAGCGACCAGGCCAAAGGGTATTGGCAACACCAAGATGCAGTGCCAGCTCATTAATTCTATCATCTTGCTTAGACACCAGCTTAGCAGCAACAATTGCTACGCTGGTGTTTTTAATCTGGTGCTCACCAGGAAGCTTAATTTCATAATCGGAAGCATAAAAATCACCTGCATGAAGGGTAAACTTTTGACCGTCCATGGAGCTTTCTACCTCTGTGCCATAAAACGCCTTGCCGTAAAGATATACAGGCGCTTCCTTGAACATAGCCATAGTAACAATGGGCCCTAAAGCATTATCTCCCTCAGCAGCAGTAACCAGAGGTACCTTTTCCTTGATAATACCAGCTTTTTGCATAGCAATACGTTCTACGCTGTCACCGCAGCGGTCAGTATGATCAAGAGAAACATTGGTGATTACAGATACAACAGGAGTAATAACATTGGTAGAGTCCCATAAACCACCCATACCAACTTCAATTACAGCGTAATCTACCTTTTCCAGGCAGAAATACAGGAACGCTGCAGCAGTCAAAATCTCAAATTGAGTAGGCTGATCGCAGACGCCTTTTTTCACGATGCTGTCAGCAGCTGCCTTGACAGCGGTAATAGTAGTAGCAAAGGCTTCGTCGCTAATTTCTTCGCCATTCAAGCAAATTCTTTCATTATATCTCACCAAATGGGGAGAGGTAAATTTACCAACCTTAAGGTTTGCAGCCAACAAAATATTGGTAATCATGCTGGTTACAGAGCCCTTGCCATTAGTACCGGTTACGTGGATAGTTTTAATTTTCTGCTCAGGATTACCAAGCTCTCTCAGCAGACCTTCTATTCTTTCCATACCCAGCTGAATGCCAAACTTGCCCAGGTTTTCCAAATAGGAAAGGCTTTCTACATAATTCATAATTCATCCTCCATTTATAATGGAAAAGTACAGGAGCAATTTAAGCGCCCACAAATGCAGGCACCAAATTGCTCCATAAACAGTTCTAAAATTATAAGGTCTTCAGGTATTCCAGACGTTCCAGAATAGCTGCTTTTTTGCCATTCAGTTCTTCTGCTTTAGCTTTTTCTTTAACAATTACAGCCTCAGGAGCTTTTGCCAAGAAGCCTTCGTTGCCAAGCTTGCCTTCTACGCGGCTCAGCTCTTTTTCGATAGCGGTCAGCTCTTTGTT
>URGS01000043.1 GCA_900547415.1 uncultured Phascolarctobacterium sp. | reverse complement strand
TTTTTGAGGCTGTTGGAATGTCAGACTTGTTCTGGGCATGTGCAGAAAAGGCAAAAGAAGAAGGTTTATTTGGCTCCCTTGTGAGGGAGCTGTCCGCGGTAGCGGACTGAGGGAGTTTCTAATAGGCACAAGCACTCCTTCCACCGCTTCGCGGTCCCCCTCATCTCTTGGCCTACGGTCAATTAACTCTGACCTCTTGAGGGACTAGCCTGCAAGCTATGGTAAGGCTCCCCTTTTAAGGGGAGCTGGCAACGCCAACAATCACGAAAGGAGTATGGTAACATGGCAATTACTGAATCTGTAGTCAAACGTTCTATGATCATCAATGTGGAGGATAGCACCAGTGGAGAAAACAAAACCAAAGCACGCACCTTTAACGGCATCAAAGCCGACGCCCAAGTGGACAAAATTCATTCCGCTGCTACTGCGATTGGTGGCCTTATGGAAGAAAGCGTAATGTCCATTATGGTTAACAACAAAGTTAAGCTGGATCAATCTCTGTAAGCTGAGAACCTCTCAGTCAGCTACGCTGACAGCTGGCCCAGGGCACCCTCTCTTGGCCTTCGGCCAATTCACCTTGTCCCCTTAAAAGGGAGCCCTCTCTTCGATTGCAGGTAAGCCTCTCCTTTTAAGGAGAGGTGGCAGCGAATGAAATGAGCTGACGGAGAGGTGGTAGCAACTCTATCTTATTAAGTCCCAACAGCTGACTAAAAAACCCCCACCAAAATTTTACAAAGGAGTATGGTAGTATGGCAAAAGTATTAGAGCTTGTTTTTTTGAATAACGAAGGTAAATCCAAAACTATTTCTGTGGCAAACCCCAAAAACGGTCTTACCCTGACCGAGGCCAAAGAGGCTATGGAGGCGGTTATCACCGCCGATGTTTTCGCCACCGGTACTGACGGCAAGCTGGCGTCCATCAGCAAGGCCCAGATCCGCAACACCACTATTGAAGAGCTGAACTAAGTTTTTCCCTATTAACGCTTTACATATTTTCTATATGCTAGGCATGTAGGTCTTACCTCTCCGTCAACGCCTTCGGCGTTGCCACCTCTCCTTAAAAGGAGAGGCTTAAGTCCAATAGTACGAACGGCAACCTTAATCGAAGAGAAGCAGCTGACTGAGAGGTATTCCTACAACATTTTTTAACGAGGTGCAATATGCTGGTAGACAATCCCCGTCCCATTACTCATAAGGAGCTGCTTTCGCTGGCACAGATTGCCAGAGGCAGTATCAAGCACATTTATTTACACTGGACAGCAGGTCATTACCACCAAGCCTATGATGATTATCATATCAACATAGACGCTGACGGTACGGTTTATCAAACCTGTGATGATTTAAGTGAGCGTAAGGCTCATACCTGGAATCGCAATTCACGCAGCATGGCTGTTACCCTCTGCTGCGGCGTTGACGCTCAAATCGTCAGCCCTACTAAGGTGGATTTTGGTCCTGAGCCGCCTACATATAGGCAAATCGAACGCATGGCCGAGGTTGTGGCCTATCTGTGTGAGGGGCTGGAGCTGCCCATTGACTACACCACTGTCAAGACTCACGCTGAAATAGCCTTTATGGACCGCTACGGCCCAGGCAGCGACGACCCTGATATGCGTTGGGATTTGTGGCTTATTCCCGATCATCCCCAATGCAATGACCTGCGCTTTGGCGGTCCGGTGCTCAGGGGCAAGGCCTTGTGGTACCAGCATAAGCACAAGGAAATTGCGTAAGTGAAAGGAGCACACCATGGAGTTTGAAAAGCTTGTAAGCGCTGCTGCGGAGTACGGTTTTCCCATGCTGGTCAGCTGGTATCTTTTGGTCCGCATGGAAGAAAAGCTGGACAAGCTCAGCAGCAATATCGAGGCCCTTACCCGTACCCTGGCGGTGCAGGGCGCAAAGTAATCACAAAGTCCTAACAAATCCTCAAATTTAGTCCTCAGGAAAAAAGGCGGCTATCCTCTGATAGTCGCCTTTTCGCATAGCACCCTGCCCTGCTCAAAAAAATAGACACCCCAATTTCTTGGAGTGTCTATTGAATAAGCACTTTAGCCTTAGTCAGTAACCTTTTTGCCTCTCAGGAAGAGCCACAAGGGACCTGCCAGCAGAGTGGATGTATAAGCACCACTGGAGAAGCCAACCAGCATAGCAAAGGCAAAGTTATGAATGGTTTCGCCGCCCCACAGGAAGATCGCAATTACAGCGAACAAGCTGGTACCTACAGTGTAAATGCTGCGGCCCATGGTTTGCCAAATGCTGTTGTCAATCATTTCTGCCATGCTTTCGCTGCGGCGGTGAATTTTAAGGTTTTCACGAATTCTATCGAAAATTACGATAGTACCATTAACAGAGTAGCCTACTACGGTCAGCAGCGCAGCTACAAAGGAGGAGTCCAGCTCCATATGGAACAGGGAGAAATAGCTCAGGGTTACGCTAACGTCAATAATCAGGGCGATAATTGCCGCAATAGCGAATTTGAACTCAAAACGCATGGAAATATAGGCAATCATCAAAAACCAGGACAGAACAATAGCCATAACAGCCTGTTGGATCAGCTCGTCACCTACGGTTGCGCCTACGTTTTCAACACGATTGATATCAAACTTGCCCAGCTTGGATTCCATATCATCCATAACTACACGACGCTGTTCGTCGTTAATAACGCCGGTACGAATAAGCACGCCCTCAGATGAGGTTGCACCGTCAGCGCTTTCCAGCTGAATAATAGCATTACCCAGCTTATGCTCCTTCAGTACATCACGTACCTCTGCAACAGTTACGGCCTTTTGGAATTTAAGGTCCATAATGCTGCCGCCGGTAAAGTCAATGCCCAGGTTAAAGCCCTTGAAAATCATGGAGCCGAAGCCGATAATCAGGAAGATGATAGTAATGCTAAAGAAAATTTTGTAGTTCTTTACAATGGAAAATCTCGGCATTATTTAGTCACCTCCTTGTCTACTGCTTTAGGAGCACTGCAGCCAAAGAAGGCCGGGTTTTTAGTAATATTACTGTAAATCAGGAAACGCAGCAGATATTTGGTAATGGTAACTGCAGTAAACATACTGAGCAGAGTACCAAGAGCCAGAGTAACTGCAAAGCCCTTAATAGGACCGGTACCAAGATAGAACAGCACTGCAGCTGCCATCAGGGTGGTTACGTTGGAGTCCAGAATAGTCACAAGAGCACGACCAAAGCCAGCGTCCATTGCACTGCGCAGGGTTTTGCCCTTCTTGATTTCTTCCTTGAAGCGTTCAAAAATCAGTACGTTGGCGTCGACGGCCATGCCTATTGACAGGATAATACCTGCAATACCAGGCAGTGTCAAGGTTGCGCCCAGGTAACGCATTACAAAAAGCAGCAGCATTACGTATAGCAGCAGGGCGATATCTGCAACCAGACCGGACAAGCGGTAGAACAGTAGCATAAATACGAATACGCCGATAATACCAATACTGAAGGCCTTGACGCTCTTATCCTTGGAGTCCTGACCTAAGGTAGGACCAACGGTACGGTTTTCCATGACCTCAATCTTAACAGGCAAAGAGCCACTGCGGAGCAAAATTGCCAAATGCTCAGCTTCCTCTACAGTACGGGAGCCGGAGATTTGAGCACGACCGCCGGTGATAGCCTCTTGAACAACAGGTGCAGTCAGTACCTCGCCGTCCAGCTCAATAGCAATTTGCTTGCCAATATTGCGGGCAGTCAGTTCGCCGAACTTTTTGCCGCCTTCCTCAGAGAATTCCAGACCTACAACAGCCTGATTCCCCTGACTAACCTGAGCACGAGCGTCCTTTAAGTCCTTACCGGTCAGCACAACCTTGCCGTTCATATCCTTGAACTGCAGCATAGCAGTACGTCCCAGCATAGCAATAGCCTTTTCCGGATCCTTTACGCCAGGCAGCTCCACAATAATACGGTCCTTGCCCTGACGTTGGATAACAGGCTCGGTCAGACCCAGCTCGTTGACACGGCGCTCAATAATCTTAACGCTGCGGTTTACAGCGTCATCATCAACCTTTAGTTCCGGAGTATCCACCGCTTGTAAAACAACGTGGGTACCACCCTGCAGGTCCAGACCTTGTTTAATTGATCCTGCCAGGGGTCCGATTTGCGTAAGAAAGCCTCCCACAATTGCCAGAACAACAATCAGAAACTTTCCGAGTTCATTCCATCGCAAAATTTTTTCCTCCTCATATTTGAACTTTTTCTATACCGGTTTCAGAAACCAGATATTTAACAGGAATATCGTATTCATCCATGGGCAAATGCTCCTGCAGCAGGCTGTCGTAAGCCACACCAATGGTTATAGCCTGAGGAGCACGAAGCAGGAAGCGGTCGTAGTAACCGGCCCCCATTCCCATTCTGCTGCCATCTCTGCCAAAGGCAACTCCTGGAACCAACAGCAAATCAATGTCCGCAGGGTCCACGAGCACAGCAGGCTCAGCCACGCAGCGTATCCTGAATCTGTCCAGGCACAGGTTTTCCATACCTGTAAACACTGCGGCCTCCATTTCTGTGGGAGATATTATAAAGGGAACCACTACCCTTTTGCCGTCGGCCAAGGCCTGCAGCAGAACCCTGTCCACAGACAATTCCTTGCCAAAAGCCAAATAGCCCATGATGAGCTTAGCATTTTTGTAAGCATCACAGGCTAATATATGCTGCGCAATTTTATCGCTGCTCCTACTTACCTGAGCAGGTGAGAGTTCATTGCGCAGGGCCTTAAGGTGTTTACGTAATTCCTGTTTTTCTGTCGCCTTAAGCATTTTTACTGGAAGGATCCTGGTAACCGCTTACTGCATTACGAGCCATTTCGATGTGTACGTTTTCTGCCACTTCGAGAGAAATTCTTTTTTCAGAAATTTGGGAAATAGTACCGTAGATACCGCCAATGGTAACTACCTTGTCACCCTTTTTCAAATTATCAAGCAAGTCCTGACGCTTCTTTTGCTCCTGCTTTTGAGGTCTCCAAAGCATGAAGTAAAAAATACCGCCCATAAGCACAAAGGGCCACATAGCGTTCAGCATTGCCATAGTTTCTCCACCTTGCATAGCTAATACCTCCAATTATAAAATAACATTAATAGATATATATTCTACATTATAAAGCAAATTCCTTGTAAGAACAGCTTTTTTTAGTAAAATTATTGTTAAGCTTTAAAGTTAGCCAAAAAATTCTCTCTAAATTCAGGGAAACGGTCCTCTGCAATAGCTTCGCGAATTTCTTTAGCAAAGTGCAGCAAGAAGTGTAGGTTGTGAATGGAAAGAAGGCGCAGGCCAAAAATTTCCTCCGCCTTGAACAGATGACGGATATATGCACGGCTAAAGTTACGGCAGGCGTAACATGTACAGCCCTCTTCAATAGGACGGAAATCCTCTGCATACATGGCGTTGCGAACAACAAGTCTGCCCTGATGAGTCATGGCAGTGCCGTTGCGTGCTACACGTGTGGGGAATACGCAGTCAAACATATCCACGCCTAAATTTACGGCCTCTACGATGCAGTCAGCAGTACCAACGCCCATCAGATAGCGGGCCTTGTCCTTAGGCAGATATTCAGTGGTGTGTCCCAGCATATCGTACATCATGGGCTTGGGCTCGCCTACGCTGAGGCCGCCGATGCCATAGCCGGCAAAGTCCATGTCAGTAAGCTGCTGACAGCTCATTTTGCGCAGCTCAGGGTACATACCGCCTTGGACAATACCAAACATTGATTGGTCCTCACGGGTGTGAGCCTCCAGACAGCGCTGGGCCCAGCGAGCAGTACGATTGGTAGAACGCTTAGCGTAATCAAAGTCTGCAGGATAAGGAATGCATTCATCAAAGGCCATGGCAATATCAGCGCCCAGCGCCTCCTGAACATGGGTAGAAACCTCAGGAGACAGGAACTGCTTGCTGCCGTCAATGTGAGAACGGAACATTACGCCCTCTTCAGTAATCTTGCGCATTGCACCAAGACTGAAAACCTGGAAGCCGCCGCTGTCGGTCAGCATACCGCGCTTGTAGTTCATGAATTTATGCAGACCACCAGCCTTGCGTACCAGCTCGTGACCTGGACGCAAAAACAGATGATAAGTATTGGACAGGATAACCTGACTGCCCATATCGTACAGCTCCTCAGGAGCAAGGGTTTTTACTGTTGCCTGAGTGCCTACGGGCATAAACATAGGTGTTTCAAAGGTACCATGCGGAGTGTGCAGTCGTCCCAGACGTGCGCCGCTGCGGCTGCATTCTTTTATTAACTCGTATGTTACTGCGTGTTTCATATTAGCTCCTTATTTGTTCTTATCTACAATAAACATGGCATCGCCAAAGGAAAAGAAGCGGTAGCGCTCCTTAACAGCCTCTGCGTAGGTGCTGAGCATGATTTCTCTGGTGGACAGAGCACTGACCAGCATCAGCAGGGTGCTTTGAGGCAGATGAAAGTTTGTTACCAGAGCATCAGCAATGCGATACTCATAGCCAGGATAAATGAAGATGTTGGTCCAGTTGCCGCCAGCCTTCAGTACGCCGTCTGCGCCTGCAGATTCCAAAGTACGTACAGCGGTTGTGCCAACTGCAATAATGCGGCGGCCTTCGGCCTTAGCCTTGTTGACAGCATCAGCGGCCTCCTGGGAAACGGTGTAGAACTCCCTGTGCATTTTATGGTCCTCAATATTAGCCTCGCTGACAGGACGGAAGGTGCCCAGGCCAACGTGGAGGGTTACGAAAACCTCTTCACAGCCCATATCCTTAATCTTCTGCAGCAGCTCCTTGGTAAAGTGCAGGCCTGCAGTAGGAGCAGCAGCGCTGCCACGTTCTCTGCTGTACACAGTCTGATAGCGCTCCTTATCCTCCAAGGGTGCAGTAATATAAGGAGGCAGCGGAGTTTCGCCTAAGCGGTCCAAAATCTCTTCAAAAATACCATCATAAGCAAAGCGTACTACACGACCGCCAAAATCGGTGTGCTCAATAACCTCGCAGGACAGCTCATCGCTGAAGTTAATCTTGGCGCCAACCTGCAGCTTTTTGCCGGGACGCACCAAAACCTCCCAGTCAGTTGCGTTGCGGCGTGTCAGTAGAAAAACCTCTACCTTGGCGCCAGTATCCTTAAAGCCATGGAGGCGGGCAGGAATTACACGGGTGTCATTAAACACCAGCACGTCGCCGGGACGCAGGTAGTTGGGCAAATCGTAAAAATGCTTATGCTCTATCTCGCCGGTTACCTTGTCCACAACCAAAAGTCGGGAATGGTCTCTAGGCTCCACCGGGTGCTGAGCAATAAGCTCCTGTGGTAAATCATAGTTAAAATCTGTTACTAACATTTTATTCCTTCTTCGTATTTCTATAAATTAGGGAGCAAGCTCCCCCATATCCTATTTAATAAGTCTGGCTCCAGGATAATAATGCCTCAGAATATCAGCATAGGTCAGGCTTTCATCAGAATTGGCCATTCCTCTTGCGCCCCAAGCGCTCAAGCCAACGCCATGTCCCCTGCCATGACCCTTAAAGGTAATTTTTTCCTCCTTGCCACCGCTTAAAAGATGATAGCTGCGCATCATATTCTTCCAAACGGGCTGGTCATTGCCATTAACCTTAATATTGATATCCTTGCTGCCTATTTCAAAGCCATAGGCGTTTTCAATGGGCACCTTCAAAACCTCAGGAACCGGCGTACCTGTTTCCACATCAAAAAGCGTGGAGTTAAGATCAAGAATATCAGCCAGTCTTTGACCGCTGATTTTGACTGTTCCCTCGCTGCCGGAAATAAACAGATAGCGGACACGTCCTGTAGCAGTACGGTCATCGCCCTTTTCCCCCAAAGGAGAAAGAGTAATGGCTGTCAGCTTGCCAACCTTGTAGCCCTCTTGCTCCAGCAGGTTTTGCAGCAGCGCAGGCGAAGCCAGGTACTGCCATTTATATTCAGGGCTGTCCTGGTCATAGTCCTTGACGGACTGCAGGCAGCTGACTGCTTCATTCCACGCAGCCAACGCAGACTCTGTCTGACCGCCTGTACTGGAGGTAGAAACGCCCTTAAGATAACGTCCGTAGCTGTCTGCAAGATATTGTCCCTGTGTTTCCCTTATGAGCTTAGTCACAGCAGCCTTTTCTATACGCTTGCCGCAGCCCCGATACACAAGCTCCTCATCATTGGCGCTTATGTCGTAATCCTGACTGCTGTTTTGAGCCTGCATATACAGGGCATAGCTGCGGGCTGCCACAGCCTGAGCCTTAATAGCCTCGTCAGGCCAGACGGGCATAGTTTTTTCAGGGAGCACGCAGGATAAATAATCCTCAATATCAATGATGTTATTAAGCAAAATCCTGTCATTGCGGATTACAGCACTGAGACTGCCCCTGTATTCCTTTTTGTTGACCTTGGGCAGCTCCTTTTCAGGCAGAGCCTCTATGATTATATGGCTGCCAAAACTGCTGCCTTCCTCCAGTTGCAGCCTTCCCTGCTGAATATGGAGGAAATACTTTCCTTTGGGCATGGTCACTTCACTGCCCATAATGGCGTCCCTAACTAAAAAATCATCATCACAGCTGATTTCAACCGTAGACTGCCTTTCTACCAAAGCAACACGCAGAGGCGCAGCGCTGGCCAGTGCCGTAAAAAGCAGGCACAGCATAACTAGGCAGGCGGTTCTTATAGCTTTCAGCATAAGGCGCTCCTTTATTTGTTAATCATGCTCAGCAGCTTGCTGACGCGGACAATGCCAGGTTCAGCCTTTTTGCGGATTTCGTAGCGGTCACGCTCACTAAAGACACAGCCGCAGTACTGCTGACGGTACAGGCCCAGCTCCAGACTAATATCAACGCCACGCTGGTAGCCCTCACGAAAATCCTCATAGTAAAAGGGTATGCCAAATTCTGCAGCAGCAGCCTCGGCCTCCTTGATAATAAGAGCATGCTTTTGGTACGGGCTTACCAAAAGCGTAGTGCTAAAGGCATCGTAGCCATGCTCCTTGGCGAATTTGGCTGCGTAGCGCAGACGCATACGGTAGCAGTAGGCACAGCGTACAGTAGGCTCTGCCAGCATTCCCCTAACGCATTCCTCAAGGCTGTATTCCTTGTCTACAAAAAGCTCAATCTGCTGCTTTTTGCAAAAGTCCATCAGAGTGCTAAGGCGCTGCTTAAACTCCCTGTAGGGATGAATATTGGGGTTAAAATATAAAATATCAAAATCCTTGCCGTCCGCCCTGAGCTTTTCCGTAGGATAGCAGGCACAGGGACCGCAGCAGGCATGTAATAGCATCTTCATAATATCACTTCTGTTCCGGATAAGGAATTCCTAAATAACGATATGTTTCGCGGGTCGCCACACGTCCTCTAGGAGTACGCTGCAGCATTCCCAGCTGCATCAGATAGGGCTCAATAACATCTTCAATGGTACCTGCCTCCTCGCTTACAGCAGCCGCAATAGTCTCAATACCAACTGGACCACCGCCAAAGGTTTTGACAATGGTAGTCAAAATGCGTCTGTCGCTGCGGTCGAAGCCCATACGGTCAACCTCCAGCTTAGCCAAAGCCTCATCAGCCAGCTGACGGTTAATGCAGTCAACGCCCAGCACCTGAGCAAAGTCACGAACACGCTTCAAAAGACGGTTAGCAATACGGGGCGTACCACGACTGCGGCGGGCAATCTCCGCTGCTCCCTCAGGGTCTATCTGCACCCCTAAAATTTCTGCAGCACGGGTAATAATAAACTGCAGCTCCTCAGGCTTGTAAAATTCTAAACGGCACTGCACGCCGAAGCGGTCACGTAAGGGTGCAGCAATGGCGCCTAAACGGGTAGTGGCGCCGATCAAAGTGAACTTGGGCAAATCAAGGCGTACGCTGCGGGCAGCGGGGCCTTTGCCAATTATAATATCAAGAGCAAAATCCTCCATTGCAGAATACAGGATTTCCTCTACTGTTTTAGAAAGGCGATGAATTTCGTCGATAAACAGCACGTCGTTGTCGCCTAGATTTGTAAGTATAGCGGCCAAATCACCCTGACGCTCAATAGCAGGGCCGCTGGTCACACGAATATTAACATTCAGCTCGTTGGCAATAATGTTGGCCAGGGTAGTTTTACCAAGGCCGGGAGGACCAAATAGCAGAACATGGTCCAGAGCCTCGTGGCGAGCTGCTGCAGCCTTAATAAAAATCTGCAGATTATCCTTGACCTGAGACTGGCCAATATATTCATTTAAAAGCCTGGGACGCAGACTGTATTGCCAACCATCAGTCTCCTGTTCCCCACCGGCTATAATTCTCTCGTCAAATTCCATACTGGACTCCATTTCTTAATTCAGTACTCAAAATTATCCTTTTCTGGCAAATAGCTTCAGGGCCTGGCGCAGAATATCCTCGCCCTTTAGACTGCTGCAGTTGGGTATTTCCTTTAAAACGGGCATAATCTCACTGTTGCTGTAGCCCAAGGAGGTCAAGGCCTCAATAGCCTCAGCAACGGCGCCGCTGCCTCCGCTGGCAACTGTATCAGCAAAATCATTGCCACCGTCATCAGTCAGGCCCAAGCCGCCTACCTTGTCCTTCAGCTCCAAAAGCATACGCTCGGCAGTCTTTTTGCCTACGCCGGGCAGCTTAGTCAAAACCTTCATATCCTTGGACTGAACAGCCAAGTAGAATACGTCAGGCTTAACGGAGGACAAAATTCCCAAAGCCATTTTAGGACCAACACCGCTGACGCTCAATAGCAGCTGGAACAAATCATAGTACTCCTGACTTAAAAAGCCATACAAAAGTATGGCGTCCTCACGGACTGCAGTGTGTACGTGAACGCGGATTTCCTTGCCCAGTGCCAGCTGCGCCAGGTGGGCTGCAGGCATAAACACTCTGTAGCCTACACCGCCGGCCGTATCTATTATGCAGTGGTCCGTACCTAAATAGGCAACCTGTCCTTTAATAGCACCAATCATTTACTTCCTCCATTGGACCTAGCGTCCCTCCTACCAGCGTCGT
>URGS01000042.1 GCA_900547415.1 uncultured Phascolarctobacterium sp. | reverse complement strand
AAAATGTGCCTGCCGTAACGGAGAATACCTATGTTCGTATTGAAAAAAGTCCATATAAAATGAAGCTTATACGTCTGACAAGTCGTGATTATTATCAGACCTGGCAGCAAAAGCTAATGCGTAATTTGTAAAGTGATTGACAAAAGGGGTGATTGCTCATGAAAGTGAACAGACATGCTAAGATTAAAGAAATTATCGACCAACACAAAATTGAAACTCAGGAGGACTTAGCGGCAGCCTTGCGCTCCAAGGGTATTGACGTTACCCAGGCTACTGTTTCTCGTGATATTAAAGAGCTGATGCTGGTGAAGGTTCCCGATGCCAATGGCCACTACCATTATGCATATCCGAAGGAGCACAATATGATGCTTACTCCGGAGCGTCTGGAGCGTACCTTTCAGGACTCTATTACCAGCGTGCGTCATTCTGACAGCATGGTAGTAGTACGTACTATGCCTGGTACAGCTCAGTCCGTAGCCTTTGCTGTTGACTATATGAAATGGCCTGAGGTGTTGGGCTCCATTGCAGGTGATGACACTGTATTTTTGGCCTGCGAAAATAAAAAAGACGTACTTTCCCTTGTTACCAGATTTGATAGATATCGCTAAGCTGAGGTGATAAGATGCTGCAAGCATTGCATGTTCATAATTTTGCTCTTTTGGAAGATGCAAAAGCAGATTTTACTCAGGGCTTTAATGTTTTCACTGGTGAAACAGGTGCTGGTAAATCCATCCTTATAGATGCCTTTGGCGTAGTTTTAGGCGGTCGTGCCTCTGCAGACTATGTACGTAGCGGTACCGATGGCTTATGGGTACAGGCTGTCTTTGATATTTCTGGTCAAAAGGCTATCAAAGAGCTTCTAAAGGAGCAGGGACTGGAGGCTGAGGACGACCTTTTTCTCAAGCGTCAGATAAGCTCTGCCGGAAAAAGCAAAGCCTTTGTTAACGGCGTACAGGTTCCTCTGACCTTTCTGCGTCAGCTGGGCGCCCGCCTTGTAGATATCCATGGACAGCACGAAAATCAGGCTCTATTGAAGGCAGAAACACCACGAGTACTGACGGACGCCTTTGGCGGTGCTGAGCTGAGTAAGGCTAAGGCTGTCTATACAGAAATATATACTGAATATGTAGCAGTAAAGAAAAAGCTGGAAAAGCTGTTGTCCGACAACGAGCACCAGGACCTGCTTTTAGACCGCTACAGCTGGGAAATCAAGGAAATTACAGACGCTAAGCTGGTTGTAGGCGAGGAGGAAAGCTTGGAGGACGAAGCCAAGCTTTTACGCAATAGTGAAAAAATCATCACTTCCGTTAATAAGGCTCACAGCTTTTTAGACAGTGAAAAGGGAATTTTGTCCCGTTTGGCGCTGGCAAAGGACGAGCTCCGCTATGCAGCCCGTTATGACGAGCGTCTCCGAGAATTTGCTGAGGCTCTGGACAGCAGCTGGATAACACTGGACGACTGTCGCAGCGAGCTGAGCGACTATCTTTCTAGCAGTGACTTTAATGAGGAGCACGCTGCTGCAGTACAGGAGCGACTTGATACCATTTACCGCCTGCAAAAGAAGTACGGCGGAACAACTGAGGACGTACTGGAATATTTGGCAGCTACCATAGCTAAGCAGCAGGAACTGCAAAATATTGCTGACACCATTGCAGCAACAGAAAAAAAGCTTCAGGATATAACTAAAAAGCTTACACAGGCTGCAGCAGTGCTGACCAAGGAGCGTCAGCGCAGCGCCAAAGTCTTAGGTGAGCAGATAACTAAACATATCAGGGATTTGGCAATGCCCAACGGCAGCTTTGTTATAGAGCTGACGGAGCTTGACAAATTTACAGCTGAGGGCAGGGACGGACTGGGCTTCATGTTCAGCGCCAATATGGGCGAGCCCCTGAATGATTTGGAAAAGGTAGCGTCAGGTGGTGAAATCAGCCGTATTGCGTTGGCAATCAAAACAGTGCTGATGAATCAGGGCGACGTGCCTACCATGGTCTTTGATGAAATTGACACTGGTGTAGGCGGCGTTACTGCCCAGCGCATGGCTGAAAAAATTGCTGCCATCTCCACTGTAGGACAGGTGCTCTGCATTACACATCTGCCTCAGATTGCAGCCTTTGCCGACAATCACATACACATAGAAAAGGTAAGCGCTGATGGTCGTACAGCCACAGTCCTGACAACTTTGGTGCAGCAAGCTCGTGTTGAAGAAATCGTACGTATGACAGCAGGCGACAACCGCAGCTTTGCGGCCTATGAAAACGCTAAACAGCTTTTGAGCAGCGCAGAGGCTGTTAAGGAAAGTCTGAAATAATGGCCTTTAAACATTTTTAAACTTGCGCATCACATCCATTTTAGAGGTGGCTATAGCTTTGCTGCTTTAACGTGGAGTGGTGCGTTTTTGCTTGATATAACCTGCAGAAAGATTTTGTGGAAATGTCCTTAGGATAAAGGGCATAAAGTATAGGTATGCAAAATTAGTAATAAAGAGGGATACTATGATTAAGAAATTTCATGAACCAGAACTAGATGAAATATATGTTGAAGGCAGCAATGAAGAGGTTTTCAGCGGACGCCTCTTAAAGGTGCAGTTAGATCATGTGACTTTGCCCAACGGCAACGACGCTACCCGTGAATACATTCGCCACCCCGGTGCAGTTGCAGTAGTGCCCGTATTGGACGACGGACGCATTGTACTGGTAAAGCAATGCCGTTATCCTTTAGGAACAGTAATGTGGGAAATTCCTGCAGGCAAGCTGGACCATGGCCCGGAGGAGGACCCCTTGGAATGCGCCAAACGCGAGCTCAGCGAGGAAACTGGCTACGAAGCTGGCAGCTGGCAGCGAATGATCAGCATTGCCACCACCCCTGGCTTTTCTGATGAAATTATTCATTTGTACAAGGCCTGGAACCTGACAAAGTTTGCTCAGCATACGGACGAAGACGAATTCATCTCCATCAAAGCCTTTACTCCTGAGGAAATCAGGGAGATGATTTTAAAAGGTGAGCTCTACGACGCCAAAACTCTCTGCGCTTTGTACGCATATCAGGCAGAGCTGCTGAGGTAAGATGTTGAGTAAAAGCATATCGCACATCACCTAGCTTAGCAGTATTTATCTGTAACTACTTAGCTAATATGCTAAAATAATAAAATATAACTTAAAAATTAGGCTTAATCCAATGCTATTGGGTTAAGCCTTTTTTTTCCAAGGAGGGTGCTGGTACTATTAATATAGAGGCCAATAAAACAAAAATCACCGTTAATCATACAGACTATGACGGCGGTGCCAGAGGCGTGCAGCTGGAAGGCACTAGTGCTGACCAAAAGGCTGTACTGAATGTAAAGGGTGATTTGGAAGTTGGCGTAAAATCCACAGGCACAGGTGGTACTGAGCAGGAGGACGAAACCGTTTATGGTATTTATGCTAAGGCCAACTCTACTGTAAATATTGACGGTAACTATTCCATGGCACCCTTGCTCAATGGCTTTGGCTATCCTATGGAAGAGGATACCGGCCTGTGCTATGGTGATGGCGAGCGTACTATGTATGACCATATTGCTGCTTTGTACGCTGGTGAGGAAAGCCAAATTAATGTCAATGGCAATGTTAATATGACTATTAAGGGCAGCGGTCTTGTTGCTAAGGGTACCAACAGTGCAGTAAATGTTGCCGGCGGTACTATGAAAATGTATGACGAGGCAGGCTGGTTAGGAAATAAATACCTAAAGAACTTTTACATAGCTGCAGCTGCAGACGGCGGTAAAGTAAATGTCAATATGAACAAGGATGGCAGCGGCTCTGGTACTAATAAGACAGAGATGCTTGGCGACGTACTGACTGACGGTGCAGGCTCCGTAGTAAATATTGGTCTGAATACTGCAGATTCTAAGCTCAGTGGTGCTATTAGAAGCGAAAAGGGCGGTACTGCTAACCTGTATTTAGGCAATGGTACCTGGGAAAACAAGGTGTTTGGTAATCTGTCCGATTTTAACGGCAGTGTTGTAGAAAAAATAGTAGGCGGCACTGACGCTGAGCATAAGGGAACAATTCTGCAAAAGGATACTCATAAGCTTACTATCAATAACTATAGTGGTCATGCTCAGGTGTTCTACGATCATACTGACAATGGTACTGAAGCAGGTCATTACGCTGCAGGGGACACCATTATCAAAAATGCAGCTGCTGGCTCTGGTATAGTACTCTCCACAGGCAACAATGGTATTGCTATGGACAACGACGCCCAGGTTAACCAGGTGCTCAATGCTCTGGCAGGTAAGCTGACCTATGAGGGTCATGCAAATAAAAATCTTGACGCTAAGGTACAAATTGCTTCTGGTCTGACTGCCAGCTCTGCTGCAGCCAAGGTTGGAGATATGACCTTTGGTGAGGATGGCAAGGGTCAATACGGCGGTCCTCAAAAGAACGACAGTGATTTTACTTCCTCTATTACTGGTGAAGAAGCTGCTGATAAGGATTATGCTGATGCAGGCATCTACCAGGATGGCAAGTATGTGTTTTCTAAGGACAGCAGTATTAATGCCAATGGTGCTGCAGCAATTGATGCTAAAAATAACATTGTTATTAATGCAGGAACAAGCAAGCTTTCTGTAAATAGCAAGGGTCAATATGGTATCAATAATACTGTAGCCGAGGAAAATGCTGATAAACCGTTTAAAATTGAGGTAACTGCAGATAATTTGGCAATTAAGGCAGAAAACACCAAGGATAGTGTCTTTGGTATTCATGCTCAAAATAACCATGGCTCCCAAGCTGCTTCTGCAATGGTTGTTGTTAATGGTGCTGCTAATGTCAACGTTAAAGGCGGCGAGCAGGCAGTTGGCGTTTATGCTTCTGGCAATAGTACTGTAGAGCTCAACGGTAATTTAGTAATGAAGGGCCCAAAGGGTGAGTGGGGTGTAGATAACAACGGTACCAGCTCCATGGGCTATCATAGCGTTAATGGTATTTTAGCTGATGCTCCCTATGGTGCAGAGCATACTGGCGGCAAGGTTGTAGTTAATGGCAATGTAGACTTAGCTGTTAATGGTACTGGTGTGCTGGCTAATGGCAATGGCTCCACCGTAGTTATTAATGGCGGCGGCAGCATTTTGACTAATAACTCCAATCAGGAGGCAAACTATGCTTTAGCAGCTGAAAATGGCTCTATCAGCATGAATATGAACCATGATAACACTGCAGCAGGTACTAACAAGGTTGATATTAAGGGCAATATCGGTGTACTTAACAGCCTTGTAGGAGATTTTGGTGAACAAAACGGCTCTGTAATTAATTTGGGCCTTTCCACTGCTGACTCCAGTTTGCACGGTGTTGCTGTAAACAGCTTTGCTGACGCTAAGCAAAAAGCAGGCAGCAAGGCTCAGCTGAACATGTATCTGTCCAATGGTGCACTGTGGACCAATGAAGCCTATAATAAAGTAAACGAAAGCTTTACTGGCAGTAAGGTAGATAAGCTGGTTGGCGGCAGCGATGCAGATCATGCTGGCTTTATTTTACAAAAGGATGCTAAGCCGCTGACTATTGGCAATTACAGCGGTCATACTGTAATCGTTTATGAGCATTTCAATGACGGCACCAGTGCAAATGACTTTATCCATGGTGATACTCATATTGGCAGTGCTGCAGCAGGCTCCGGTATTATCCTTTCTACTAATAATGATAATATCAATACTAAGGACGAGGACCAGGTTAACGAAGTACTGAACAATCTGGCAGGCAAGCTGTGTTACGATGCTTATAAAAATGGTGAAAAGAACCTGAAGGGTAAGGTGCAAATTGCATCTGGTCTTACAGGCAGCAGTGTTTCTAAAGCTTTGGCTGGTGGTGATATGAGCTTTAAGGACGAAAATGGTCAAGGCCAATACACTCCTTCCACAACTCCACCTGCTCCTCCTGTAACACCTCCCTCCGACAAGCAGGTTTTTGATGTGCAGATTATGGACAGCAATACTGCAGGTCAGGAGCTGTGGGATTATTGGGGAAGCCGTAACCCCTACGTACAAAAGGGTACTAACAGAAAAGAGGTAGTAACTGGTCAGGACATTTTTGGCAGAGAATTTAGAGAAATCCAATATAATTTCTCCGGTGATGCAGTTCTGAACATTGACAGCAACAATGATGTTATCTGCAGCAATCCTACAAACAGCCAGTTCGCAGCTATTGAAACAGCAACCAGTAAAACTGTAAGAATGAAGCTTAACGACCATTCCATGGACATTAATGTTAAAGGCGAGCTTGGCGGCTACAATAACACAACCTATGGCATTAAGGTTACTGGCGGCGACCTGATTATGGAAAAGGTTGGCGGTCTGAATATCAATGTAAGCAATGCTAAAAAATCCTACGGTATTTTAGTCCAGGGTGATAGTGGTTATTCTGATGGTAAGGCTTCTTTGACCGTTGATAACGGCGACACTATGGACAAGGCAGTAAAAATCCGTCTTCAAAATATCTACAACCCTCAGGCTGCAATTTTTGTAAACAACAACTCTGGCAAGGCAGCTCTCGATATTAAGGGTATGGTAGATATTGAAACCAGTGGCGATGCTTACGGACTTTATCTCTCCGGAGGTAATATGAATATCGGCGGTGGTTCTATTGTTGCTCATGATACCCGTGCCATTGATGCATTTAATGGTACCCTGACTCTCAATGCCAAGTATGATGAAAACGGTAATATTAAAGCAGCGGATAAAGAACTGGAAGTAGATATTAATGGTAATATTCGTTCCTATGGCAAAAATAAAACTGCTATTGGCTTAAACACAGATAAATCCACATTTACAGGTGCTATTCATACTGCAGACAGCGGCAAGGTTGATATGCTCCTTTCCAACGGTGCCTTGTGGACCAATAAGCTTGCTGCTGGCCAAAGCGGTTTTGCCGGCAGCAAAGTTAACCAGCTTGTTGGTGGTATATCTGCAGATAAAGCTGGTCAAATTCTCCAAAAGGACAGCAACAGCATTGACGTTAATGACTACAGCGGTCACATTGTGCTGGTCTACGAGCATACTAATGACGGATCTGAGGCAGGTCATTTTACTGCTGGCGATACTCATATCAAGAAAGCAGCAGTTGGCTCCAGCATAACCATGTCAACCGATAATAATGGTATTGACACCAAAAATACTGAGCTTGTTAACAAAGTCCTTAATAATCTGGCTGGCAAGCTGTATTATGATGCTTATACCACTGGTGAAAAGAATCTAAGTGGTAAAGTACAAATTGCTTCTGGCTTGACTGGCAGCAGTGTTTATAAAGATGTTATTGCAGGCGACATGAGCTTTAATGACAAAACTGGTCAGGGTCAATATGGTCAGGGTACAGTACAGCCGCCTCAGCCGCAACCTGAACCGCAGCCTGAACCGCAGCCTGAGCCGCAACCTGAACCGCAGCCTGAGCCCCAACCTCAGCCACAACCTGAGCCGCAGCCGCCCACACCTACTCCTAACCCTGATAAACCCGCAGTACCGCAGCTGCCTGGCAATATTTCTGCAGGCGACTACGAAACTCTGATGATGTATGGTGCAAGAGCTGCCATGATTGATTCCATGGTTGCTTGGCGTGACACTTCCGCAGAATCCTTTGTACGTGCTGATGAGCTGCGTAAGGGTGCAGAAGATGGTGCGTGGGCTCGCATTAATCGTGGTAAGATTGATTACAGCGGTGCTGGTACTGAAATTAATGGCAATTTCTATGGAGTACAGGCTGGCTTTGACAAAACCTTTGCTAGCGGCTGGACTGCAGGTATGCTGTTTGATTATCGTGATGGTGACAGCAGCTATAAGATGGGCAGTGAAGGCGAACATAAAATGTATGGCATGGGCCTCTATGGAACCAAGGATTTAGGCTCTAATGATTACATTGACTTGGCTGCTAAATTTGGTAATGTTGAAAACAGCTTTACTGCTCGCAATGAAATCGGCAAAGAGCTGAAGGGTGAATACAGTGCTAATGCTTACAGCCTGTCTGCTCAATATGGCAAACGCTTTGAGGACAGCAATGGCGGCTACTTTGAACCTCAGGCTCAGCTGACCTGGTCCCATGTAGATGGTGATAACTACGATGCTCGTTGCGGTGGTCAGATTATGAACATTAATCAAACCGCATTTGACAGCCTTGTTGGTCGTGTTGGCATGCAAGCTGGACAAATTTCTGACAAAGGTCAGGCCTTTGTACGCCTTAGCTTAGCTCACGAATTTGCAGGTGATATTGATGGTGTGTATATGGCAAAAGATGGTGGTCTGAAGACTACTCAATACAATGCTGGTGACACCTGGAGCGAGCTGACTGTTGGTGGTAACTACAACCTGAGCAAATGTGCTAACTTCTATGCTGATATTACTAAAACCTTGACTGGTGACTACAAGCAGGATTGGAAGTTCAACGCAGGTATGAGCTTTAGCTTTTAACTAATGAAGCTGCTTTTGTAAAAGGCTGACAATTATTTAGTTTAGAAGCTCGCATAAGAAATGCATATATAATGAAGAAAACAATAAGGGTCTGTTATGAAGCTGTAAAATGCTTTGTAACAGGCCCTTATTAGTTATATTGTATTAAATGAGGCTACGAACCTTAGTCAGGCTTTTTACTACAAAAAAATGTTTTAATATGCTATACTAGGAAGCGAGCATACAAGTAAGCATACAAGTTAACGTACAACTTCAAAGAAGCTAAGGGAGTTGATGAAATTGCCATCCATAGATGATTACATACTGCATAAGCCAAACAGTCGTAATTAAAGGTATGTTAAGATTTGATTTTTGGTAATGCTATATATTGCAGCAAATAACGAAGGGAGACCGTTTATGTCTACCATAAGAATGATATTTTTTAAGCTTTTGGGAATGCTTGTAGGAAGCTTTTTGACCATCTACAGCATTTCCATATTTATCCTGCCTGTTAGCTATCTGCTTGTAGATAATATTGCTGTTGAGTTTCCTATAAGCTTTAGAATCCTTATAGTGCTGGCAGCAGGCTCATTATTTGAGCTTATTGCTTCCTTTTATTACAGGCATAAGGCAGTCAAGGAACCAGCTAGGGTAGAGGAGTTCGCCAGAGCCTATTTTAAGAAAAAGCTTCTTTACTATTTGTGTAATAAAATATGATGGAATTTTACATCGAACGCTATAAAAAACGCTGGCTGGAGGATATAGACAGATTATAGCCATAAAAAATAAAGGCCCTGCTTCACAGGATGGAGCAGGACTTATATTTGTGTACATATAAACAAAAAAGCGGTCCATCGTTCGATGAACCGCATATTTACTGTTGGTGCCGAAGGCCGGACTCGAACCGGCACGTAGGGCTACTACGCTTGATTTTGAGTCAAGTGCGTCTGCCAATTCCGCCACTTCGGCACGTTTTAGGTTCCGTTTATCTCGGAACAATACATATTATAATGGCTGATTATGATAAAGTCAAGGATTTTTTTCCAAAAAGCTGAAAAATAATTAACAGGATTTGCCATTATTCTCAGGGTGAGCAAAATCTAAGGGACAGGTACGATTTAAATAGGAGAGAACATCGGAGGGATTTTCGGTCGCACTAGCATCTCCCCAAACCTGTTCAATGATTCCTTCTTCATTAATGACGTAGGTGGAGCGTTTTACACTCAGGCCTATCATATTAATGATGGCATTAGAACGCCATGCTTCATAAGCCTTAACTACAGTCAGATCGTTGTCAGACAGCAGAATGAAGGGCAGCTCGTGCTTAGTGGCAAATTTAAGATGGGATTCGATGCTGTCCTTGCTAATTCCGATAATCACAGCACCTAATCTGTCATATTCCTCAAAAAAATCTCTGAAAGCCTGAGCTTGCTTGGTGCAGTCAGGAGTTCCGTCTTTGGGATAGAAATACAGAACTACCTTCTTGCCTAAAAAATCGTGGAGACTTACAGGCTTGCCTGTTTTGTCAGGCAGAGTAAAATCGGGGGCTTTTGTTCCAATTTTTAACATTATCATCCGTCCTTTCATAGAAACTTCATATTTTTATTATAACATAAGTCCAGGCAATTAGTGTGAAAGTATTGTAGAATATCCTAGTGAATTACTAATATTTATTGTGTTTCTTCTATATATTGCTGCAGGTGCTTCATTCGGTATGATTTTCTTGACAAAAGCTACGAATAATGCTAGCTTATAATTATTATTGTGTGTAAAATTCCTAATTAATAAATATATTCGAGGTGAAAGAAAATGGAAATTCTAGTTACCGGTGCAACTGGCTTTATTGGCTCTCACACCTGCGTAGAGCTTATTAATAGTGGCTATGACATTGTTGGTATTGATAATTTTATTAACTCCAAACCTGAAGCACTTGATAGTATTGAAAAGATTACCGGCAAGCGTATTGCCTTTTATGAAGGTGATGTTTGTGACGAGAAGCTGCTGCGTAAGATTATGACTGAGCATAAGATTACTGCAGCAATTCATTTTGCTGGCTTAAAGGCGGTAGGTGAGTCTGTAGAAAAGCCGTTGATGTACTATCAGAATAATCTTTTGAGCACCATTATTCTGGCTAAGGTTATGAATGAGTTTGGCTGCAAGAAGATTATTTTCAGCTCATCTGCAACTGTATATGGTAATCCCCATATTGTGCCCATTACTGAGAATTTCCCTGTTGGTGAGATTACTAATCCTTACGGTGCTACTAAGCTGATGTGTGAGGATATTCTCAAGGATTTGCAGCATGCTGAGCCTGATTGGGGTATTTGTCTGCTCCGTTACTTTAATCCTATTGGTGCTCACGAGAGCGGTCTTATAGGTGAGGAGCCCAATGGTATTCCCAACAACCTTATGCCTTACATTGTCAAGGTTGCCTCTAAGCAGCTGCCGCAGCTCAATGTTTTTGGTAATGATTATCCTACATACGATGGTACTGGCGTCCGCGATTATCTTCACGTTGTAGACTTGGCTAAGGGTCATGTGTGCGCTTTGAAAAAGCTGCTGGGTGAGACCGGTGTGCTTATCTATAATTTAGGTACAGGTAAGGGCTCCAGCGTACTTGATTTGGTTGAAACCTTTAAAAAGGTTAATAATATTGAGGTACCTTATGTAATTGCTCCCCGTCGTGCCGGTGATATTCCTGAATGCTATGCTAATGCAGATAAAGCTTTTAAGGAGCTGGGCTGGCGTGCAGAAAAGAATGTTGAGGATATGTGCCGCGATAGCTGGAACTACTATTTGAAGCATAAGTAAGAAAGTGTTAACAGTATATTTAAAGCTATAGGAGTATAAACACTTCGTTTCTGCTAAGGCTTGATGAGGATATGTAATTATCATCTTCCGGAAAAAGTATCTTGAAAGACAAAATGTGCAACTTATTATTGCAAATTATATAAGATTAAAAACGCAGTAAGTACTATACAATGAGCACTTTTGTAAAATGACCGACTATTCTAATAGATTTTGGAATAGTCGGTTTTTGCTTTTGTATGGGATTTTGGACATAATTCAATGGCTACCTATTTTTTTATAATAAAATAGTACATTGGCCACTGTATCTGAAGGTGAAATCGAAATCAGGGATAAAGAAAATCAGAAGCAGGACCTAGCTGGACTTAATCGTGATACTAAAAACAGCCTCCATAAGCTGGGGGAAATCTTTGACAAGACCAAAATAGAAGAACGTCAGGAACTGGCTGGACTTTTTGGTGAAGTAGCATTTAAC
>URGS01000041.1 GCA_900547415.1 uncultured Phascolarctobacterium sp. | reverse complement strand
ATAACTAATCCCGGAATCTAGTTTTCACTAGACCCCAAGATTAGTTAAAGAACCAGATTTTAGAGGTCTGCTTTAGGAGTATTTTTTGTTCCTGAGATTGTCCGTATACTTACTATAAACATAATGCTTGTTGGTAATGCTCTGATTATAGAAATACTAAAGCCCCTCCTTAGCAGCTGCATATAGTTTTCTGCAGTCTATTAAAGAGAGGCTTATTGCTTTTATTTAATTATTAGGCTGATGCAGCAGTTATTTATATCGCTGCTATTGTAATTTAGCAGGGCCAGTTGTTTTGCGTACAATGAGACTGCACTTATATTCTACGTGAGTTATGCTTTTGAATTTGCCGTTATTACGGTAGTTGGCAAGCTCTTCCTTTAGCAGCTGAAAAGCACTTTGGCCACAATCCGTTAGGGAGTTATCAATAGTTGTTAGTCCCAGTCCACGTATGCGTGATGGGAAAATATTGTCAAAGCCACACAGGCTGATATCTTCAGGGATACGTAGGCCTTTATCTACAAGGGCATTATATACACCATAGGCGACCATATCATTAATGGCAACCATAGCTGTGGTTTGAGGATATTTTTCCAAGCACTGTAATGCCAGCTCGTAGCCTGTACTGTACTCCACATCTACATGGGACAGTTCGTATTCAGGAGTAATATTTTTGGTAAGCACTTTGAGCTGAGGCCCTTCAACCTTGCTGCAGCTTGCTTCGATTCCCTGACAGCGGCGCACGCGGGAGGAATGCTGCTCATTAAGGGGGCTGGAAAGATAGGCAATATTTTTATGACCATATTCCAATAGATGTCTGCCAACTAGTTGACCAGCGGTAAAATTATTCATATCAACTGTTGCAATTTCTAAATCATTACGTCTGTCGCCAATTGCTACAACAGGCATGGACTTGCTTAAATCATAGGCCAGCTCAGGCTGCTGCGGAATCATGGCAAAAATTACACCAGCAACATTAAATTTTTTTGCCTGCTCCATAATGAATTTTTCCGTATTGATATCCCAGTAAGTTGTGCGTACAGAGGTTGTATAGCCTTCACGACGTGCTGCAATTTCTATACCTTGGATAATGGTTGTATAAAATGGATTAAAGAGGGATGGACAGATAATAATAATAACAGTATCTGAAGGCTTAATTAGAGAAAAGCTTTTTCCTTTTGTACTTTTGTAGCCCATAGACTCAGCTAAAGCGAAAACCTGCTCTACTGTTTCTTTATTAAAGCGGTTGATGCTGCGCTGATTGAGTATCATGGAAACGCTGGCAGGTGAAATACCAGCCTTAGCAGCAATATCCTTAAGTGTTACCTTCTTTGCCATGTCCATCTCCTTCCTGTGAAAAACGCACACTCCTTTGGGGGAATGTGCGTTTTTTTTTTGACGATTATTTTACGCGGCCAGTGACCTTGGCTGCGATGTCAGGGAAATTGGTGATAAGCACGTCTACACCGTTATCAATGAGTTTTTGCATGGTTTCTGCATCATTAGGAGTCCAAATTTGCAGTTTCACGCCTTGAGCATGGAGCTCATCGCCCAGACCTGGCATAAGGCCAAAGGAGGTGCGTGCATTTAGGGTAGCAGCGCCTTGGCTTACGCAGTAGTCAGCAGAATTAACAATCCAGTCTTCAATTAAAAGGCCGCAGTTTGCTTCGGGTTCCAGTTCTTTAATACGTTTAATGGTATAGTGGTTGAAGGAAGAGTACCAAACCTGATCTTCAACACCATATTCATGAACAAGAGCGACCAGCTTTCCTTCAATACCAGGATAGGGGTAAATGCTGGTTTTCAACTCAATGTTGGTAATAAGGTTGGTAGTGCGCAGCCATTCAAAATATTCTCTCATAGTAGGAATGGTTTGACGGGGGAGAATACCTTTAATATTTACGCCAACGGAAAGCATTTTCAGCTCTTCCAAGGTGTAGTCTCTCAGATTACCAGTACCGTTGGTAGTACGGTCCAGAGTTTCATCATGCATAATAACAAGCTCGCCGTCTTTGGTCATTTGAACATCAAGTTCAATGCCGTCAGCAACAGTTTCTTCTGCTACCTTTTGGAAAGCAAGCATAGTATTTTCAGGATAATAACCGGAAAAGCCGCGATGGGCAAAAATCATAGTCATTAGAAAAGCCTCCTTGTTATTTGAAGAAAATAATCTTTCAATAATATTCAACAATCTTCAACAGAATTATAGCAGATAATAAATGAAAATTCAAGCGGGATATTTTACGTCCCTTAGGGACAAATATAGGCCACAAACCTCGATTGTGTCTATGTTTATTAAAAACTGGAAATTTATTGACAATTCTGTGAAGCTTTGATAATATTGTAAGCAGAAGTGGTTACGAAATTATTTCCACAAAATTTTCAACAAAATTCAACAAGAATTGAGGAGGAAGATTATGAAAAAAGTATTAGCACTTTTGATGCTGGCTGTTTGCATGTTCACCTTAGTTGGCTGCGGCGGCGAAAAGAAAGAAGAGAAAGCAGGCTCTGACAAGAAAATCGTGCTGAAGCTCAGCCACGTATTCTCTCCTGATGAGCAGCTCTATAAATCCATGGAGCTGGTAGCTGGCCGTATTAAAGAAAAGACTCAAGGTCGTGTAGAGATTCAATGCTATGGCCAAAACCAACTGGCTTGCTACAAAGATGGTCTGGAGCAAGTAGCTAATGGTGCAAATTTCATTTCTGTAGAGGATCCGTCCTATTTAGGCGACTATGTTCCTGACTTTAAACCTTTGGTTGGTCCTATGCTGTATCAATCCTATGATGAATATGCACAAATGATCGAAACTCCGTTAGTTAAAGATATGATCGCAAAAGCAGAGCAAAAGGGTATTAAGGTTTTGGCTCTGGACTATGTATTCGGTTTCCGTAACCTGATTACCAACAAAGTTATTACCTGCCCTGAAGACCTGAGAGGCATGAAGCTCCGTACTCCTGGCAGCAAGCTGTTCATCGACACCATTAACTCCATGGGTGCTACTGCAACCAGCCTGCCTTTCTCCGAGACTCTGTCCGGCGTTTCTCAAGGCGTAGTTGATGGTCTGGAAGGTTCTGAGTTCACCAACATTGGCACCAAATGCTATGAGCACTGCAAAAACGTTGCAACCACCAAACACTTCCTGGGTACCTGCGGCGTTTATATTTCCACTAAAGTTTGGGAAAGCATTCCTGAAGCTGACCGCAAAATCGTAGCTGAAGAGTTCGCTTATGGCGGCAAAGAAATGACCAAGATTTCTGCTGACAACTATGATAAGGTTTACAAAGAGCTGGAGAGCAAAGGCGTAAAATTCAACGATGTTGATCATGAGAAATTCTCTAAAGCAACTGAAGTTGTCTTCAAACAAATGGAAGAAAAAGAAGGCGCAACTCCTGGTATCTATGAAAAACTGAAAGCTGAAATCGAAAAGATTCGCGCTGCAAAAAAATAATTAGTTAATGAGTGCAAGGCGTTTCGTTTAATGAAAAATTTAAGCGAAACGCTTTCTTGCGCGTATAAGCAATAGTTAATTTGAAAGAAGCAAGACGGCTGCCTTGGCAGCTAAGAGTTAGTATGGGGTCTACGCGCATGGGACGGCTCACTTCTTCATTGACGCGGCTGCTTATGTACTAGATCGGAGGCAATAAATGAAATTTTTCTTGGAAAATATTGAAGATATTGTGGCTGCTATTTTTATTACTATCACCACAATTTTAGTAATTGTAAATATAATTATGCGTTATGTTCTAAACTCCGGACTTGTTTGGTCTGAAGAGGTTGCAACTGGCTGCTTTGTTTGGGCTGTGTTTATTGGTGCAGTTGCTGCATTTAAACGCAGAGGTCATGTAGGCGTTGATATTGTTGTAAAAATGCTGCCTGCTGGACCGCGCAAGGTTTTGACAACACTGATGGATATGGTGCTGGTAGCTTTAAACGGCTTTATGGCGTACCTGTCCGTTTTGTATATTATGACTTCTTATACTAAAATGACCCCTGTATTGGGTATTTCATCTGCATATATCAGCTCCTCTGTGCTGATTGCATTTGTTTTGATGACCTTTTATTCTATTAAATTTGTTTATGAGGATTTTACTGGTAAAGGAAAGGAGGAGGAAAAATAATGGCTTATTTGCCCGTTTTAATTGTTTTTGTACTGTATTTTTCCAGTCTGCCCATTGCTTATGCTCTGTTTGGCGCAACCGTTTCCTACTTTACCTTTATTGACACTGGTTCTCCTACTCATCTTATGTTCCAGCGTATTATCACCAGCACTCAATCCTTCCCGCTGTTGGCAATACCCTTCTTTATTATGGCTGGTTCTATTATGAACTATGCAGGCATCAGTGAGAAGCTGATGAAATTCACCGATATTCTTACTGGTCATATGTCCGGTGGTCTGGCTCAGGTAAACGTACTGCTGTCCCTGCTCATGGGCGGTGTATCCGGCAGCGCTAATGCTGACGCTGCTATGCAAAGTAAAATGCTTGTTCCTGAAATGGAAAAGCGTGGCTATAGCAAGGCCTTCTCTGCTGCAGTAACTGCTGCGTCCTCTGCTACCACTCCAGTTATTCCTCCTGGCATTAACCTGATTATTTACGCTTTGATTGCCAGTGTATCCGTTACTAAGATGTTTATGGCTGGTTATGTTCCTGGTATCCTCATGGCTGCAGCAATGATGATTGTTGTTGCTGTTGTTTCCAAAAAACGCGGCTACAAGCCTTCTCGTGAGCGTGCTGCAACTGCAGGAGAGTTTTTTGCTCAGCTGAAGGAATCCATTTGGGCACTGCTGTTTCCCTTTGGTATTATTGCAGGCCTGCGTATGGGTATGTTTACTCCCTCTGAGGCAGGCGCTGTTGCTGTTGTATATTGTGCAATCGTAGGTATTTTTATCTACAAAGAGCTGAGATGGGAGCATTTGTGGCCTATTATGAAGGAAACAATTTATGGCACTAGCTCTGTTTGCCTGATTATCGTTGCAGCATCTTTCTTTGGCTACTATATGAACTGGGAACGTATTCCTCAAACCATCACAGGTGCTATGCTGGACTTCACCCAAAATCCCTATGTTATGCTGATGCTGATTAACATATTGCTGCTTGTTTTGGGTATGTTCCTGGAAGGCGGCGCTGCTTTGATTATTCTGGCCCCGCTTCTGGTTCCAGTTGTAACTAAGCTGGGTGTTGATCCTGTTCACTTTGGTATCATTTGCATTGTAAATATTATGATTGGCGGTTTGACGCCACCCTTTGGTTCTATGATGTTTACGGTGTGCGCAATAACTAATACTCCATTAGGTGATTTTATGAAGGAAGTATTCCCCTTTATTGTGGCACTGCTGGTTGCTTTGATGATTGTTACCTATTGCCCTGCATTGGTAATGTTTATTCCGAATTTGTAAATTTTTATTGTAAATTTTTGAGGGAGGGGTGGCTGCCCCTCCTTTCTTGGTTTATAATATAAATATGATTAACGAAAGGACGTGTTTTCATGAGTAAATATATTATGGCCCTCGATTTGGGAACTACCAGCTGTCGCTGTATTCTTTTCGACAAGCAGGGACAAATCAGCAGTATGGCTCAAAAGGAGTTCACCCAATATTATCCTAAGGCTGGCTGGGTAGAGCATGATGCTGAGGAAATATGGGCAACTCAAATGGGCTTGATGTTTGAAGCTCTTGGCAAACTTGACCTTACAATGGACGATGTTGCAGGCATTGGTATTACCAATCAACGTGAAACAACTGTAGTTTGGGACAAGCATACAGGTCGTCCTATTTGCAAGGCTATTGTTTGGCAGTGCCGTCGTACTGCTGAATATTGTGATGAGCTGAAAGAGCAAGGCCTGGCTGAAACCTTCCGTCATAAAACTGGTTTGGTGTTAGATGCTTATTTTTCTGGCACAAAGCTAAAGTGGATTTTGGAAAACGTTCCTGGTGCAAGACAGCGTGCAGAGGCAGGCGATCTGCTATTTGGCACCATTGACACCTGGATTATTTGGAAGCTGACTGGCGGTAAAGCCCATGTAACTGACTATTCCAATGCTTCCCGTACATTAATGTTCAATATTCATACCTTGGAGTGGGATGACGACATTTTAAAGATACTCAATATTCCTAAAAAAATGCTGCCTCAGGTTAAACCTTCTAGCTGTGTTTATGGTGTAACAGAGCATAAACCTTTTGGTTGTGAGGTTCCCATTGCAGGTGCTGCCGGCGACCAACAGTGTGCACTTTTTGGTCAAACTTGCTTTACTGCTGGCGAGGCAAAGAATACCTATGGAACTGGCGGCTTTATGCTGATGAACACTGGTGAGAAGCCTGTTGTTTCTAAAAATGGTCTGGTTACTACCATTGCCTGGGGTGTTGATGGCAAGGTAGAGTATGCTTTGGAGGGTTCTATTTTCGTAGCTGGTGCTGCAATTCAATGGCTCCGCGATGAACTGGGACTTTTGCGTCATGCTTCTGAATCCGAGGCCTGCGCTAAGGCTGTACCTGATTCCAACGGCTGTTATGTTGTACCTGCATTCGTTGGCTTGGGTGCACCCTATTGGGATCAATATGCTCGTGGTGCTATTGTTGGTTTGAGTCGTGGCGTTAACAAGAATCACATTATTCGCGCAACTCTGGAATCCATTGCTTATCAGGTAACAGATGTTTTGAAGGCTATGGAAGAGGACAGTGGTATTAAGCTGGCTGCTCTCAGAGTAGACGGCGGTGCCTGCTCCAATGATTTCCTGCTGCAGTTCCAGTCAGACATTATCAACACTCCTGTGCTCCGTCCGCAATGCATAGAAACTACTGCTTTAGGTGCAGCATATTTGGCAGGCTTAGCTGTAGGCTATTGGCAGAGCAAGGAAGAAATCAAAAATAATCATGACATTAGTAAGGAGTTTACTCCTGACTTGGCAGAGCTAAAGCGTGAATGCCTTTTAGAAGGCTGGCACAATGCTGTTAAAGCAGCCTGCGTTCGTATTTAATAATCATTTTAGATTTCTCATTTAATTCACCCACTTTTATCCTAAATAAGCTATAATATAGATATGAAAAAAATTTAGGAGTGATGTATAATGGCAATTCTTTACCCGACAGCAGCAGAATTTAAACAAATGCTGGCAGATAAAAAAACCTTTTTAGCAGATTTTTTTGCTACTTGGTGCGGACCTTGCAAAATGTTGGCCTATGTACTGGATGATATAGAAGCTTCTATTGGCGATAAAATTGATATTGTAAAAATAGACATTGATAAGGAGCCTGAGCTGACTGCGGAAATGGACGTAAATATTATTCCCGGACTCTTCTTTATCAAGGACGGAGAGGTTGTTTCTCGCTACACCGGCTTTCTGCCTAAGGAACGCTTGCTACCTAGAATGGAAAAGCTTATTGGCAACGAGCCTCCCGTTGAGCTTCCGCCTGAAAAGCACTATGACCTGATTATCATTGGTGGTGGCGCTGCTGGTCTGACCGCTGCTATTTATGCACGTCGTGCAGGTCTCAAGACCTTGGTGCTGGAATCCTATGCTCCCGGCGGCAAGCTTATCAAAACCTTTGAGCTGGAAAATTGGCCTGGTATTAAGAGTGTTAACGGCTCTCAGTTAGCTTTCGACATCTACGAGCAGGCTATGGCTTTAGGCACTGCCTATCTTTATGAAAAGGTTAATGACCTTAAGCTGCAGGGCAAGGATAAGATTGTGTGCTGCGAATCTGGGCAATCCTTTGCAGCTCCAGCTGTTATCATTGCGACAGGCACTGTGGAGCGCATGCTGAATATTCCTAATGAAGAGGAAATGATTGGCCATGGCGTAAGTCTATGTGCAGTTTGTGATGCTGCCTTCTATCGTAATAAATCCGTTATTGTAGTTGGTGCTGGCAACGCAGCCTTTGAGGAATCTCTGTATCTGGCAGAGTTTGCTTCTGATATCACTATTTTGGCACGCAGCGACCGTTATGTTGCAGAGCAGATTACTCAGGATAAGGTAGCCGCTAATCCTAAAATCAGAGTGCTGCCTTGGCGTATTGCCCAGGAAATATTAGTTGAAGATGGCAAGGTTGCAGGCATGAAGGTACTGAACAAGGAAACTGGTGAGGAAGAAATTTTCAAGGCCAGTGGTGTTTTCCCATATATTGGTGCAGATCCTGTAACTGACTTTGTTAAGGATCTGGGTATTACTGATGAAAATGGTTATTTAGAGGTTGCTCCTGATATGTCTACACAATTAGATGGAATTTATGGAGCAGGCGATGTATGTGCCAAAGTGCTGCGTCAGGTTGTAACTGCAACTAATGACGGTGCTATTGCGGCGCAGAGCGTAATTAAATATTTGCGCGGCTAAAATAAAGTCTTGACAAAGCTATGGCTAACTCGCTACAATACAGATAATCTCTTTGCACTGCATATCAAGCTACAGTACAATCTGATCAGGCGGTTAACCTCTTTGGTTTTTGCAGCCGGGCCCTTTGGGGCAGCAGACATTTAAGCGATACGTCTGCGGGACAGTAATTACTTACTTTTCCGCAGGCGTTTTTTTGTGCCTGCGATGGCAAAGAACTAAGGAGGTATTTTTATGAAATTTGCAAACGAAGAAGAACGCATTGCCATGATAGTTTCCATAAATAGCATCATTGGTAATGTACTGTTATCCATGGGTAAGCTGGCAGCTGGTTTTATGGCTCATTCTGCCGCTATGGTTTCCGATGGTATTCATTCCGCATCCGACGTTTTTGGTACTCTCATCGTTATGGTAGGCGTAAAGTTCTCCAACAAGGCTTCTGATGAAGAGCACCAGTATGGCCATGAACGTATGGAATGTGTAGCTGCTATTATTTTGGCTGTAATTTTGGCGATTGTTGCTATTTTGATTGGCTATAGTGGCTATGAAAAAATATTTGTAGAGCATGGCACTGATATTGAAGTACCTGGTCAGTTAGCATTATGGGCTGCAATTATTTCTATAGTTGTTAAGGAAGCGATGTTTTGGTACACTCGCCATGCTGCCCAAAAGATTAACTCTGGCGCATTGATGGCAGAGGCTTGGCACCATCGCAGCGATGCACTTTCCTCCATTGGTTCCTTTGTAGGTATTCTTGGTGCACGTATGGGTTATCCTATTTTGGACCCCTTAGCTAGTATAATTATTTGTGGTATGATTCTCCATGCTGCCTACGAAGTATTCAAAGATGCTATGGATAAAATGGTAGACCGCAGCTGCGACGAAGAGACTACTCAAAAAATTCATAACCTGATTGGCAAGGTTCCTGGTGTTGAGCATGTAGATAGTCTTAATACCCGTATGTTTGGCAATCGTATTTATGTTGATACAGAAATCAGCGTCAAAGATAATCTGACACTTTTACAGGCACATCATATTGCAGAAATGGTACATACTGCTATTGAAGCGAACTTTCCGTTGGTTAAGCACTGTATGGTTCACGTTAATCCTCTCAGCGAGGACTGCCACGATGCTTGTCCCATGCTGCCGCCGGAGCTGCTGCCAAAGCATAATAATAAATAAAGCGTAGAAAATTAAATAATAGATGAAATATAACGCTCTGATGAGCTGCGTAGTTGCAGCTTGTCAGAGCGTTTTTGCGTTTAGGAGCAAATAACTATATGGAAAGGTTTATAAACATTGCATTTGTAAATTAATATTTAGTGAATAATAAGAAAATGAGTAACAATGATTAATCAATAAGTGGAATTAAAAAGTTGTTTATAAAAATACAAAATGTAAATCTAATATTATGTGCGCAGCACATCTAAGCAAATGGGCTCAATGTACATTTGCTTGACTGGGGGGGACAAGGTGCTATACTTTGGGTAAAAGAAGAATATATGTGCAAAATTAATTTAATTCGTAAATACGAAACATAAATATGTATTTACTGCACTAATAAATTTAAAGGGAATGAGTTTTAACGTTCATAAAGGGTATTACTAGCGATGTTTATCACTAATGATATAAAAGCAGATGTGCCTTGTCATCTGTGGGAATTTTTATTTTTTTGAAAGGGTGGGATAGTATGAAAAAGACAATGAAGAGAAGCTTAGCTCTCGGCGCTTTAATGGCGTTTGTAATTACTGGTAGTGCAATGGCAGCTAGTGGTATTGTTGCTAATAAAGACACTGGCAATATTCAAAGTACAGAGGGTGTTATAGAAGGTGTAAGCACTGCTATACTAGCTAATGGCTCTGGAACTGTTGAGAAAAGTGTTTCTGTTAAATTAGAAGCAGATGATATTAAGATTGCAGCAACGGCTAATGGTTTACAAACTCAATATGGTGGCAACATAGAGTTAAAATCAGCTAATGATATCAAAATAGCTTTATCTAATAAATCAAATGTATTTGGTATTAAATCAGAATCTAGCAGTAAATATGAGACAGCTAAAATAAAATTGTCTGGTAATATTGTTGCAATAGAAGCTATAGGTACAGGAAAAAATCCTAAAGCTATAGAAAATAATACCAACAGTACAGTAGAAATAAATGCCAATGATATAATCTTTAAAACTGATGGAGATTATTCTGTAGGCGTTTCTAATACATCTGGTAATGATGCTAGTACGCCTGTAAAAACTGATAGTAAAATTCTATTAAATGGTAAAAATAAAGTTGAAATTGATGTATTTGGCGAGAATTTTGCTACAGGTATAAAGACTTCAAAGTATTTGGCTGATACTACTATTAATTCAGAAAATTTAAATATTAAAGCTTACGCATCTAAGGGAAATGCACAGGGTGTAAGAACTGAATTAAATGGTATCATAAATCTTAATGCAAAAAGCATTGAGATATCAGCAAGCACGGATAGTGATAAAGAGACTAAATATGCTATTGCTACATATTCTAAAGGTGAGGGTACAATCAATATTGGTGATGAAAATACCGATAAAGTTGTATTAAAAGCAGAGAATAAAGCAGGTTTGGCTTTTACTGTAAATATTGAAGAAAATAAGAATGGTAAAGCAGATGGTGGAGCTATTAATATTTCTGGCAGTGAAGTGGAAATTGTAGCTCTTGGTAATAATGCTCGTGGTATAAATAGTAGTGGTGGAGGAAGTGTAATCGTTGGCAATGAGGATTCTATCGTAAAAATTAAAGCAACTGGTGTAAAAGATGCTGTTGGTATTGCTTCTTTTGAGCACGGTACTACTACTATCAATGGTAACAGTTTAGTAATTGAAGTTGAAGCTTCTGACGAAAATGGCACCGCTAGCGGTATTCACGCTCAAAATAATGGCAAGGGTGGAGAATTAGCAACTGTTAATGTAAATTCCATTAATACTGTTATCAAAGCAGAAGATGCAATTACTGCATACAGTGAAGGTGTTGTTAACGTTAACGGCAATATTTACACGGAAGGCAAGAATGCAGTTGTAGCTCGTGGCGATGCTCAGGTTAATATCAATACGGAAGGTAAAAATAATATCGTTCAAATGAATGGAGATATTGTTTTTGACGTTACTAATGATGGACAATCTGGTTTAGATGCTGATGCTAATGTCAATATTAAACTGACTAATGCTGATTCCTATCTTAAGGGTAATGTTATTAAGAGTCAGAGCGGTTCTGATGAAGGCGTTGATATGACAGTCAATGGCATGGAATTGGAAGTAGCTAATGGTGGTACTTGGTCTGCTGATGCGGATAGCTTTGTAAATAATCTGACAGTTAAAGATGGCGGTGTTATTAATATGGCTGGCAATGGTCAAAAACTTTCTATTGATAAATTAACTGCTGATTCCGCTATTGTTAAAACTAATGATGTAAATAACCAAATGGTTGTAAGCAAGGATGCTAATGCTCAAAATGTAACTGTTGAGGGTAGTGGCGATATTGCTGACCAGATTGCTGCTGGAGATATTGATGCTAGTAAATTAGCAAATGTTGTTGTTAAAAAAGATGAGACTTCTGGCACTTCCACAACTGTTGTTGATAGAGTTACCACTGATGAAGGCGTAATTGGCGGTCGTTATGAAGGTACTGTCGACAAGAACGGCAAGGTAACTGGCTTCCAAGCAAAGAACTCTACCAACACTGCAATTTCTGAAATGGGCAGTATTGCTCTGATGGCATGGCGTCAAGAGAACAATGATATGAACAAGCGTCTTGGCGAACTGCG
>URGS01000040.1 GCA_900547415.1 uncultured Phascolarctobacterium sp. | reverse complement strand
CGTTGATTGGTTCCGCAGGTGTATCTGCAGTTCCTATGGCAGCACGTGTATCCCAAAAAGTTGGCCAACAATGCAACCCTGCTAACTTCCTGCTCATGCATGCTATGGGCCCCAACGTTGCAGGCGTAATCGGTACTGCAGTTGCTGCAGGTACCATGCTGGCTATGATCGGTCCTGTTGCTAAATAAATTTAACTTGCAACTCCCCTACAGAGGGTGCGAATTTCGCACCCTCTATTTATTTTGTCTATTTTTCATATTGTCGAGATATACACATAATAGGTTCAGCGCATTTGTAGCTGTTTATAGGGGAACATAGATAGAAACCAGGACATGATAAAACTCACAAGAACAATGGCGAGTCTCGCAGCAATATAAGTATCGGGAGTTTATCGTAACATTTAATAAAAAAGACGTTCTTTTGGAGAAAATATAAGATAACTATAAAAGAATATGGCAGGATTATTAAATTGTGTTTCAGGACTTGTAAGACAAACAGAAATAGGGGCGAAGTGAAGCACCAAGAGATACCTTACTAATGAAAAAAGCATGCGTAACAATATAGATGAGGAAAGTACAACAGTAAATTACATCGGGAAATATATGTCAAAATATTGACGGCAATGTAAAATATACATTTTGGGAGAAATAAAAAATTAAAGTAATCTGTTAAGTAAAGTAAACAAAACAATTAGTAAAATAAAGAAATAAAACTTTTACAACAAAATAGCACTAATGTACATTCTACAAATACCAACATTACAGATAAAGTGTGAAAAATATATGAATATGGCTTTTTATTTTCTTCTGCGAGTGCTATAATAGAAGCCAAGGGAATGTAAAAAAATACATAGAATATTTCCCAAGCTCTTTGAAAACTTCCTATATATTAAACTGTTATATAGTGCATCTCCGCACTGTATATAAATTAAAATTTTTAAAAGGAGGAAACATAATGTCTCAAGCAGTAAAATGTCTCATTATGTTGGCAGTAATTGCTCTGTTTTTTGTAACCGAACTTATCCCTCTGGCAGTTACTGCAATGTCAGGCGCAATCGCTTGCGGCCTGTTAGGTTTTATCCCTGCTAAACAAGTATTCTCCGGTCTGTCTAACTCCACCGTAGTACTGTTCGCAGGCATGTTCGTTGTAGGTGCAGCAATGTTCTACACCGGTCTGGCTCAAAAAATCGGTAACGTAGTAGTTGGTCTCTGCGGCACTGGTGAAAACAGCCTGATGTTTGGTCTGATGACCGTTGGTACTGTTCTGTCCGCAGTTCTGTCCAACACTGGTACCGCAGCTTGCCTGCTGCCTGTAGCACTGGGCATCTGCTCCGCAGCTAAAATCCCCGCTTCCCGTCAATTGATGCCTTTGGCATTCGCTTGCGGTTGGGGTGGTATCATCACCATGGTAGGTACTCCTCCTAACATCATTGCAACTGGTGCAATGACTGCTGCTGGTCTGGAACCCTTCGGCTTCTTCGAATTCGCATGGATCGGTATTCCTGTATCTATCGCAGGCATGATTTACATGATGTTCATTGGTAAACACCTGCTGCCGAAGGTAGAACTGAGTGCTGACCAAGAAATCGAACAAGAAATCGAAGCTACCAGCACTGATTCCAAAAAAATGTGGATTTCCGGTATTATTCTGGCTTGCGTAGTTTTCGTAATGGCAATTGGTATCCCTGGTGTATCCCTGGAAATGGCTGCTATCATCGGTGCTCTGGTTTGCGTACTGACTGGCTGCCTGACTGAAAAACAAGCTTATGCTTCTATTGACTGGGTAACCATCTTCCTGTTCGCAGGTATGATGCCTGTATCCGCAGCAATGGATAAAACCGGCGCTGGCAAACTGATCGCTGAATGGACCGTTGGTATGATGGGTGGTTCTCCTTCTCCTATGGTTGTAACTGCAGTTCTGTTCATCCTGTCCTGCGGCCTGACCCAATTCATGTCCAACACCGCATCCGCAGCTCTGCTGTGCCCGATCGGTATTGCAATTTCCCAACAACTGGGCGCTGACCCGAAAGCAGTTCTGATGGCTATCGCAGTTGCAGCATCCTGCGCATTCGCAACTCCGGTAGGTACTCCTCCGAACACTCTGGTACTTGGCCCTGGCGGATACAAATTCATGGACTATGTTAAAGCTGGTACCGGTCTGGTAATCGTAGCTTTCATCGTATCCCTGGTTGTAATTCCTATCGTATGGCCTTTCTTCCCTGGCAAATAATTTGACAGAGACGTACTAAGCTAACAAAAATCCCGCTATCATATGATGGCGGGATTTTTTATATGCTTATGGAGTTTATTCATATGTATTTTTTCTTTACAAAGACTGCTGAATTTTTTGACAGCAGTTTTGGAGAGTAGAATTGAATAAATTGCTGCTGTGCAATATTGATGTTAGATAGAAGCATCAGAAAAAACTGAAAGAAGGGTAAAAAATGCTCCCTATACAGCAAAGCATTAGGTTAAATATCTGCGTGCTATATGGGAGCATTTTATTTTTATTTCTTTTTAATTTTTACGTCAACCTCGAATAAGCGTTTCCATGGGAAGGAAAGCTCGAAGTCTGTGCTGCGGGTAAAGGAATATTTTTTTGCCAGCTCATAGCAGTCAGCAGTAATCTTTTTCAGAACTGGCTCTTCTGCTATATCAAGCTCATATTTCATTTCCTCACGGTTATGCTTGGAGAGCGCGTCGGATACCCAGCGTCTGGCATTGCTCTGGTAATACCAATCATCTATGATGCGCTGGCGCATTAGCAGATCCTTATCCTGAGGCTGCATATGCATGGCCATTATGCCTTGGGCGATGGCAAAGCCAATAGCGTTGTCAGCAGTATTCCAGCCGTTGTAGGCCAGCAGTTCAGGCAGCTTGCCTGTGTTGGCCAGGGCGTTCATAAAGCCGTTGTCAGCACCGTTGGAGTAGCTTATGTCTGCTAAGGATATTTTGGCACCACCATCAATTTGGTGGCTTAGAGTATGAATAAAGGCCTTGTTAGCAGGAGAGGCAAAGAACTGGTTGTCGTCCGCAGTGGAATCTTTTACGATACCGTCGGCAGGAGTGTTGATAGCCAGAATAAAGCCTGCACCTTGAGGTTGGTTAGCCTGCTGTGCTCCGGCCGCTATGATTTGCTGCGGAACAGAATCCTGCAGGCGCGCGTCGCTGTACTGAGGCAGGGTAGAGGCCCCTACACCGGGAGAGTACTCTGTATAAATAGAGGGGGTAAGCTTGTTGGCTTCGTTGTAGGCTCTGGCCATAAGCAGTATGCCTAACTGATCAACTCCATCTATAATCTGCATGACCTGCGGCGAAACACCAAAGGTACTGCGTGCCAGCTCACGTGCTTCCATATGCGTAGAGGACAAGGTTGCGTTGTCATCCTTGCCTATGGCCAGATAGTGAAAACGGTTGCTGCGTGCCAGTCTGGTAAGCTGAATATTAACCTTAAGATTTTTTTCTCGGCGCTGCAGCCAGTCACCAAGCTCTGCTGCAGGAAGATTACGTTCTAAGGTCTGCATTTTTAATTTATCTATTAAGGTTAGTTTGTTTTGATTTTCTTTGTCCAAAAGCTCGCTGTAGGCAAAAATGCTTGGCCCGCACACAGTATAGTAGGGAGGTTCCACACGTCCCTTGCTGGCTCTGGGAGTACGCATAATAGTAGAGAAGGCGTAAATCTTTATGGGCAAAGAAGCCTTAAGATTTGCCAACCTGTTGATGCGCGCATTTAGAGTATCTTGACTAAGCAGGTGCGTTCTTGAAGCTACCAGACCACCATAAATAAGAGTGTCAGTGCTGATGACAGCTGCGTCAGCCTTGGGTGCCTTGCGTTCTAACCATTCCCAGATTTTTTCAGGGTCAGCATTTTTGTTGTTATCAGCTATAAATTTTTCCGGCGGCTGAATGATTTTGCAGCCCGCTGCCTCCATCGTCTGACGTACATAGTCGTCACAGACAGGTCTGTTATCGAGAGGTACATAGATAATGGTCAGATCTTCAGCATGAGCAGCGGGGGAAAGCATACAGCCAGCAGTACATACTGCCGCAAGCAGGCTTTTTTGCCAAATTTTTCTTAATACCATAGCTATCCTTCTCTCTCAAAATAAAAATAGTAGTAAAGTGTATTTTAATTAAAAAGTGTAAATAAAGGAACACTTTACAATATAGAAGATTCCATTACATTTTATTATTATACTAAATTTGCACAGTTTTTTCTAGTACCATTGACAAGCGGTGCCAGTGTGCTATAATTGTCTAGTAAACAAAAATCAAATCTGTAATGCGAAGGATTAACCGTCGTTCTGATCTCCCCAGAGAATGCTGCATTTGCTGCGAGCAGCTGAGTATGACGAATGGTGTACCACCTTCAAACTGACTACGGAAAGCCTAGGCAAGTATGCTAGTCCGTATTACCGGCGTTAACGGTACCGAGTGGGCTCATAATTTTTGAGTCAATTAGGGTGGAACCGCGGATAACTCCGTCCCTTGTTGTGAGGGATTGGGGTTTATTTTTTTACCTTCACCTCTCACAGTTCTTATGTATAGATTTTAGGAGGTCAAGAAAATGTCTGAAGAAAACAAATTTACTTTTGAAAACGAAGAATATCGCAAAATCTATTGGCATACCTGCTCCCACGTTTTGGCGCAGGCTATGAAAAGACTGCATCCTGATGTAAAGCTGGCCATTGGTCCCAGCATCGAAAATGGTTTCTACTATGATTTCGATACTCCGTCTCCCTTCAGCCCTGAGGATTTGGCTGACCTGGAAGCGGAAATGCGTAAAATCTGCAAAGAAAAGCTGAAATTAGAACGTTTTGAACTGCCTCGCGCAGAAGCTATTAATTTTATGGAAGAAAAAGAAGAACCCTACAAAGTAGAGCTCATCAATGACCTTCCTGAAGACGCTGTAATCAGCTTCTACAAACAAGGTGATTTTACTGACCTGTGTGCAGGTCCTCACCTGGATTCCACTGGCCGCATTAAAGGCAATGCTATTAAGCTGACCTCTGCAACCGGTGCTTACTGGCGCGGCGACTCCAGCCGTAAAATGCTGCAGCGTATTTATGGTGTAGCATTCCCGAAAAAGGAAGAGCTGGACGCATACCTGGAGCAACAGGCTGAAGCTCTGAAACGCGATCATAACAAGCTGGGTCGTGAGCTGGAATTCTTCACCACCGTTGACTACATTGGTCAAGGTCTGCCCATTCTGCTGCCGAAAGGTGCACGTGTTATCCAACTGCTGCAACGCTGGATTGAGGATACCGAGCAAAAACGCGGCTATTTGCTGACCAAGACTCCGCTGATGGCTAAACGCGACCTGTATCGTATTTCCGGTCACTGGGACCACTATCTTGACGGCATGTTCGTTCTGGGCGATCCCCATGACGAAACCAAAGAGTGCTTTGCTCTGCGTCCTATGACCTGCCCCTTCCAATATCAGGTGTTCCTGAACCGTCAACGCTCCTATCGTGAGCTGCCTATGCGTTTAGGCGAAACCTCCACCCTGTTCCGTAACGAAGATTCCGGCGAAATGCACGGCCTGATCCGTGTTCGTCAATTCACCATTTCTGAGGGCCATCTGATTATTCGTCCTGATCAGCTGGAAGAAGAGTTCCGTGGCTGCTTTGAACTGGCTAACTACTGCATGGAAACCCTGGGCCTGAAGGAAGACTGCTCCTTCCGCTTCTCCCAATGGGATCCTAACAACACCGACAAGTACGAAGGCACTCCTGAACAATGGGAGCATGCACAAGGCGTTATGAAGCACATTCTTGACGATCTTGGCATCGAATACAAGGTTGGTATTGACGAAGCTGCTTTCTATGGTCCTAAGCTGGATATCCAAATCAAAAACGTATTTGGTAAGGAAGATACCCTTATTACCATTCAAATTGATATGCTGCTGGCTGAGAAGTTTGGTATGTACTATGTTGATGAAAATGGTCAAAAACAACTGCCCTACATCATCCACCGTACCTCCATGGGCTGCTATGAGCGTACTCTGGCACTGCTTATCGAAAAATATGCAGGCGCTCTGCCTACCTGGATCGCTCCTGAGCAAGTTCGCTTCCTGCCTGTAACTGACCGTGCTGCTGACTACTGCTACGACCTGATGCGTAAGCTGGAATGCGGCGGCTTCCGTGCAACTGTTGACGCACGCAGCGAAAAGATTGGCAAGAAGATCAGAGAAGCACAAATGGAAAAAGTTCCCTACATGCTGGTTGTTGGCGACCGCGACATGGAAAACGGTACTGTTTCCCCGCGTCATCGTGCAAAAGGCGATTTGGGTGCAATGAGCTTTGCTGAGTTCGAGGCAATGCTGAAAGAGGTTGTTGATTCCAAATCTAAGGAATAATTCCATAAATAATTAGCAATACAAGGCTGCAGGTCCTTTGGGCTTGCAGCCTTAGCTTTTCTGTGCTATATTATTCCTTGCTTGAATAATAATATGATATGGGCAAAATTGCTGCATAAATGTCACTGGTTTTGGTTAGATATGTAGCTTCTGTATCAGCTTGGTATTAAATTTGTAACAAACTTAATAAAAAAGTGTTGACTATTTATGGGGATTATGGTATCATATTCGAGTAACAAAGCAGAAGCCATCCGCTTCTCACCTTGCGGCACAGACTCGACAGGGTTGGATATGATATATTCATGCGGGTGGACTAGGTCTGCCCGCATTATTTATTTGCACGAAAGTGCTAGTGTCCTTTTGGAGGTGAATTGTTATTAGTAAAGAAAGCTTGCGTGTCAACGAAGAGATTCGCGCACGAGAAGTACGTGTTATTGCTGACGGTGGCGAACAATTGGGTATTATGTCCGGCCGTGATGCTCTGAAACTTGCTTTAGAAAAGCATTTGGATTTAGTTGAGATTGCTCCGACGGCTAAGCCGCCTGTGTGCAAGATTATGGATTACGGTAAGTATCGTTACGAGCAGCAAAAACGCGAAAAAGAAGCTCGTAAGAAACAAAAGACCTTCGATATTAAAGAAGTCAAGCTGCGCCCCGGTATTGAGGACCATGACTTCAACGTTAAGTTCAAGAACGCTGTTCGTTTCCTGGAAGATGGCGATAAGGTAAAAGTTACCATCATGTTCCGTGGTCGTGAATTGTCTCACCCTGAGCTTGGCGAAGTTATCCTGAAGAAAATGGCAGACCAGCTGAAAGATACAGCTGTTGTTGAAAGAGTGCCAAAATTAGAAGGCAAAAACATGATTATGATTGTTGCGCCGAAACCTGCTAAATAATAGAGGAGGAATTATCAATGCCTAAGATGAAAACCCGCAGAGCTGCTGCAAAGCGCTTCAAGAAAACCGCTTCCGGTGAATTCAAACATTTTAAAAACTTTAAGAGCCACATTCTGGAACATAAATCTCCTGCTCGTAAGAGAAACCTGCGTAAAGCAGCTCTGGTTCACAAGACTGATAAAGAGCATGTAGCAAAAATGCTCCCGTATGCATAATTAAAGGTTTAAAGGAGGAAAAACAACATGGCAAGAGTTAAAGTGGGCGTTACCGCTCATCGTCGTCATAAACACATTCTGAAACTGGCTAAAGGCTATCGTGGTTCCAGAAGCAAACAATTCAAAAAAGCTAATGAAGTCGTAATGAAAGGTCTGTTCTACGCTCGTCGTGACCGTCGCGCTAAAAAACGCGAGTTCCGTCGTTTGTGGATCGCTCGTATCAACGCTGCAACCCGCGCTAACGGTATGAGCTACAGCCGTTTCATTTGCGGCCTGACCAAAGCTGGTATCGCTATGAACCGTAAAGTTCTGGCTGACATGGCTATTTATGATGCAGCAGCATTCGCTAAACTGGTTGAAGCTGCTAAAGCTGCACTGTAAGATTTACAAAACTAGAGAGTTGCCTATGGCAGCTCTCTTTTTTTCGTTAAATGCTCGGATAGATGATAAAGATAATTACAATGAGCTATTTTTTGTTTTTTTTGAGAGGGAAATTTTTATGTTAGATGTATTAATAAAGGCTCTTTCTTTTGTCGCCATTATCTGTATTGGCTATATATTTAAACGTATTGGCATTTTTAATGATGAGGATTACCGCATCGTTTCCAAAATAGTTATTAATCTGACCCTGCCTGCAGCTGTAATCAACAGCTTTGCAGACTTTAAAATGGACTATTCACTGCTTGAAGTACTGGTTATCGGTTTCCTTGGCAATGTTGTTATGGTAATAATAGCGCTGATGCTGACTCGGCGTGAGACTGCTGCGGCCAAGCTTTTCTATATTTTCAGTATGAGCGGTTATAATATAGGCTGCTTTACTTTGCCTTTTGTACAGAGCTTTTTGGGCGCCTTTGGCGTAATTGTAATTTGTATATTTGATATGGGCAATGCCATTATGTGTACTGGTCTGACCTATGCTTTTGCAGCATCCTGCATTGGCAGTGCTGACGGCACGAAGGAACCTGTAAGCGTGCGAAATGTTATGAATAAATTGCTTACATCCGTTCCCTTTATGGTATATTTTGTGATGCTTGCTTTAGTAGAGCTGAACATTAAGCTCCCTGATGCCTTTTACACCCTGTCTCACAGTGTTGGCAGTGCCAATGCCTTTCTGTCTATGCTAATGATTGGTATGATGTTTGAAATTAAAATGGACAAGCACTCTCTTTTTTTTATAGGCGAAATATTAGGTGGACGCTGTATCGTAGGTATTAGCCTTTCTATGCTATTCTTTTTTTATGGTCCCTTTAGTCCGGAAATTAATAAAGTGGTAGCAGCAGCTCTTTTGGCTCCTTCCACAGCAGTAGGACCAATTTACTTAGAAAAACTAGGCGGCAATGTTCAGCTGGCTGGCTTTTCCAACTCAGCGTCAATTATCATCAGCGTTATTGCTCTTACTGTTTTCTTTACCATTACACATGTATAATTTAAGTAAAGTTTTCGCCGTCATAAGTAAAGCTATGGTATAATAACTATAATTGTTCCTTTACTAGGACGGTGATAATACTTAATTTAGATTAAATTTAACGAGGTAAAGTAATGATATATAAAATCTGGCTTAGAATACGCAATGCTATTCCAAGCATAAACAGCAGCTTCTCCATTGCATCCAGCTTTATTGGTATGATCCTAATAGGCACCTTTTTGCTGATGCTGCCTATTTCCAGCCAAAGTGGTCAGTGGACACCATTGATTGATGCTTTGTTTACGGCTACATCAGCATCCTGCGTAACAGGTCTGGCAGTGTTGGATACGGGAAAACATTTTTCTCTTTTCGGCAAGACGGTTATCATTTTGCTGATTCAAATAGGCGGTCTGGGAATTATGACCATCACTACATTGTTTAGTGTTGGTATTGGACGTCGTCTGAAGATGAAGCAGCGTTTCCTAATGCAGGATGCTCTTAATCAGGACAATTCTGCAGAAATTGAAAAGATAACAGCAAAAATTATTAAATATACTCTTTTTATCGAATTTGTTTTTGGTACGATTCTAGCCTGGTATTTATATGATGATTATGGTATGGAAGCTATTTACTGGGGTTATTGGCACGCTGTTTCCGCCTTTTGTAATGCAGGCTTTGACCTTTTAGGTGACTTTACCAGCTTTGTCAACTATCGTGGTGATATTGTTATAAATGTAGTCCTGATGACATTGATTATCCTTGGCGGCATTGGCTTCTCAGTTATTGGCGAGGTTATTCATATCCGCAAATGGCGTGATTATAGCTTGCATACCAAAATTGTATTGACTGTAAATACTGCCCTGATTGTTCTGGGTACATTGTTTATATTCTTTTCGGAAATGGATAATCCACGTACCTTGGCTGGCCTGGGCCTTGGAGAAAAGCTTTTGGCGTCCTGCTTTCAGTCCGTATCAGCCAGAACAGCAGGCTTTAATACTATTGATATAGGTGCTATGCAGCTGCCGGGACTATTCATTATGGCCTGTCTGATGTTTGTTGGTGCATCACCTAACTCCACAGGTGGTGGTATTAAGACTACAACTATGGCAGTATTTTGGCTGTCTACATTGTCCTTGCTCAGGGATAAAAAAGAAGTCGTTATTTTTAAAAGACGTGTTGATCAGAATATTATCAGCAAGAGTACCAGTGTCTTTGTGCTTGCCTGCTTATGGCTTGTTTTGGCAACCTTCCTGCTTCTTTGCTTTGATACGGGCAATCATCCTTTGCAGCTGATAATTTTTGAGCTTTTTTCTGCCTTTGGTACAGTTGGTTTGGGTGTTGGCATTACCACTGAGTGGAATGGCTTGTGCAAGCTGGTGCTGATTGCTACCATGTTTGTGGGCAGAATTGGTATTTTGACCTTTAGTTTGTCCTTCTTTAATAAAAAGATAGACAGTATTCGCTATCCATCGGAAAATATTTTTATTGGTTAATGAATAATTGTATATTTGGTTATTGTAATTATGTTGTTTCTTCCATTAGAATAACTTTCGTGATGTTTGCTTCGTACAGAATCACAGCGGGATTGCAGAACAAATCTGTTCCTGATTATTAAAGCAGCGAGTCTTTGTTGATATGCTTTCTAGTACCTGTAAGCTAAAATTAAAGTTATGACGGAAGAGTATAATTGCATATAGAGCTTTACAAGATATTATGCGAGTGAGGTAAGAATATGAATATATTTAGTAGCAAAAGCAAGAAGAAGCAGTTTCTCGTAGCTGGCATGGGCCTTTTTGGCAGCAGCGTGGCAGTTACACTGGAAAAAATGGGCTTTGATGTTTTGGCCATTGATAGTGATGACGAAATAGTGCAGGATTTAAGCACTCAGCTGTCCTATATTATCTGTGCTGATGCGTCAGTAGAGAAAAATCTGAACTCTTTAGCTTTGCAGGATATAGATGTAGCTGTTGTTGCCATTGGCAATATGGAGCGCAACCTGATGTGTACCATGCTCTTAAAGGAGAAGGGGGTACCCTTTGTTGTTTCCAAGGCCTTAAATGATCTCCATGGTGCTATGCTGATGAAGCTGGGGGCGGACAAGGTTATTTATGCGGAGAAGGACATGGGCAAGCGCGTTGCTCACAACCTTGTATCCAGCAGCGTAATGGACTATATTGAGCTGTCTGACGAAATCAGCGTAATGAGTATTGCTGTACCGGAGGAGCTTCATGGAAAAAATCTTATTGAAGCTAATCTGAGAAAGCTTTATAATGTAAACGTAGTGGCAATTAAGCGTGGCGGCGAGACTATGGTCAACCCTCATGCTCACGAAATATTCCAGCCTGGTGATAAAATGATTGTGGTTGGTACCCATAGGGGTGTTAAGGAAATGGGCGTTGATTTTTAACGCATAATGAATAAATTGAGAATGGAGAAGCTTCATGGAATTAACTGGCTTACAAAATCCGCAGGTCAAGGCTGCGGCTGAGCTAAAGCAAAAGAAATATAGACAGCAGCAGGGACTTTTTTTAGCAGAGGGACTGCGTACTGTGGAGGAGGCAGTTGCTTCTAAAACAGTAGTGAGTATTTTTTACACTGCCATTGAGGATGACCGTACCCGCAGCGTCTTGGAGGAGGCTGCGGCGCAGCAGCTGAAGCTGTACTGCGTAAGTGATGCGGTTATGAAAAAAATAGCAGATACAGATACTCCCCAAGGCATCATTGCTGTGTGCAAAATGCAAAATGTGACCTTGGATAAGCTTTTGTCTAAGGGGGAAATGCTGCTGGTTCTTGATAGAGTAGGCGACCCTGGTAATCTTGGTACTATGCTTCGTACTGCAGATGCAGCAGGAATTGGCGGCGTAGTGCTTTTGAAGGGGTGCGTAGATATTTATGCTCCTAAGACCGTGCGTTCCTCTATGGGGTCCTTGTTCCATGTGCCAGTAGTAAGCGGTATTGGTGAGGATAAATTTATTGCTGAGGCCAAAGACGCAGGCTACGAGCTTTTAGTAACCAGCCTGGAAGGCGCAGACAACCTTTATAAGGCTGATTTAGGCGGTCGCATAGCCTTTGTTATGGGCAACGAGGCAGGCGGCGTCAGCGCTAATCTTTTAGAGCGTGCTGATAAGCGCGTATTTATTCCTATGGCAGGCAGAGCGGAGTCCTTGAATGTGGCTATGGCTGCTGGCGTTGTAATGTTTGAGGCATTGCGCAGAAGGCTGTAATGGCGCTGCGAAAGTAAGGCTCCAAGGTTGGCAGAAGAACAGAACAAAAACTTTCCAAAAAAGTTATAAAAAAAGTGTTGACAGATTAGCTATAAAGAGCTATAATATCTTTGTTGCTTACGGATGGGTTCCCGAGTGGCTAAAGGGAGCAG
>URGS01000039.1 GCA_900547415.1 uncultured Phascolarctobacterium sp. | reverse complement strand
CATCCACATGCCTCGCATAATTAAGAAATGTGTCCAGGATTCTGGGTACATATCAAGGGTCAGATGATTCTTTCTAGTAATAGATTTGTTAGATTGTTTTCATGCTCTCATTTATTGCTTGCAGTACCGTACTGCTTATGGAAAAGAGCATTGCTGAAGAAAATAGTAAGGACAGATTTTTTTGAATGTTTCCGTAGTAATTTGTTTGCACAGCTTCTTTGGTGAAATAAACGTTTTTATAAAAGTAATCCTGCTTTTATTTAACGCTGGCAGTTCCATCCTGAGCAAAGCTGATGGTCTTTTTTACAGGCAGAGTAATGACGGAGCCACTGGGCTGCTTCCAGAGCAGTTCGTTTTTCAGCTCGCCGCTGGCAACTAGGCCCTCAGCAGTAAAGATTGTGCTGCTGCCCTTTTTAAATTCCACAAAGCCTGCCAAAAGGTTTTTGTTATTAGCGTAGCCAATAGGTCTAAGATAGGTATCATCACCAAGAACACCACTGATGATATTACCGTCAGGGTCAAAGGTGAGTCTGGTGTCCTCCTTAAAGGTTACAAATCCGTATTTGTTTTTATCAAGCTTAAAGGTTGAGCTTTCATCAATTACACCGCTGAGTACGGTGCCATCAGGTGCGAAAACAAGTTTTTCACCGTCCTTGTAGCGGATATGACCGTATGTTGGGAAGGGAGCTCCTGTGCTAAAGCTCCAGCTTGGATAGAAGCGGGGAAAGAAGTAGCCAGAGGTTTCTACATAGGAATAATCGTTGATGATATTTCTCCAGCCTGTAGGACGCAGATAGGTGTCACTGGTAAGGACGCCCTCCACAACTTCACCATTATCATTGAGAACAGTTTCAGTACCTTTCTTGAATTTCAAATCGTCGTCAGCAACAGACCAGCCCTGAGGAACCATGGCAGTGGATTTTTCCAAGAGCACTGTTTCTGCGTTGGCTATCTGCATGCAAAGCAGCAGGGATAAAAAAGTAAGAGAAAAGGTTTTCTTTAACATTTTGCTACACACCTTTCTAAAGCCATAAGGATTGCTGCCTCGCGAACAAGGCAGCTTATACAATGAAGGATTTATCAAATGCATTTATTATTATACCATATCTATAAACAAGTTAAAATAAGTATCATTAATATTGTATTATAATAAAATAATAGGATTAGAGAGTGAATTTATGATTGCTTATTTTACTGCGGTGAAGAATAACCTTGCGGGGAAATTATTTGCAATTATTTTAGGCAGATAATACGAAAATAAAATAAATAACTATGTTTTAAGATATTGTCCGCCATTGCTGCTGTTAGACTTTTTGCGTGCCACTAAAATAAGCTGAAAGTCATAAAAAAGACATAGATAGTTGCTATGATAGTTTTGACCATAAAAGAGGTACAGTTTATAATATAATTATAACATTAAGAATTTGTAGTAAATGAGGGATGTATTATGTTGAGCTTCATAAAAAGAAACAAGTATGTTATTGCAGCTTGCATGATTTTGCTGGCAGGCAGCTTTGGCGGGTATAAATACTATCAAAGCACGCAGGTGGATACAGAAACAGTAAGATTAGGCACAGTCACCAAGGGTAATCTTACTGCCAGCGTTTCTGCAACAGGCAGCTTAAGTGCCGTAGACAATGTGGACATCAGCTCCAAGATTACAGGACGTATCGTTAAGGTATATGTAGAAGAAAACCAGCATGTTAACGCAGGTGACGTTTTGGTAAAGCTGGACGATACCTCCTTAAAGGCAACACTGGCACAGGCTCAGGCTAAGCTGGAAAAAGCTTCTGCAGACTATAACCGTTATTCTGGATTAGTGGAGCAGGGTGCAATTTCTGAGGCCTCCTTTGACGGTTACCACTCTGAATACTTGGTAGCACTTAGCAATTACGAAAAGGCAGCCTCCGATGTGCAGGATACTGTTATTACAACTCCTATTTCCGGCTACATTATTGGCAAGCCTACTCCTGAGGGCCAAACCATCAGCTCTGGTATCAGCGAGCCTCAGGTAATCATGTCCGTTGCTAATCTGGACAATATGCAGATTGAAACCTTGGTTGACGAGTCCGACATTGGTCAGGTCAAGGTTGGTCAAAAGGTAACTTTTACCGTAGACGCTTATTCTGACGAAACCTTTACAGGTACTGTACGCCTTGTTTCCAGAAAGGCCATTACAGAAAACAATGTTATTTATTACACCGTTTATGTAGATGTTGACGAGTCCAAGGGTATGCTGCTGCCTACTATGACTGCAAGAACAGAAATCATTGTAGATAAGGCGGAGAACGCATTGATTATTCCTCAAAACTGCATTCATTGGCAAAATAAAAAGACCTACGTTAAGGTATATAATGAAAAGACTAAGGAAACCCGCGATGTTGAGGTTACCTTGGGCCTGAGCGATGAGAACGATATTGTTGTCAACAGCTCTGTACTGCAGGAGGGTGAAAAGCTTTTGGTGCGTAAGGCTGTGGCTAAGCAGACCAATAACGGTATGGGTCCCCGTCCCTAAAGGAGGTCAGCCATGAGTATTGTTATAGAATTAAAGGATATAATGAAGACATATCATATGGGTGACAGCGTTGTGCACGCTCTTTACCATGTGGACGTACAGATTGGCTTTGGCGAATTTGCAGCTATTATGGGCCCGTCAGGCAGTGGCAAGTCTACTATGATGAATATTTTGGGCTGCTTGGACAGACCGACCTCCGGCGAATATTTTTTGGACGGCAAGGAGATTGCAGGCTACAATGACGACGAACTGGCCAGAACACGCAACGCCAAAATAGGCTTTGTTTTCCAAAACTTTAATCTTTTGAATAAGCTTACAGCACAGGCCAACGTAGCACTGCCTTTGATCTACGCAGGCGTAGGCGAGGAGGAACGGATGGAGCGTGCTAAAAAGGCTCTCGAAGCAGTTGGCTTAGGTGCTCGTATTGAGCATAAGCCTATGGAGATGAGTGGTGGTCAGCGTCAGCGTGTGGCCATCGCCAGAGCTCTGATTAATAATCCTGCCATTATTATGGCGGACGAGCCTACAGGTAACCTGGATACTAAGTCCAGCTATGAGATTATGGATATTTTTAAGGCCTTAAATGACAGCGGCAAGACCGTAGTAATGGTTACTCACGAGCCTGACATTGCGGAGCAGACCAAGAGAATTCTAGTGATGCGTGACGGTCAGATTGTGAGCGATGAAAGGAAGTAGAGCCTTATGCTGAACGAATCAATTAAAATGGCACTTGAGGGTATGGTTGCCAACAAGCTGCGTACATTTTTGACGCTCCTTGGCATTATCATAGGCGTAGGTGCTGTTATTGCCATGGTCAGCCTGGGCTTTGGCATGAAGGAGAATATTAAGCAGAATATTTCCAAATTAGGCAGCAACCTGCTGATTATTACTACTGGCGGACGTACTGCCAGCGGTGCCCGTTTGGCCGCAGGCGAGGGCACCAAGCTGACTTTTGAGGACGCTCAGGCTATTGAACGTCAGGTAAGCGGGATTACAGGCATCAGTGCCAGTGTTAATACAAGCTATCAGCTGGTAGCAGGCAATCAGAACTGGACCAGCCGCGTCGAGGGCACCACTCCCAGCAATTTTGATATTCAGAGTCTGGAAATTGAAGATGGACGCACCTTTAATAATAAGGATTTGAACAAGCGCAGCAGAGTGTGCGTAATTGGCAAGACCGTTGCTGATAATCTTTTCCCTGAGGGAAATCCAGTGGGCAAGATGATACGTGTCAACAAGGCACCATTTCAGGTAGTGGGCCTTTTAAAGAGCAAGGGTCAAAGCGGAATGGGACAGGACCAGGACGATGTTGTCTACATCCCTCTGACAACTATGCAAAACCGTATGATGGGTATTACCCACGTACAGCGCATTAATGTGCAGGCCGCTAACGAAAATGTAATCAATGAGGTTCAGGCCGAGGCGGAGCAGGTGTTGCGTGTACGCCACAAGATCAAGGACGGAGCCTATGATGACTTTACTGTGCGTAATATGACTGCTATAATGGATACGATGATGGAAACAGCCAATAGTATTACTATGCTTTTAGGCTGCATTGCGGCCATTAGTCTATTGGTAGGCGGCATTGGCATTATGAATATTATGCTGGTTTCCGTAACCGAACGCACCAGGGAAATAGGCATCCGCAAGGCTTTAGGCGCAACCTACAACAATATACTTTTGCAGTTCCTTATTGAAGCAATGGTAATTGGTATTGTGGGCGGCTCCATGGGTGTACTTCTGGGCATTGCAGCTTCCTTTGGCATCAGCCATTTTGCTGGCTGGAATACGGTTATTTCCGTCTGGGCTATTATTATTGCTGTAGTATTTTCTGTGGGCATAGGACTTTTCTTTGGTATTTATCCTGCAAGAAAGGCTGCCCTTTTGGATCCTATTGATGCACTGAGGTACGAATAAAAGGAATTTATGAGCGAAAATCAGGAAAGAAAACCACAATTTAATGACTATTTCAAGGCCTTCTTAGCTTATTTAAGAAGGCCTAAGACTGTTTTTGATATTAAGGACAGAACCAAGGGAATAATTTTCTTTGGAAGTCTAATAATTCTGCTCCAGAAGGTTGTAGAAATCCTTTCAGATTGATATAATAAAATGATAAAGTAGTTATTTTAGGAGGCGGACTGTGAATACCAAAGGGCTGGGTATAATGGGTGGAACCTTCGACCCTATTCATATTGGACATTTGCAGATAGCTTGTGCTGTAAGTCAGCGTTTGGGGCTGGAACAGGTGATGTTTATTCCTGCTTACATACCACCGCATAAGTTGGGGATGGACTTTGCACCTGCAGAGGACCGTTATGCTATGACGGAGCTGGCAATTGCATCCTACGAAGGCTTTATCGTTTCCGATATGGAGATGAAAAGAAGCGGCGTGTCCTATACTATTGACACTGTAAGGCAGCTGGCCAAGGAACATCCTGAAGAGCAGCTGTACTTTATCATCGGAGCAGATTCTGTAGCACAGCTGCATACCTGGCATAATATCCAGGAGCTTTTGGAGCTGGCTATTTTTGTAGCTGCCGGTCGTCCTGGCTATGATGGCGTAATGGAGGAGGCCGAAAGTCATTTGGGAGCGATTGCCAGAAAGCGCATCATGCTTTTGGATACTCCTGAATATGATGTTTCCTCTACAGAAATCCGTAGCCGCATCAAGGCAGGCCAGCCGCTGACGGGACTTGTTACGACTGAGGTAGAGGAATATATCTACGAGCATAGCTTGTATGGCGCAGAATCCTTGTCAGAGGATAAGTAATTGGCCATACCTTTTAGTTTTTAAGATGGAAGTTGGCGATTATTATGAAGCTGGAAGAGATGAAGGTGCTTTTGGGGGCATCATTGCCGCAGAAGCGCTTTAAGCATTCCATAGCTGTTTATGAGACAGCGCTGGAGCTGGCTAAGGCACATAAGCTGCCTTTGGAAAAGATTGCTGTAGCTGCTCTTTTGCATGACTGTGGCCGCGAGGTTAACAGCAAGGAGAGCATTGCCAAAGCTCAGGAGCTGGGAATAGAGCTTGATATGATAGAGCAGGAGCAGCCTGTTCTTATTCATGCTAAGTTAGGCGTATACAACGCTCGTCATAAATATGGCGTAGATGATAAAGAAATTTTAGCTGGTATTTTGTACCATACAACAGGTGCTGCTGATATGACAGACCTGGCTAAGGTTGTTTACCTGGCTGATATGCTGGAGCCAGGCAGGGATTTCCCAGGAATAGAGGAGCTGCGTAAGCAGGCCTTCAAAAATTTGGATAAGGCAATGGTTATGGCCTATGACAGTACACTACGCTATCTTTTAGATGGCAAGCTGCTGCTGCATCCACGTTGTATTGAGGGTTACAATCAGCTGCGTGTAAAATTGAAAAAAGAATAATATAGCAGGAGAGATATATGGAAGAAAATATGGAGCATAAGCCGGAGCGTCACACTAAACGCAGGTTCAGATGGGGCAGACTTATTGTTTTGCTGACAGCCTTTGTCCTTCTGGCTGGTGCTGTTTTTAAGGGTACGGTTTTCATTTATGAAACCTTCATAGATCCTTCCCATGGCAGTGTGCATGTTACTGCGGCTAACGATGCTATTAAGTCTGATAAGAAGCTAAACGAGCGTATAAATATCCTGCTTTTAGGTATTGACGATGGTGACAGCGAGGCAGCAGAGTACGAGCCCAAGCGTACTGATGCTATTATTTTGCTGAGTATTGACCCTAAGGAAAATTTAGTAAGCGTGCTGTCCATTCCTCGTGATACTAAGGTAATTTTGCCCGGTCATAAGGACCCTGACAAAATCAATGCAGCCTATGCCTATGGAGGCAAGGTTATGGCCAAGCAAACTGTGGCCAATCTTTTGCAGGTACCAATTCACTACTATGCCCTGGCTAACTGGCAGGCCTTTATTGAAGTGGTAGACCTGATTGGCGGCGTAGATATTTACGTTGACAAGGATATGTACTATGAGGATCCATATGCGGACCTGGTAATTGATATTAAGCATGGCTACCAGCATATGGACGGCAAGACTGCCGGTAAATATGTACGCTTCCGTTCTGATGAGCTGGGCGACATTGGACGTGTGCAGCGTCAGCAAAAATTCCTGAAGGCTGCAGCGGAGCAGATGTTCTCCATTCAGAATGTAGGCAAGATAAGCAGTCTGGTGGCAACACTGGATAAGCATATTGATACAGATTTGAATACTCAGACTATGATTAAGGCTGCCAACAGCTTTAAGCTTTTTGGCGACGACAAGGTGAGAAGCTGTATGCTGTACGGCCAGTTTGACGACAGCACTGGCGTAAGCTATTGGTCTGCTGATAGGGAGTCAATCAATAAATCCCTGGATGAATTAGGCATTCCTCATGTGGAGGAAGAAGTAGAAACTGACGAAGAATAAGAATTGAAGATACAAAAGGAGGAGAATAAATGAACATTAAAGAAAAAGCTATGAAAATGGCAGGCTTTGCCAACGACAAAAAGGCTAACGATATTTTGCTGCTGAATATGGAGGGTTTGTCCCCCGTAACTGATTACTATGTAATCTGCAGCGCTTCCAACTCCAATCTGGTTAAGACTATTGTTGACAATGTTGAAGACGAAATGGCTAAGCTGGATATTTTCCCCGACCATAAAGAAGGCTATGCTGAAGGTCGTTGGGTGCTTTTGGATTACGGCGATATCGTAGTGCACGTATTCCTTGAAGAAGAGCGCGATTTCTATAACTTAGAGCAGCTGTGGGCTGATGCTCCCTCTGAAGCATTTGTGGAGACAGAAGCATGATGGATCGCAAATTTGATCGTAAAAAGAAAAGTCTGCCTCCGCCCAAGATTTCTGAGGCAGTAAAGTATCGCCCTGGCGACGTAGTAACCTTAAGGGTTGCCCGCATTGGCGAAATGGGTGCCTTTCTTGATGCAGGTACAGGCAACACCAGCGATGATATTCTGCTGCATAAGCTGCAGCAGACCGAAGAGGTGCAGGCTGGTCAGGACGTTAAGGTATACCTGTACATTGACCCCAATCGTCGTCTTACTGCCAGCATGAAGCTGCCTAAGATGCGTGAAGGTCAGCTGGGCTATGTTAAGGTTTTAAGCGTTACCCGCGACGGCGGCTTTGTTGATATTGGCGCTGAACGTGGTGTATTTTTGCCCTACAGCCAGATGCGTGGTCACGTAAACCCCGGTCAGCTGGTTTGGGTTAAGCTGTATCGTGATAAAACTGGTCGTCCTGCTGTTACTATGCGTGTTGAGGATGATATGCTCAAGGCTTCCAAGCCTGCAGAGGGTTTGAAGGTTGGCGACAGCGTAACAGGTACCATTTATAATATTCTGCCTGAGGGCTTCTTTATCTTTACCAACCAACGCTTTATTGCCTTTCTGCACAGAAGTGAGGTTCCCAGTGGGCGCCTGGACTTTGGTCAGGAGGTTACCTGCCGCGTTACCTATATCCGTGAGGATGGACGCCTGAATGTATCCATGCGTCTGCAAAAGGAAAACGCCCTGATTGCGGACTCTCAGGATATTTATGATTTCCTGCAGAAACGTAACGGCAAAATGCCTTATTGTGATGATACTCCCTTGGAAATCATTAAGCAGAAATTTGGTATTAGCAAGGCTGCCTTTAAGCGTGCTTTAGGTCATTTGATGAAGGAAGGTAAGATCCGTCAGGAGGATGGCTGGACCTATCTTACTAATACAGAAGAAAAATAAGCAAAAGGCTGCCTTGGCAGCCTTTTTTATTCGTAGGAGGACTTATGGTAACTCTTTGCGTATCCTTTTTGGCTATTTTTTTAGCCTCGTTTTTTGCCACGGTATCAGGCTTTGGCTATGCACTTATTGCTACACCCATCCTGTCAACGGTCATTAATATTAAATTTGCCATTATGGCGGTGCTGGTGACAACCATGGTACTGAGAGGCATTACCATGTGGCGTGTTTGGGGACAGTTTAACTGGAACACTGTTGTTATGACAACTATTGGCAGTGCTGTAGGTACTGCTCCCGGAAGCTACGCCCTCAAGCTGATGTCCGTAGAAACCTTGGAAATATTTTTAGGCAGTGTCCTGCTTATTGCAACCTTTTTGATGAGCCAGCAATACACTGTACCCGTTGCCAATAAAACCTTGGGACGCTTTACTGCAGGGGCAATCAGCGGCTTTTTCAGCGCTTCCACCAGTGTTGGCGGTCCACCCTTAGTGCTATATTTTCTTAATGAAAAGCAGGATAAGGATACTATGCGTGCCAATATGATCTGGATTTTTGGCCTTAGCAGTGTCCTGGTCATGGTGGGACATTTTTTTGCAGGTAATGTGGACGCCATTACAGATTGGAGCCTGCTGCTGTTTATGCTGCCTGCCATGTTTTTAGGCATCTATTTGGGCGAAAAGTTCTTCTTCCGCCTCAATCAGCATCTTTTCAAGCGTTTGTCCCTGATTATAGTGTGCTGTGGTGCTTTGGCAATGCTTATTTCAGGTATTAGGGGTAGCCTGTAGATGTTAGGAGTGATAAAATGCAAATTTCCAGTAGATTTACATTAGCAGTTCACATTCTGATTTGTATAGATACATTTAAGGATGAATATAAGGTTACTAGTGACTTTTTGGCAGGAAGCACCAATATTAACCCTGTTATGGTACGCCGTTTATTAGGCCAGCTCAAAAAGGCAGGTATGATAGACGTGATGAGAGGAACAGGCGGTGCAGTGATAACCAAGCCTCTCAATGAAATTTCCTTTCTGGATATTTATAAGGCTGTGGAATGTGTAGATAATGGTGAGCTGTTTCACTTTCATGAAAATCCCAATCAAAACTGTCCTGTAGGAAGAAATATTCACAATATATTGGACGAGAAGCTAATGCGTGTACAAATGGCATTGGAAAGGGAATTAGCCTCTATTACTTTAGAGGATGTCAAAAAGGATACTGATAGGTGTCTGTCACGATAAAGCTGTAAATAAGTCTTAGGGAAAATCCTAGGACTTATTTTTTATTTTTATATTGTTGTAACTGTTGACATTACAACAATAAGTGCTATAATATAGTTGTAATTGAAATGGTTACAACAATGCTGTATCTGTTTATTAATTGGAGGTAAAGATTATGAGTAATTATAGCAAAGTAAGAGTTTCCAACGATGGAAGAGTTGAATTGCATGACCAATTAGCACTTACCGGTGCTGAAATCAGTATTAATAGCTTGCCTGCAGGAGTTGGCGTTCCTTTTGTTCATTATCACAAGGAAAATGAAGAAATTTATATTATTCTTGCAGGTAAGGGTAGTGCTGTGATTGATAATGAAACTGTTTTGCTGCAGGAGGGTGATTGCCTGCGTGTTGCTCCGAATGCCAAAAGACAGTTTTCTGCAGCTAGTGACAGCGACCTGCGCTTTATCTGTATTCAGGTTAAAGAAAATTCTCTGCAACACTATACTATGACTGATGCTGTAGTTGAAGCATAAATATTTTTAGATGTAGTAAAGCCTTCTAATAGCTTTTTGGATAAGCTGTTAGAAGGCTTTTGTCTTTATGCTATATTAATTTTAACAAGTAAATGGTTATGTTTTTGGGAGTGTAGTCCATTGGTTATTATTTATTATAAGAAATAATTATTGACTAGCCAGTACTATTCCTGCTCCAGCCACTGCAGCAGTATTGGTGCGGCGTACTCACCCATGGCGCGGTAGGTGGCGGCGGTGGGGTGCACTCCGTCTAAGTATGCCTTTTTGCGGGCATTATCGTCCAAGTCAATGGCAGGCTGCATATCAAGGAGCAAAGCCTTACCTTTAAATTTAAGTTCTATCTGCTGACGCAAATCCCACAGGCGCCTGTTCAAAAGCTCGTCGCTGCTGACAAGGGGGAGAACTATAGCTAAACGGAAGTCCTTCTCATCACACCACTTTGTCATACGGTCAATATCGTGTAAAATAACCTTTAATGGACGGTGCTGCAAAACATCATTGGCACCGCCTAAGAAAATGATGTGCTTGATATGGTCAGGCAGCATGGTATATTCCATACGTTCAAAAATATCGTCGCAGCAGTCGCCGCAGAGACCGTAGTTAAGCATTTTAATTTGGCTCTGAGCTTCAACTGCTGCAGTCCAGGACGCTCTATTGCCAAAGGGAAAGCCTTGGATAAGGCTGTCGCCAAAGCAGGCTATGTAGTGCATATTATCAGCTCCGTTCGTGTTTTGTTAGGTTTATTATAGCAAGGATAGCGACGTTTTTCGAGTGGAGAATGATGGAGAATTGATAATCTCTGTGTCTGCTTAAAAGGAGAGGCCTAAGTACAATTGAAAGTTGGTTTTGGCATTTTGCGCTTTTATTTACATTTTCTGCTGCAAGTGCTAAAATGGGAGCATAAGAAGTCCTATTATTACAGTAGGTCTTTTGTCCCCGATGTGGATATAATATTACAATGTAAGGAGTTGTTAATATGGATAAATTTAGCTATTTGGCACCTACAGAGGTTGTTTTTGGCAAGAATGCAGAGGCACAGGTTGGCGCGATGTGCAAAAAATACGGCGCTCACAAGGTTTTGGTACATTTTGGTGGCAGCAGTGCTAAAAAGTCCGGCCTGCTGGACAGAGTATGTGCAAGCCTTAAGGAAGCAGGCTTAGAGTATGTACTTCTGGGCGGTGTTGTGCCTAACCCTCATCTGAGCAAGTCTGTTGAGGGTGTGGCGCTGTGCCGTAAGGAAGGCGTAGATTTTATTCTGGCAGTTGGCGGCGGCAGCGTTATTGACAGCGCTAAGGCTATTGGCTACGGTCTTGTTAACGAGGGCGATTTGTGGGACTACTACAGCAAAAAGAAAAGCGTTACTGGCTGCGCACCTGTGGCAGCAGTGCTGACCATGGCTGCTGCTGGCAGTGAAATGAGCAACGCCAGCGTTATTACTAATGAAGATGGCTGGTTAAAACGCGGTCTGACTACTAACTATGCTTTCTGCAAGTTTTCCGTACTCAATCCGGAGCTGACCTACACTCTGCCTGCTTATCAGACTGCCAGCGGCTGCGTGGATATTATGGTGCATACCTTGGAGCGTTATTTTACTGCGCCTGCAACTCATCAGCTGGCAATTATTGACGGTATGGCAGAAACCCTGCTGAAGAATGTTATGCGCAATGCTAAGATTGCGCTGAAAAATCCTACTGATTATGATGCTAGAGCAGAGATTATGTGGTGCAGTACCCTGTCCCATAATGATACTACTGGTGACCGCAGCTTTGGTGACTGGTCCTGCCATCAGCTGGAGCATGAGCTGAGCGGTATGTTTGATATTGCCCATGGTGCAGGCTTGGCGGCAGTTTGGGGCAGCTGGGCACGCTATGTGCTGGACGAGAATGTAGCTCGCTTTGCCCAGCTGGCAGTAAATGTTTTTGGTGTGGCTAATAATTTCCGCGACCAAAGAGCAACTGCTTTAGAGGGTATTGCGGCCATGGAAAGCTTCTTCCGCCACATTGGTATGCCTACTAAAATCAGCGATATGGGTATTGAGCTGACAGAAGAGCAGATTAAGGAGCTTGCCTACAAGTGCAGCTTTATGGATACCCGTACCATTGGTCAGTTCAAGGTGTTGAATCGTCAGGATATGGAAAATATTTATCGCATGGCGAAGTAAGATAAATCTCGGTGAAAAGGAACAAACATACTTAGAAATATGAAAAAGCCATAACCCAGAAATGATATGTACCCTCTTTACTGGACAAAACCAGTAAGGAGGGTATTTTTATGCGC
>URGS01000038.1 GCA_900547415.1 uncultured Phascolarctobacterium sp. | reverse complement strand
TCCACATGCCTCGCATAATTAAGAAATGTGTCCAGGATTCTGGGTACATATCAGAAGTTTAATGAAATCTGTTTGTTTTAATATACACTTTATGGTATAATATGTGCTACATTTAGGATATACTATTGAAACAGGTGTACACAATTTAGATTTTTCAGAAAATATCTTTAAATAATGACTCTGTGTACTTATGAATATTCTTGGAGGTGTTATAAATGGAAAAGGAAGTATTAAAGGCTAAGGTTTGTGCTGCTATTGATGCTTACGCTGATAAAATCAGGGAGCTGGCAGATGATATTGCTAGAGAGCCTGAGCTAGGCTTTAAAGAGGTCAAGACTGCTGCTAAGGTTGCTGCCTATATGCGTGAGCTGGGTCTGGAGCCTGAAACCGGTTTGGCAATTAACGGCGTTAAGGGTCGTGCTAAGGGTGCCAAGGAAGGCCCTACTGCTGCAGTTTTAGGTGAGCTGGATGCAGTTGGCTGTCCTGACAGCTGCATGGCAGATCCGATGACTGGCGCTGCTCATGCCTGCGGTCATAACCTGCAAATTGCTACCATGCTTGGTGCTGCAACCGGTATTATGAAGTCCGGTGTAATGGAGCATCTTGCTGGTGATGCTGTGTTCTTCGGCGTTCCTGCAGAGGAATATATTGAAATCGAATATCGCAAAAAGCTGATGGAAGCTGGCAAAATCCATTTCCTCAGCGGCAAAGGTCAGCTGATTTATGAAGGTGCCTTTGATGATATTGATATGGCAATGCAGATGCATGCTGATAAGAATATGCCTCGTCCTACTGTTTCCATTGGCGACAGCAGCAACGGCTTTGTTGGCAAAACTGTACGCTACGTTGGCAAAACTGCTCATGCTGCTGACGCTCCTGATGAGGGTATCAACGCCCTGAACGCAGCAATGCTTGGTCTGATGGGTATTAACGCTCTGCGTGAAACCTTTAGAGAAAACGATGTAGTACGTGTTCACCCCATTATTACTAAAGGCGGCGACTTTGTTAACTCCGTTCCTGCAGATGTACGCATGGAGCTGTATGTACGTGCTAAAACCATGGAGGCTATTGAAAAAACTCACACCAGAGTTGACGCTGCTCTTAAAGCCGGCGGTGACGCTGTAGGTGCACAAACCATTGTAGAGACTCTTCCTGGTATGCTGCCTCTGAACTGCAACAAGCGTATGAATGAGCTGATGGTGGAAAACTCCTTGCTTGTTAATCCTGATGTTGACATTAAGGACGCAGGTCACTTCAGTGCTTCTACTGATATGGGTGACGTTTCTCATCTGATGCCCGTTATTCATCCCTTTATCGGCGGTACCAATGGTCTGCTCCATACTGCAGACTTCCATGTAGAGGACTTTAATGCTGCTGTTCTGCTGCCTGCCAAGGCTTTTGCTATGATGCTTGTTGACTTGCTGTATGATGATGCTAAAGAAGCTAAGGCTATTTTGGCAGACTTCAAGCCCGTACTGACTAAGGAAGAATATATTAGCAAATTAGACGGCTATTTTAATGCGTAAGCACAACGCTTGCGTACGTATAAATAGAAAATTTAATGGGAGGGTTTTTCTATGAAAAACATTAAATTACATGCCATTGTTTTAGCCCTCATTATCCTGGCTGAAATGATTGGCACTCACACTGTTTCCATTGGCATTGGACGCATTGTGCTTCTGCCTATGCTGTATGCTCTGCTCATGGGTATTTTGACTACACCTAAATTCTTGAAGCTTTCCAGCGAAAAGGAAATGATTGATGCCAGCAGTCTGATTGGTGTTACCCTGATGCTGCTCATGGCTCGCTATGGCACTCTAGTAGGACCTACCCTGCCTAAGATTATGGCTGCATCCCCAGCATTGGTGCTGCAAGAGTTTGGTAACCTGGGTACTGTACTCTTAGGTGTTCCTCTGGCTGTATATCTTGGCCTGAAACGTGAAACCATTGGTGCTGCTCACTCCATCGCACGTGAGCCTAACGTTGCTCTTATTGGTGAAAAATTTGGCCTGGACAGCAGCGAAGGCCGCGGTGTAATGGGCGTATATATTGCAGGTACTGTGTTTGGTACTATTTTCTTCGGCTTGATGGCCAGCGTTGCGGCTTCCGTAACTCCGCTTCATCCCTATGCTCTGGCTATGGCTTCCGGCGTAGGCTCTGCCAGCATGATGACTGCTGCTGTAGGCAGTTTGGCTGCCATGTATCCTGAAATGGCTGACCAGCTGGCTGCTTTTGGTGCTGCAAGTAATATGCTGTCCGGTCTGGACGGTCTGTACATGTCCGTATGGCTGGGTCTGCCTATGACTGAATGGCTTTACAAAAAATTCTACAAGATTAAATACGGCGTTGCACCTGAGAAGGAGGGAGAATAATGAATCTTAGAGATACTGTAATTACCTTAGCTATCGTAACCTTTATGAGCCTGTTCTCCAACGTATTGGGTACCAAGGCTGGTATTGTGGAATCCATCCCCGGACTGCTGATTTTGGCTGCTATTGCACTGGCAGGTATGCTGCTTGCAAAATATATGCCTGGTGGCATCCCTGGTGCTGCATATGTTGTAACCATTGGTTGCATTGTAACTATTCCCGGATTTCCCGGTTCTGAAATCATCAACGGCTATGTTAAGCAAATCGGCTTCGTAGCTCTGTGTACTCCTATCCTGGCTTATGCTGGTATTTCTATTGGTAAGGATTTGGATGCCTTTGCTAAGACTGGCTGGCGCATCTGCCTGCTGTCCTGCGTTGTTTTCATTGGTACTTATATTGCCAGTGCAATTATCGCTCAGGCTATCCTGACTGCTTTAGGTCAAATCTAAGAAAAAAATACTTTTATGGGCGACTGCAGAAATTTTCCTGCGGTCGTCTTTTTTTATTGAAATAATCTGTCTGGTAGAGTACAATAAGAACAAATAACCAATAGGAGGTATTATTATGTCCGAGATTTTAGCAGAAGCAACATTCCCGAGTGTTATTCATAATAACGAAGTTTGCGAAGAAATCGTAAAATGGGGCAATAAAAACGGCTTCCCCCTGCAAAAAGCAAAATTATACAACAAAATGGATGGCTATGTAGGCTTTTCTCCTGATAATTACTTTGTAAAGGCTACTCGTCTTCCGCCGGTTCCTGGTGGGTGGAAAGTAGTGGTCGAAAAATATGAGGCTGAGGAAAGAATTATTCCTCTGAACGTTAAGCCTGGTACTAACGAAGTAAACCGCTTTATCCTGAAAATGATTGAGGAGTACGAAAAGGAAGGCCTAAGAATGGAAATGGCTGAAAACAGCTATGAATCCTATGGCATTTATCTGCGTGACTTAAAGGTTACCGGTCATCCTGTACTGATCAATACCTTTGAAGACTTTATCGAAAACATGCGCTAAGCTATGGCTGGCGTGATGGAAAAGCAGCTGGTGCTGGCTATAGACAGGCGCTTGGCTGTGTTTGGCCCCAAGGCTGCAGCTGGTATTTTAGATGATGAAATGTCTCTGCGTTCCATGGCCTATATTATCAGTGAGCTTTTGCAGCCCTGCTGCTGCATGCTCTGTAACAAGCAGCGCCTGGAGGAGCTTTTGGCTATGACCAAGGCCTGCGAGGGAAGTGAGGAGCTTATTCGCAGACTGGCGGTGCTGGTTTATGATGATTTGGCTCGCTGCAATGGCTTAGGCTAAAAAAGAATTTAAACGGAGTTCACTGAGATGAGCTCCGTTTTTTATTTGCAAATGTAGAAATATTCTATAATTCTGGAATGAACTTGCTGGATTAAGAGCTGGCCTAAATATTTTTAAGAATTTTTTTAGGGAAAATATGTGATTTCCAAAATTTTTTTGAGGATATTTTTCAGAAATAAGCCTTTTTAGATATCTAAATCCTTAAAAGACAGTAAGGATGAAGGGCTGCAAAGGCTGATAATACCTAGGTTTTTGGAGACTTTTGAAAAACTACGAAAAAATAAGCGAATTTTTTCAAAAAAAGTGTTGACATTTCTTTGCGAATGTCATATAATCATACTCGTTCCAAGGAACACCACACAGATGCGGAAATAGCTCAGTGGTAGAGCACCTCCTTGCCAAGGAGGGGGTCGCGAGTTCGAATCTCGTTTTCCGCTCCACTTAAAATTTTAACCCGGTAGACGTTGTCTATCGGGTTTTTTTGGTATTGTCAAGAGCCTTTCATTGTGATATGATATTATGAGCGATTTATGTCAGCATGATTTCTGTTGATTAGGGCTGACAGCTTAATCCGATTATATTTTTTTATCCACATAAATTTAAGGGAGGATTTATTAATGAACGTATCTGTTGAGAGAGTTGCTAATGAAGCAACCTTAAAAATTACTGCTGAGGCTGCTGTTGTAAATGATGGCTTTAAACAAGCTATTTCTAAAATCGCTAAGAGTGTAAACATTCCTGGCTTCCGTAAAGGCAAAGCTCCCCGCAATATCATTGAAATGCACTATGGCAAAGACGCTGTAAAACAAGAAGCTTTCGAAATCGTAGCTAACAAAATCTACACCGAAGCTCTGGACGACCAAAAACTGATTCCCGTTGATGATCCGAAGGTAGAAAGCTCCGTATTCGAAGAAGGCAAAGACATGGAGCTGGTAATTAAAGTTACCGTTAAACCTGAACCTGAACTGGGCGAATACAAAGGCCTGCATGTAGAAAAAGAAGAAGCTGTTGTAACAGATGAAATGGTTGATGCACAAGTTAACGAGCTGCGCAACCGTCATGCTAAAATGGTAGTTGCTGAAGAAGGCGCTGTAATTGAAAAAGGCGACTTCGCTATTATCGACTTTGCTGGTACTGTTGACGGCGAACCCTTCAGCGGCGGCGAAGGCAAAGGCTATCCTCTGGAAGTTGGCTCCAACTCCTTCATCCCTGGCTTTGAAGACCAACTGGTTGGCCTGTCCAAAGGTGATTCCACTGACGTAGAAGTAACCTTCCCTGAAGAGTACTTTGTAGCTGAGCTGGCTGGCAAAGAAGCTGTATTCAAAGTAAATATTCAAGACGTAAAACGCAAAGAGCTGCCTGAGCTGAACGATGAATACGTTGCAGCTAACAGCGAATTCAAAACTGTAGAAGAGCTCCGTGCTAACTTCAAAGAGCGTATGCAAAAAGCTGCTGAAGAAAACGCTAAAGTAGCTTACGAGCGTGCTCTGGTTGACCTGGCAGTTGCTAATGCTAAATTCGAGGTTCCTGCTATCATGATCGAAGACCGCATTACCCAAATGGTTGACGAAATGAAAATGAGCCTGGAAAGCCGCAAAATGAGCCTGGAAATGTACCTGCAATACACTGGCATGGACATGGAAAAACTCCGTGAAAACCAACGCCCTGTAGCTGAAGAAAACGTTAAGACCGACCTGGTTCTGGACGCTATTGCTAAAGCAGAAGGCATCCAAGTTGATATGGCTGACGTTGACGCTGAAATCGCTGCTATTTCCGCACAACATGGCGCTTCTGTTGAAGAAGTTAAGAAAATCATCAGCTCCAATGGCACCATGGGTCTGCTGCTGGCTAACATTCTGCGCCGCAAAGCTGCTCACGTTGTAATTGACAGCGCAAAATAATTTTTCTGTAATTCACAGTAAAGGAGTGTGACAAAATGAACTATGTGCCTATAGTTGTTGAACAATCTAGCCGTGGAGAGCGTTCCTATGACATATATTCCCGTCTTTTGAAGGACAGAATCGTTTTCGTAACTGGCCCCATTGATGACAATATGGCCAATGTTGTCATCGCTCAATTATTGTTCTTAGAGTCCGAGGATCCCGATAAGGATATCCATATGTACATTAACAGCCCTGGCGGCAGCGTAAGCGCCGGTATGGCTATCTATGATACTATGCAGTATATTAAGCCGGATGTTTCCACAATCTGCATGGGTATGGCTGCCAGCATGGCTTCTGTGCTTCTGGCTGCCGGTGCTAAGGGCAAGCGCTTTGCACTGCCCTTCTCCCGTGTAATGATTCATCAGCCTTTGGGTGGTGCTCAGGGACAGGCATCAGATATCGCTATCCACGCTAAGGAAATTCTCCGCATTCGCGAAGAAATGAACCATGTGCTTTCCAGTCACACTGGTCAATCCGTGGAGAAGATTGCTGCTGATACCGATCGCGACAACTATATGACCAGCGCTGAGGCAAAGGCATATGGTCTGATTGACGAGATTCTTTCCCGCAGTCAATCCTCTAAATAATTAAATTTAGTTAGAAGGAGCTACTGAAAATATGGCATTTGATGATAGACATGAAGGCGAAACCTGCTGCTCCTTTTGCGGTAAGCGTGAATCCCAGGTGCGTAGATTAATCGCTGGCAGAGGCGTTTATATCTGCGACGAGTGCATTACCTTCTGCAAGGATATGCTTGACGAGGATCAGTTAGGTACAGCTGTGGCGATGCCTGATACAGCTGATCTGCCTAAGCCTAAAGAAATTAAGGCTATCCTGGATGAATATGTAATCGGTCAGGACGAGGCTAAAAAAACCTTGTCCGTGGCTGTTTACAATCACTATAAACGAATTAACTATGAGCTGCACAATCCTGAAGCTGAAAGAGATGTGGAGCTGCAAAAGTCCAATATCCTCATGCTTGGTCCTACTGGCAGCGGTAAAACTCTGCTGGCACAGACCTTGGCTAAGATCCTGCAAGTGCCCTTTGCTATGGCAGATGCGACTACTCTGACCGAAGCAGGCTATGTAGGCGAGGACGTGGAGAATATTCTCTTAAAGCTGATCATTAACGCTGATTATGATATAGAGGCTGCACAGCGCGGTATTATCTATATCGACGAAATTGATAAAATTGCCCGTAAATCTGAAAATGTTTCTATTACCAGAGACGTTTCCGGTGAAGGTGTACAGCAGGCTCTGCTGAAAATTTTAGAGGGTACTGTTGCCAGCGTTCCGCCTAAAGGTGGCCGCAAGCATCCTCAGCAGGAGTTTATCAATATCGACACCACAAATATTCTCTTTATCTGCGGCGGTGCCTTTGCTGGTCTGGAGCATATTATCAACGCTCGCGTTGGCAAGAAGAATCTGGGCTTTGGCGCCGATGTACGTAAAAAAGAGGAAATCAATAATGATGAAGTATTCGGCAAGGTATTGCCTGAGGATATCATGAAATTTGGTATCATTCCGGAGTTTGCCGGCCGTCTGCCTGTTGTAGTTACTCTTGAATCCTTAGATAGAGCTGCACTGGTAAAAATTCTTAAGGAGCCCCGCAATGCTCTTACCAAGCAATATGAACGTTTCCTGGCTATGGACGGCGTAGAGTTGGAGTTTGAGGATAAGGCTCTGGATGCAATTGCAGAGGAGGCGCTGAAGCGTAATGCAGGTGCCCGCGGTCTGCGTGCCATTATTGAATCCATCATGCGTAATGTGATGTACGACATTCCCTCTCGTGATGATGTAAAGAAATGCATTGTTACGGAGGCTACTGTACGTGAGAATAGTGACCCGCAAATTATAGTTGAGTAAGTTTTAAGGGGGAAGGGAATGCCTTCTCCCTTATTTTATATTTAGATTGAAGGAGGCAATTGATGTCTGAAAATATCATTACAAAGCCCTTGCTGGCATTGCGCGGCATGATGGTATTCCCTGGAATGATTTCCAATCTGGATATTGGTCGAGAAAAATCTCTCAATGCTTTGGAAGCAGCTGAGGATAAATTGATTATATTGGTAACGCAGAAGGATCCGGAGATCACTGATGTTACTGTAGAGGATTTGTATCCCTTTGGTGTTCTGGCAAAAATCAGACAAGAGACCAAGATGCCCAATGGTGCGCTGCGTGTTCTTGTAGAAGGTCTGGAGCGCGTACAGATTACTATGGTGACTAATAATACTGAACCTAAATGCTTCTTTGTAGGACAGGGCACCATCATTGACGATGCTTGTGAGGCTGACTCCGAAACAGAGGCCTTGCGTAGATTGCTGCTGGAGTCCTTTGAGCAATGGATGGTTCAAAATAAAAAGGTCAATCCAGATGCTTTGGCTGGCTTTAAGGAGCAGCGCGATATTGGACGCTTAGCTGACTCTATGGTAGGCTTTTTGTCACTTCCTATAGCTGAGAAGGAAAGCCTGCTGGAGATGGCTAATCCTAAGGAACGCCTGCGTACTCTTTATGAGCTGCTGTGTCGTGAAGTAGAAATTTCTGGCCTGGCCAAGAACATTTCCCAACAGGTTCAGGAGCAGATTGAGCAAAATCAAAAGGAATACTATCTCCGTGAACAAATAAAGGCTATTTCTAAAGAACTTGGCGAAAGCGAGGACCTTCAGTCCGAGGTTGCTGCTTATAGAGAAAAGATAGCTGCTTTAGAGCTTCCGGATGATGTTAGGGCTAAGCTTCATAAGGAGCTTGATCGTCTGCTGAAGATGCAGCCTATGGCTCCTGAGGGGGCAGTGGTACGCAGCTATGTGGAGGCACTGATTACTCTTCCCTGGGGCAAGTTTACCGATGATAATTATGATCTGACTAAAGCGCAAAAGATTTTGGATCATGACCACTACGGATTGAAAAAAGTCAAGGAACGCATTCTTGAGTATTTGGCGGTGCGCAGCCTTGCTCAGACTACTAAGGGTCCAATCCTGTGTCTTGTAGGACCTCCCGGTGTTGGCAAGACAAGTCTGGCGCAAAGTGTAGCTCGTTCCATTAATAGACAATTTACTCGTGTTTCTTTGGGCGGTGTACGTGATGAAGCTGAAATTCGTGGTCATCGCCGCACCTATGTGGGAGCTATTCCAGGCCGCATTATTCACGGTATGCAGACTTGTGGCTGCATGAACCCTGTATTTTTGCTGGACGAGATTGATAAGCTGGCTTCTGACTTCCGTGGAGATCCTGCTTCTGCATTGCTGGAAGCTCTTGACCCAGAGCAAAATCATGCTTTCAGTGACCACTTCATTGAATTTCCCTTTGATTTATCCCATGTTTTCTGGATTGTAACTGCTAATACTACTGAAACTATTCCTCCTGCTTTGCTGGACAGAATGGAAGTTATTCAGCTTAGCAGCTATACTGAGGAAGAAAAGCTGCAAATTTCCAAGCTTCATCTTATTCCGAAGGAAAAGAAACAAAATGGTCTGGAAAAATACAAGGTCTCCTTCAGTGAAAACGCTGTAAGACGTATTATCCGTGACTATACAAGAGAAGCCGGCGTCCGTAATTTGGAACGTAAAATTGGTACTGTATGCCGCAAAATTGCCTACAAGATTGTTAAGGGTGAAAGCAAGTCCGCTCAAGTAACAGAGAAGAATCTGGAGAAATATTTAGGTCCGATTCTGTTCCTGGAGGAAGATGTTAACATTGACGCTGCTGTCGGATCCTGCAACGGCTTGGCTTGGACAAGCGTTGGTGGTGAGCTGCTTAAGGTAGAGGTTCTTACCTACAAGGGCAAGGGACAGCTTACCTTGACAGGTCAGCTTGGCGACGTTATGAAGGAATCTGCTCAGGCAGGCTTTACCTTTATTCGTAGTCGCGCCAAGGAGCTTGGTGTGCCTGAGGATTTTGCCGAAAAGCTTGATATGCATATCCATCTGCCTGAGGGCGCTATACCTAAGGATGGTCCTTCTGCAGGTGTTACTATGATAACTGCAATGGTTTCTGCATTAAGCGGCCGCAAAGTAAAGGAAAAGCTGGCAATGACTGGCGAAATTACTCTTTCCGGACGTGTACTGCCTGTTGGTGGCATTAAGGAGAAAATGCTGGCAGCCTATCGCTATGGCGTAAAAACTATTATCCTGCCTCGTCGTAATATGCAGGATTTAGAGGAGCTGCCGGAGAATGTACGAGAGGAAATGACTTTCCATCCTGTACGTCATGTAGACGAGGTTTTGGAGTTAGCATTGGAGGCTAAGGATGAGTAAGGAGAATTGGGATATTATTCGTGCCAAATATGTTGCATCTGCTGTACGTGCAGACCAATATCCTCAGGAAAAGCTGATAGAGGCAGCCTTCATTGGTCGCAGTAATGTTGGCAAATCCTCTTTAATCAATTCCCTTTGCCGTCGCAATGGCTTGGCACGTGTCAGCTCCACTCCTGGTAAAACCCAGACTATTAACTACTATGAGCTGGAGGCTAAGCGTACTATAGATGAAGTTGAGGAAAGAGCTTCCTTTTATTTGGTAGACCTTCCTGGTTACGGCTTTGCTAAGACCAACCACAATAATAAGGAGCTGTGGTCAGGCTTTATCAGTAAATATCTGTCTGGCAGCGAGAACCTTGCTATTGTTTGTCAGCTGATTGATATTCGCCATAAGCCTATGGAAAGCGATTTGGAATGCTTCCGCTGGCTAAAGAACTGTGGCCTTAGAGTTATGATTGTTTTGACAAAGTCTGATAAGCTGTCAAAAAATGCGGCTATGTCACAAAAGGCTATGTTTAAACGTGAACTAGGCCTGAAGGAACATGAAATTATTACCTATACATCTTCTCAGCATACCAATCGCGGTGAGCTGATTAGTCGTATTATGCAGGCACTGGAGGAAAACGGCCAATAGCCGCCTGTTAAAGCTAGAGCAGCGTCTGCTAATGATTTATTTCGTTAGAGGCGCTGCTTTGTATTTATAGCATATATAAATGGATGTGATTGCAAATGCTGGACAGAGCATTACTTTTTGCTGCAGCACTATGTGTTGGCAGCCTTTTGGCTAAAATACATATACCTATTCCTTTCCTGCTTGGAGGGGTGCTTTCTGCTATTGGGGCAAAAGCTATTATCCACAGACCTTCCTTAAGCTGGCCCAAGTTGTGGCGAGATGCTGGTCTAACTGCTGCTGGCTATGGCACCTGGAGGTATCGCAGAAATGTCATTGGCAGGAATGAGTATGGGAGAGGACGTTTCTATCATACTTACGTATCGGCTGGTACGTATATTTGCAATCAATTTACTAATACCACCGCTTTTGAAATGGTGGTTCGAGAGAGAAAAAGCTGTCTGAAAAAATTAAGTTAGCGGTGCTGTTCAGTAATGAAGGGCACTGCTATTTTATTACCCGTTAAGGTCAGCCCTTGTATTTTTGCTAGAAGTTAGCTGTGAACAAGCTTGCTGGAAATTTCTCATAAAATTAAAGAAGAAAAATTTATAAAATTTTTTTGCAAATATTTTAGAGGGGAATAGCTTTAATTGCTAAAAACCCAGTAAAATAGGGAGTTTTCAGTCTAATACCAGCATCGGGACTGTTTTTGTCCATAGTGGACAAAAACGTCATACGGTGCTATAATCTAGCCATAGGTTAAATTTATGTAAAATTTTCAAGGGAGGAAGGACGATGGATTGGGATAAATTTTTCAAATCTTTATTCAATACCAATATTTACTTGTTTCACTAAGAACATTAGTCTGATTAGAGCAGGCATAAAATTATAAGGAAAGGAAGTATTCATTATGACTTGGGATAAATTCTTCGAGGCACTCTGCAATACTCATTTTTATCTTCTCCACTAAGATGAACGGCATAATAAGAGTTCATTAATCCAACAGAAAGGAAGTACGCATCATGACCTGGGATAAATTTTTCGAAGCCCTTTGCAATACTCATTTTTATCTTCTTCACTAAATTCTCCTTTGAAATGGCGTATTTATGCTGTTAACAGCTAGTGATAAAAAGAGGTTATAATGGAAATAAAGGCAAATATTTAAAGGCACTTCTGCAAATGACGGAAGTGCCTTTTTTATTGTATAATCGACTGTTATGCATATCCATTTAGTTCTGATTAAAAGACTAATAGGAATAAGTATCGTATAAAATTTTTAGAGAAATTTTTAATAAAAGTGTTGACATTCTTAATAAGAACAAGTATAATTAACTCAACAAATCAATATTTCGTATAGAAATCCAAATGGTGCAAAGCCATGCGGTCCCGCCGCTGTAACAGGTTTACCCCTGAAGCCAGCAAGGAATTCTATATAAGCATACGCTTGACCTGCGAGCGACAGGAAAGATGTATACCGATTAGTGGCTGTTTATGTGAGAGTGGCAGCTTCTAGTTGGCATTACATATACCGTTCCTGCTTGCAGAAACGGTTTTTTTGTTGCCATGTGGGTCGAAATATTGATTTCCTAAATAAGAACAAAGCAAAAAGGACAATTTGCTGCAATAATATTGCTGTTCTCATTCAATTTAAATAATTCTCCTTCTCCTCTCTCTTTTTCAAGCTTGCTGCAGGGGTGCAGCTGGTAGTTTGAGTAAAAAGGCCGCCGGGTAGGCGGTTTTTTTATTGTATATAGAAAACCCCGCGTTAGACGCGGGGTTCAAAAAAGCTTAAG
>URGS01000037.1 GCA_900547415.1 uncultured Phascolarctobacterium sp. | reverse complement strand
AGCCTTTTAGGCGGTAAATGACAAACCACCGGCTACGCCGGTGGTTTTGATTATAGGAGGGAAATAGGAAAATGATTATCAAAAAGGCTACAGCTTTATATTTTAGCCCTACTTATGGAACTAAAAAAGTAGTAGAGACCTTTGCTAAATATTTGGTTGGGATTGAAACTACTTTGGCAGACAATACTTTGCCGGAACAGAGAGACAAGCTGTATGAGTTTGGTGCTGATGAGCTTGTAGTTGTAGCAAATCCTGTATATGCAGGACAGATGCCTCAGGTACAGGGCTTGTGGCGCAATTTGCGCGGCAATGATACGCCCTGTATTATTTTGGCCTGCTATGGCAATCGTCACTATGATGATACTCTGGCTCAAATGCAGCAGATTTTAGAGACCAGGGGCTTTATTGTTATTGGTGCAGCAGCTCCTGTTATTCCACATATTTTTTCTCCTGTCCTAGGTGCTGGTCGTCCTGATGAAAAGGACGAAGCAGAGCTGCATATCTTTGCAGCAGAGGTTCTGCGTAAGCTGGCGTGGAATGAACTGGAAAGTGTAGAGCTTCCTGGTGATGCAGAGCCGGAGCTGAAGCAGCCCATAGCTGTTCCTAAAAACTTTAATGAGGCGCAGTGTGTGCAGTGCGGACGCTGTGCTGACCTTTGCCCTGTTGGCGCTATTGACGGCTTGTCCATGGCTGTTGACCAAAAAATTTGTATTAGCTGTATGCGCTGTGTAAAGCTGTGTCCTACAGGTGCCCGCAGCTTTTCTGCCGAGCCTTTGCGCAAGCGTCTTGAGGAAAATTTCAGCGAACCTCGTGACCTGGATTGGTTCGTAGAGGAAGATGATTGATCCCACTGGACAGAAGGATTACTAAGAGTTGGCTTGGCTGTTTAGATTATTTGCTGCTTGATGCAAGGTAAAGATTTCACCTGCGTAGAATTATAAGCAAGAGGTAATTATTAGAGCCTTTATATTGGAGGTGTGCATATGAATATTTACGTATGGCGTCATAATAAGACCTATCATAGTCATAGTATGATTGAAGAACCCTGTATTAATAGTGAGTTCTATCTTGATGCTTTGGCAATTGTAGCAGCCAAGGATTTGGACGAAGCTCTGGCTAAGCTGGCGGAAGAAAAAAAGGGCTGGCGCGTAGAGGATTTGCGTGCACTTCCATGTAAGGTGTACCCTGCTGACAAGGCTGGAGTGATTTTTACAGAGCTTAGAGGTATGATAAACCATTTGTGATGTTGCAAATGTTGCATAATTTCTATGCTCTTTGCCTAAAATAACGTAAATTAATTCTTTATAGAAAAATCTTTTGGGATAAAAAGCTGTGTATGATATAATGATTCCAATGTGTTTATAATTTTTTGATGAGGAGCGATGCACCATGAGTATGGAAAAACAGGTCGAAGTAAAATGTCCTGAATGTGGTAAGATAGGAAAGGCTGCCCTATGGAGCAGTTTAAATACAGAAATTAATCCTGAGAAAAAAGCAGAGCTGATGAACGGCCAGCTTTTTGAGTTCAGATGTCCTGCGTGTGGTGCGGTGTCACGCCTGAACTACAGTATGCTGTATCATGATATGAAAAACGGCGTTATGATTAATTATGCCAGCTGCGACAAGGACTTTGATACTGCTATGGAAATTACCAGTGATATGGCAGGCAAAAATGGTGAAGCCTTCAATAAGATGATGGAAAGCTATATTTACCGTATTGTGACAACACAAAATTCCTTGCGTGAAAAGGCTTTGATTTTTGAAAACGAATTAGATGACAGAATCATCGAGATTATCAAATGCTTGTATTATGAACAGCTGACCAATGAATTTCCGAATATGGAGCCTGATGAAATACTCTTCAGCTTAGGCGAGAATGGCGAAAAACGTTTGGAGTTCTACCAAAAGGGTGAGTTGCTGAAGATTGGTCTTATTGAGGATGGTATGTACCACGAGCTGCTGCATGCTTACCATGAAAAAATGGGTGATTTGCATGCTGACAACAATGCTCTTGTTGATGTAGAGTGGGTTGCTAAATTCTTTGGTGCCATAAACAGCTGATAGTGTTTTTACAACAGAAGTGTAAAGTAAAATGAAGCTTAGTGATTTAGTTTTTTGTGGCTGTTAAAGCAAGCACGGAATCTGTGAGTGTTGTCATCAGAAGGCGGACCTTAAGCGTGTAAAGGTCAAACCCTTTGATAGTATGCCCCAGTATAAGCATCTTTGCTCTAAATGCTCTGTAATGGAAAAAGTCATAAAGTGCTGATAACAGCAAAATAAAATCCCTCCCGTAGATGTAATCACGATGATTATCTCTACAGGAGGGATTAGTTTTTGTAAGACTATTACCAGATTGCCTTAAGAATGGGCAGCAGCAGAGGTGCCATAATAGAGGTGACAATACCTGTCAGGGCTATGGCTACGCCGCCAATGGCAAGCTGAATTGGACTGACTGCGGCACAGGCGCTGGTTCCGAGACCATGGCTGGAAGCGCCAATAGCCAGACCGCAGGCTAAATCGTTTTTAATACCAAAAAGGTTTAAAAGCTTGTGGTTAAAGGTTGCACCAAGCATACCAGTGATAATAACTGCTGCAGTGGTAAGAGCAGGGATACCGCCAAGGGTTTTGGACACATCAATGGCAATAGGTGTGGTTATGGACTTAGGCAACAGGGAGATAAGGACTGCTTCACTGGCGCCGAGAGCTTTACCGCAGAAGTAGGCTCCGATAATAGCTACTGCGCTGGCAACTGTAACGCCCAGACCTATAGGAAGTGCTTCCTTCATAATAATCCGGCGGTTACGGTAAAGGGGCAGTGCCAAGGCAATGGTAGCTGGCCCTAAAAGAAAGTTTATGAATTCTGCTCCGTAGGCGTATTGCTCATAGGTTACTCCTGGAGAGAGAGCTATAATGGTAATAATAGCAGGGCAGGCAATGACAAAGGGGGGAATAATATTCAGATTTAATCTTTCTACAATGACTTCGCTGACGCTATAGAGGATAACGGTGAGACCGATACCAAAAAGAGCGGAGCTTAAGAGTGCTTCTGGGAACATTTTATTTCGCCTCCGGTTTCTTAAGCATAAGCTGGAGCAGCATGGCTGTAGTTAAAAGAACAGCGACACTGCAGACAACAATAGTAATGGAAATTGCCTTGAACTCAGCCATGATGACGTCAGCGTAAAGCATAACGCTGATGCCAGCAGGCAGAAACAGCATACCCATTTTAGAAATTAAAATATTACAGATGCCTTCAACGGATTGCACAGGTACGATTTTGGTTGCCAATAAAACAACAAGGAACAGCATACCTAAAAGTGCAGGCGGAAAGGGAATCTGCAGGGCAGAAATAATCAGTGTGCTGATCCATTGCAGGAACAGCAGCAAACCGATACCGCGCAGAAGTGATGTGGGTGACATAATTACAGGACCTCCTCATTTGTAAAACAAAAAAATAAAATATTTGAAATATTTGAAAATATTATTCTGAAATTCGCTAGAAAAGAGAATAGGTATATATTGACACAATAGAAACCTGGTGTCAACCTATTTTAGGCTAGAATTTACAAAAACGTCATAGAAAACCATTTGACTTTTTGACTTTTGCTGTTATAATGGAAAATGTAGAAAGCGAGAAGCTGCTACGAACAAATAATGTTAAATTTTAATTGAGTATATAGTGAGGAGGTGTAGCGCTATGAACGAACGCTACAGTGAAGAAATTAAAAGCATTTTAGAGGCAGCACAGCAGCAGGCCGTGATGAACTATCATCAGGAGCTGACTACTGCCCATGTAGTTGCTGCTTTATGCGGCAGTGAAGGCTTCTTCAAATATTTGCTGCAGAGCCTGCATATTGACGAAAATACCTTTACTCAGGAGGCTAAGGCTCTTGTGCAAAAGCTTCCCAGCGTCAAGGGTCAGGACCGTCAGCTGATGATGGGTACAGGCTTTGCCAGAGTAATGGCAATCTTAAATCAGAATACACAGGGAGAAATCAATGTAGGTCAATTAGTAGCTGCTATTGCCAGTGACGGTGACAGTGATGTCGTTTCCTTGTTCCGTAAATACGGTATCGACAAGAAAAAGGTTGAAGCTGCTTATATGAATTACCAGAATAGTGCTGGTGATGAAGAAACCAGAAAAACCTTGGAAAAATATGGTCAGGATTTGACTGCCAAGGCTAAGGACGGCAAGCTTGATCCTGTTATCGGTCGTGACGAAGAAATTCGTCGTGTTATCGAAATCCTCAGCCGTCGTAAAAAGAATAATCCTGTGCTCATTGGTGAGCCTGGTGTTGGTAAAACTGCTATTGCAGAGGGGTTGGCCCGTCGTATTGTGGCAGGCGATGTTCCTGAGGGACTGAAGAACAAGACTCTTTACGCTCTTGATTTGGCTGCTCTTGTAGCTGGTGCTAAATTCAGAGGTGAATTTGAGGAGCGTCTGAAAAAGGTTCTGAAAGCAGTAAGTGACAGTGCTGGTCAGATTATCATGTTCATTGATGAGCTCCATACTGTAGTTGGTGCCGGTGCTGCTGAGGGTGCCATGGACGCAGGCAATATCTTAAAGCCTATGCTGGCTCGTGGTGAGCTACGCTGCATTGGTGCAACTACTTTAAATGAATATCGTAAATACATTGAAAAGGACAGTGCTTTAGAGCGTCGTTTCCAACCTGTAATGGTCAAGGAGCCTGGCGTTGAGGATACTATTTCCATTCTTCGTGGTTTGCGTGAGCGTTACGAGGTTCACCATGGCGTTCGTATTAAAGACGCTGCTCTAGTTGCAGCTGCTGTTATGTCCAATCGTTATATTAACGACCGTTTCCTGCCTGACAAGGCTATTGACCTTGTTGATGAGGCTGCGGCTCGTTTGCGTACTGAAATTGACTCTCTGCCTACCGCATTGGATGAAAGCAAGCGTAGAATTCTGCAGCTGGAAATTGAGGCGCAGGCTCTTGGCAAGGAGGACGATGATCAGTCTAAGGAGCGTCTGGCTAAGATTGAGGAGGAACTGCAAAAGCTCCGTAAGGATAACGATGAGCTGGTTAAACGCTGGGATGCAGAAAAGGCCTCCATTGCCCGCGTACGTGAAGTCAAGAAAGAAATTGATGCTGTTAAGCAGCAGATGGAGCAGGCTGAGCGTGACTATGATTTGAATAAGCTGGCAGAGCTGAAATATGGTCGTCTGCCTTCTCTGCAGAAGGAGCTTTCTACCTTGTCTGCTAAGGATGAGAAGGGTAATGAAAATGTTCTTCTGAAGGAAGAGGTTGATGAAGAGGATATTGCTAAGGTTGTCAGCACCTGGACCGGTATTCCCGTTTCCCGCTTAAGCGGTGGTGAGCGTGACAAGCTGATTCATCTGGAGGAAATCCTTCACAATCGTGTAGTTGGTCAGGACGAGGCTGTTAAGGCTGTCAGCGAAGCTGTAATTCGTGCTCGTGCGGGCATCAAGGATCCGTCCCGTCCTATTGGCTCCTTCATCTTCCTTGGTCCTACTGGCGTAGGTAAAACTGAGCTGGCTAAGACCTTGGCTGAGGTACTCTTTGATGATGAACGCAATATGATTCGTATTGATATGAGCGAATATATGGAGAAGCACACTGTTTCTCGTCTGATTGGTGCACCTCCTGGCTATGTTGGCTACGATGAGGGTGGTCAGCTGACCGAGGCTGTTCGTCGTCACCCCTACAGCGTAATTCTGCTGGACGAAATTGAGAAGGCTCATGCAGATGTATTTAATGTACTTTTGCAGGTTCTTGACGATGGTCGTCTGACTGATGGTAAGGGTCGCAATGTTGACTTTAAAAACACCTTGATTATTATGACCAGTAACCTGGGCAGCAGTGAAATCATGAAGCATCAGGGCAGTATGGATAGAGAGTCTATTCAGCAAATGCTGATGAACTTCTTCCGTCCTGAATTCCTGAATCGTGTAGATGACATTGTAGTATTCAAACCGCTGCAGGCAGAACAAATCAAGGATATCGTTAAGTTGGTACTGAACGAGCTTGGCGAACGTCTGAACAAACAGCTGGAGCTGACCTTGACCTATGAGGAGGCTGCTGTAGAGCATTTGGCTCAGGCTGGTTTCGACCCTGCCTTTGGTGCACGTCCGCTGAAACGTCTTATTGTACACACTGTTGAGAACATTCTTGGCCGTAAGATTGTTGCCGGCGAGATTAAAACTGGCGATAATGTTGAGGTTGTGTTGAGAAACGGCAGCATTGACGTAGAAGTAAAATAATAGTATAAAGGCTCTATAAATTGACGGCCGCAGAGAAATCTGCGGTCGTTTTTGTAGCAAAAATCCCCCGTCTATTCCTCGAATAAACAGGGGGATTGGGGGAGACTCTATTTTACTAATTTATCCACCATTTCCAGGGCTTCCTGCAGGTATTCAGAAACCTTCCGCTCCTCAATGCCTGCAATATAGGCACGACAATGGTTCATGGGTATGAGAATGATTTTGGCTTTGCTGGATGTAATGGCAGCGGCAATAGCAGGACTGATTTCGCCGTGCATAGCATTAGCCATGACGATTCCTGTAGGTCCGATTATAATATCAGCCTGACCAGCATTGAAAATGGCGGCGTTTTCTCCTGTTGCCGCAAAGCTTGGACCTGCTTTTAGCATATTTGCTGTAGCAGTAGAGTTTGTTCCTACTGCACCTATTTCGTGCATAGGGTAGCGTTGAACGAGAGCATCTACTAATGAACGGCCAATACCGCCGCCCTGTCCGTCAATAACTATAATATTCATGGCTTTCTCCTTTATGCTTATACTGCGGTTTGCAGAAAATACTTTTAATTATTCCCATAATCTAACGTGTTTTTATTATAAAACAGGTTGTGGCTGCTGTGCAAGGAGCAGTTTTAATGTCTAATTGCTAACTTTTTGCAAATTTTATGTTGATAAACTTGCCTTAATGAGAGTAGATGTTTATAATTAGTGGTAATCAGTTTTAAGGAGGATATTATCCATGAAAAAAATGTTGATGATGGTTGTTATGGTGCTGACTTTGGCTTTCAGCGCAGTGTGCAGTGCATCTAATGGTTCCCTGCTTGACGCTCAAGAAAAGATTGTAGGCAATTTCCTTAAAGGTACCAATTATAAATCCGTATCTGCTTTAATGAATGATGATATGAAGAAAAATTGGGATGAAAAAACCTATAATAACTTCAAAGAACAAATTGCTAAGGATTTCGGCAAAATCAATACTCAAGATTTGATTCTTGTTGAAAAACATAAGAATGCGGATATTCTGCTGTATCAGGTAACATCTGAAAAGGTTCCTGCAGCTCGTTTTGTGTTCCTGTTCCAAGTTGAGAAGGAAAAACCGATGCTGGCTGATTTCAATGTTATGCTTCCTAAAAAAGAAGAAGCTGCTGCTGAGAAAAAATAATTTATGAGCTTTATAACCTCTGCTTTCCAAATAATTGGGACGCGGAGGTTATTTTGTTTTCGCTGCATAATTGGATAATAGTTTGTGAGATATCAACAATTACCAATTATTCCGTTCCGATACTATTTTAAACGTTCGCATCGTGCAGAATTATAACGAAATTTCGGGATTAATCTGTTCGATTGAACTATATAGTATGAGAACCCTTCTTTCTATAATTCTAAGCACTTGCTCGCTAAAATAGTAGGTCGCTGCATAATTAGGTAATTGTTATATTACTGGTAACAAAGCGAGATTAGGCCTCAGCGTTCTTTCAAAGAGTTAAAGAATTATGGTATAATGTAGCATAGGACTTTATGCAATAAATGCAGAAGGAGAATATAAAATGGCTGATAAGTTTTTAGTTATAGATGGCAGCAGTTTGATTCATAGAGCTTTTTTTGCTCTGCCCCCGCTGATGAATAAGCAGGGTATTCATACTGGTGCAGTATATGGTTTGTGTAATATGCTTTTAAAGCTTTTGGAGGATGTACAGCCTAAGTATATGGCTGTGGCCTTTGATAAATCACGCAAGACCTTTAGAACGGAGATGTTTGCGGACTACAAGGGACAGCGTAAGCCTACTCCGCCGGAGCTGAGCGAGCAGTTTCCTCTTTCCATGAAGGTGCTGGAGGCGATGAATATCCGTACCTTGGAGCTTGATAATTACGAGGCGGATGATATTATTGGTACCTTTGCTGTCCATGCTCCTGAAGATATTGAGGTGGTCATTGTAACAGGTGACCGTGACGAGCTGCAGCTGGTTGATAAGCGTACCAAGGTTTTTTACACTAAGCGTGGTATTTCTGATATTCAGGTGTTTGATGAGGCTGAATTTGCAGCTGCCTATGAAGGACTTGGTCCCCGTCAGCTTATTGACCTTAAGGGTCTGATGGGTGATACGTCTGATAATATTCCCGGTGTGCCCGGTGTTGGTCCTAAAACAGCACTGAAGCTGATTAAGGAATATGGCGATGTGGAAACTGTCTTGGAAAATATAGACAAGGTTTCTGGTAAGTCCTTAAAGGCTAAGCTGGAAGAGCATAAGGAATCTGCTATATTAAGTAAGAAGCTGGCTACTATTTATACGGATGCACCTGTGGATTTGGCTTTGGAAAATTATGAGCTGAAGCCAGTTCAGGAAAGTGCAAAAGCTCTTTTGCAGGATTTGGAGTTCCGTAATATGTATGAGCGTTTTGCTGCTGTCCTTGGCGGTGAAATGGAAGTGTTCTCCCTTTTTGGTGATGTAGTTGAAGAAGAAGCTGCCGAGCTTGCCAAGGTTGACGAGGCAGTAGGAAGCAAGCTTTTTGCTGACTTGGCCAAGACTGCTGAAAAAATAGCCTTTGCAGCAGATACTGCTGGTGAGCTGCCAAGTCTCTATTTCAACAGAGCAGAAATTTTCTTTGAAAATAAGATATATGTATTGGAGGGAGCTGAAGCTCCTTGGCAGCTGTTCTACAGCTGGCTGGAAAATGATAAGGCGCTGAAGGCTGTTTGTGACAGCAAGGAGATTTATAAAACCTGCTTGTGCCATAATGTACAGCCTCAAGGTATTGTAGATGATGTAACCTTAGCGGCGTATTTAGTAGACCCTGGTCATAGCTCTTATGCCTTGGCTGACTTAAGTAAACGTCATTTGTTCAGCGAAAAGCCTACAGCCTGCGAAAATATTGCAGAGCTGGTAAAGGTTCTCCGTGAAAGCTTGGAGCAGCGTGAGCAGGTAGAGCTTTATGAAACACTGGAGATGCCCTTGGCACCAGTTCTGGCACAAATGGAATATAACGGTATTACACCTGATATGGAGCTTTTGGAACAGCTGAGCGAGGATATGACCTTCCGCATCAAAAAGCTGGAGCAGGAGGCTTATGAGCAGGCAGGAGAAAAGTTTAATCTTAAATCTCCCAAGCAGCTAGGTGTTATTCTTTTTGAAAAGCTGGAGCTGCCTGTAATTAAAAAGACTAAAACAGGCTATTCTACTGACGCTAATGTTTTGGAGCAGCTGGAGGGCAAGCATCCCTTAATTGGTACTATTTTAGAGCACCGCAAGCTGGCTAAGCTGCAGTCCACCTATCTTGATGGACTTAAGCCTCTGATGAATAGCAAAACTAAGCGTATTCATACCCATTTCCAACAGACTGTGGCTGTTACTGGACGTCTGTCCAGCACTGACCCCAATCTGCAGAATATTCCTACACGTACTGAGGAGGGCAAGCAGATCAGAGCTATCTTTGTTCCCGGTGAAGGCTATGATTACCTTATGAGCTGCGACTATTCCCAGGTAGAGCTGCGCATTTTAGCCTGCATTGCTCAGGATCAGCTGCTTTTGGAGTCCTTCCGTCACGGTCAGGACGTTCATGCCCGCACTGCGGCTGAGGTGTTTGGTGTGCCCATGGATGAGGTTGTTGGCGAAATGCGTACTCGCGCCAAGGCAGTAAACTTTGGTATTGTTTATGGCATCAGTGACTTTGGCCTGGCAAAGCAGCTCAATGTGACTCGTGGTGAGGCAGCAGGCTATATCAAGAGCTATTTTGAGCGTTATACAGGTGTTAAAAAGTATATGGAGGATATTGTTGCTCAGGCTAGGGAGCAGGGCTATGTAAGTACTCTTATGGGACGCCGTCGCTATCTGCCTGATATTAAGCACAGTAATTTTAACCTCCGCAGCTTTGCAGAGCGTACTGCTATTAATACACCTATTCAGGGTACTGCTGCCGATATTATGAAGCGTGCCATGATCGATGTGCAGCGTGCTCTTGTTGCTGCAGGCGTCAAGTCACGTATTTTGCTGCAGGTACACGATGAGCTGGTGTTGGAGGTTACTGAGGACGAGAAAGAAAAGGTAGCTGAGATTGTCCGTACTGCTATGGAAAATGCCGTAAAAATGGATATTCCTTTGCTGGCAGATGTAAACTTTGGCAGAAACTGGGCTGAAACAAAATAGGAGTTGATAGATATGCCGGAAATGCCGGAGGTGGAGCAAGTCAAAAAGACACTTGCTCCTCATATTGAAAATAGAAAAATTCAAGCTGTAGATGTTTATCTGGAGCGTTTGATAAAATATCCTACTGTTGACAAATTCATTGTCGGATTAGTTGGCAAGACTATTACTAAAATTGGCCGTAAGGGTAAATACCTGGTGCTGCACTTAGGTGAAGAGCAGCAGCTTATCGTACATCTGCGTATGACAGGTGCTCTTATTGCTCAAAGCAGTGATCTGGAGGCTCCGCCCTACGCCAAGATTAAATTTACCTTGAGTGATAACGTAACCATGTGGTTTACAGATATCCGTACTTTCGGCACTTTATACCTGGTGACTAATAATGACACCTATATTGAAGGCTATGAAACATTGGGACCTGAGCCATTAAGTGAAGGTCTGACCTATGAATATCTGGCACCATTGGCTGCTAAAAGCCGCAAGCCTATTAAGACCTTTATCCTTGATCAGCACATTATTGCAGGTCTGGGCAACATCTATGCTGATGAGTGTTTGGCGCTTTCTGCTATTAAGCCTATGCGTGTAGCAAATACTTTGACAGAAGCAGAAATCAGGGCGCTTATTGATGCTGTAAACGCTGTTATTGCTCAAGGCATCAAGAACAAGGGAACAACCTTCCGTGATTATAAGGACGGCGAAGGCAATAAGGGCAGCAACCAAAATTATCTTTTAGTATATGGACGCGGCGGCGAGCCCTGCAAAAAATGTGGACAGACCTTAAGCACCACCAAGATTGGTGGCAGAGGTACTGTTTATTGTGATAACTGTCAGAAATAAGAAGCAAGGTTTACTTCGAGCATGAAGGAGTTTATAAGTATGGTTGTAATTGGTTTGACCGGAGGTATTGCCTCTGGTAAAAGCACTGTTTCCAAAGAGCTGCGCAGCTTAGGTGTTCCTATCTATGATGCAGATGAGGCCAGCCGTCAGGCTGTAGCTAAGGGCAGTCCTGCTTTGGAGCAGGTTGCAGCAGCCTTTGGTGATGAATATCTGACTGCTGAGGGCGAGCTGAATCGTCCCAAGGTAGCAGAGCTTGTATTTAATGACGCAGCTGCCAGAGCCAAGCTGGAGGGGATTATTCATAAGCTGGTTTGGCAGGGGGCTGAGGACTTTTTGGAGCAATGCCGTAAGGAGGCACAGCCTTTGGCCGTTCTGGATGTTCCGCTTTTGATTGAATGCGGCTGGCATCAGCGTGTAGACGCAGTGTGGCTTGTGTCCGTCAGCAAGGAACTGCAGATTGAGCGTGGTTTGCAGCGTGGCGGCATTACAAAGGAAAATTTGCTGGCACGTATTGAGGCGCAAATGTCCTTGGAGGAAAAAAGCCGTGTAGCTGATGTTGTGCTCGATAACAGCGGTTCCTTGGAGAACATTATTGAGCAGGTACGTCAGCAGGTAAGGCTTGTAAAAGATGGCTGCAAGAACTAAAAGAGCAAGCAGAAGAAGGCCCAGGCGTTCTTCTGCTTCAAAGCTGTATGTATGGATAATGATAGGCTTTTTAGCAGTATCTGCACTGTTTTTTGGAGGCTGGCGTATTTGGAACAGCGATGCAGTGCAAATGCGCTTTGTCTATATGTGGGATTATCAGCAGGATATAATCACATATAGCGAAAAGAACAAGATAGACCCATTTTTGATTGCTGCCATTATAAAAAATGAAAGTGGCTTTAATCATAAAGCTGTATCCAAGGTTGGGGCAGTAGGACTTATGCAGATAATGCCTGAAACAGGAGCCTGGATTGCAGAGCAGATGGGACTTAAGGGTTACACAGAAGACCAGCTTTACGAAAGCAAAACCAATATCCGTATGGGCTGCTGGTATGTTGGCGAATTGGAGCACGAGTTCAAGCGTAATATGGTGCTGCTTCTAGTAGCTTATAACGCAGGCAGAGGGCAAGCCAAGGAGTGGATGGAACAGAACTCATGGGATTATGATTTCAATAGTCCGGAGCTAATCCCTTATCCAGATACTCGCGAGTATGTAATCAAGGTTCTGAGAGATAGAGATAAATATTATCTGCTCTATAAGGATAGAATAAAAATGTGATAAAAATTTGCAGAAAAGTGTTGACAGCCAATTCATTGTATGGTATCATTACCTTGTCGCTGATGAAGCAGCAAAATGAATAGGGAATGCGGTAGTGGCGGAATGGCAGACGCGCTAGCCTCAGGAGCTAGTGGG
>URGS01000036.1 GCA_900547415.1 uncultured Phascolarctobacterium sp. | reverse complement strand
ATAACTAATCCCGGAATCTAGTTTTCACTAGACCCCAAGATTAGTTAAAGAACCATTTTTTTTTTGCTGTAGAAACATAGAGGACGATGTTTGTGGCAGGAGAGGTTTTGACTGAAGGTGCAGCGAAAAATAATAGCATATTGTATTAGTGACAAGTATTAGCTGCAAGCTATAAGCTTTCAATAACTATATATAGTATTTTATTTATATACTACCATATATAGTAGAAAAAATTTAATATGTATGCTATAATGTAAAAAATAACTTTAGATTTGTTCATACTAATATGTTTTACAGAACATATATTATGTGCTAAGGAGGAAAATAGTATGAAGTGTCCGTTTTGTTCTTACCGTGACAGCCGTGTAGTTGATAGCCGCGCTGTTGAAGAAGGCAGTTCTATTCGTCGTCGCCGCGAATGTCCCCAATGTGGCCGTCGTTTTACTACTTATGAAAAGTACGAGGAAACGCCTCTGGTGGTTAGTAAAAAGGATGGACGCCGCGAGCTGTTTGATTCCAAAAAATTACTGGCTGGTCTGCTGAAGGCCTTTGAAAAGCGTCCTGTTTCTTATGAAAAGGTACAGGAAATTGCTGATAATATTGAGCGTGAGCTGCGTATGAACGGTGAAAACGAAATTGACAGCTCCATGATTGGTGAGATCGTTATGAAGTATCTGGAACAGACCGATCAGATTGCTTATGTACGCTTTGCTTCTGTTTACCGTCAATTTGCTGATGTAAAGAACTTTATGCAGGAGCTGGAGCGTATTATGGATAAGACTAAAAAGGAAGAGTAGGTGATTTTTCATGAAAAAAGTAAAAGTTATGTTAGCTGCCTTGGCAGCAATGTTGGTAATGTCTACGACTGCTTTTGCTGCAACAAATACTACTGAGCGACTTTTCACTTTCTCTAATAATAATGATGGAGCAGTAAAAGAGGTTAACTACTATCTGTCTCAGGGCAGTGAGGTAAAATATCTGCATACTGCTGCTAAAGCAACTGATAGTACTGTCATTATTACCGTAGTACTGGAGATTCCCAAGGGAACTATGGACTATAAGGATTATAAGAAGCTAAACTGATAAAAATCCACAAAAACTAAATCTCCTCCTAAGTCTGATATGTGTCTAAAATTTTGAGTACATATCAACTCAGGAGGAGATTTTTATTGATACAGCAATATGTATTTTGTGGTTCTCTTCAATTAGAGCGCGTAATTAGTCTTGTTTAGTATAGGTGCTGCAGATAAATTTTTCTTTAGAAATGCAAAAAACCTGCTCCTAGGAGCAGGTTACTTGTAAGTTGATGCCAAAGGGCAAAATTATGCCATAGCGTTAACTTTTTTAGCAAGTCTGGATTTTTTGCGAGCTGCAGCATTCTTGTGGATAATACCCTTGCGAGCTGCTTTATCGATCAAACCGGAAGCAACAGCTAATTTAGCTTGAGCGTCTTCTTGAGCACCGGTTTCGGTAAGAGCAACAACATTGCGAGAAGCTTTACGGAGAGCTGCTTTAATCGGACCATTTTTTGCACGACGTTCTGCGTCGGTTTTTACACTGCGTACGGAAGATTTAATGTTCGGCAACGAATTTCACCTCCTGAATTTTCTTGTACTCGAATATTCTACCACGTGTGGCGTGATTGTGCAAGGGGTTTCCGCAATTTTCTTTAATATAAGTGAAAATATCTGCAAAAACCTGATAAATAGGATTTTTTGGGATGTAAAAGGTCCCGTTGTAATCTAAATTATGTAAAAAGTTTTTTGCAGAGCAAAGATAGCGGTGTTTAGCTTATTGCAAGTATTGGACAGTAAATGCTATAATAAATAATACTGATAAATTTTATTGCAAAAAGGAGCTTACAATGGAGCAGAACAAAATTCGTAACTTTTCTATTATCGCCCACATTGACCATGGCAAATCTACTCTGGCTGATAGGCTTATTGAATATACAGGCACCTTGTCCAAGCGTGAGATGGAGGAGCAGATTTGTGACTCCATGGATTTGGAGCGCGAGCGCGGTATTACTATTAAGGCTCAGGCTGTTCGCAGTATTTACCATGCTCGTGACGGTCAGGACTATATGCTGAATTTCATTGATACCCCTGGTCACGTTGACTTTACCTATGAGGTATCTCGTGCCTTGGCTGCCTGCGAGGGTGCGCTGCTGGTAATTGACGCTACCCAAGGTATTGAGGCGCAAACCTTGGCTAACGTTTATCTGGCTCTTGATAATGATTTAGAAATTATTCCCGTTATTAATAAAATTGACCTGCCCAGTGCAGACCCAGACCACGTTAAGCGCGAAATTGAGGATGTAATCGGCATCGATGCATCTGATGCTATTTTATGCAGCGCTAAGACAGGTCTTGGCATTGAAGATGTATTGGAGGCTATTGTAGAGCGTGTACCTGCGCCTCAGGGTGAGCAGGATGCGCCGCTTAAGGCTTTGGTATTCGACTCCAAATTTGATGCTTACAAGGGCGTTGTGCTCTATGTACGTGTTATGGAGGGCTGCCTGCGCAAGGGAATGAAGATTCGCATGATGGCAACTGGTGCTGAGTTTGAGGTAACTGAGGTTGGTTACTTTAAGCCTGGAATTGTAAGTGTAGATAGTCTTGATGCAGGTCACGTAGGTTTCTTTGCCGCATCTATTAAGAATGTCCGTGACGCACGTGTAGGTGATACTGTTACTGGCGTTGCTAATCCTGCTGATAAGCCCTTGTCCGGCTATCGCAAGGCTACCCCTATGGTTTACTGCGGTCTCTATCCTGTAGAAAACTCCGACTATGATAATCTGCGTGATGCTTTGGAAAAGCTGCAGCTTAACGACGCATCTTTAGTATTTGAGCCTGAAACATCTACAGCTTTGGGCTTTGGCTTCCGCTGCGGCTTCCTGGGACTGCTGCATATGGACGTTATTAAGGAGCGCCTGGAACGTGAATATAATCTGAGCCTGATTACTACTGCACCTAACGTAATTTATCAGGTGTTCCGTACCAACGGTGATGTGGAGCTGGTTGATAATCCGTCTATGTTCCCTGATCCTACTGTTATTGATCATGTAGAAGAACCCTTTGTAGCTGCAACCATCATTGTGCCTAAGGATTATGTAGGTGCTGTTATGGAGCTGAGCCAGGAAAAACGTGGTGAATATGACAATATGACATATCTTGACGATACCCGTGTCATGATTCACTATGCACTGCCCCTGAGTGAGATTATTTATGACTATTTTGACCGTCTGAAATCTGCTACTCGCGGCTATGCTTCTCTTGATTATGAGCTGTCCGGATATCGTTATTCCGATTTGGTTAAGCTGGATATTCTTCTTAATGGCGATCCTGTGGACGCTTTGTCTGCAATCGTACATAAGGAAAGTGCGTCTGTTCGTGGTCGTCAGCTAGTAGAAAAGCTGCGCAGCCTGATTCCTCGCCAGATGTTCGAGATTCCTGTTCAGGCAGCTATTGGCAATAAGATTGTTGCTCGTGAAAATGTCCGTGCAATGCGTAAGGACGTTTTGGCTAAATGCTATGGCGGTGATATTAGCCGTAAGCGTAAGCTGCTGGAAAAACAAAAAGAAGGTAAGAAGCGTATGAAACAGGTTGGCTTTGTAGAGCTGCCCCAAGAGGCATTCATGGCTGTTCTGAAAATGGACTAAAAATAAATTTAAGGTTGCGAGGTTATCATAAGATAGCCTCGTACTTTTATTATGTAATGAAAATTATTTGATTTATGCTATGGTCCTAATGCTTTTTTTCATTCGTCTCTGAAAAGCTTGCAGATGAGCATAGTAATGGTGCCTTCTTTAGAAGAAGTTTATTAAGGTTATGGAATATGAATTATAGAAGTGTCAAATGAAAATAGAGTGATGAGTATGAAGAATGCTAATGAATATAAAATGACGCAGGCTGTGTATGTACACATTCCCTTTTGCCGTCAAAAATGCTTGTACTGTGATTTTGCATCCTATGCAGGCTGCAGCCAGCAGCAGATGGATGCTTATGCTGATGCTGTTTGTCTGGAGATTGCAGGACGTGCTGCTGAAGCAGAACGTGTAGCTAATGATGCAACCATTTATTTTGGCGGCGGTACTCCCAGCACCTTGCCAATGGTTGCTTTAGCAAAAATAGTGGGTGCTTTAAAAAAATATGGATTTTGGCGTACTCCTGCAGAGGCGACTATTGAGGTTAATCCTGGAACTGCGGATTTAGAAAAGCTGCGTTTTTTTCGTAGCTTAGGCTTTGACCGTATCAGCTTTGGCGTACAGTCTTTAAATGACGCAGAGCTAAAGACTATTGGCCGTATTCATAGTGCTGCGGAAGCCTTGGACGCAATCCAGCTGGCTAAGGCTGCATGCTTTGAGCGTATTAGTGCTGATTTAATATATGGATTGCCCGGGCAATTATTGGAAAGTCTTAAAGCTACGATTGAAAGTCTATTGGCTACAGGCATTGAGCATATGTCAGTTTATGGACTGATTGTAGAGGAAGGAACGCCCTTAGCTAAGCTAGTAGATAGTGGCAGGCTGCAGCTTCCTGATGAAGATACTGCTGCCGATATGTATGATTTGGTGCAGCAAATGCTGAAGTCTGCAGGCTTTAAACGCTATGAGATTTCTAATTACGCTAAAAATGAGCAGTATTCACGTCACAATCTTGTTTATTGGCAATACCATCCTTATGTTGCCTTTGGCGCTGCAGCAGCAGGCTTTGACGGCAGGGTGCGTCGCAGTGCTGTGGAAGAGGTTGCGCCTTATATAAAGGGAGTACAGCAGCTGTATGGCGCACCGATTGAGAGTAGGGCTTTGTTTGAGAAAAGAACAAATACTGAACAATGTCTTGAGAAAACTGCTAAGGAAATGGCAGATGTTGTGCCAGGCATTGAGAAAGCTCCCAAGGAAGCAGAAAATGCCATGCAAGGCCCTGCAAACGCCGAAAAGGAGCATGGTTTAGATTCTGTTGAACGTGAAAAAGCATATGCTAAGCTTTATATTGAGGAAAAACTGACTGGTGACGAGCTTTTCGGCGAGTTTATGTTTATGGGACTAAGGCGTGCTCAGGGTGCGGACCTTAAGGAAGCCAAGGAACGCTTTAGTATAGATGTGTGGGAACGCTATCACAAGGAGCTGCAGCCTTTAATAGAGCATGAGCTTTTAGTATATGATAAGGAAAACGGATACTTGCGACTGACAGAGCAGGGAATGGCTGTTGGAAATCAGATTTTTGAGATTTTTGTTTGATACAGTCTTATAATATGCAAGTAAAGCTTTAGTAGGTTTGTAGAGGCTTATGAAGTTATAACCTTGTATAGGAAGAGCCTGGCTATTAGCTTTCATGATTTAGGGCGAGCTTTAGCCGCCAAATGGTAAAGATAACTCTATACGGTTTTTGATAAGGATGCTTTTGGTGAGCGTCCTTATTTTTTATGCTGCAATCTTTGAATTATTTGTGACTATGCTAAATTTTTCTAAAATAATGTTGACAATAGACTAGGGCAGTGCTATTCTAGTATCAGATGTTAGCACTCCAACTGAATGAGTGCTAACAATCAAAAATGAGGTGGGAATATGCTAAACGATAGAAAGAAAAAAATTCTCCAGCTCATAATTGAGGATTATATTTCAACTGCCGAACCTGTGGGCTCACGAACAATTGCCCGCAAGTACGATTTGGGTCTCAGCCCTGCGACCATTCGTAACGAGATGAGTGACCTGGAGCTCTTAGGTTATCTGGAGCAGCCACACACATCTGCAGGACGGGTACCGTCAGCTCAGGCCTATCGCTTTTATGTAGATTCTCTGATTGAGCCGGGAACATTAACCGACAATGACAGAGCACTTATAAATAGCTGGTATAGTGAACGACGCCGCAGTATTGAAGAAATTTTTCAGTCTACTGCCAAAATACTTTCCCGCATGACACAGAACGTATCCATGGTTCTGGCTAACAGGGACGTAAGTGCTCGCTTCCGTTATTTGAAATTTTTGCCGTTAGATGAGCACCAAGCAATTCTTTGCATCGTAACAGATGATGGAAATGTTGATAACTGTGTAGTAGAGATTCCCATGGGAATGCGTTTTGAGGAGCTTGACTATATGGCAGGTCGCATCAGCCGTCTGCTGGAGGGCAGAGAACTTGCTGGTATTACTGAAGATCTTTTAAGTGCAGTTCATACTAACGTAGCCGATGATAAGCTGCTCTTTACCTCTCTGGTACAGTCCATACGTCGTATGGGCCGTAAAAATCAGGAGCAGAGAGTTTTCCTTGGTGGTACTAAGCAGCTTTTGAATCAGCCGGAATTTCGTGATGTAGAAAAGGTTAAAAACCTTTTGGGAATTCTCGAAGAAGAGCGTGTTGTCAGAGACCTGCTTGCGGCAGGCGAGGACAGCGGACTTAGAATTACCATTGGCAGCGAGAACAAGTTCACTGGTATTCAGGACTGCAGTATGGTACAGGCAACCTACCGTTTAAACGGCAAGATTGTTGGCACTATGGCTGTACTGGGACCAACTCGTATGGAGTATGGCAAGGTAATCACCGTTATGGATTATCTTCATAAATATCTGAAGACAATGTTTGAGCAAAATACCGACAAATAGAAGCAAAAGGAGGAATACCCTTGCAAGAAGATGTTAAAAACACCAACGCAGAAGAGGTAAAGGAAGAGGTTGTAGAGGAAACCACTGAAAATACTGAGACTTCTGAAGAAACTGAAGCTAAGGCTGATCCCAAGGATGAGCAAATTGCTGAGCTGCAAAACCGTATGCTCCGACTGCAGGCTGATTTTGATAATTATCGCCGTCGTACTAATACTGAAAAGGAGCAGCTTTCCACCTTTGTTACTGCAAATGTAGTAAGCAAATTCCTGAAGGTTTTAGATAATTTTGAAAGAGCTGAGGCCAGCGTTACCAAGACTAAGGATATCGAAGGCGTTATCGAAGGCATGAAGCACATCCGCCGTCAGTTCGAGGATACCTTTAAGGAACTGAATGTAGTAGAGATTGAGGCTGAAGGTCAAAAATTTGATCCCAACCTCCACGAAGCTGTAATGCGTTCCAGCAATCCTGAGCTCGAGGATGAAACCATTGATATGGTTTTTGAAAAGGGCTATAAAATCTATGACAAGGTAATCCGTCATAGTAAGGTTAGAGTAAATTCTAATGAATAGAACAGGGAAACCTGCTCATAATAAATATGTAAATTAATTCTTTTAGTTAAGATTTAGGAGGAATACAAAATGTCTAAAGTAATTGGTATTGACTTAGGTACTACTAACTCTGTTGTAGCAGTTATGGAAGGCGGCGAACCGACTGTCATCACTAACCAAGAAGGTGCACGCCTGACCCCGTCCGTTGTTGGCTTCTCCAAGAGCGGCGAACGTCTGGTAGGTCAGCTGGCAAAACGTCAAGCTGTTTCTAACCCTGACAAAACTATCAGCTCCATTAAACGTCATATGGGCGAAGCTGGCTACAGAGTAGAAATTGATGGTAAAAAATATTCTCCGGAAGAAATTTCCGCAATGATTCTGCAAAAGCTGAAAGCTGACGCTGAAAACTACCTTGGCGAAACTGTTAGCCAAGCAGTTATCACCGTTCCTGCATACTTCTCCGACAGCCAACGTCAGGCAACTAAAGATGCTGGTAAAATCGCAGGTCTTGACGTTCTGCGTATTGTCAACGAGCCTACCGCTGCAGCATTTGCATACGGCATGGACAAAGGCGAAGACCAAGTAGTTATGGTATATGACCTTGGCGGCGGTACTTTCGACGTATCCATCCTGGATATGGGCGACGGCGTATTCGAAGTAAAAGCAACTAATGGCGATACCCATCTGGGCGGCGATGACTTCGATAACAAAATCATGGAATGGATGACCAGCGAATTCAAAAAAGCTGAAGGCATCGACCTGACCACCGACCGTATGGCTATGCAACGTATCCGTGAAGCTGCTGAAAAAGCTAAAATCGAGCTGTCCGGCGTTCTGTCCACCAACATCAACCTGCCCTTCATCACTGCAGGTGCAGATGGCCCGAAACACTTGGATATGGACCTGACCCGTGCTAAATTTGAAGAAATGACCGCTGGTCTGGTAGAACGTACCATGGGTCCTGTTCGTCAAGCTATGAGCGATGCTGGTCTGTCCGCTAACGATATTGACAAAGTAATTCTGGTAGGCGGTTCTTCCCGTATTCCTGCTGTACAAGCAGCTCTGAAGAAATTCATCGGCAAAGAGCCTGACCGTGGTATTAACCCTGATGAGTGCGTAGCAGTTGGTGCAGCTATCCAAGCTGGTATTCTGGCTGGTGAAGTTAAAGACGTACTGCTGCTGGACGTAACTCCGCTGTCTTTGGGTATTGAAACTCTGGGTGGTGTATTCACCAAGATTATCGACCGCAACACCACTATTCCTACCTCCAAGAAACAAGTATTCTCCACTGCAACTGATAATCAGCCTTCCGTTGACATCCATGTTCTCCAAGGCGAACGTGAAATGGCAGCAGACAACAAAACTCTGGGCCGTTTTGAACTGGGCGGTATCCCTGCAGCTCCCCGTGGAGTACCGAAAATCGAAGTTGCTTTCGACATCGATGCTAACGGTATCGTAAACGTAAGCGCTAAAGATCTGGGCACTGGCAAAGAACAAAAAATCACCATTACCTCTTCTGGCAGCTTGAGCAAAGAAGACGTTGAAAAAATGGTTAAAGAAGCAGAGGCTAACGCTGAAGCAGATAAAAAACGCAAGGAAGGCGTAGAAGTACGCAACCAAGCTGACTCCCTGTGCTATCAAGCTGAAAAAACTATGAAAGACATGGAAGGCAAGGGCAAAGACGACATGATTGCTAAGGTTAAGACCGCTCTGGATACTCTGAAAGAATCCATGAAGGGCGAAGACCTGGAGCAAATCAAGAAAGACACTGAAGCATTGACTAAACCGCTGTATGAGCTGTCTGCAGAACTGTACAAGGAAACTGAAGCAGCTAAGGGTGCTCAACAAGGTGCAGCTGGCGCAGAAGGCGCTAAAAAAGCTGACGACGATGTAGTTGACGCTGAAGTTGTTGACGAAGACAAGAAATAATTAACAATAGGATGGTGTAAGCTTTGAGTAAAAGAGATTATTACGAGGTCCTGGGCGTATCTAAAACAGCTACCCAAGATGAGCTGAAAAAAGCATATCGCAAGCTGGCACGTAAATATCATCCTGACTTGAATAAAGATAATCCTGAGGCTGAAGAAAAATTCAAGGAATGCAACGAAGCCTACGACGTCCTTTCTGATGAGCAGAAGCGTGCTCAGTACGATCAGTTCGGTCATGCTGCCTTTGAAAATGGCGGCATGGGCGGCGGTCCTGGCGGCTTCGGTGGCTTTGGTGGTGCAGGCGGCTTTGGCGGCAGTGGTATGGAGGATATATTTGATATGTTCTTCGGCGGTCAAGGCGGTCGCGGCGGACGCAGCAATGCTGGCCCGCAGCGTGGTTCTGATCTGCGCTTTGACCTAGAAATTTCCTTTGAGGAAGCAGCCTTTGGCGTAGAAAAGGAAATCAATCTTTATAGGGATGAGCAGTGCAGTCACTGCCATGGTGAAGGCGCTGAGCCTGGTTCCAAGGTAGAGACCTGTCCTGAATGTCATGGCAGCGGTTACGTGCGTTTTACCCAAAATACCATGTTTGGCCAGATGGTAAACGAGCGTCCCTGCTCCAGATGTCATGGCGAGGGCAAGATCATCAGTGAGCCCTGTAAAGCATGCCGTGGCAAGGGCACAGAAAAGAAAAACAAGAAGCTTAAGGTTAAGATACCTGCAGGCGTTAATGATGGCTCCAGACTGCGTGTAGCAGGCGAGGGCGAGGCAGGCGCTAAGGGGGGACCCAGCGGCGATTTGTACGTATACATTTACGTAAGACCTCATAAGTATTTTGAGCGTGACGGCACTACTGTAATGTGCGAGGTTCCTATCAGCATTGTTCAGGCTACCCTTGGTGCTGAAATTAAGGTTCCTACACTGGACGGCCAAGTTACCATGCGTATTCCTGAGGGTACTCAGCCCGGCAAGGTGCTGCGTCTGAAGGGCAAGGGTATTCCTAGTCTGCGCGGCGGTGGTCGTGGCGACCAGCTGGTACGTGTCAAGGTTGTTGTTCCTACTAAGCTCAATGATAAGCAGAAGGAAGCTCTGCGTAAATTTGAGGATGTATGCGGTGATGCAATCAACCCTGAAGAAAAAAGCTTTTTAAAGAAAATTAAAGACTTTTTTAAATGACTGCTAAATTAAAAAGCAGCGTTCCTGAAATATGGAGCGCTGCTTTTTGTATTCTTAAACAAGTTATATATGAATCTCGGCCATAATGTCTCCAAGTATTTTGTGATATGGTTTTTAGGGCCATATAGGCTTCTGGAGAAGAGTTTATGCATAATAGGAGTAATAAATCATATTTGCTGAAAAAACGCTCAGCATGCTTTTAGGCAAAAAAGAAGCCTGTGTGCATCCCTCTACGCACACAGGCAAATTCGTGGGGTCGGAAGAACATTGCCCCAAGTAAAATGTGTCTCATCATTTGCCATCATTATAGTTTTTCTTAGTAGAGATAGTTGTTGCTTGAGCAACATGAAGTCGCAGAAAAATTGCTTTCTTTATTTACATAATCTACTAAGCCATAAAGACTGTAGCAAAGCCAAAAAGCCAGTATTTATGGGCTAAATTAAATAAGTAAAATAAGTAAATTAAGTAATTTAAATAAACAAATACGTGTTGCAAGAGCAACATAAATTACTTAACGCTTACTTTAGTTACAAAATATTTACAAAAACAGTATTTTTATAGATAATGATAATGAAAATTGGAAGGAGCGATGGTGATTTAATGTCTACGAAGGTTTTTACACCTAATTATTCTGAACTACCGTTGTTTTCAGGATTAGGTACGGATGAAATTAATGAGGTGCTGAAGAAGTTCCACGCTTTGATCAAGCATTTTCCTAAATCTGATTATATATTTCTGGCAGGTGACTGCGTAGAAAGCTTGTGCGTAGTATTAGAAGGCACAGTACAAATGATCAAAGAGGATGTGTGGGGCGATAAGTCCATTATTGCCAATTTAGGTGTTGGTGCTGTATTTGGAGAAAGCTTTCTGGGAAAAATGGGTGATAAGTCATCTGTGAGCTATTTTGCAGCTAGTGACAGCGAGGTTCTGATGCTTCCCTTAGGAAGGTTCCTGCTTGACAGCAGCATGGATAGCACAGCTTGCCGCAGAATGATGTGTAATATTGTTTCTATATTGGCTGATAATAATACTCGCCTGATTGAGAAGACCGAAATTCTGTGCAAAAAAACACTGCGCAGCAAGATTATGGCATATCTCGAGCAGGAGGCTAAGTATGCAGGTACAAATACCTTTACCATTCCCTTTAATAGAACTGATTTAGCCAATTATCTTGATGCTGACCGCAGTGCGTTGACCAGAGAGCTGGCGAGAATGCGCAGTGACGGTTTGGTAGATTTCGAAAAGAATACATTTACTATTTTAGAAGCTTGCTAGAACGTAATCTTGAGGCTGCCTTAGGGCAGCCTCATTTTTGTTTTAAGAGCTTTTTACGGTGTATGGCTATGACTATAAGCCTTTTAGTGCTTGGCTAATATAAGACATATTTACGGCGTCCTGGGATATAAGCTTTAGTAATGAATCATTGGTGAATAATTAAGAAATGCCTTCTGCTCATAGCCGCTGTGATTTTGCTGGGGCCAGGGTTTGCTTCTCTGGAATGTTTTTGTGCAGATAATGCTCTAGCTTTTTTGAGCAGTTATAACAGATAGTATTCCGGAAGGTGATCCATAAGCAAATGAATTAATGAAAAAACTGCTGCAAAAGGTTAAGCACCAAGGAACTGAGAGCGAACAGCTAGTTATTTATATTAAGCATAATTAGGTGGATGAATTATGCAATTAGTATTAGTAGTAAATTTAGTTAAAAAACATATGCAAGTAATAAAAATAAATGATTAAAAGATATCTAAATAAAAAGTAATAAAAAGGATATATAATGCAAAGCATCAGATTTTATAGGAATTATTGAATATTTATCGTATAATCTATATAAAAATACTAAATGTTACTTTAGTTAAAAAACATATGTAAGTAATATGAAATGAAATGTGCGCAGAAAATATGTTGCCAAAGCAACAGAAATGAAGAAAATTAACTGTTATTATAGCCTCGTAATCAAGATAAAGATTACACCTCTCAATAGAGGATTATTCTTTAACGATATATAATGCAAGAGCATTGTATATAAAAATTTTATAAGGAGGAATTTAAAATGTCAGTTATAAAAATAACAAGTGAAAATTTTGAAAGTGAAGTATTAAAAGCAGAAAAACCAGTATTGGTAGACTTTTGGGCAGAATGGTGTGGACCATGTAGAATGATGGCTCCAGTTGTAGAAGAATTAGAAAAAGAAATGGGAAATGAAGTTAAATTTGCAAAAATAAATATAGATGAATGTCCAGAACTAGCAGAAAAGTATAATGTTATGAGTATACCAACATTTAAATGTTTTAAAAATGGAACAGAAATTGGTACAACAGTTGGTGTTCAAGGAAAAGGAGACTTAGTAAGAATTATAAAACTATAAATAAATCGGAAACACATTTAAGTTTATAAAGAGAACAAAAAAGGTATTTACATTTGTCTTTTTTTATTAACTTATGATATAATACTTAAGTAGTTGTTCTAAGAGAACAATATTAGCATCTTAGTGGAGGCAGAAGTATGTATAAAAAAGTAGAACTAAATGATAATGAAGTATTACAAAATGGAATAATTATTGGTCAAGTGATTAAAAAAATTGATGAAGGTTTTGTGGTTAGGTTAAATGGTAAAATAGCATTGAGACTTGCTTTTTATGGGACTGTTGATAGAAAAGGAAATTTTTATCAATTTTGCAGAAATAATAATTGTGGGTCTCATTGCAAATCTTCGGAAAAACCTTCATGCAGAAATAATCAAAAATATTCCAAAAGAAAAGGACTTTATATTAATATTTAGTGATTTTACTTTAGCCACTTTTAGCATATGTTAGAAGTGGCATTTCTTATGTTTTGATTTATTTATTAAAAAGTGGTATAATATTCTTATACATCGTCCGATTTGGACAAAATACAACATTAGGAGGATACAGAGAGATGTATAAGAAAGTGGATTTTGATCTTGGAGTGGCTACTATCGATGGAAAAACCATTGGAATGGAGAAAGACAATTTTAATGGCACAATTGTTATTGAAGGAAAAGATGGTACGATATTGTTTGCTGAATATGGCACATTAGTGGACGAAGAGTTTTATCCGTTTTGCAGAACCTTTAATTGTATGAACTGCAACCGGCGAAACAGTCCAAATTGCCGATATAATAGGCTTACAAACAAGAACGATGGATATTACGTAAAAATGGATTAACACTTTCAGAACCCCACCGCGATGCGATGGGGTTACTTTATAATATGATATAAATTTACAAAGATAAAGTTTAGAAATGTAGAAATAGATAAATAAAAGAGGAAAGAAAATGAATTATAAAATAGTAAATGGCTCAGTATCTTATGGAGCTGAGACAATTTTAGAGGAAATAAATTTTGAAATAAAGGAAAAAGATAAAATAGCTATTGTAGGTAGAAATGGCTGTGGAAAAAGTACACTCTTAAATGCGATAATAGATAATTCTATGTTTGAAGAGGGGATTGGAGAAGAAAAATTTAATATATATATACAAGGCTCTCCAACAATAGGCTTTTTAAAGCAGATGGATTTTCAAGATTCTTCTAAAACTTTATTAGAAGAGATTTTAAAGGTATATGCTCCAATTCTAAACTTGGAAAATAAGATTACAAAGTTAGCTAATGATATGCAAAATAATAGTAATCAAAAAAATATAAAAGA
>URGS01000035.1 GCA_900547415.1 uncultured Phascolarctobacterium sp. | reverse complement strand
CCTGAGGCGCAGAATATACAGTACCTGCTCCCAGATTCAGGGCACTTATAACAACCAAGAAAAATACTTGCGAATTCCATCTTTTCATAGCTTTAATCACCTTCACCCATATTGTTTTTTACAAAAGTAACAGCCACAAAATATTACTAGAACATCCGTATTCTTTTTTTAGACTCATTATATCCCAGACAATTAAAAAAGTAAAGAATGTTATTAATTAAATAATAAGCCTAAATTGCACTCTTAATTGCACAAAATTTGTCAGTGGCACAGACTCTAAATTTTCCCTTGTCCTGAAAGCAGAAAAAGCCCCCAGAACTAGCCTGGGGGCTTGATTTCAATTGGAGCTACTGACGGGATTCGAACCTGCGACCTACTGATTACGAATCAGTTGCTCTACCAGCTGAGCTACAGTAGCAATATTAAATTTTATTATTCTGCGACCATTCCCATGGCAGCCATTTCTGCAGCCTTAGCAGCAGCAATTTCAGCCTTTGTGCGACGCTTTCTCACTTTTTTGGCACTGTTAATACCAGATTTTTTGATTACCTTTGCCAGCTCTGCAATAATGTGCAGCTCGTCTGCAGTACAATCCTTAAGCAGCTCAGACAGCTCTTCACAATAAATCTGTTCGCTGCGCTTAACACTGTCGCACAACAACTCGTCTACGGACACATCCAGAACATTAGCCATATTAATAATTGTTGGCAAGCCTAATTTAGTGTTGCCAGTTTCAATATTACTAATGTGAGGAGTGGACAGGCCAGTCAGCTGAGCAATGCAACCTTGGGTCATACCTTTGTCAGTACGTGCTTTTTTTATTCTCAAGCCAATAGCTTTATAATCTATATCGGACTTCACAGAAAACTCTCCCCTTTAATCTTTCATCACAATTTTTAGTTAATAGAGTTATTATATCCGAAAATTTGTGGAAAGGCAAGTTGTAGAACGAATTTTCTGTACAGAAGATTATTATTTCTCTAGCTTACTTTTTGATAATAGGAACAGTCAGACTTCCCTGAGGCATGAGCAGAATCTTATAGTCAGGACCAATCTGCTTTTCAGCCAGGGCAATAGCTTCATCAACACTGTCAACTGCTTCAAAAAGCAAATCCTTGGCAATCTTTTTATCAAGAGCTGATACAAGGATAAATTTAGCCTTTTTCATCAATCTGGTAATCGCAAAGGCCTTATGAGCACCAATAACAAAGTTTTCCTGCAGCTTAGCTTTAATTGCATCAGGAGAAGGATTTTCCTGCAAAGCTTTTTCTAATGCAACGCTGCCACTGCCTTCTTCGCATTCACCTATGATGATGACTACGCCGCCCTCCTTAACTGCGCACCAGGCATTATCCATGGTCTTCTGCAGCTGGTAGATATTAATATCCTTAGGGTAACCGCCACAGCTGGCAATAACAATATCAGCAGGCTCGTCAATCTCAGCACCATAAACCTTATCAACAAATTTGCAGGCCTCTAAATGAGCCTTATCCCAATCACCTGCAAAAATCTTCAGGAATTGCTTCTTAGCGTCCAAAATAGCATTGAATAGGAATAGCTTATGCTCCTTGGCAAAAAGGCGCACACCTTCCATCTGATCATCATATACAGGATTGCCGTGCAGCTTGCCTAAACGAGCCTCAGGACTCATCATCAGGCTGTGATTCCTGCGTACAGTTTCCATTGCGGCTACACCTGGCAAAACAGCCTTACGTCCGCCGCCAAAGCCACTGAAAAAGTGATGCACGATAGTTCCTGTCAGAATTACCAAATCTACATCACAAATCAGCTTATTGAGCCATACAGGTGTACCAAAGGAGGTTTCACCAAAATATTCAAAGTCCTCCTGCTTATGACAATTACTATTATACATAGGCAAGCGGCTGGCAACATCATCACCAACTGCCTCTACCATTTCCTCATGAGTCATATCACGGTGGGTTCCCAACGCAAAGACAATGCGCATATCCTCGTCCTTTATGCCAAGCTTGTTCATTTCCGCAACCAAAATAGGCATAAAATCGTGACTATTTGCTACGCGAGTAGGGTCATTGCAAATAAAGGCTACCTTTTGACCTGGCTTTACCAGCTCATTAATAGGCGCACTCTCAATAGGATGGTATATAGCATCCAACACAGATGCTTTGAGATTTTCCAACGGCGGCAGCTCTGCTACCTTTATCTCGCCAATAACATGTTCCTGCTCCAGAGTAAAGTCCTTATAGCCATGTCCATACTTATAGGAATATTTTACCTCAGTCATAGGGCACCTCCTTTTCTTGATAGTTTAATTGTATCACAATCTCATATATTTTACATTTATATTTCCTGTTTATTGTGTAGCTTTTCTGTGTAATATTTACTTTATATAGGCGTATGATTCACTATCACAGCATCCCTGTTTTCATATAAAAAATACAGCCTTGTTTTCACAAAGCTGCATTTAAAGAATATTGCTATCTGCTTATTTTTTAGGTATCGACAATAATAGGACAGTAAAAATAATGCAGCCCATACCAATAACATCCTCCATTGTCAATACTGTACCCATAAATAAAACTACGGCAACAATAGATGTCAATGGTTCTGCACAGGAAATAAGGCTAGCCTTAGTCGGTCCCACAATTTTTAGGCCAAAAAGATAAAGGGCATAGGTCAGAGTTGTAGCACCGATAACCAGGTAAGTCATGGCCATATAGGCTCCTATATCCCAGTTAGTCAGAGATACAAATGGATTACGAAAGGCAATCAAAGATACACCTGAAATAAACTGGCCCCAGCCAATAACTACAGTTGCAGAATACTTCTTTAGCATATCCAAGGGATAAACAGAATAAAGAGCATATGACACTGCCGAAAGCAAGCCTATAATCAGAGCCTCCGGAGATATTGCCAAACTATCTAAATTACCATGAGTAGAAATAAGGAATACGCCTAAAAGCGCTCCTACAATACCCAAAAGCTCACGATTTTCAGGCATACTGCGACTTTTGTAGGCCATCCACATCATAACAAAGATAGGTGCCATATACTGTAGTACTGTAGCCGTAGCTGCATTGCAAAGAGAAATAGTATAGTAAAAGCCTAATTGAGCTCCCAAAATACCTAAGAAGGAAAATACTAATATCTGAGGTGTAAATTCTTTAAAAATATCAAAAATATTTTCTCGTCTGACAACTGCAGTATAAATTAAAAATAACGCACCTGCAATAATCTGGCGCACCATGCACAGCCAAACAGGATCCGTCTCCTGATATGTATACAGATATTGACCTGCTACACCTCCTAGTCCCCAGAAAACGGCTGACATTACTATGCAAAAGACGCCTCTATAAAAATTGTTTTCCATAGTAAAACCTCGCAAAAGATAAATTTAAGCGGATACCCGAAGGCACCCGCTTAGATTCAGATTATAGACTAAATTCAGGTCAATAGTAACTACTTCATCACATGCTTGCTACGAAATAACTAATAGCACTAATAAGCACTGTTAAAGTTATCATCATAGGATCGGCAATGGATGTACGATAGTTTTCAGGATTATAATGACTGCGTTTGCGGAATGGCTTAGCATCAAGAAAATCCATAGGATTTGATGTAAGGTCCATAAACTTTTCGTCAAGTACAGCCCATGCATTGCCTAAAGCATTGCACAGTGCACAGCACAAAGAGCTGCCACGATACAAAATTGCCGCGAAGGGCTTGCGATAGAACCAGTCAGTATCCAGGCTGATTGCTGTATGGGGTTCCATCTTGGACAGATACATCATAAATGGAACCATAGTCACTACCAAAATCTCAATGTAACTGAGGACATGGTCAGCAGTAAAAGGAACATATGTAACTGCAGACGGCAGATAACGGTACAGCAAATCAGGATATACGCCATAAAGTGAGCAAAGAACTGCTCCCAGCCCCATACCTATATACATATTTTTCGGGAGTGTATTCTTCAGCTGTACTTCCTTGCCAGTACGAAGGAAAATAAAATAACCCATTTTCAACGTAATAGACAAGAACGTACCTATACTAGCCAGCTCCAGCATATTGTAAACTAACTCATGACCAGCCTCTAAGGACGCAGCAATAGTAATGGTTTTGCTGATAAAGCCATTAAACAACGGTACGCCGGAAATTGAGAAAGCAGCAATGAAAAAGCAAATTGCTACAAAAGGCATTTTCTTTGCCATACCGCTAAGCTGATTGATTTTACGAATTCCCGTAGCGTAAATAATGGCACCTGCACACATAAAAAGCAGGGATTTATACAGGATGTGGGAATAAGCATGAGCAGTAGCACCATTGATTGCCATAGCCGTACCAACGCCAACACCTGCTACCATGAAGCCTACCTGACTAATAATATGATAGCCCAGCAAACGCCTCATGTCGTTTTCCATCAACGCATAGGCTGCACCGTACAATGCCATAAAACAGCCAAAGCCCATCAAAAGCTCAGTTCCAGCAAAAATTCTAATAAGGCAATAAACAGCTACCTTGGTAGTAAAGGAGCTCAGAAATACACTACCTGTAATAGTACCTTCAGGATATGCGTCTACAAGCCAGGCATTGACAGGAGGAATAGCAGCATTAACAGCTACACCAATCAAAATAGCCCAAAATGCAATATCATGTGCACCAGCAGACAGGTTAGTAATTAGATACTCACCTTGTCCTGCTTTTAGGAAAATACCGCCTAACAGCAGGTTGCCACCAAGCATATGAACTAACAGATAACGGAAGCCAGCCTTGCGAGATGACGGCGTGTTACGACACCAGATAAGGAACAAGGAAGTAACTGCCAAAGCTTCCCAGAAGACAATCATTGTCATCCAATCCTTAGCAAGTGTTACACCAAGAGCGCATCCTGCATAGGACATTGAGCACAATGCTTCCATCCTGTTTTCGTTATGACAGGAATAAATTCCACCAATGCATGCCATTAAGGCAAAAATCATACAAAATACATAGCTCAGCTTATCAACATAAATATAGTTGAGCTGATAACCAGTACCCAAAATTGTTATACTTGCATCTGTTCCCATAGGCATGGACAATGCTGCATACAGAGCCGCAAACGGACCTACTGCCAAGACAATTTTACGTAAAGCCTTAGGCACAAGCATTGCCAAAACACCTACAAAAATGAGTATTAGGCCGGGATGAATTACCATATCAGTCATCATGCTCACCTCCGCCTTCATCATAGTAGTCTTCTTCGCGTTGCAGCAAAGGAGTCATAATCATCTTAGCCAGAATTATTAAAATCCAGCCACCTACAAAACCAGCAAAAATATTGTAGCCAAACGGCAATGGCCACCAATGAGGAGCATGAAGATGAATTCCAAAAAGCTCAGCTGTCACGGACAATACAAGAACTACAGCTATTAGCATATAAACCATTTTCTTACTCATTTACAGCCACCCCCCTGGTAACCAGCCGGCACATACGGCATCAGAGGTCATAACTGCCAGCTTGTAGAAATGCGGATAGATGTCGGGGATAGTACCTAAAACAACTGCCGCCAAGGTAGTAACACAAATAGGAATCAACATAGAGTAGCTGATATCACCATATTCAACAAAGCCTTCCTTAGGCTCAGGCTTGAAGAATGCCATCTTGCACACAGGAATAAGATAACCTGCCGCCAAAAGAGCACTAGCTACCCAAACCAGAATAAACAGAGGCTTGCCTGCCTGTAAAGCACCAAGAGCCAAATTCCACTTGCTGACAAAACCGACCAAGAAGGGAACACCGGCAATGCCTAAAGAAGCAATGGTAAAGCAGGTCATGGTAATGGGAAGCCGTCGTCCAATACCGTGGAGCTCGCTTATATTGTTTTTATGTGTACGGGCAATAATCAGACCAGCACACATGAAGAGAGTAATCTTCATAACTGCGTGAGCCACTAGGTGCAGATACGCACCCTTAATGCTTAAGGGAGAAATAAGCGCTGCGCCCAAAACAATGTAGGAAAGCTGACCTACAGTGGAAAATGCCAGTCTGCGTTTCAAATGGTCCTGACGCAGAGCGATGAGTGAAGAAACAATAATTGTTGTGGCCGCAGTCCATGCCAATACATCTACAACACCGAGCTCCGCCAACAGCTTAGGACCAAAAACAAAGCCAATGATTCTCAGCACGCTGAATACGCCAGTCTTAACAACTGCCACTGCGTGAAGCAGAGCACTTACAGGAGTAGGCGCAATCATCGCAGCAGGCAGCCAGCCATGAAGCGGCATAACAGCAGCCTTTACAGAACCTGCAATAATCATCAGTACAAAGATTGCCTGCAGCACCCATTTAGGCGCCATGTCAGTAGTCAGGAAGCCGCCCGGAGTAAAGCTCATAGTACCGGAAATGCAGTACACTGCAACAACGCCAACCAAGAACAGCTGACCAGAAATCAGAGTATAGATTAAATACTTACGGCTGGCCATCAGGGCTGCTTCATTACGTTTATGCAGCACCAAAGGATAGCTGGCTAGAGTCAAAAGCTCATAGAAGAAGAAGAATGTCAGCAGATTTTCAGCCATGGCAATACCCATAACAGCACTAAGACAAATTGCAAAGGCGGCAAAATAGCCAGTCTGCTCACTTTCATTGTTACAACGCATATAGCCTATGGAATAGAAGTTCATAGGCACCCATAGCATTGAAGCCAGCGTAGCAAAAATCATACCAGCAGGATCAGTGCGCAGTGTCAGACCAACAGTATCTGTAATCTGACAGAGGGTGTAAGTATATACATTGCCCTCTAAAACTGCTGGCACCATGGAAAGCACAATGCCAACTTTAAGTATGGAAGCGATAACGCTCCAGGATTCACGAAGGTTAGGCCACTTTCTGCTGAAGGCAATCAATACTGCCGCCAGAAGAGATACACCAACGGCCAGAAATGGTCTGCAATCTACAATAGTCATCTCAGAAACACCTCCGGCAAGCCTAGTTTTATAATATTGGTCACAATATCTACGCTATAGAAGCCAAGAGCCAGAATGCCAATGCCAGCCACCATAATAGGAATAACCATTTCTACCGGCAGACCAAGTTTACCCTCATGGGGATGAACCTCGGTAAGAGAGGCCTCACGCTGAATAAACATCTGCTCAATAATACGGAAGAAATAGATTGCGTTCAGCAGAGAACTGATTACAAGTACCATAATGTAAAAATATTGCTCGCCTGTATATGCGCCCATAAGTAAATACCATTTACTAAAGAAGCCACAGGTAGGAGGCAGACCAATCATGGAGAAGGCAGCCAAAACTACAGTAATAGAGCTGACTACCAGCTTTTTATTCATACCACCTAAACGATATAGGTTAACATCACCGAAGCGATACTCAATACCGCCAATAACAAGGAACAGCGCACTTTTCATGAAAGCGTGGTTAATGATATGCAGCACTGCACCGATGAAGCCATAAACATTGCCCATAGCAATACCAATAGCAATGTAGCCAATCTGTGCTACAGAGGAGTATGCCAGCATACGACGGAAATCGTACTGAGCCAAAGCCATAACGGAACCAATAAGCATGCCTGCAATGCCAAGAATACCAATGGCATTGAGAGCACTGTGCACAATAGGATTATCTACCTTAAAGATGTAATACAGGAAACGGATCAGTGCATAGGCAGGAGCCTTACTCATACAGCCTGCAATAAATGCCGCAGCTCCAGGATGAGCAAAGGTATAGGCATCAGGCTGCCAGCCATGGAGTGGGAACAGCGCCATCTTAATACCAAAACCGATAATAAAGCAGGCAACAGACAACGCCACCAGTGGAGAATTCAAATGATTTGCAACCTGAGAAGCCAAATCAGCCATATTCAATGTACCAGTCAAAGCGTACATATAGCCAACGCCTAAAAGATACAGAGAGGCACCAATGGTACCAATAAGCAGATATCTGAAGGCTGCCAGCATGGATTTTTTACCGCCAAGAGCAATCAGACCATAACCGGACAGAGACATAATCTCCAGATATACATAAAGGTTAAATACGTCACCGGTAATAATCATGCCGGACAGACCGACAGTCAAAAGACCGAAAAGTGTGTAATAACCGCCTACATGCAGCCAATCCTCATCTTTAACAAAGGGACGGCTGTAGAGAGAAACCATTAGGGAAATGAATGTTACCAGAACCGCCAGAACACTGTTAAGAGGATCCATAACAAACTCAATACCGATAGGAGGTTCCCAGCCACCCATCCAGTAATGAACTGCCTGACCATTATTAGCTATAACCTGCTTAAGCACAGTTACCGCACTGGCGAAGGCACCTGCGATGGATGCCATAACAATCCAAGAACCAAGGTTGCGACTGATTCTGCTGAAGAGCATACACAGAAGTGATGCTGTCAAAGGCAGAAGTACAATAAAAACAGGAGCATGCTGCATCATTTGCTGGCCCTCCTCAATACCTCTACCTCTTCAACAGAGCCGTAGATTTCTTTAATGCGCATCAAAAGCGCCAAAGCCACACCAGTAGTACCAAGGCTTACAACGATTGCAGTAAGCATCAGACCATGAGGCAAAGGGTTAATATACGCATTAGGGTCAGTAGTCAAGCCATTTTGAATAGGAATCATTGCTCCGTCCTTTTGTGCAAAGCAAAGGTAGAAATAGATTACGGCAACCTGCATTACGTTCATTGCCATAAGCTTTTTCATGTAATTCTTACTCAGAACCATACCATAGACGCCCAAGAAAAATAAAATCATAACCAGGGAGTAGATGCCTTTAGTCTTTAAGAACTCATTCAACACTTCCATCATCGTCACCCCTTTTCACAATTGCGTCCAACAGATTGATAATAGTCATCATTACACAGATTGCTACGCCTATCTCAATCATAAAAATGCCCGTGGCGTGCATTTCGTGCACAGGCTCCATATGAATGGGCATATAGTTATAGTCAAGGAAAAACTTTGCGCCGCCAAACAGCGTCAGCCATCCGGTAAAAGCATAGATAAAAGTACCAACACCAGCCATAACCACTGATGTTTTTCCAGAAATATTAAACTTGGTATCTGCACCTAAAATCAAACGGCTCAGCAAAACACCTACAGCTAAAAATCCGCCTGCCTGGAAGCCGCCACCTGGAGAAAACTCACCCAAGCAAAGTACATAAATGCCATAAACCAGCGTAAATGGTACCAGCATACGGAAGGCCACATTCAAAATGATACCGCCAAATGGATCTTTCATTTGATGATCTCTCCTTCCTCCGGATCCTCGGGCTCCTCTTCAGGACGACGGCCCACAGGATTGCTTGTTAATACCAGAACGGTTGTCAGACCAGCTAAAAACATTACTGAGGTCTCCCACATAGTATCGAAGCCTCTATAGTCGATGATGACACCAGTTACGATGTTAGGAGAACCTGTATCCTCCGCACTGCGGGAAATATAGGTAGGGGTAACATGCTGGTTAGGCGCAGTCTGACTATCACCGATAGTAGGCAGGTAGGTCACAAAAGAACAAAACATGCCCGTAATAACAGCTAATAATACAGCTACTAATCCACGCATTATTTACACCACCTATCAATTTTCTTCAGAGAAGCTACGAAGAAAATAGTTGAAATTGTTCCGATTACAGCCTCTGTAAAGGCTACATCAGGAGCGCCCATCATTAGGTACAGCAACACTGCGGTAAAGCTAAAGCCGCTGTAAATAATGGCAGCACTCAAAATATCCTTGCAGAAAATAACTGCACAGGTAATCAGGATTAGAAAAATCAGCAAAATAGCTTCAATAATGTATATCTGCATCTTATTTCTTCTCCTTTCTGAATTTTCTTCTGCGCTTAAATGTGCTATTTCCCTTACTGATATGCTCAATAGGAGAAGGACCCGCTATATGACCCTTGTGCAAATTACCTACAGGCTCATTTGCATTGGTATTCTTTTCAGGTTCAATAAGCTCCTTAGCACCCTTGGTCTTAAGAGTCCAAACAGGATGGCCTGATTTGTAGGCCGCTTTGCTTAAGATATGGGAGCCAATAGGATTGCCCAAAAATACCAGCAGGAATACGAAGGCCATTTTGACGGAAGTAAGCGTTGCACCTTCATAAATAATAAGGCCAATAAATGAAAACATACAGCCTAGGGTTTCACTGTTGCCAGAGGCGTGAATCCTAGTGTAAAAATCAGGAAGGCGCAGCATACCGATGGCGGAGCCTACAAAGAAGATTAAGCCGCCTATCATAAAGCAGGCCGCAATAACCTCTCTGATACAATCATAGGAGATACCGCAAATCATATCTTCTTACCTCCCAAATATTTTGCCACAATAACAGAACCTACAAAGCCCAACATAGCATAGCAGATAGCAATATCTACATACATATCAGGACGTTCATCAATGTAGCCGAAAAGTACCAACAGTAATATGGTGTCTGCACCAACAACACCTAAGCCATTCATACGATCGTAAATGGTAGGGCCGTTGAAAAGACGTTGAAGCATAGCGCCAATTACAAATATTATGGATACCATAAGAATCATAAAAATAATATTCATAATTAAGCCTCCTCTTCCACTACTGCAAAATCAAATTTTTCTCCATAGAGCTCAGCAACTTTTTTCTGCATAGAGCCATCCAGCACACCGCTGGCCGCACCAGGCGTCAGGGCATGAATCTCATACAGTCCGTCGTCAGTAACGTTCACAGTTACTGTGCCAGGTGTAAGAGTAATGGAATTAGCCAGAACAACTGTTGCCATAGGATTATCCGCTCTAAAGTAGAAGCGTACAATTTTAGGGTCAATAGCCATTTCCTGAGAAGTCGTAGCTAAAAGCACGTCCACATTGGCTAAAACCAACTGCCACATAAGCCAGAAAAAATAGCCTATAAACTTCGGCACGGACACCCCAAAGACAAAGTACCTCTTGCTGTTATCCTTGTTAGGCACCAAAAGCAGCGGATATGTTATCCAACTGACGACAGCTGCCGTAAGAACACCATAGACGATAAACTTTGTCTCAGTTCTACCAGACATAACCATCCAAAAAGCAAAGAGTACAATAATCATACCTGTAAGATGGACGATAGGTGAACCGACAATCTTTTCATCATTTAAAATTCCCTGTTTTGCCACGGTTACCACCTTTCTTTATATTAAAATATTTTATTTGCATCATGCAGTCCCTAACCAGACTCTGCATAGACTTGCCTAAAGATAAATACCGAATCCACTTTAGGTGTGAATCGGTATTTTTAGTATAAAAGCTATTATCAATCAAAACCGTTTAATGGCTATACCAGCCTACAAATACAGTCATTGTTTAAAACAATTCAAGTAAAAACTTCTTTCCCCAATATTGGATAAGATTAGACATTTCTTCTAAAAATCCTGCCTAAATATAAATATTAAACAAATTTTGCAGGTCACTATAATTCATTACTTAAGAGTGATTTTTTGGAAGGAACATTCCATCTCGGGAAGCATCCTTGCGCTAAGTCTGGCAACACGCTCCAAATCAGCTGTACAGCATATCCTGACAGAGCCCGTTCCTTCACCCTTGTCCAAATTATATTTATGCAAAGTCTTTGCTGTCAGCTCCGCAGTTTCCTCAGCCGGGTCGATTACTGCTGCCTTATTATCCATCGCAGCTTCAACCATATCCTTGATAAATGGATAATGAGTACAACCCAAAATCAATGCATCCACATTATGCTTTTTTAGAACACAGGTATATTCAGCAACAGCCTGAGCCAGTTCAGGATTATCAAAGCACTCGCCCTCAATAAGAGGAACAAATTTAGGACAAGCAACTCCGTAAACCTCAGCATCAGCGTCAGCCGCCAAGATGGCTTTTTTATGAGCCTCGGTACTTATGGTAAACTGTGTCGCCAATACACCAATTTTCTTATTCTTGCTGGCTCCAAGCAACAGCCTTTCCCCTTTTGACATGCCAACTAAAATAAAGGGGTGATTTCCCTTTAGGGAATCGATTCCCAACATGGTCAGAGTATTGCAGGCCACAACTACCATTTTTACGCCCTGCTTTTCCAACCATGCCAGCATTTCCTCCACAAAGCTTCGGATTTCTGTTTCACTACGACTTCCATATGGAGTTCTCGCTGTATCACCAACATATATAAAGCTCTCTTTTGGCAATCTCCTCTGAAGGCACTTCAATACAGACAAGCCACCAACGCCTGAATCTATAACACCTATAGGAGCATGTTGTAATGCTAGCTCATTTTTTGTATTTTCTGTATTTTTATCCACGCTCTTATCCTCCAATGTGTATATTCCAATTATAACACTCTTGCACATTTTATCCAACAGAAAAAGCTCTGGTTTCCCAGAGCTTTACAAAAATCGCATCCATTATTCAGTTAATTGCTTTTTATGTATATCTACAATAGTTATAGCTACATAAAAAAGCTATTTGCCTTATAAGTTTCTCCTGTCCACCCTTAATAATTTTTATACCGTCAACTAGCTCTTACTTTGCAGTCAATCCTCCATCAACAGCCACAATACTGCCCGTCATAAAGCTGTTTGCAGGAGAAGCCAGACTGCAAATCACATGAGCAATTTCTTCGGCTCTGCCTATTCGTCTTAAAGGATAAGCCTCCGCCATATCCTCTATACTATAGCCACAGTCAGGCGTAAGCTGCTTTTGCAAAAGCGGAGTATCAATATCAGCAGGGCAAACGCAGTTAACACGCACAGATGGTGCCATATCCAAGGCCAAAGCTTTAGTAAGAGAAACGATAGCTCCCTTGGAGGCGCAGTAGACAGGGCAGCCGTAATTTCCACTTATACCTGCATCGGAAGCAATATTGATTATGGCGGGAAAGTTATTGCTATCACGCATAAGCTCATACATAGCCTTTGTCAAGAAAAACGTTCCCTTAACATTAACGTCCATAATATCAGCATAATCAGACTCAGTCACTCGTTCCAAACGCTGTTCCATATAAACGCCAGCACTATTAACTAAAATATCCAAAGAGTCTCCTGCTAGCTGCTCCTTAATCTGCGTCGCAGCTCTTTGACAAGATTCAATGCAGCTTACATCGCAAGCAATATATACTGCCCTTTGGCCTGTCCTGCTTTCCAAGAGCTGAACAGCATCTGCCCCACGCTCAGCGCTGCGCCCTAAAATAAAAACCCTAGCACCATCTAAAAGCATAAGCTCCGCTGCCGCCAGACCAATACCACTTGTACCGCCGCTAATAACGGCAGCAGACCCCTTTAAGCCATAGCTCAACTTGTTCATATTAATTCAACTCCGATGTTCTAATTTTCAACTCAGTTATTACGCGTTGGCATCAACTGCCTCCGGTAAGCTTACTGTGATGATTGTACCCTCTCCCACAGTGCTGGTCAAGCTTACCTGCATATCATGGCGCAAGGCAATTTGCTTGGAAATAGCCAGACCAAGGCCGCTGCCGCTTTTATTATGCTCGTTGCGAGCCTTGTAGAAACGTTCAAAGGCGTGCTCAACATCATCAGCAGGCATCCCGCAGCCGTGATCGATTACATAAAGCTTATTTCCTCGAAGCTGTACCTCGATGGAGCTTCCCTCAGGAGAAAACTTAATACTGTTATGAAGAAAAATCATCAGCATCTGACGCAGACGACCATAATCACCATCTATCAGGTACAGCTCCTTGTCCAGGTCCGCCTTTATTTCCAGATGTTTTTCTATAGACATTCTGCGGCTGCCACGCACAGCATCCTGAATCACATCACATAAATTAAGCTTATCCTTTTCAATGGGGAAATCCGTATTCTGTAATCTGGACAAATCCAAAAGATCATTTATAAGACGCTGCAGGAAAATACTCTCATTGTACATCTGCTCGTGAAACTCCTCCACATCCTCCTTCTCCGTAACCACACCATCACGAATAGCCTCCAAACTTCCGCGAATTACAGTTACAGGAGTACGCAGCTCATGAGAAATATTAGCAATAAACTCTCGGCGCAGCTTTTCCAGCTTCTGGCTTTCTTCATCAGCAAGCTGCAGACGCTCAGCCAAAAGGTCCACGGTTTTTGCAAGCTCGCCAATTTCGTCATTTTGCTTAATATTACTACGTGCCTTATAATCGCGCTCTGCCAAACGCTCAGCAATATTTTTCATCTTATTTAAGGGCTCGGTAAATTTCCAGCTCAAAAGCACACTGATAAGCACCCCTAAGGCCAATGCCACCACAAGGCTTATGAGCAGAATCCGCAGGCCATTCCAAACTGCGGCCTGCAAACCTTCTACAGGAGAATGGAGCAAAAGCACAGCCTTAATCTGACCATTCTTGTTACGTACAGGCTCACCTACTGTCAGCATTACACCATCAAGCATATCATTATATTCCTCAAGAACAAAGCCCTTGCCTTCAAAGCACTTTTCTACCTTATCCTTAATATGCTTGGGCAGTTGTCTGTAGGCATCACGAGAATTTTTAGGAGCTGGTCGTACAGAAGGCTTTTCCTCATCTACTCTGCTTTTGAACATTCTAGGCATCATATTATCATGATGAGGACGATGACGACGCAGCTCGCCGCTGCGCAAATCTTCCATATTCATGCTCAGATTGCGGTCGCTATCAACCACCCAGACAATCTCAGGCGATACTCTATCCAATAAAGTAACAAAGCGGCTTTTAGAAATTTTCGTACCAAAGCGCCTTTCTAAATTGTCCATATTGTCGCCAATTTCAGCAGCAATTTTATTAGCGCGGACACGCATTTCCTTTTCCTTAATCTCTATGGTATGCTGTTTAAAGAACTGGTAAAAAACACCGCCAATAATCAGCGCGAACAAAAGCAGCACGCAGGAAAAGTACAGTGTCAGCTTAATGGCAATCTTATTTTTCATAACGCCTCCCCAGCTCTACTTAACCTCAAAGCGATAACCAACGCCCCAAATAGTTTTAATCTCCCACGCATCATGCTCATATTTGTCCAGCTTGGCACGCAAACGCTTGATATGGGAATCCACAGTTCTGCTGTCACCAAAATAATCATAGCCCCAAATACTGTCCAAAAGATTATCCCTGCTAAAGACCTTGTTGCTGTTTTTGGCTAGAGTCCATAGCAGCTCAACCTCCTTTTTCGTAAGAGGAACCTCTGATTCATCTATACGTACATCATATTTATCTAGGTCAATATATAAATTGCAATACTGCAGCACATTCTGCTTAGGCTGCTCCTGAACATTTATGCGGCGCATAACAGCACGAACCCTAGCCATAACCTCACTGGCTGAAAAAGGCTTGATTACATAATCATCAGCACCTATATCAAGTCCCATGATTTTGTCATAATCCTCTCCCCTAGCCGTAATCATTATAATAGGAATCATAGAGCTGAGACGCAGCTGACAACATACCTCAAAGCCATCAACCTCAGGCATCATTACATCTAAAAGCACCATGCTAATTTCGTCCTGGTGCTTAAAAAACAGGTCAAGGGCCTCCTTGCCATCAAGAGCTATAATAGGCTCCCACCCCTCCTTTTTCGCATAGCTTGATAAGATTGTAGTAATCTGTTTATTATCATCTGCAATGAGAATTTTTTTCATATCAGCACCTCCATAGTCATAGGACTACACTTATTTACTTTATATTATACAAAGATTATGTCGAAAACGTGGCAAATTTTTTATATTTTTTCTGAAAAAACCATAAATTCGTCATAAATTACCTTTATAATAAAGACAAAGAAAAGAGAAATTTAAAATAAATAAGATTTAGTTAAGGAGTGAAGATTATGTTGAAATTACAATGGAAAAAAACTATGATAGCAGGCGCCATTTTAACCACTTTCTGCGCCAACGCCTTTGCAGCAGAGCCTCCTGCTCCGCCAAAACCATCCATGAAGGACAGGGTCAATGCTATTCTTAACGAGGACAATAACGTATGCCCTCCTGGCGGCCCCCTTCGTGACGGCGCCCGCCGTGCACCTAAGCCTCCCAAGGCTCCTGAATACTTAAAGCATCACCATCATGGCATTACTAAGGAAGCTTGGGACTCCATGACTCCTGAACAGAGACACGAGCTCCATGAAAAATGGCGTCAGGAATGGGAAGCAAAAACCCCTGAGGAGAGAAGAGAGCTGCGTCAAAAATGGCATAAAGAACGCTTAGAGCGTATGACTCCCGAAGAGCGTGAACGCTATGAAGAACGCAGAGCAGAAGCAGACCGTCTGCGCAAGCTGTCTCCGGAAGAGC
>URGS01000034.1 GCA_900547415.1 uncultured Phascolarctobacterium sp. | reverse complement strand
AATAGCCTTTTAGGCGGTAAATGACAAACCACCGGCTACGCCGGTGGTTTTGATTATATGCTCATAGGAGTTTGTGAATTATATGTGAAATGTGACCTGAGTGACAAAAACTGACATATAATTTTGTTAGAATTACAACATGAAGAATAAAAGCTGTCGGCTTAAATTTTAGGGTTGATAATTTGGGGGCGGCTTTGCTATATTGTCTCGGCAGATGAATACTCGTACGCGAGGTTCTGATGCCAATTCGCGTAGCGACCAGTGGTATGTGGGATGTCCGCTGGTCGCTATTTTTTATGTTTTATAGATGTCTTTATATTTTTATAGTATTATAATATTGTAAAAGGATTTTTTTAGAGTAAGAGCTTGAAAAAAATGATATATTCAATTAAAACAATAAATATTGTCAGATATGCATTAAATCGGGAACCTAAACCTGAGCATAGAGAAATTAGCGTAAATGTTTTTATAAGAGCAATGGTTTAGACTATATTAATGCTTAAAATGTTACGATTTTTGTTGTTTTATGATTACAGAAATAGCATTTTTATATAAATTACACGTTAGGAACAAATGCTATGATAAAACGTTCGTGTTTTTACAAATGTAAAAAATATAGGAAGAAAATATGAGAAATTTGAGAAGAATGAATAGCTACTTTATTATTAACAAAAAACATAATCATTATTCATTTGTTGAAGTATTCAAAATCTTGACATAAAATACCAAATATGTGTTGGAATACAAAATAAATAGTGTAAAAATAGTGAAATTTATAAAAAATTTGGCTAAAAACGTTGACTATCTAATTAGTCAATGATAAAATGAATTCGTCAAGTGGGAAGCTTCTGAAGAACAATTGTAAAAAATTGTTAATGCTTTAAGTTTTTGTATCTTCGTCTGAAGATAATAAATTAATGTACTTTGTTCATTTCAGTAAAACTTGGTTAAGGTTAAAGATTTATATGTAGCATAATATTTTTGAAATGTACATTGATTTTTAAGGCGTATCTTAGAAGCTTAACAAAGAATAGGCGTATTATTGCAAGGCTGCTTGGATGGATTTTAAAGGGATGACAAGGGGTATTTCTTGAGGAACTGTTGTTAGAGGGCGCAGAGCCTGCGGAATTGTATCGATTGCCGAAGCTTTAAAGTTCATATTGTAGACGCTTTATTGTTTTTGGGCATAATTATGGAGGTGCTAGTATGGAAAAAATTGTAACGAATGCGGAATGCAAAGAAGAAATGCAGCGTGTTGCGTATAGAATTAAGATGTTGAGAATCAAGAGAAAGATTTCTCAATCAGATTTGGCTGCAGCTATGGGCATCTCCAATTCAAACCTGAGCAATATTGAAAATGGTAAGATTGCATTAACTCTGGAGAATCTCTTCAAGATTAAAAAGATTTTTAACTGCGAAATGCGTGAGCTTCTTGAGGATAAGGAAGAAGAGAAGGGCAAGAATTCCATTACTGTGGATGATCTTGTGGAGGCTCTTTGCCTTGTAAAAGGAAGCAAAAGATAATTAAACCTATTCTTAACTGTATATATTGTGCTGCTTAAATGGCTTTCAGAAATTGTTCTGAAAGTCATTTTTTTGTGCTATTCGTCTGTAAAGTGAGAACAACCGCTATGATTTGTATAAAAATAGTTTACATGGTTTACATTTATTATTAAAAGTGCTTCAAATTGATAAAAATGAGAAAAAATAATTAAATCTGATTAATCTTTACGAGTTTCCTCGAACTATGGTATAATGTAGGTGGATTTTTATTAAATTTATTGTAAAAGGGGAGTTTATCATGTATGCTGAAATGATTAGTGCCATCAGTAATTTCATGTATGGCTATCTGTTGATAGTTATGCTGCTTTTTACTGGTCTCTACTACACCTTCCGTACAGGTTTTGTACAACTGCGTATGCTGAAGGAAACTATTCGTGTTATTTTGGAGAAGCCGGTTGGTGAAGAGGCTGTTTCTTCTTTCCATGCTTTGATGGTTTCTACTGCGTCACGCGTTGGTACTGGTAATATTATTGGTATTTCTACTGCTATTTGCTTTGGTGGCTATGGTGCTGTGTTCTGGATGTGGGTTATTGCCATAATTGGCGGTGCGTCTGCATTTATCGAAAGTACCTTGGCTCAGATTTATAAAAAACGTGGTGAGCACGGCAGCTATGGTGGCCCTGCTTACTACATTGAAGCTGCTTTAAATAGCCGTGCTCTGGCTGTTATCTTTGCTGCAGCTCTGATTATGACCTACGGTGTAGGCTTCAATATGCTGTGTGCCTATAATCTGCAGTCTACCTTTGCTGCTTACAGCTTCTATGTACCTGAAACCACTCCTTGGATTATTGGTGCTGCTCTGGCTGTTATGGTTGGCTACTGCCTCATGGGCGGTGCACGTCGTGTAATTAAAGCAACCTCTACATTGGTTCCAATCATGGGCCTGATTTACATTGCAGTTGCTTTTGTTCTGACCATTATGCACATTGATCTGGTTCCTGGTATTATTGGCAGAATCTTCAGCGAAGCATTTGACTTCCAAACTATTTTTGCAGGCTTTGCAGGCTCCTGCGTAATGTATGGTGTAAAACGTGGCCTGTACAGTAACGAAGCAGGTGTTGGTTCTGCTCCTAACGCTGCAGCTTCCGCAGATGTTTCACACCCTGTTAAACAAGGTCTGGTACAAATGCTATCCGTATTCATTGATACTCTGCTTATTTGTACTGCAACTGCATTTATGTGCATGAGCTCTGGTATCGAACCTACTCCTGAGCTGGCTGGTGCTCCTTATGTACAAGCTGCTTTGGCTGTATCTCTTGGCGAATATGCAAAGACCTTTATTACCGTATCCATGGTTCTCTTTGCCTTCACCACTCTGCTGGGCAACCTGTACTATGTTGACAACTGCTTTGCTTATATTCTGAAGAAAGTTCCCGGCAAAACCTTTACTACCGTATATCGTGTTATTGCCTGCGCAGTAATTTACATTGGTGCTGGCTCCAGCATGGGTCTGATGTGGGATACCTCCGACGTACTGATGGGCTGCATGGCCATTATCAACCTGCCCGTTATTATCATTTTGGGCGGTCCTGCTCTTAAAGCTTTAGAGGACTACATTGCTCAGCGTGATGCTGGCAAGAATCCTGAATTCAAAGCAAGCTCCATTGGTATGGACGCAAGCAAGCTGGATTACTGGCAAGACTAAGCCTAGGGTTTGCCCTAACGCTGATATGAGACGCACTAGATTTCTGGTGCGTCTTTTTTCGTTCTAAAGACGGAATGATAAAAATATGCTATAATTATTGAATATTATTTACTTAAAGCTGATTTAGGAGGATTTGTATATGCAACGTATTGTGGCACTGCTTGTAGGTGTGTTCTTTTGCCTTACCATGCTGCTTGGCTGCGGCAATGAAAAACAGTCTGCTGAAAAGAATAACGTATCACAGAGTGTTTCCGTTGAACAAAAGGCTGCAGATAAACAGTATAATACTCAGGGCAACTATAGTAAGCTTAAGCTGGAGATTGATGGCAGCTATACTGATAAGGAACATGTAGCAGCCTATATCAATCAATTTAAGAAGCTACCCAATAATTATATTACCAAGGGCGAGGCAAAAAAGCTTGGCTGGCAGACCAAGGGGACTTTGGATAAGGTTGCTCCCGGAAAATCTATTGGTGGTGACCGTTATGGCAATTATGAAGGATTGCTGCCTAAAAAGGACAAGCGTACCTGGAAAGAATGTGACATTGACTATATTAAGGGAAATCGCAATGCTAAGCGCATAGTATTTTCAAATGATGGTCTAATTTATTATACAGGGAATCACTATAAAAGCTTTATACGATTATATTAGGAGGATTTATGCGTACTGTTAAATTGAATGTAGAAAAAATGACTGGCTTGGCGTCTCTCCATAAATATCTGCGCAGTGCATTAGCGTTGCCTGTATATTACGGATCCAACCTTGATGCTTTATATGACTGCCTGACTGAAATAACAGAAGAAACGGAACTGATTGTTCCTAATGATGTTACCAAGGAGGAATATCTTGGTTGGTATGGTAACCAGCTTTTACAGGTACTGCAGGATGCGGCGGAGGAAAATCCGTTACTGAAGGTAAAAATTCAATAGGTTACTACTGGGAGGTCGCTGAGGCGGCCTCATTATTTTCTATAGCATAATGCTTTCTTAAGTTTTGCAGTGATTTTTCATCAAAAGCTGATAACATATGCTATAATATTCTGTAGAATTAATGAAAGTAGGCTTGTAATTATGATTTTAAGTGTAGAGAACCTATCCCATAGCTATGGTGATAGAGTTTTGTTTGAAAATATAAGCTTCAATGTTGAAGAAGGCGATAAATATGGCATTATTGGTGTAAACGGTACTGGTAAAAGTACGTTGCTGCGTTTAATCGCCAATCGTGAGGCTGGAGCTGGTAAGCTGACTATTCCTGGTGGGATAGTTATGGAGTATCTGCCCCAGGACCCTCCCTTTGAAGCTGATGCTACAGTTTTAGAGCAGGTTTTTAAGGGGGATTCTCCTCTGATGGTACTGCTGCGTGACTATGAGCTAGCAGTGGAGGCTATGAATGCTAATCCAGATGACGATCGTCTGCAACGCCGTTTGCTTGACCTGCAACAGCAAATGGATAATGAATATGCATGGCAGCTGGAAAGCGAGGCTAAGGCGGTACTGACCCAGTTAGGGATTACTAATCTGCAGCAAAAAATGGGTGAGCTAAGCGGTGGCCAAAGAAAACGTGTAGCTTTGGCAGGTGTTTTGGTGCGTCCCTCTGACTTGCTGATTTTAGACGAACCTACTAACCATATGGATAATGCGACAGTAGCCTGGCTTGAACAGCAGCTTATGAAACGTAAGGGTGCACTTTTGATGGTTACACATGATCGTTATTTTTTCGATAGAGTTGTCAACCGTACCTTGGAAATTGACGGCGGTAAGGGATATGTATATGAGGCTAACTACAGTACCTTCTTGCAAAAGCGCGAGGAGCGTCGTATTGCTGAGGCTTCTGCTGCGCAAAAGCTGCGTAATATTTATCGTCGCGAGCTGGCGTGGATTAGCCGTGGTGCTGAAGCACGCCGTACTAAAAAGAAGGATAGAGTTGAGCGCTTTGCCCAAATTGAAGCAGAAGTCAAAAATGTTAAGACTGAGGCTAATCTTGAGATGTCCTCTGTTTCCAGTCGTTTAGGCCGCACTGTTATTGAGCTGGAAAATATTGGCCTTAATTATGATGGTGTAGATTATATCAAGGACTTTAACTATATTCTGCTTCGTAATGATCGTATTGGTATTGTTGGTCCTAATGGCGCAGGCAAGTCATCCTTAATGGATATTATTGCAGGCCGTCTGCAGCCTTCAACTGGTAATATTACTGTAGGTCAGACTGTTAAAATTGGTTATTTTGCTCAGCACAGCGAGTTTACTGATTTGAATATGCGTGTTCTGGAGTATATCAAGGAAGCCAATAATTATATTGAAACAGCGGATGGTCAGCGTATTAGTGCTGCTCAGATGCTGGAGCGCTTTTTGTTTCCTCCGGAGCTGCAATGGGTTCCTGTAAGCAAGCTGAGCGGTGGTGAGCAGCGCAGACTTTATTTGCTGCGTGTGCTGATGACGGCTCCAAATGTTTTGCTTTTGGACGAGCCTACTAATGACCTTGATATTCCTACATTATCTGTATTGGAGGACTATCTCGATACTTTTGCAGGTGCTGTTATTGCAGTATCCCATGACCGTTATTTCCTGGACCGCTTTGCACAGAAAATTTTCGCTGTGGAGCAGGGAGGACAGCTGACTCCCTATATTGGCGGCTATAGCGATTATGAAGAGACTTTGCATCAGCAGGAGCTGGAGCAGGCAGAGCTGGCCAAGTACGTTAAGCCTGAGAAAAAGCAGGCTAAACAGGAGAGTGCGCCTCAGGAAGCACCTAAGCAGGAAAAGAAGCGTCTTACCTACGGCGAAAGGTTGGAGCTGGAAAAAATTGACCAGGAAATTGCTCGTGCTGAGGCTGAGGTAAAAATGCTGGGAATAGAAATTAATCGCTGTGGCAGTGACTTTGTTAAGCTGGCAGAGCTGACGAAGGAGCAGGAGGCTGCACAGAGCAGAGTAGATGCCCTTGTGGAGCGTTGGGCTTATTTGTCTGAATTGGCAGAGCAGGAATAATAAGAGCTGTCAAAGTTTTTTTGTGTTATTTTGGTTAAGGAGTAAAATGTTAGCATTATTTAATAAAGAAAATCGCACTAAGGTTGATCGTCTGTTGAGCATTATGCTGCCTACGATTGGTACTCAGATGGCGATTATAGGTATGAACTTTTTTGATGCCAGCATGTCTGGACAGGCTGGTAATATAGATTTAGCAGGTGCTGCCATTGGCGGTAATATCTGGATGCCGATTCAGACCGGCTTTAGCGGCGTTCTAATGGCGGCTATGCCTTTAGTGGCTAATCTTTTAGGTGCAGGGGAAAAGGACAAGATTCCTGTTGTTATTAAGCATGGTCTGTTTTTGGCTACAGTTTTTGCCGTCCTGATTTTGGCTGGTGGTATTTTGTTTTTGCCGGCTTTTCTAGCTACTATGGGCTTGGAGCCTGAGGTTTATGATGTAGCTTTATGGTATTTGGCTGGCTTGGGTTTAGGCGTAGTACCCTTCTTTTGGATTACTCCCCTGCGCAGTATGGTGGATACCTTTGGCTATACAAAGCTGTCCATGAAAATTTATATGCTGGCGCTGCCCATTAATGCTTTGCTCAACTATATTCTTATCTTTGGCAAGCTTGGCTTGCCGCGCTTAGGCGGTGTTGGTGCCGGCATTGCAACGGGTATAACCTATTGGCTGCTGTTTTTAATGTTTGCCTTTTTTGTAATCCGTTATCAGCCGTTTAAGGAGTTTGATGTTTTAGGTGCAGTAAAGCCTATTGGCAGCTGGCTGAAGGAATATCTGCGTATAGGTGTTCCTATGGGCTTCTCCATCTTTATGGAAACTAGTATTTTTGGTGTTGTAGCTATTTTTGTAGCTAAATTTGGTACTGCCGTAATTGCAGGCCATCAGGCGGCATTGAATTTTTCATCACTTATTTATATGTTCCCTATGAGCTTTAGTCTGGCATTGACTATTGTAGTTGGTGTAGAGTATGGTGCTAAGCGTTACGAGGACGCCAAAACCTATACTAAGATTGGTCTGCAGCTGAGCATGCTCTTGGCTGTGTGCTATATGATTCTGGAATATCTTAATCAGGATTTGATTGCCCTGATTTACTCCACGGACCCAGAGGTTATTGATTTAATTAAGCATTTTATAATTTATGCTATACTGTGGCAGTTAGGTGATGCTATAGGCTGTCCTATTCAAGGTATACTCCGTGGCTACAAGGAGGTTAATTCCATCTTTTGGGCGTCTATGCTGGCGTTCTGGGGAATTACTCTTCCTTTAGGCTTGTATCTGGATTATTTCTGCAATCACGGGGCTTATTCCTATTGGCAGAGCCTTGTAGTAGGCGTTGGCATTAGTGCGGTAATTTTAACTTATCGTCTGCGTCGTTTGCAGAAAAAGCTGGAGCACGGGGAGATTATTTAAGCTGCTGCATAATGATTTTAAGGGAAGTGTGTTATGTTAGATGGGAGTGAAGCAGTAAAGAAACGTTTTACTGCTCTCGATTCATTGAGGGGATATATCATCTGGCATATGGTTGTTTTTCATGGCCTATATGATATCAATGTAATTGGCGGACTTAATCCTCTGTGGCCAAGTTTGCTGCCCATAGCTCTTTGGCAGGAGATAGGTCTTTGTATTTTTGTTATTCTGGCGGGAAGCTCCTTTCAGCTGATGAAGGCAGGCAAGCGCTGGTTCCATGGTTTAAAGCTTAATACAATGGGACTTGCAATTACAGCTATAACTTATATTATGATTCCTGAGGAAGCAATATTTTTTGGTGTGCTGAGCTTTATGGGCTGCGCTGTGTGGGTGACTATGCTGCTGGAAAACAGTCGTTGGCAGCTATTAAGCAAAGTGTCTGCCCCTATGGGTTTGTTAGTCTCTATATTGCTTTATTTCATTACCATGCATATCAGTGATGGCTATCTAGGCTGTGCCAGATGGAAGATAGCAGAGCTGCCAGAAGCGTGGTATGGATGCTGGACTGCAGCTTTTGGCTTGCCTGGGGCAGAGTTTTCTTCTGCAGACTATGTACCCTTATTGCCCTATATTTTTATTTATTGGGGCGGTGGCTTTGCTTTTAGACTAATAAAAATTCATTGTCCTGCATTTTTGCAGACTATGAATTGGCCAATTCTGCTGTGGCCGGGTAAGCATAGCCTGGCGGTCTATTTTCTGCATCAGCCAGTGCTTCTGTTATGCTTAGGACTGCTATAGAAATTTATGCAAAACAAAAAAGCTGTGTTTGTAGCTATCGTAAAGATAAACTACAGACACAGCTTTATTTATTAATATACATATCATATATGAACTGAAATTCATGTTATACGGATTGATTAAACATAAGTTTATATGTTATAATTTCATATACACAAGAGATGCTCCGATGTCGGTTTTCCTACTCCCTTATGAGTAGGGGGTGAGACTATGACAGTATACGAGGCGTTGTCTTTAATGATTGCTTTCGCTACACTTGTCGTTCTCATTCTTTCATTTTATCGCACTAGATAAATGAAAAAAACCGCCTTGCGGTGGGCGGCTTCCTTCTAAACTCAAAATTTTACGAGGAGAGCCGACTCGCCAAAATCGGACATCTCTTGTGCATTATTTTATATGTTTACAGCATAAATGTCAACATTGACTATTGCTTAGGTAAGTTATAAGCTTTAGGTTATCAGTAGTTATATGGTATAATGGGACATATATTACTTGTGACGATATGAATACTTTATGGGCTTCCTAAAAGGATGGATATCAAGAGTTTGAAAAGTTAGAAGAAAAGGATAATATAAAATAGGAATTAAAGGTATTGTTGTAATCTTAGCTTGTGTAGTAATAGTAAATACCGCAGACAAATGCAATCCCTAAAAAGCAAGAACAGTGAGGTGTAAAATATGGCAAAAAATATTGATCCAAGTCTAGTAAAAATAGGCAATTATCTTAAATTAGACGATGATACATTATTTGTTATTCCAGAATATCAGAGAGCTTATTCATGGAGCGTAGATAATTGTGATAAATTATGGCAAGATATTTTAGATTATTCAGAAAGTGATAACAAAGAAAATTACTTTTTTGGAACAATTATTGTTAATTGTCAAGATAACGACACAAAATTTTGCCTTATTGATGGTCAACAGCGTACAACTACTTTTCTGTTGCTTTTGAAAGCATTGCTGTTAAGAATTAATACAGCTGTCATTACAACTTCAAACGATGAAGATTCTGTTAGTCTATCTAGAGCATTAAAAGAACGTAGAAGAAGGATAATGAGTATCCTTTATAAGGTTGATGCAGAAGATGTAGATGATATACCAGACTTAGTTAAAGATAAAAAAATTTGTGGGAAAGCTGATTTAATTGAAAATTACTCGATTAACGAGCAATACAAAACGGAATTAAATACTATTTTGAAATCTGTAGAATATAGTGAAGCAGAAAGCAATGTCATTAAACTTCCGAGAAAACAAAAAGATAATAAATATACTAATTTCTTTAGGAATTTCAAATATTTCTATGGAAAGTGTAGTGAGCTATCCGAATCTAGGGCTAACAAGATTGCAAAAACTATTGTAGAAAATTGTGATGTAATTGAAATTAAAAGTTGGAATATTGAACAAGCAATCACTATGTTTAATTCCTTAAACTCAGATGGACTTCCACTTTATGATTCTGATATTATATCAGCTAAGTTATATGCAGTAGCAGAAAAGAATGGCAAGGGCGATGAGTTTACATCAATGTGGAAAGAGCTAATGACTATTGTGGGTGATCTTAAAGATAAGGGGATTGCGGATATTGATGCTATTCTTACACAGCAGATGTATTATGAAAGAGCTAAGAATAAAGATATTATAAATAGTTTAGGTTCTATTAATGTCACTGTTCCAGGTGTAAGAAGATATTTTACGAATTTAAATAAGAACATATTGAATAATCCAATAGAGTTATGTGATGGAATGATAAATCTTGCTAAGATTTGGAGGAAGATTGCTAGATATCCAATAACCCAAGTTTTGCTTAAATTCAATGAAAATAGCAAATTGTTTTTAGCAAGTTATTTTTACAGATTTGATGAAAATAGTATAACCGAGGAAAAGATTCAACCTCTTTTGGAAAATTTCTTAAGGTTATTTGCTATTATTGAATTGGTAGATACAGGATATTCAAGCAAATATTTTAAGACATTTCTTTTTGGAGAAGAAGCCAAATTGGTTGATAGTTCTATAACATTAGATGAAATTACAACTGACTTCAATCTACATATAAACACTAATTGGGATAAAAGTGCATTCCTTGATTCTATCATAGATTACGATAAACATATTCTTGTTTATTTAAATGAGTATTTGGTAGCTAAGGAAACAGGAGTTCCTTTTAGTTTGACTTCATCATATGACATTGAGCATATTATGCCTTATAGTGGTAGCAATATTCAAACCATTCGTAAAGACGCTGGGATTGAGAGTGAAGAAGAATTTTACAATGTTGTAAATAAACTTGGAAATAAAATTCTTCTTGAGCAGAAGATAAATCGTTCTATAGGTAATGAATGGTTTAGAACAAAAGTATCTACGAAAATCGAGGATAAAACAGGATATATTGACAGTAATTATCCTATAGCAAAAAAACTTGTTGAAAAATATAAAAATGATTCAAAGCCATATTGGAAGAAAGACGATATTAAAGCGGCAACTGTAGAAGCAAGCAATAGGATTGTGAAGTTTATCTTCAATGACTAATGTTTTATGTGTTTTGTTGAAAATACTATCAAGTGGTCTCATTTGTCTGAGAGATAGCTAGAAATTCTTGCTGAAGAAGTCAATTCTAAACATAGTGTTTAGCCCGCTTACAAAACAAAAAAGCTGTGTTTGTAGCTATCGTAAGGATAAACTACAGACACAGCTTTATTTTGTTCTTACAGGCCAGCCTGCTCAATTCCGCTGAAGAGGAAGCCTAAATGATTAGTGGAGTTTAAGAGTACCAGACGCCAAATACCGTCATTGCATTCTAAAACATTGATGCAGGTATTATCCTGCTTGATTTGCCAAAAGTGCTCCATACCAGTGCCCATCAAATCGCAGATAATAGCCTTGTTAACAGCATCGTGAGCGGCTACAAGAACAGTTTCATCAGGATATTTTTGGGCGTACTCATCAAAGGCTGCTCGTACGCGGCGGCGTACATCCTCAAGGTTTTCGCCGCCGTCTGGCATTTGGACAAGATGGGGCTTAGTGTGCCATAAAGCAAATTCCTCAGGATATTGGGCTGCTATTTCAGGTGCAAGCACCCCCTCCCAGGAGCCGTGATTAATCTCCAGCAGACGTTCATCGGTCGCTACAGGCAGATTGTGAAGCTCAGCACAAAGCTGACAGGTTTTATAGGAGCGCTGCAAGGGGCTGGAGATGCAGCGGTCAAGGTGGACATTGCGCAGGCCTTCCGCCAGCATTGCACCCTGTTTTAAGCCTCTTTCGCTTAGGGGAGTGTCCTCCTGACCTTGGTAGCGTCCTTCTATATTCCAGGTTGTTTCGCCATGGCGTACTAAAATTATTCTAGTCATAAGCTTCATCCTTTATTTAGATTAGCATTCGCAGTTAATGAGCTTGGCGTCCAGGATGCCTTCAATACCGCGCAGCTGGAGCATAATATCGTTAGGAATATCATCACCAACAGCAATAGCCATAATGTTGGTGCCCTTGACAGGAGTGCTGCCAACCTGCATACCGTTAATATTAATGCCTGCACTGCCTAAGATAGTAGCAATTTGACCAATCATATTAGGTTTATCGGTATGAGGAACAAAGAGCATATAGCCCTCAGGAGTAAAGTCAACTCTGAACTTGTCGATTTGAACGATTTTAGGCTCCTTGCCGTCAAAGAGTGTACCTACCAAAGTGTGCTCGCCCTTGCTGGTAACGATTTTAGCAGTAATAGCAGTTGTAAAGTAGCCTGCTTTATGGGATTTGCTTTCCTTGATATCAATATTGCGCTTTTTAGCAATATTAGGCGCATTGACAAAGTTTACGCTTTCCTGAAGAATGGGGTTCAAAAGACCTTTAAGGAAGGCAGTGGTTAGTGCCTGAATTTCTGTATTAGCCAGCTCGCCGGTGTATTCTACTTCAACGGCCTTAATCGGACCTTCAGCAAGATAAATGCCTACGGTACCCATACGCTCTGCCAGACCAAAGTAGGGTTGGATAATATCAGCAACGCTCTTGGGAATGGGAGCCATATTAACAGCGGTCATGACAGGTCTGCCTTCCAAAGCATCAATTACGCCATAGGCAACATCTACAGCTACACCGATTTGAGCTTCAACAGTGGAGGCACCAAGATGGGGAGTTTGTACTACGTTAAAGAGACCATGGAAAGGATTATTTTCTTTAGTCAAGGGCTCAAAGGGATATACGTCAATGGCGGCACCGGCAATCTTACCGGACTTGACTGCTTCTGCAACAGCGTACATATCCATGCAGCCACCACGAGCAATGTTGGCGAAGCGGACTCCGTCCTTCATTTTTGCAATAGTCTCGGCGTTAATCATATTTTCTGTTTCCTTAGTCAAAGGAGTGTGGATTGTGATATAGTCAGATTTTGCCAGCAGGGTATCAAAATCAACCAGCTCTACGCCAATTTGACGAGCACGTTCTTCCGTAATATAGGGATCGTAACCAATGGTGGTCATTTCCATAGCCTGCATACGCTTAGCAACGCGGCTGCCAATACGGCCTACGCCGATAATGCCCAGGGTTTTTCCCTGTACCTGGATGCCATCGAAGCTTTTTCTATCCCATTTGCCTTCCTGCAGGGATTGATGAGCCTGCGGAATATGACGAGTCATAGCCATAATCATAGCAATAGTGTGCTCTGTAGCAGCAATGGTATTGCCCTCAGGAGTATTCAAAACTACAATGCCGCGGGCAGTTGCTGCAGCTACATCAATATTATCAACGCCTACGCCGGCACGACCAATAACCTTCAAATTATCAGCTGCATCAATAACTTCTTTAGTAACCTTAGTAAGACTGCGGGTTACAAGGCCATCATATTGGCCAATGATTTTCTTCAGCTCTTCAGGCTGCATATTAGGCTGTACATCTACATCAAAATGTTGGCGGAGCAGAGCCACACCTTTTTCACTTACGTCATTGCTTACAAAAATTTTCATTTTTATTTCCTCCTTAAATCAGGTAATTTTCTTATTGATTATCCTTTTGGTATTGCTTCATGAATTCAGCCAGAGCCTGACATGCTTCTATAGGCACTGCGTTGTAGGCAGATGCACGGCAGCCGCCTACAAGTCTATGACCGCCAATGCCAACAAAGCCGGCAGCCTTGCCTTTGGCGACGAAGTCCTTTTCCATTTCCGGTGTCGCCAGATTAAAGGTAATATTCATCAGACTGCGGTACTCCTTTTCTGCATGACCTTTGTAGAAGCCGTTACTGTTGTCAATAACATCATAGATTAATTTAGCTTTAGCTGCATTATTCTTAGCTACAGCGTCCACACCGCCCTGTGCCTTAATCCACTTCAGGGTTTTGTTTACCATATAAATGCAGAACACTGGGGGAGTATTGTAGAGGGAATCGTTGTCAGCGAAGGTGGAGTAGCGGAGCATTGTTGGCAAGTTTTTATTGGCAGTTGCTAAAAAGCTTTTCTTGGCAATGACAATGACTACACCAGCAGGGCCAAGGTTTTTTTGTGCACCTGCGTAGATAAGGTCAAAGTCTGCAACATTAACTCTGCGGGAAAGAATATCACTGGACATATCACAGATAACAGGAACATCAAATTTGGGGAATGTTTTATATTCAGTACCATAAATAGTATTATTGGCAGTTAAATGCACATAGGCGGTATCTGGTTTAATATCAAAGCGCTGGGGAATATAGCTGTGGTTCTTATCAGCACTGCTGGCTGCTTCATAGGCTTCACCATAGTATTTTGCTTCAGCCATAGCCTTTTTTGCCCATACGCCTGTATTTACATAGGCAGCGTGTTTTTTGTTAAGAAAGTTGGCTGCAGTCATTAAGAACTGGGTGCTGCCGCCGCCCTGGATAAACATGACCTCGTAATCATCTGGTATTTCCATCAGCTCCTTCAGCAAAGCTTTAGTTTCTTGATGCAGGGCATCGTACTCCTTGGAGCGATGGCTCATTTCAATAATGCTCATGCCAGTGTTGGTATAATTAGTAAATTCAGCTTGAGTCTCTTCAAGAACCTCTAGAGGCATGGCGGAGGGTCCGGCGTTAAAATTATATGCTCGTTTCATTTCTTTCTCCTTTGATGATGGTAATATTGCACACAGCGAGTTAAATAAAAATAGAGAAGCCATCCCTTTGGGACGAGCTTCTCTTCTCGCGGTACCACCCAAATTGCACGCAGACCAGGGTAAAAAAATAAGCCCTCCATCCCAAAATACTTGGGACGAGAACTTTCTCGCGGTGCCACCCAAATTGCCTGCGGCCATCTCTTGTTCGCTGTATCGGGCTAACCCGTCGGATTCCTCATTCGCCGCTCCTGAGCGGAACATATTCGCCTTACTGCTGTCTCGCATCATCCGACAGCTTTCTGAAAGCTTAGCAAACTGCTTCTCATTCATCGCGTTGGTTTTATAACGTTGTAGACGATTATAGCACTTTCTTTTTCTACGTCAAGGAATTTTAACTAAAAAATTTTGTATACATGATTTTACAGATGTTTTGTTAGGAAGTTTACAGAAAATGTAATTTTGCTTCAAACATAATATTCTATAAATTTTTGGACGTAAAATTCAGATTTTTCTTGCTATTTTAAGTGAAAACTGTTATGGTATAGAGGTAGTATTGTAAGAATGTTTTAGGTTTTTACAAATTTTTAGTAGTGCAGCTAGGCTGCAGCGTAGAAAGGAAGACGAAATTGAAACAGAATAATAATGAATCTCACCAAAACGGAGGTTTTACCTCATCATTCGGCTTTGTAATAGCCTGCGTTGGCTCAGCAGTTGGTCTGGGCAATATCTGGATGTTCCCCTACCGCTTAGGTGAGTATGGTGGTGCAGCATTTTTGCTGCCTTATTTATTTTTTATAGCTTTATTTGGCTGGGTTGGCCTTTCTGCTGAGTTTGCTATTGGACGCAGAGCAGAAACAGGTACCCTTGGTGCTTATGCTTATTGCTTTGCAAAACGCAAGCTGCAGGGCTTAGGCCGTGCTTTAGGCTGGATTCCTCTTATGGGCAGCTTGGGTATTGCTATTGGCTATGCTGTTATTCTTGGCTGGATTTTACGCTCCCTGTGGGGATCCGTAACAGGTGTGCTTATGACTGCAGATCCTGGTCAATACTTTGCGATGGCGACAGGCGAATATGGCAGTGTACTGTGGCACGTGCTGGTAATTGGCTTTACTGCTGCAGTACTGCTCTTTGGCGTTAGCGGTGGTATTGAAAAGGTCAGCAAGATTTTAATGCCTTTGTTCTTTGTACTCTTCCTGTTTTTGGCAGTGTGGGTATTCTTCCTGCCTAACAGCATTGAAGGCTACAAATTCCTCTTTATTCCCCAATGGGAAAAGTTGCTCCGTGTTGATACATGGATTATGGCTATGGGTCAGGCCTTTTTCTCCTTGTCCATTACTGGTAGTGGTATGATTGTTTACGGTGCTTACCTGGATAAGAAGGAAGATATTCCCAACGCATCCTTGCGTACTGCCTGCTATGATACTATAGCAGCAATGCTGTCCGCTTTGGCAATCATGCCTGCAGTATTCTCCTTTGGCATTGGTGCTGACCGCGGTCCTTCTCTGATTTTCCTGACTCTGCCCAAGGTGTTCCAACAAATGCCAATGGGTCAGTTCTTCGCAATCTTCTTCTTTGTGGCAGTTTTCTTTGCAGGTATTACCTCCCTTATCAATATGCTGGAGGCAGTAAGTGAAAGCTGGCAGAAGAACTTCAAGCTTCCTCGTAAGCTTGCTGTTGTAATCGCCAGTGCTCTTGCTCTCGGTGTTGGTATCTTCATTGAGGCAGAACCTAAGGTTGGTGCTTGGATGGACTTTGTTTCCATTATCATTGTTCCCTTTGGGGCAGTGCTTGGTGCTATTTCCATTTACTACATTCTGGGTTGGGATGAAATTCGCAAAGAGCTGGAGCAAGGCCATGGTCCTTTAAGCGAGATCTTTGGTAAAACCGCCAAGTTCCTGTATGTGCCTCTGACTGTTGTAATCATGATTTTAGGTCTGATTTACGGCGGTATTGGCTGATTAGCAGATATAAGAAATATGATGAAAGACATTGCTCCTGTAATTGCAGGGCAATGTCTTTTTTGTATATAGAAAACCCCGCGTTAGACGCGGGGTTCAAAAAAGCTTAAGCG
>URGS01000033.1 GCA_900547415.1 uncultured Phascolarctobacterium sp. | reverse complement strand
GGAACGCTTAAGCTTTTTTGAACCCCGCGTCTAACGCGGGGTTTTCTATATACAACAAAAAAGGCGCATCCTAAGATGCGCCTTAATGTTAGCAGTAAGCAGATTATTTACCGATTTGAGACATAACTTCAGCAGCGAAGTCTTCTTGTTTCTTTTCGATACCTTCGCCCATTTGGAAACGAGCGAATTCTACTACGTCAGCATTGTGGTTTTTCAGAAGTTTAGCGATGGTCAGGTCAGGATCCTTAACGAATTCTTGGTCAATCAGGCATACTTCTTTGTAGTATTTGTTGATACGGCCGATAACCATTTTCTCGATGATGTTTTCAGGTTTGCCTTCTTGACGAGCTTGTTCGGACAGAACTTCTTTCTCGTGCTCCAGCTCAACAGCAGGAACTTGCTCACGGTTCAGGTAGGACGGTTTAGCAGCAGCGATTTGCATAGCGATGTCCTTGCCCAGTTCAGCATCACCAGCGGTCAGTTTTACCAGAACGCCGATTTTGCCGCCGCCATGAATGTAAGCGGAAACCATACCTTCAGCTACTTCGTAACGAGCGAAGCGGCGGAGAGAAATGTTTTCACCGATTTTAGCGATGCTAGCGGTAACCAGTTCGCCAACGGTTTGGTCACCCATGCTGGAAGCCAGCAGAGCGTCCATGTCAGCCGGGTTAGCAGTTGCAACGTGAGCAGCAATAGCGCCAACCAGTTCTTTGAAATTATCAGTTTTAGCTACGAAGTCAGTTTCGCAGTTAACTTCTACGATTACGCCAACTTTAGCGTCGTCGCTAATGTAAGAAGCAACAACACCTTCAGCAGCAATACGGCCAGCTTTTTTCTTAGCGGTAGACAGGCCTTTTTCACGCAGGAAGTCGATAGCCTTCTCCATGTCGCCGTCGCAAGCGGTCAGAGCTTTTTTGCAGTCCATCATACCTGCGCCAGTAGTTTCGCGCAGTTCTTTAACCATAGCAGCAGTAATAGCCATTAGTTCTTCCTCCTAAATTATACGTTTATAAATTATTCAGCGTCAGCAACAGCTTCAGCAGTTTCTTCGGTTTGCATACCTTGACGGCCTTCCAGAACAGCGTCAGCCATTTTAGCAGTCAGCAGGTTTACAGCGCGGATAGCGTCATCGTTTGCAGGGATTACATGATCGATTTCGTCAGGATCGCAGTTGGTGTCAACAGTAGCAACGATAGGAATGTTCAGTTTGTGAGCTTCCAGAACAGCGATGTGCTCTTTGCGGGGGTCAACGATGAACATAGCGCCCGGCAGTTCTTTCATGTCTTTAATGCCGCCCAGATATTTGGTCAGTTTTTCCATTTCATGGCGCAGACCGATAACTTCTTTCTTAGGCAGAACGTCGAAAGTGCCGTCAGCTTCCATAGCTTCCAGTTTACGCAGACGTGCGATACGGGTTTGGATGGTTTTGAAGTTGGTCAGCATGCCGCCCAGCCAACGCTCGTTAACGAAGAACATGTTGCAGCGGGTAGCTTCGTCTTTCATAGCTTCTTGAGCTTGTTTTTTGGTGCCTACGAACAGAATGCTTTTGCCGGAAGCAGCAACCTCACGGATGAAGTTGTAAGCTTCGTCAACCTTTTTAACGGTTTTTTGCAGGTCGATGATGTAGATACCGTTACGCTCGGTGAAGATGTAAGGAGCCATTTTAGGGTTCCAACGACGGGTTTGGTGACCAAAATGTACACCAGCTTCAAGTAATTGTTTCATAGAAATAATAGCCATTTTTGAATTCCTCCTGTTTTTTCCTCCGCAGAGTTCGGCTTAAGTCATTACTGCACGGCCAGTGCAGACAGCAGACAAATTCCTCTGCGTGTGTATTTTTACACTCGAAGTATTATACCATAAGTTTCGTCAATGCACAAGAATTTTTTCATCTTTTTTGTATAGAATGGAACAAAAATGAAGCAATGCTTTTCGATAAGAAAATTTATTCAGTTTCAATATTGAATTTCCAATATAGCTTCTAATACAAAAACATTCTGAGCATCTTCACACTCGAGCCACTTTCACAAGCTTAAATTATAATTCCTTCACAGTGGTCAATTTCGTGCTGAATAATCTGTGCAGGAAAATCAATGAAAGTCTGGCGCTGCTTTTTAAAATTCATATCCTGATATTCTACTACAATCTTTTGATAACGGGCCGTCATCCGCTCTCCCTCTAAAGAAAGGCACCCCTCCTCAGTCATGTACTTTCCGGACTTTTTAACGATTACAGGATTAAACATAGCCACATTAACAGGTCCTAAATTAACGGCAATAATACGCTTGCGTACACCTATCATATTAGCCGCCAAGCCTACGCAGCGGTCAGAGTGGGCAGCCAATGTATCAAGCAAATCCTGAGCTACTGCCATGTCCATAAAGCTGGCTGTATCACTCTTTCGCCCTAAAAATTCTTCATCACGAACTATCTCACGAATCATCGCTATTAACCTCCAAAGCTTATATATTTTTATGCCAATGCCTATGTAAAAATTATAGCACAGTTTTAGTAAATTCCGTGCACTGACAAAGATATTTATCGAAACATAAAAAGACGGTGACTGGAATTTCCAATCACCGTCTTACTATTAACACCTGACATGGGTTCTTAGCTCGGCAAACATCATAGTTCGCACAAGTTAAGTAATGGTGGGCCCAGTAGGGTTCGAACCTACGACCAGCCGGTTATGAGCCGGCGGCTCTACCACTGAGCTATAGGCCCAGACATTTAGTTAACGTTATTATTTTATAATATATATAACTTTTTGTCAATAACTATTCCAAAAAGTCCTTCAAACGTTTGCTTCTGCTAGGATGACGCAGCTTGCGCAGAGCCTTCGCTTCAATTTGACGAATACGTTCACGTGTTACGCCAAAGTGCTGACCAACCTCTTCCAGTGTACGGGAACGTCCATCCTCAAGGCCAAAGCGCAGCTCCAGAACACGTTTTTCACGAACTGTAAGAGTTTCCAGAACCTCCTCCAACTGTTCACGCAGCAGAGTAAAGGATGCAGCATCAGCAGGAGCCGGCGCATCCTGGTCTTCAATAAAATCTCCTAAATGAGAATCTTCCTCTTCACCAATAGGAGTTTCCAGAGAAACAGGCTCTTGAGCAATCTTCATAATTTCACGAACTCTATCAACGGAGGTATCCATTTCCTTAGCAATTTCCTCAGGCTGAGGCTCACGGCCCAGCTCCTGAAGCAGTTGACGGGAAACGCGAATAAGCTTATTAATAGTTTCAACCATATGTACCGGAATACGGATTGTACGTGCCTGATCTGCAATAGCACGGGTAATTGCCTGACGAATCCACCAGGTAGCATAGGTACTGAATTTAAAGCCCTTATTGTAGTCAAACTTTTCAACAGCCTTAATCAAGCCCAAATTGCCCTCTTGAATCAAATCAAGGAACAGCATACCTCTGCCAACATAACGCTTAGCAATACTTACAACCAGACGCAGGTTAGCTTCGGACAAGCATTTTTTAGCATCCTCGCCCTGTTGACGTACAGCCTTGAGAAGCTTTTTATACTCATCCTCCATATCCATATATTTATCGATTACAGCAGCATCCTGCTCACGACCGTCACCAATACGGGTCTTGATTTCCTCCAGCAATGCATTCAGCTGATAAAGGAAATGCAGGTCTTTATCACTGGTAGGCTTGTCTACAACAAGTCGCTCGCAATCAGGAATCAGAGTTTTTTGCTCAACCATCAAACGCTGCAGATGCAGACGCTCGTCACGAGTAAATTCAAAAATCAAATCCTGATAATCATCAATTGTATAAGGATTGCATTCCAGCTGACGCCTTTTAATAAGGTCTGCAACCTTGAAAACAGAGCGCATAGTGGTCATATGCCACTCATCCGCCATGTATTTATCATACATATCCAAAAGCTCTTTAGTATTTTCAGTACCACTGAATACAGGAGCCTCTAAAGCAATTTTCTTGCCACGCAGAATACGGTCAGCCTGTCTGCCCTTATCCATACGTTTTGCCAGCTTAATCTCGTCCTCGCCTACCAGCAGGGGAACGCGACCAATTTCCTTCAGGTACATACGTACCGGGTCATCAATATTGACGCCCTCAGGAACGCTCATATTTGCCAGCTCAGCTTCGCTGATTTCATCATTATCGTCAGCATTGCCATCAACAACCGGCATAATATCGTCATCCTCCTCGTCATCAGACAAGGTAATGCCCTTGGAAATTATAGCATCATACAGGTGCTCAATATCATCAGGAGTAACATCCAAAGTCTTAATAGCCTTGGTCACGTCTGCATAGGTGAGAACACCGTTCTTAGCCTTACCCTTAGCTACAAGCTCATCAATATGCTCTTGTGTTAATTTATTAGTATCGTTCGCCATGGTGTCCCCTCCCTCCAATTCTTTCTTATTCAATTTATTATCTGTAGAGTTTTTTGATTTCATTCTTGATCCTTTGACTCTCCATTAACTCGTCCATAAATCGCGCATCAGCTGTTTTCTCATATTGCTCAGCTAACTGACAATGCTTCTCGTACTCTTTTTCCAGATACAGACGCTGCATTTGCCTCAGGCAATCGTTCATAATCATCGCTCTGTCACCTTCCGGGTTATGCCGGGAAACGATTCCTGCAAGCACAGAAGCAGCGTCAGCATCCAGACTATCGTATAGCATATCCATATCAGCAGGGGTGTTATGTGACTGCTCTAAAAGTAATCGGAAAATCTGCCCATAGACAGGATTACTAAAGCCTACATTATCAACAATATCAACACAGTCCAACGCCTTTCCAGGCTGCTCCAGCAGCACGGCCAAAAGCATTGCTTCGGCCTGTTGTTCAGCGCTGTTGCTGCGTTGTACAGGTGCTTGTACAGGAACTCTCTCCATTTTTGTCGCTCCTTTGCGTGCGACCTTCCTAAACTCCTCTGTAATCAAGCCCTCGTCAATAGTAAGCCTTTGAGCCAGCCGTCTGATATGTTCAGCTATCTCAATCTCATTTTTACATTCTAATAGGAATGGTAGTATATTCGACACAGCCTCAACTTTTCCTGCTAAATTTGTAACATTATTTTGACTTATTGTTTCATTCATCTGAAAATCAATGCCATTTTGCGCATTTTTTATCACCTGAATAAATCCATCTTTGCCATAATGTCTAATATATTCATCAGGATCCTTGCCATCCGGAACTGCTGCTACACGCACCCTTAGGCCTGCCTCTCTGGCAATACTTACGGCACGTACTGACGCTCTGCGTCCAGCTGCATCGCTGTCATAACAAAAAACTACCTCCTCCGCCGCTCTCTGAAGCAGCTTGGCCTGTTCAGTCGCAAAGGCTGTACCCATAGATGCTACTACGTTGGTTATCCCTACTGCATGCAGACTGATTGCATCCATATAGCCCTCCACAACTATAGCCTGCTTTTGCCTACGAATTTCAGCCAAAGCTATATCAAAGCCAAATAGCAGATGTCTTTTGTTAAACCATTCCGTTTCACCGGTATTCAGATATTTGGGAGTGCTGTCATCTAAAACGCGTCCGCCAAAGCCTACAACACGACCTCTCGGATCCTTAATAGGAATCATCACCCTGTTACGGAATTTGTCATAAACACCCTTGCCCTTTAGAGCAAGGCCTGCTTCCATGAGCAGCTCCTTGGAAAATCCCCTTCTTTCCAGTGATGCCGTAAGAGCCGTATAGTTATTCAAGGCATAGCCTATGGAAAAGCTATTTATGATTTCCTCTGTAATGCCACGTCCCTTCAGATAGGCCAAAGCCTCCTTGCCATAGTCTGTTTTCAAAAGACAGGCCTGAAAGAAACGCACCGCCATTGCATTAGTATCATAAATACGCTTATTTTTCTGCTCCCTTTTTATTTCCGCCGCCGTTTTCTGGCGCTCCGGAACAGGCACTCCATAGCGTTTGGCCAAGAGCTTCAACGCGTCAACAAAGCCACAGTTTTCGCTCTTCATAATAAACTTGAAGATATCTCCACCCTCGTGACAACCAAAGCAATAAAACATATTCTTAGACGGATCCACCGAAAAGGATGGTGTTTTTTCACCATGGAAGGGGCAGCATCCCCAATATTTATGACCGCGCTTCTTGAGTGTTACATAGCTTGAAATAACTTCAACGATGTTCGCAGTACTACGCACACGCTCTTTGAAATTTTCATACTCCTCGTTAACACTCATACTTTTTGCCTCCACAATATTCGGTACATTCTCTATATTCAATGTATATTGGTAAAATCCTCTTTTTTTCTTGAAAAATTCTAAAATTATTCCTTTTTCCTATTGCAGTGACTATAAAAAAATACTATAATATATGGTACGCTAAAAATCAAGTTCATTTCCCATACAATTTATGAGGTAATTACGATGAAAAAGCTTCTTATTCTGATTACAGCAATTATAATGCTCATTCCCAGTCTGTGTCTGGCGGCTGAGCCTGTTATTAAAAGCGATACACGTACCTTTAATCCTCTTACAGGCGTGTATGACCTGCAGGGCAATGTTTATGTACAGTTTCCTGCCCACGATACAATGCTTACCATTACTGGTGACCAAACCATGGTTTCCCTTTATAAGCTTGAGGTTCATGGTCAAGGAAACATCACTCTTACCTATGATGACCTTAAATTCCATTGCGACAAAGTTGATGTTTATCACAAAACACACACTGCCTACGTTACCGGTAACTGCAGCTTTGTTACAGGTGCAGTAATCATCAGTGCTGACAATGGCTCCTTTAACTGGAAAACAAAGCTGGCCAACTTTGAAGGCAACGTCAAGGTTAACGGCGTCCCTCAGAAGGAAGCAGTAACCTACAACGTACTTAACAAAAGCTTTGTAGGAGCAAAACCTGCAGAAGCTGCTCCACAGTCTAAGTCTCAGTCTGCAGTTCAAAATCCATCTGCCAGAGCAGAAGCCCAAGCTGTAGAAAAGGCTGCCTAAATTGAATAACTAGAAAAGTAAAACGTGTATACTCTACTGAGTGTACACGTTTTTTATATGCCAAATTTGAAGTTATTCATTTCTCGCCATCACTGCCTGCTTTTTATCCGAAAGCACAAGCAGGGCAAGTGCCAACAATACAATTACAAGTCCCGTGACAGAAAGAACTGTTGGAATTTCTCCAAAAAAGAAAAGGCCAAATAACATTGCCGCAACTGGTTCGCAAGAACAAAGAATCGACGCCTTTCCTGCCTCCATATGGTCCAGTGCTACAGTATAAAAAGCATAGGGACACACTGCTGTACATAAGGAATGCATCACCATGAACAGTGTATTTCTTATGGGATTAGCAGCAACATAATTAGCAATATTTTCCCACTGAGTAAACGGCAGCAGAGTAATGGCAATTACTAACATACTATAAAAGGTAATTGTAAGTGCCGGATACCTTCTCTCCATTCCTACTTTGGAAAATATACTGTATAGTGCATAAAAAACTGCGCTTGCACTTCCTGCCAAAATACCAATCCAAGTCCAATGCATGCTTGTATTATTTTCAAAAACTCCACTAGTCAGAGCACATCCAACCAAGGCAAAAATAATACTGATAATCTTCTTTTTACTAATTACTTCACCAAAAAGAAAAAAGGCAAAAACAATCACAAAAATTGGAGCCAAGGCTATTAATACTGCAGCCAGCGAAAGGGAGAGTTCATTAATTGAAAAATTATAACATAGGTTTAATCCCAATGTTCCAAGAATACCTGCTCCAGCAAAAATCCAACTATCTTTTAGCTTTATCCTAAAATACATCGGATAATTGACAGCAATCCATAATCCAAGAAGAAAAATAGCTAATATTATTCGTGATGAAATAATGGATGTACTGTTCATGTTTTCACTTAATTCCCGCACAAAAATTCCTGCAGACCCAAAACAGATTCCAGAAACAATGGGCATAATGTCGTAAATTCGTTCCATAATCGAAACTATTTCCTCCTGATTATATTTTAAAATATTACTGCATTTGAAAAGCTTAAAATTTTCCGTGGCCTATTTTAACAGATACTTTTTAGTTTGTCTATTGTATGAGAGGTCATAGCTCTGCTCATGTAATTAATCCCGTATAGACAGATAAAAGATGATTAGCACAATGTCTCCAAATAAATACAACATCACTAACAAAAGCACTACTGTCTAAAACATTTCCACTTTTACTATAATCGTCATCCTCACTCGTAATCTTTGATAGAAAATGACTGCCATTTATACTTATATTATCAATATAGGCATGACTAATATCAGCTATATTTTTTCTAACGTCTGCACTTTTACTTTCTAAAAAAGGACGCAAAAAGCGCTCCAAGTGAGGAAAGATTTTCTACACTCAGAGCGCCTCTTAAATTTGCAAATTATTGTTGGCTGAAGTTATCCTTGCCTACTGCACACAGGGGGCAAACCCAATCCTCAGGAACATCTTCCCAAGCAGTGCCTGCTGCAACACCGTTATCCGGATCGCCAACTTCGGGATCATATACGTAACCGCAGATATCACATACCCATTTTGCCATTATCTTTCATCTCCTTTAATGTTAATTTCGTTAAATTTATTATAACATATTAAAATACTCTTGCCTACATAGAAATGTGAACAATATACGAATTCTTTAATAAATAATAATTATCGTAAAGCACTTTTCTTTTCAGGCAAATCCAGCCTAAAAAAGTCGTACAATGTCTGTGCCGCAGCACTATTCATTCCATCAACTGCAGCCAGCTCCTCTACGCTTGCGGCTTTCATAGCATCTATAGTTTTAAAGGCTTTCCAAAGAGCCTGTCTGCGCTTAGGACCAATGCCATCTACATGGTCAAGAACAGACACCAGATTACGCTTAGTGCGCAGCTTACGGTGGAATGTAATTGCAAAGCGGTGAGCCTCGTCACGAATACGCTGAATTAAATGCAGCGCTGCTGAATCTCTGTCCAGCATAATGCTCTTGCTTTGATGGGGCAGAAAAATTTCTTCGTTGCGCTCCGCAAGACCAACAACAGGCAGGTCATGAAGACCAAGCCCGCGGATAACCTCCAAGGCAGAGCTTAGCTGACCTTTGCCACCGTCAATAACAACCAGACTGGGCAAATCCTCATAGTCCTTATATCGGCGATAAACAACCTCCTGCATGGATTTAAAGTCATCAGGCTTGCCTTCGGCAGAAACAATCTTGTACTTGCGATAATCCTTCTTGCTAATGCTGCCATTGCGAAAAACAACCATGGACGCAACTGTTTCAGTACCCTGAGTATGGGAAATATCAAAGCAGTCCATACGCTCCAAAGCATGGTCAATGCCCAGCACCTGCTGCAGCTCCTCTGCTGCCTCCACGTCATTTTTCAAAGATAAGCTGCCCTTACGCAAGCGCTCCTCCAGCAGCTTCACTGCGTTGTCGTTGGCAAGCTTTAAAAGCTCCTTCTTGACGCCACGCTGAGGCACAACAAGCTCAACCTTGCGACTGCTACGCTCTGTCAACCACGCTTCTACAGTTTCCTTATCCTCGTCCTCCAAGGTAAAGGGCAGTACAATTTCCTTGGGGATAAAGGTTGCCTCGTTGTAGTACTGCTTAATAAAGGCACTAAGAACCTCCACAGCACTATCACCATCATTATGCAGGAAAAAGTTATCCCTGCCAATGAGCTTGCCCTTACGAACAAAAAAGATTTGAATACAGCTGCCTGTAATATCCTGACCATAGCCAATAACGTCCATGTCGCCGCCGTTATTAGTCACAGCCTTTTGCTGTTCGTTGAGACGCTGTACCGCCTGCAGCTGATCGCGCAGTCGTGCCGCTTCCTCAAAGGCGTAGTTTTCGGCAGCCTCCTGCATACGCCGCTGCAAATCACGCTCCAGCTCATTAGTACGTCCATCAAGCACCATGCAGACAGATTTGATCATACTACTATACTCAGTCCTGCTGACATAGCCGGCACAGGGAGCCAGACAGCGCTTAATATGATAATTTAAGCAAGGTCTGTCAGGATTCATTTTGCGGCAGGTTCTCAGAGGAAACATTCCTCTCAGCAGCTTGACCGTAGCGTGCATGGCACCTGCATCAGCATAGGGACCGTAATACTTGGCACCGTCACGAGCCTGTCTGCGGGTTACTACCAGCCTAGGAAAATCCTCCTGCATAGTCACCTTCAGATAGGGATATGTTTTATCGTCCTTAAGCATAATATTATAGCGTGGACGATATTTCTTGATTAGATTGCACTCTAAAATAAGCGCCTCTACCTCGCTGCTGGTAACAATGGTTTCAATCTCAGCAATTTTTGCCACCATGGCCTTAACCTTAGGAGTATGGGACGCCAGATTGCGGAAATAGCTGCGAACACGATTCTTCAGCACTACAGCCTTGCCAACATAGATAACCTTGCCCGTTGCATCGTGCATCAGGTAAACGCCAGGCTTGTCAGGAAGCACTGCCAACGCGTTCTTTATGCTGTCGCTGAACTGATTTTGCTCGGTCATACCATCCACCCATTCTTTTTAGCAGCATCAAGATATTGCTTGATATATTGACCAGTATAGGACTTTTTGACCTTGGCAACCTCCTCAGGAGTACCACAAGCCACTAAAGTGCCGCCCTTGTCACCGCCCTCAGGTCCCAGGTCGATGATATAGTCAGCAACCTTGATTACGTCAAGATTATGCTCAATAACTACTACGCTGTCGCCACCCTCTACTAAGCGCTGCAATACCTCCAGCAGCTTATGTACGTCGGCAATATGCAGACCTGTAGTAGGCTCGTCCAAAATATAGATAGTCTTACCAGTGCTGCGGCGTGACAGCTCTGTTGCCAGCTTAACGCGCTGTGCCTCGCCGCCGGAAAGTGTGGTTGCCGCCTGACCTAAATGGATATAACCAAGGCCAACGTCCTCCAAAACCTCCAGCTTGCGATGAATACGAGGCAGATTCTTGAAGAATTCGCAGGCCTCGCTGACAGTCATATCCAGCACATCTGCTATGGTTTTTCCTTTGTAGTGTACCTCTAATGTATCACGATTATAGCGGGCACCATGGCAAACCTCGCAGGGAACGTAGACATCTGGCAAAAAGTTCATTTCAATTTTGTTTACACCATCACCCTTGCAGGCCTCGCAGCGTCCGCCCTTAACGTTAAAGCTGAAACGTCCAGATTTATAGCCACGCATTTTGGCCTCATTAGTCAGGCTGAAAAGCTCACGAATACTGTCAAATACACCAGTATAGGTAGCAGGATTGGAACGAGGTGTGCGGCCAATGGGAGATTGGTCTATGTTTATAACCTTGTCCGTCAGCTCCAGTCCCTCAATACCATCGTGCTCTCCTGGGCGGAGGTGAGCTCCCTGCAGCTTGCTGGCCAAGGAATTATAGAGAATATCGTTTATTAAAGTTGATTTGCCGCTGCCGCTGACACCAGTTACAACAGTCAAAACTCCCAAAGGAATGGAAACGTCGATATTTTTCAAATTATTGGCACGTGCACCCTTAATGGTCAGATAACGACCATCGCAGGGACGACGCTTTTTGGGAACAGGAATAAAGCGTCTGCCGCTAAGGTAGGCACCGGTAACAGACTCCTCAACGTTCTTGATTTCCTCCGCAGTTCCCTGAGCCACCACGTGACCACCTAAAGAACCAGCACCAGGACCAATGTCAATAATCTGATCCGCTGCATACATTGTTTCCTCATCATGCTCTACTACGATTAGAGTATTGCCCAAATCACGCAAATGCTTAAGGGTTTCCAAAAGTCTACCATTATCTCTTTGGTGAAGGCCAATACTGGGCTCGTCTAAAATATACAGCACGCCAGTAAGACCGCTGCCAATCTGGGTTGCCAATCTAATACGCTGGGCCTCGCCGCCGGACAGGGTTCCTGCAGCTCTATCCAAGGTCAGATAATCAAGTCCTACATCATTTAAAAATTGCAGCCTTGCCAAAATTTCCTTCAGCACCTGCTTAGCAATAATCTCCTGACGATAATTGAGCTTGAGATTTTGGAAAAAGCTTATGCACTCACGAACAGTCATTGCCGTAATCTGGCAGATATTCTTGCCGCCGATGAGAATAGCCAAAACCTCTTGCTTTAAGCGCTGACCATGACAGGTTGGACAGGGAATACTAGTCATATACTCCTCTAAATCCTGACGCTGAGCATCGCTGTAGGCCTCCTTATAGCGCTTTTTCAGCACGCCTAAGATACCCTCAAAGGCAGTGTTGTAGAGCTTTGTTTCACCATTAAGATTTTCATACCAGAACTGGAACTTTTCCTCTTCACCAGTACCTAGCCACAGCTTTTCCTGAATTTCAGGAGAAATATCCTTCCATTTAGTATCATAGGAATAGCCATAAGCAGCCAAAACTGCACCTAACTGCTTCATAAAATAGGAGTTCAAATTATTGGTAAAGGGCGCCAAACAGCGTTCTGCAAAGCTTTTATCCCCATCAGGAATGATTAGCTCCCTATCAAACTCGCTGTAATAGCCAAGGCCAGTACAATCAGGACAAGCGCCATAAGGATTATTAAAGGAAAACAAACGCGGCTCAATAGCAGGCAGACTGATGCCGCAGTCGTTGCAGGCAAAATGCTCACTAAAGAGCATAACCTCCTCATGGTCACCAAGGACTGCAACCTCCACAAAGCCATCTGCCAGCTTAAGGGCTGTTTCTACAGAATCTGCCAAGCGCTGATGGATATTGTCACGAACAGCAAGGCGGTCAATAATAACGCTGATGCTGTGCTTTTTGCGTTTATCTAAATTTATTTCTTCGTCTAAAGTACGTACCTCGCCGTCCACATATACACGTACATAGCCGCCGCGGCGCATTTCGTCCAACACCCGCTGATGCTCGCCCTTACGGCCTCGCACAAGTGGAGCCATAACCATAAAGCGTGTTCCCTGCTCCAGCTCCAGCACACGGTCTACAATCTGCTGTACGCTTTGCTGTTCAATAATCTTGCCGCACTGAGGACAATGGGGCTCACCTGCTCTGCCAAAGAGCAAACGCAGGTAGTCATATATTTCTGTTACGGTACCCACAGTAGAACGGGGGTTGCGGCTAGTGGTTTTTTGGTCAATGGAAATAGCGGGACTCAGACCTTCAATATAATCCACATCCGGCTTATCCATCTGTCCTAAAAACTGACGAGCATAGGCAGACAATGATTCCACATAGCGACGCTGACCTTCGGCGTAAATAGTATCAAAGGCCAGGGAGGATTTACCGCTGCCAGAAAGTCCGGTCACCACAACCATCTTATTGCGGGGAATTTCCACAGTAATGTTCTGCAAATTGTGCTGACGAGCACCTTTTACAATTAACTTCTCTTGCATAGCTATCTCTTTCTTTACTTCTCTATTAAAACTACTTCTATATACTTACTACAAAATATTCCAGAACTGCTTTGTGCTTATGCCAAAAACTCTGCAAACAGCCAAAGCTACTCATTTGCTGCTGAAATACTGCTTAAATTACTTCTTTTTAGTCTTTTTCTTAGGAGTCAGTGTTTGTCCAAGCTGCCCTTTAACAAGAATAAGCTGGTCACGCAGCTCTGCCGCCGCCTCGAAGTCCAGCACCTTGGCTGCCTCCTGCATCCGCTTTTCCAGCTCCTTGGCCATAGCGTTCAGCTCCTTGACGGACTTTTGCTTCAGCTTCTTGCTGCCAAAGGACGATGTTTCCTCATCATCTGCAACTCTAGTCAGCTTAATAAGCTGACGCTGCTCTTTGTAGACAGTTTTAGGAATGATGTTATGCTCCTTATTATAAGCATCCTGCTTTTCTCGACGACGGTTTGTTTCGTCAATGGCACGCTGCATACTGTCCGTAATACGGTCCGCGTACATAATTACACGTCCGTGAGCGTTGCGGGCAGCACGACCAATAGTCTGAATCATGGCAGTATCGCTGCGGAGGAAGCCTTCCTTATCTGCATCTAAAATAGCTATCAGGGATACCTCAGGCAAATCAAGACCCTCACGAAGCAGGTTAATGCCTACTAAAACGTCAAACTTACCAGCACGCAGGGAGTCAATAATCTCTGCACGTTCAATAGTAGCAATATCTGAATGGAGATAGCGAACCTTGATACCTGCCTGCTTCAGATACTCTGTCAAATCCTCTGCCATACGCTTGGTCAACGTTGTCACCAAAACACGCTCGTTTTGAGCAGCAACCTTATTGATTTCACTGAGCAAATCATCTATTTGTCCCTTAATGGGGCGAATTTCTATTTCAGGGTCCAAAAGACCTGTAGGACGAATAATCTGCTCCACGACCTGGTCTGCCTGCTCCAGCTCGTAGTTGGCAGGAGTTGCAGAAACATAAATAGCCTGATTAATCTGTGCCTGGAACTCATCAAAGGTCAAAGGACGATTATCAAAGGCAGAGGGCAGACGGAAACCATGCTGCACCAGCATTTCCTTGCGGGAACGGTCGCCTGCATACATAGCTCTAATCTGCGGCAAGGTTACGTGGGATTCATCCACTACCAGTAAAAAGTCCTTAGGAAAATAATTTACTAAGGTAAATGGTGCTTCCCCGGCCTTACGTCCTGCCAAATGACGGGAATAGTTTTCAATGCCGGAGCAATAGCCCATTTCATTCATCATTTCCAGGTCGTAATTAGTACGCTGTTCCAAACGCTGTGCCTCCAGCAGCTTAAAATTACTGTTCAGCTCCTTGAGACGCTCGTCAAGCTCTACTCTAATATCGTCCATAGCACGCTCCAGGTTTTCACGACTGGTAACATAGTGGGACGCAGGGAAAATAGCCACGTGGTTACGCTGGGCCAAAATTTCGCCAGTCAGAACATCAAACTCCAACAGACGGTCAACCTCATCGTCAAACATTTCGATACGAATAGCCTTCTCACCATAGGCCGCGGGGATAACCTCAATTACATCGCCGCGAACACGGAAGGTACCACGCTTAAAGTCAATATCATTTCTATCATACTGAATCTCCACCAGCTTGTGGAGAATTTTTTGTCTGTCTATAACCTGACCAAGTCGCAGAGACAGTACCATGTCATAATAGTCCTGTGGTGCACCCAAGCCATAGATACAGCTAACGCTGGCCACAATAATTACGTCACGACGTTCAAAAAGAGCACTGGTCGCCGAGTGACGCAGCTTATCAATTTCGTCGTTAATGGACGCATCCTTTTCGATATAGGTATCGGACTGGGGAATGTAGGCCTCTGGCTGATAGTAATCGTAGTAGGACACAAAATATTCTACGGCGTTGTCAGGGAAAAATGCCTTTAGCTCACTGGCCAGCTGTGCAGCCAAGGTCTTGTTATGAGCTATAACAAGAGTAGGCTTCTGCACCTTGTTGATAACCTGAGCAATAGTATAGGTTTTGCCAGTGCCAGTCGCACCCAAAAGCACCTGAGTATGCATACCAGCTTCAACACCTGCTGCCAGCTTTTCAATGGCCGCCGGCTGATCGCCTGCAGGCTCAAAGGGAGCCTTGATTTGAAAATCCATAGTATCACCAGCTTAAAGATTAATTTCGATGCTTACAGGACAATGGTCGCTGCCAAAAATTTCATTATGAATTTCTGCAGTCTGAACCAAATCCTTAATTCGTTCAGAAACAACAAAATAGTCAATACGCCAACCTGCGTTCTTTTCACGAGCCTTGAACATATAGCTCCACCAGCTGTATTTTACCTCCTCAGGATGGAGATAACGGAAGGTGTCCACAAAGCCAGCTGCCTTAAGCTCGCGGAATTTTGCACGTTCTTCATCAGAAAAGCCTGCGTTTTTGCGGTTGGTTTTAGGGTTCTTTAAATCTATTTCCTCCGCTGCCACGTTAAGGTCGCCGCAAACAATAATAGGCTTTTTAGCGTCCAGCTGCAGCAGATAGTCACGGAAAACATCTTCCCAGGTCATGCGGTAGTCAAGACGTGCCAGCTCACGCTGAGAGTTTGGGGTATAAACAGTTACAAGATAAAACTTTTCGTATTCAGCAGTAATAACACGACCTTCTTTATCGTGCTCCTCAATACCTAAGCCATAGGTAACGTTGATTGGCTTTTCCTTAGTAAAAACTGCAGTACCGGAATAGCCCTTCTTTTCAGCACTGTTCCAGTATTCCTCATAGCCCGCAAAAACAAATTCAGCCTGCTCTCGCTGCATTTTAGTCTCCTGTACACAAAAAATATCTGCATCAGCAGCACGCAGAAAATCCTCAAAGCCTTTATTCATACACGCACGTAAACCATTAACATTCCAGGAAATCAATTTCATAGCTCAAATCACCTCGTACAATATTATTACAGTTTATTCTGCTAAAATTTATTTACATCCCCGTTCAAAGGATAAAAATTCTTTATTATATTGTACCATTGACAAAGTCCTTTTTAAAGAGCAGTTACAAAAAGTTCGCAAACCAATGTTTTGCTATTGCTGCAGAAAAACCATATCTGCTTTTCAACTACCAAAAGACTGTAAATGTGAACAAAGAGCGTCAACCCATCACGCTAATAAATGAGTTAACGCCCTTTTTCTAGGAATAAGTTTATATAATTAACATTAGTTCAAACATACGACAACATATAGAACAGTTTCATCATTTAAAATCGTCCACACTAATATTATCAGAAATAGTATGTCTGTTGATTGGTTTAGCTGGGGCAACGTCATTCACATGAACTGCACCAACAGCTCATTGCGTCGCTTAGTTTCTGGTGAGCAGGGTGACAGTTTCAACATGGCTGGTAGCGGGGAACATATCCACAGGCTGAGCCACTGCTGTCTTATAGCCATGCTGTTCCAAAAATGCCAAGTCACGAGCCAGGGACGCAGGATTGCAGGATACGTAAACAATACGCTCAGGAGCTACACCTGCAATGGCTGCCAGCACCTTTTCCTCACAGCCTGCACGAGGCGGGTCAACCAAAATTACATCAGGCTGTACGCCGCCTTCCAACAGCTTGGGCAGCTCTACAGAAGCATCGCCCAGCAAAAATTCTGCATTGTCACAGCCATTATCTACAGCATTCTTTTTAGCGTCCTCAATAGCAGGCGCAACAATTTCAATACCATACACCTTTTTAGCGTGCTTAGCCATGAACAACGAAATGGTACCAGTACCACAGTATACATCCACTACAGTTTCACTACCGTTTAATGCGGCGAACTCCAAAGCCTTATTATACAGCTTTTCTGCCTGCTCACTATTTACCTGGAAGAAGGATTGAGCAGAAACATTAAAGGTCAGAGCACCAAGACTGTCCTTAATAGTAGAGCTGCCGTAGATAACACGAGTTTTATTGCCCATAATTATATTAGTAGGCTTTTTATTAATATTTTGAATAATGCTTACCAGACCTGGGACATATTTCTTAAGCCATTCAATAAGCTCCTTGCGATGAGGAATATCATAGGCAGAGGTAATCAGCACTGCCATAACCTCGCCGCTGTGTACGCCAACTCTTGCCATAACGTGACGTACGAGACCCTTGCCTGTTTTTTCATCATAGGCACTAATGCCAAAGCGCTGCATCCATTTGCGTACAGTCAGCAGCACCTGATTGTTGGCCTCCTTCTGAATCATACAGCCATCGGTGTTAATAACACTGTGAGTAGATGCTGCGTAGCAGCCAATGCTCAGCGTACCCTCAGCGTTAATCGCTGCCGGGAATTGCATTTTATTGCGATAATTCCAAGGATTAGCGCAGCCAATTACAGGCTGAGCTTCAATATCAAGATGACCAATACGGCTCAGCGCCGCCTGCACCTGGGCACGCTTCATTTCCAGCTGTCCCTTGTAGCTTAAATGCTGCAGCTGGCAGCCACCGCACTCAACATAAATGGGACACACAGGCTCCACACGCTCAGGAGATTTTACTAATATTTCCAACAGCTT
>URGS01000032.1 GCA_900547415.1 uncultured Phascolarctobacterium sp. | reverse complement strand
ACGTTGGTTTTCTTTTTCAACATCAATGAGGCCAGCCAGAGGCAGATATACCTCAATGCCGCTTACAACTGCAGCCATAGCGTTTTCGGGTTTAGCAGCAGTATCTTCCAGAACAGTCAGCTCGCTGATTGCGCCCATCAGATGTACGTAGTTAGCATTAGCCTCTACGCCAGCCTTCAGGTCTGCTGCAGCCAGCATAATTGCAGGAACTTTCTTTCCGGGCGGTACATTTACTTCTGCACGCATGTTACGGATAGCCTTGATGCTTTCCATAATAGCGCCCATAAGACGTTCTGCTTCATCGTCCATCAGGGCTTCTTCAGCTTCAGGCCACTTGGAAATCATAATGCTGGAAGCCTGATGCGGCAAGCATTGATAAATTTCCTCGGTGATGAAAGGCATGTAGGGATGGAGCAGCTGCATAGCGCTGGTCAGAACCTTAGCCAATACATGCTGAGCGGTTGCACGCTCTTCAGGATTTTCTTTATTGTACAGACGAGGTTTAGCGAGCTCAATATACCAGTCGCATACCTCGCCCCAGATAAAGTCGTAAATCATACGGCCAGCTTCACCAAGCTCAAATTTGCCCAGCATCTCAGTAACGTTCTTGGAGGTGTGCTGCAGACGGGACAGAATCCATTTGTCAGCCAGAGTGTAAGGAGCCAGCTTAGCATCAGGATCGTAGCCCTCCATGTTCATGAGAGCAAAGCGGGATGCATTCCAAATCTTGTTGGCAAAGTTACGGGTAGCTTCAACACGCTCCCAGTAGAAGCGCATATCGTTGCCCGGGGTATTGCCGGTAATCAGCATAAAGCGCAGGGTATCAGCGCCGTATTTTTCAATAACTTCCAGAGGATCAATGCCATTGCCCAGAGATTTGGACATCTTGCGGCCTTGGCTGTCGCGAACCAGACCATGGATGAATACCTTCTCGAAAGGAATTTCCTTCATGAATTCCATACCCATAATGAGCATTCTTGCAACCCAGAAGAAGATAATATCGTAGCCGGTTACCAGAACGCTGGTAGGATAGAATTGCTTCAGCAGAGGATCCTTTTCAGGCCAGCCCATGGTAGAGAAAGGCCACAGTGCGCTGGAGAACCAGGTGTCCAGTGCGTCCTCGTCTTGATGGATATTGGTGCTGCCGCATTTGGGGCAGGCAGTCAGATCAGTGCGGGATGCATGCATTTCGCCGCAATCATCGCAGTACCAAACAGGAATACGGTGACCCCACCAGATTTGACGGGAAATACACCAGTCACGAATGTTGTCCATCCAACCAGTATAGGTTTTGGTGAAGCGTTCAGGAACGAATTGAGTACGACCGTCCTCAACACAATCAACAGCAGCCTTAACCAAAGGCTCCATTTTTACAAACCATTGGGTAGATACCAAAGGCTCTACTACGCTGCCGCAGCGTTGGCAGTGACCAACAGCGTGAGCATGCTCTTCAATTTTAATCAGATAGCCTTGTTCTTTCAGGTCATTTACGATATTTTTACGGCACTCTTCACGAGTTTGGCCTTCGTATTTGCCAGCTTCAGCAGTCATGAGACCATTCATGCCGATAACAACAATGCTGGGCAGGTTGTGACGAATACCCATTTCGTAGTCATTGGGGTCATGGGACGGAGTAATTTTAACTGCACCAGTACCAAACTCCAGATCTACGTAGTCGTCAGCAATAATAGGAATAACGCGGTCAGTCAGAGGCAGACGCAGAGTTTTGCCAACCAGATGACCATAGCGGGGATCAGCAGGATTTACAGCTACAGCAGTATCGCCCAGCATGGTTTCAGGACGAGTGGTAGCAATTGTCAGGTAAGTACCTTCTTCTTCAACAACTGGGTATTGGATATACCACAGATGACCCGGATCATCCTTATGCTCAACCTCAATATCGCTCAGTGCAGTGTTGCAGTTTACGCACCAGTTGGTAATACGGGTGCCTTTATAGATAAGGCCTTTTTCGTACAGAGCACAGAAAACCTCACGTACAGCCTTGGAGCAGCCTTCATCCATGGTAAAGCGTTTACGCTCCCAATCGCAGGAAACGCCTAAATGCTTCAGCTGATTAATGATGCGGTCGCCGTATTGGTCCTTCCACTCCCAAACGCGTTTCAGGAATTCTTCACGACCTAGGTCATAACGGGTTTTGCCCTCTTCTTTTTTAATTACTTCTTCAACCTTGATTTGAGTTGCCAGACCTGCATGGTCATAGCCAGGCATCCAAAGGGTATTGTGACCCATCATACGGTGCCAACGGATCAGGATATCCTGCAGTGTGTTATCCAGTGCATGGCCCATATGCAGCTGACCAGTAATATTCGGAGGGGGAATTACAATACTGAAGGCTTCCTTGCCCTCTTCAACCTCCGCATGGAATAAACGATTTTTCTCCCAGAATTCATACCACTTCTTCTCAACAGAAGCAGGGTCATAAACCTTAGGAATGTTATGCTCTTCTGCCATTTCTATTCCTCCTAAAATAATAATGATAATTAGCTTATTTAATCTCAGACCAGCTGAGCAATAAAAAAACGTCCTGTTTATAATGAACAGGACGTATAAACGCGGTACCACCTATCTTCCTCATACCTACTGCAGCTAAACTGGTACTGTAATATTTATGAGGCACTCAAACACGTAACGTGTGCAATGCGTCTGCACCTACTACTATTTCAATGCAGCAGCTCCCGGACTACAGTAATCCTTTTCCGCAACAGCTTTCACCAATACGCTGCTTCTCTTTGCCGGTCTCAAGGACAACCCTTCCGCTCTTAGCCATTAAATTATATTGTTATACGTTATATCTTAACAATTTAATAGACCAGTGTCAACAGTTTTATAGTCAGCCTGACAAAATAAATACAAAAAGACTGCCGCCATCTTTATAGACAGCGGCAGCCCTTTCACCCTACTTTCAATTTGGAAGGAATTTGTCTGAAATCTGGGTAAATCTGTATGTGTATGTATTTTCAAGTAATTGTTTTCAGGGTATTTTTGCTTGGAGGTTGCTAACGAACCTGAAAAATTAATTACTTTTTAGCATCTAAACCCTTTAGCTGTGTGCAATGACTACAGCCACCGGAGCAGGAGCTGCAGCCTGTACAGCCACCACTTTTATGGGTTGCCAAAACACTTTTTGCGGCAAAATATACTGCTGCAATAATTACTAAACCAACAATCCAAGTTGCCATGATATACCTCTTTTCTATAACGAGTGTACTGGCAGCTCTCTTGGAGGGATGAGAGCTGCCAGACTATGACTCTTAGCGAGCTTCAACACTCAAAACATTAACACTGCCTTTTTTGGCAGGACGGACAAGCAGATAAATAAAGCCTACCAGCATTATTACAGCCACTGCAGTACCAGCATCAAAGGCTTCACCGCCTACAAAGACGCGGCCCAGCTGGTAAATCATCAAACAAACGCTGTAAGCGTATAAATTCTGGAAGCAAAGGGTAGCCCAGGTCCACTTGCTGCTGTTCATTTCTCTGCTCATGGTAGCAACAGCTGCCAAGCAGGGAGAGTTCAGCAGATTGAACACCAGGAAGGAGAAGGCTGCTACAGCACTGGGGAACATGGCCATTACTGCGTTCCACAAATCAGGCTCCTCTTCAGTAGCTTCGGCCAAGCCAGAAAGAATTGCCATAGTGCTGACAACTGCTTCCTTAGCCACAAAACCAGAGAATGCTGCTGCGACTGACTGCCAGCTGCTAAAGCCCAAGGGAGCAAAGATAGGAGCAATAGCGCCACCGATAATAGCCATAAAGCTATTTTCAACATCCTCTACCATTGCCAGACTGCCATCAGCCATACCCCAGCTTGCCAGGAACCACATTACTACACAGCACAGGAAAATTACCGTACCAGCTTTTTTCAGGAAGCCAGCTACGCGCTCCCAGGTATGAATCAGAACATTCTTAGCAAGAGGCATATGATAAGGAGGCATCTCCATAACAAAGGGAGCAGGGTCACCTGCGAAAAGATCGGATTTCTTCAAAATAATGCAGGATGTCACTACAGCAAAGAAACCAATAAAGTACATGATAGGAGCCATATACCAGGCGCCGCCCATAATAGCGCCGGAAAGCAGCGCAATAACAGGAAGCTTAGCACCACAGGGAATAAAGGTGGTGGTCATGATAGTCAGACGACGGTCCTTTTCGTTCTCAATAGTTCGGGTTGCCATGATACCAGGAACGCCGCAGCCAGAAGAAATCAAGAGGGGAATAAAGCTTTTACCGCTCATACCAAACTGACGGAAAAAGCGGTCCATAATAAAGGCCACGCGGGCCATATAACCGCAGTCCTCTAAAAAGCTCAGCAGCAGGAACACAATGGCCATTTGGGGTGCAAAGCCAATGGGAGCGCCAACACCGCCAATAATACCATCAACTACCAATGACACAATCCAATCAGCTGCGCCTGCCGCTTCCAGCTGTGCCTGAGCCCATGGCATAATCCATTCACCAAAGAGAGTATCGTTCGTAAAATCAGTTACAATAGTGCCAACTGTTTCTACAGCAATGTAATAAACAAGGAACATTACTGCCGCAAAAATTGGCAGTGCTAAAAAGCGATTAGTAACGATGCGGTCAACTTTATCGGAGGTAGTCATACCAACGCTGCCTTTTTTCACAGCTTTACTCATGAGCTGACCAATATATTCGTAACGTGCATTGGTAATAATGCTTTCGCTGTCGTCGTCCAGCTGCTCCTCACAGATAGTAATAATATCATCCAGAGCCTTTTGCTCTGCTTCGCTGACCTTAAGAGTTTTATAAACCTCTTGGTCTCGTTCAAAAAGCTTTACTAAAAGCCAGCGCTGACTTGCGCCTGCAACTCTATTTCCCATTAAGCGATGAATCTGAGTCAGTGCCTCTTCTACCTCAACGGGGAATACAATCGGCTTGGGAGCTGCCTTGCCTGCATTACCAATAGCCTTAGCCGCAGCATCCTTAGTACCTTCTCCATTTAAGGCTGATGTTTCCACAATTGAGCAGCCCAACACCTCAGACAGCTTTACCGCATCAATCTTATCACCATTCTTGCGGACAATATCCATCATATTCAGGGCAATAGTTATAGGCATACCCATTTCCATCAGCTGTGTAGTCAAATACAGATTACGCTCAATATTAGATCCGTCTACAAGGTTTAAAATACCATCTAACTTAGTGTCCAAAAGGTAATTACGGGAAATTACTTCTTCAAGAGTATAGGGAGAAAGAGAGTAAATGCCAGGTAAGTCTGTAATAGTTACCCCACCGCTACCTTTAAGCTTGCCTTCTTTCTTTTCTACAGTTACGCCAGGCCAGTTGCCTACGTATTGGTTAGAGCCTGTCAGCTCATTAAACATTGTGGTTTTGCCGCAATTAGGGTTGCCTACTAAAGCAATCTTTACTTCATTCATTTTATGCACCTCACTCCACAACTATGCTTTCTGCTTCATTCTTACGCAATGTCAACTCGTAGCCTCGTACAGTAACCTCCATAGGGTCACCTAAAGGAGCCAGCTTGCGAACCAAAATTTCTACACCTTTTGTTATACCCATATCCATTATTCTGCGTTTTAAAGCTCCCTCGCCGTTAAGCTTTTTTACTACTACAGACTCGCCAGCCTGTACTTCCTTTAAGGTTTTCATCTGACCCCTCCTAAACTAAATATATATCTTGGACGCCATGTTCTTGCTTAAAGCCACACGTGCATCCTTTACGTTAACAATCAGATTACCATCAAATTCTGTAATGACGGTAATGCTGGCACCTTCAATAAAACCCATATTTTCCAAATGGCGTTTAATTTCATTTTTGCCGCGTACTGCGGTAATTGTATTCACCTCGCCAGGCTTGGCCATTAATAGCGGCATCATCTTTACCTCATACCTTTCATACATCCATTTTAATCTAGTTAGTTACATCTAACTTATGTTATGAGTTTACTCTACCTATCCTGTATTTGTCAAGTGAAATTTTAAAATTCTTAAGCTAACTAGAAGATTTAGTTAGACATAGCTATCGAATTTATTACATACAAGTAAATAGAAAAAGAGCAGAAGAACAACAGCATTACACTGAATTCCTCTGCCCTAAAAATGCAAGCAATATTTATTGAGAAGCTCATTATATTAAGGCTTCTCTATTATTTTCTTTTGACAGCTACACCTGTTCCATTTACAACGTAAAAGGGATAGCCTGTTCCTTCCATACAGCTGTCATTGCCGACAGAAATAGAGATTTTAGCGTCAATAACAGCATCTGCATTTTGATTTACTGCACATTGCTTTAAATTATGCAAAACTAGCTCATAGGCGTCGTTTAAATTATCACGCCTGCACCAGGCGTAAATACTGCCATCTACTATGGTATAGTCAAAATCAACAAAGGCTGTAAAATATAGCGGCAGACTATCCACCACTGCTTTCCTTACCTTTTCATCTTTAGACTCAAAACCAAATAATCCCATTTTCGATACCTCGCTTTCGGTACTATATTTTATACCTTCTTATACAGTATACGAATAGAGTTTAACACACACAGCAGAGAAACGCCAGTATCAGCAAAAACCGCAGCCCACATAGAAGCATAGCCCATAAGACCGGCAATCATGATAATTACCTTTACAGCTAAAGCAAAGACAACGTTCTGCCAAGCAATAGCACCGGTAGCCTTGGCAATGGCAATGGCCTGGGGAATGGATTTCATTTCAGAATTCATAAACACTACGTCAGCAGCCTCAATAGCAGCATCAGCACCACTGCCCATGGCAGCACCAACATTAGCACCAGCCAATACAGGAGCATCATTAATGCCATCGCCTACAAACATTACAGAGCCATACTTATTACGCAGCTCATTCAAAGCATTCAGCTTATCCTGAGGCAGCAGCTTAGCACGCACCTCATCGACTCCTGCCGCAGCAGCTACGGCATTAGCCTCACGCTCAGCATCACCAGTCAGCATAGCAGTAACAAGACCTTGATTCTTCAAAGCGGAAACAGCTGCTTTAGCATCCTCTTTAAGAGTATCGTTAATTAAAAGCTGTCCATAATACTTGCCGTCAACAGCCACAAGTACCTCACTGCCATAGATAGCTTCCTTATAGCCTGCACAGCTAATTTCATAACGCTGCATCAGCTTTGTATTACCACAAAGCACAGTTTTACCTGCAATTTCAGCAACCAGACCTTCACCTGCAATTTCCTCAAAAAAGTCTGGACGAACAAGCTTCAGTCCTCTTTCTTTGGCAGCAGCCACAATGGACACCGCAATCGGATGAGTAGAAACCTGCTCCGCACCTGCACACAAGCACAGCAATTCATCTTCATTGACACCATTAGGCTTGATTTCCTGCAGAACAAAATTACCCTTGGTTATAGTACCAGTTTTATCCATAACTACGGCTGCAACATTTTTCAGTGCCTCCATAGCTACACCGCCCTTAAAGAGAATGCCGTACTTGGAGCCAGCACCAATGCCGGAGAAAAATGCCAAAGGCACACTAAGTACAAGAGCACAGGGACAGCTGATGACCAAAAAAGTAAGTGCTGTATAAATCCACTTTTCCCATTCGCCAGTAATCAGAGAAGGAATTACTGCAGTAAGTACAGCAACAGCTACTACAAAGGGAGTATAAACTCTAGCGAAACGAGTAATAAAACGATCAATAGCAGGCTTGCTGGCAGCAGCATTTTCTACGCTGTCCAAAATCTTGGTTACCATGGATTCTTCCAAAACCTTCTCCACACGGATTTTCAGCATACCTGAGGTATTTACGCAGCCAGAAACAACCTCATCACCGTATTGCTTCTTAACAGGCACAGGCTCGCCAGTTACAGGAGATGTATCCACAAGGCTTTCACCGTCAATAACTATACCGTCCAGAGGAATTCTGTCGCCTACACGAACAAGAAGAATATCGCCAACATGAGCTTCCTCTGCACCAATAACCTCCACCTTGTCGCCCATAAGCAGATTCACAACCTGAGGACGCATATCAACGGCTTCCATAATCTGACCGCGGCTCTTTTCTACAGCACGCTGCTCGAAAAATTCGCCTACGCGATAAAAGAACATAACGCCCACTGCTTCCTCCCAGGCCTTAATAGCAAAAGCACCCAGGGTAGCAACAGTCATCAGGAAGTTTTCATCAAACACATGACCTTTAGCAATATTCTTCACCGCAGTCCAAACAATGCGACCGCCTAAAAGAACGTAGGCAAAAACAAGACAGTACAGGTGGTACGCTTCTGGAATAAGACTCAGCCATTCCGTTGCAATGAATACAATACCGCCTAGGATAATTTCTATAAGCTGCAGCTTGTCGCCCAGCTTTTCCACAAGGCTGGCATTCTGACTTTCGTTATGAGCAGCAGTATTTGTACTCTTAGACAGCTCTATTAAAACGACACCTTCTTCGACGCTGTCAGTAACAGCCTGCATTTTTTCAAGCAATCCCTCATAGGAGGCAGCCTTAACCTTCAGCTTTTTAGTAGTAAATGTCAGAACAGCCTCGTCTACCTCTGCCATTTGATTTAGAGCACGTTCAATTTTAGCACCGCAGTTGGCACAATCCAAATGCTGCACCATATATACACGATGCTCTCCTCGGATATCCTTGTGGGAAGCAGGCTTTTCATTGCGGGGAATTACCTCTACGTCAGATTCAATAGAAGCACATATTTCCCTAATCAAAGGCAGTACAGCCTCGTGGTCTGCAGCAGAAAGACGCAGCTGCTTAGTTACGAAGCTGATATTAGCGTAGGTAACACCAGGAAGCTCCTTAATTTTATGCTCCATTTTAGCAGCACAGTTAGCGCAGCCAAGATTTTTCAAAATATAAACACGCTTCAGCTTATCAGCATCAGGCATGACGCAGGTGCACAAGGCAAGACTTTTGCCACAAACATCGCAGTAGTCCTCGTGGGGATGACAACGCTCACATTGACAGTTGTCCGGATGCCCTGATACATGATGGTTATGGTCGTTATGGTCGTGGCCGCAGCCACAGCTCTCCTCATGATGATGCTCGTGATGATCATGGCCGCAGCCACAGCTATCCTCGTGATGATGCTCGTGACCGCAGCTGCAGCTGTCCTCGTGATGATGGTCGTGATGGTCGTGATGGTCGTGACCGCAGCCGCAGCTGCCCTCGTGATGATGCTCGTGGTTATGACAGTGATGATGGTCCGAGTCGTCCTCCTCATCACTGCCCTTATCGTCATTGCCACAGCAGCAATCCACAGCACCACGCGCATCTCCATGACTGTGCTCCTGAGTCATACCCTCGTGAGTATGAACAGGTACATGGCTCATACCTTTGTGACTATGGTCCTTGCCACAATGACCACAGGTACAACCTTCAGGATGATTGCTATAGTCATCAGCAAAATCTTTGGTATGCATACTGCGAACTTCACCAGAGTTATTGCGTACATCTTCTAAATCTCTAATTTCTTTTTTCATGCTAATACCACCTTTACATTTTATTTATCATATGAGTAACTGTTCATTTATATTAGAAAAATATATAAAGGCAATTATATCCTCTAAAGAATTACCCTAACTATATTATAACATATGAGTAATTGTTCATCAATAATATTGTCTGAAAATTATCAAAAAAATATTCTCTGCCGTAGTTCATTCCATCCTTATCTCTTAAAACAGACATACTTAAACTCTTTAAAATCAAAAGGTGCTGCGTTCCAAACAGCAATCACCAGACACGCAGCACCATACTTTAACATATTATTTTTTGTATACGTTTAGACAACAAGGTATCTTTACTTGACTAAATGACAAGCTACCCAATGACCGTGTTCCACTTCCTTAAGCCCCGGCTTTTCCTTTAAGCAGCGCTCACTGCATTTTGGACAGCGGCTTGCAAAAGGACAGCCCTCAGGCAAATCGAGAGGACTGGGTATTTCACCCTCCAAGGGCTCAATTTTCTCGTCAGCCTTAAAATCAACCTTAAAAACTGCACGCAAAAGTGCCTGAGTATACGGATGTTTGCAATGCTCAGCAATGCGACCTGTTTCCATCCACTCTACTACATTACCTAAATACATTACTGCCACCTGATGGCACATCAAATCTACCAAGCCTAAATCATGGGCAATAAAAAGATAGGTAATATTCTTTTCCTTCTGCAGTTTGCATAAAAGCTCACAAACTGTTTCCTGTACGGATACGTCCAAGGCAGAGGTAGCTTCGTCACAAACTATAATTCTAGGCTCTAAGGACAAGGCTCTGGCAATACCAAGACGCTGACGCTGACCGCCGGACATACTATGAGGATAGCGGTCCTTAAATTCAACAGGCAGCTCAACCATCTCCAAAAGCTCTGCAGCTTTGGCGTCTACCTCACTGTTTTTAATAAGGCCATAATTTTTTAAGGGCTCTGTCAAAATGTCCTTTACCAGCATTTTGGGATTAAAGGCTGCTGTAGGATCCTGAAAAACCATTTGGATTTTGCGTCTGTCCTGACGCAGCTGTTCCCCTTTGGACTTCAGCAAATCATGACCTTCGAAAATAACCTCACCTGATGTTGCAGGATGAATACGCAGCAGAGTGCGGACAAGAGTTGATTTGCCGCAGCCAGACTCGCCAATTATGCCCAAAGTCTTGCCCTCATAGGCACGCAGCGTTATATCATTGCAGGCCGTCAGCATTTTGCCGCCATCTACGGGAAACTTTTTCGTAAGATGGTTAATCTCCAAAATCAGATTGTTACGTTCATAGGCAGGTTTCGTATTATTCATAATAGCATTTACCTCCTATTACAGGCACTGCACGTAAAAGCTGCTTAGTATATTCATGCTGAGGATTTCCGATAATATCCTCTCTGCGTCCACTTTCCACAACCTTGCCACCCTGCATAACCATTATTTTATTAGATACGTAGGAAGCAACGCCTAAATTATGGGTAACAATAATCACCGCAGCGTTATATTCATTACGTACATCTACAATCTGACGGATAATTTGAGCCTGAGTAGTTACATCTAAGGCTGAGGTAGGCTCGTCTGCCAAAAGGAGCTTGGGGCTAAAAATCATAGCCATAGCAATACCTACTCTCTGTCGCATACCACCAGAAAGCTCAAAGGGATAGCAATTCATAATATTCTCAGGGTTTGGCAAATGGACGTTAGTAAGCATACCAATAGCCATTTCGTTGGCCTGAGACTTGCTTTTTTCCGGAGCATGGGTCTGAATATAGTCGATGAACTGTTCACCGATACGACGAATGGGATTAATCATATTGCCGCTGTCCTGAAAAATCATAGACATTTCCTTGCCGTACATCTGGCGCCAATCCTCATGGCTATTTGCAAGGATATTTTTACCATCAAACATAATGCTGCCGCCGCTTACATGCCCAGCACCAGGCAAGCACCCCATAATAGCACGAATGACAGTAGTCTTACCACTGCCGGATTCGCCTACTATGGACAGGATTTCACCTCTATCTAATTCTAAATTTGCACCTGCTACAGTAAGCTTATCACCATAGCTGATGTCTAAATTATTTACTTCAAGTAGCATCAGGTTCTTTCCTCTTTTAATAATCAATAAGATAACAAGCATAGAGCGCACCTTAAAAGTGCGCCTAGCTGTTTTCTAAGTATAGTTTCTGAAATTATTTAGCAGGTTTAATATCCTTAGTTACCCAATAATAGTCTGTCGGATAGATATTAGCTCCTTCGATGCCTTTTTTAGATACCATATTGGTTTTGGGATAGCCAAAGAACAGAGCTACACTGTCATTAAGCAGTATTTGCTGCATTTCGATGATATATTGGCGACGTTTTGCAGGATCAAATTCTACACCCAACTTATCAGAAAGTGCATCATATTCAGGATTGCTGTAGCCAGTTGCATTTTCAGGCTGACTGCCATTGACATTGGTTTTGAAGTATCTGTTCATAAATACTTCCGGATCGCCAGTGTTGGCAACAAGAATATTGGAAATAATCAGGTCGTACTCACCTCTGTTACGCATAGGATCCAAAACATTGTAGTCAACATTCTTCATATTAACTTTAATACCAATTTTCTTAGCATCCGCCTGAGTAGCCTCTGCGTATAAGGGGAGCTCTGCACGGCCACTATAGTATACAAAATCAATTTCCAGATTTTTACCGTTCTTATCTACATAGCCGTCACCATCGCTATCCTTCCATCCAGCTTCAGACAAAAGCTTTTTAGCATTTTCAGGATTATAAGCATTAGGATCTTTAAGTTGGTCGAAACCATAGTCTAAGGAGGGAGAAATAGGTGCTTTGCCCGGAACAAAGGTTCCTTTTAAAAGCACATTATTATAGGTTTCACGGTCTAAGCATTGAATTAGAGCAGCACGTACTTTGGGATCATGTAGAGGTTTGCCCTCGTTCATATTCATTTGAGCCAAAACAGTACGCAAAGAGGAAATTTCAGAAATATTGAACTTATCCTTATTTTTGAACAACTGCAGATCACCAGCACCTATATTAATAGCAAAGTCGATTTCACCTTTTTGAAGTGCCATTGCACGAGTATTAGGATCATCGATAGTATTAATCTCCATAGTTTTAAAGGGAACTTGCCCTGCCCAATAGTTGGTATTAGCAACCATCTCTGCTTTAGCTTTAGTATAAGATTTTACAGCATAGGGGCCAGTACAAATCGGGCCTTCTTTTCTAAAGTCACGGTCAGCAACCTTAGTATTAATAATAATAAATAAAGGTTCACCCATCATGCCAGGCAAGGTAGGTACTGGTGTCTTAGTCTTGATAATCAGGTTTTGGCCATCTGCCTTAATTTCATCATATTGGAACATAGCTTGGGCACGGCTGTTCAGCTTAAAGGTTCTCTCAATAGACTCTTTAGCAATTTCCGCAGTCAGCTTATCACCATTAGAGAAGCAAGCCTTGTCATTAATATGGAATGTCCAGGTCAGCTTGTCATCGGAAATAGACCATTTATCTGCCAACCAAGGCACTGCGTTCATTTGGTCATCAAATCTTACTAAAGTTTCACCTAAGCCATAGCGGCTAACAGCCCAGCTGCAATAGTTATCAGTAGGATCCAAACTATCAGCAAAGTTAGTTACGCCAAATTTTACCTTGTCAGCAGATACAGTAGCTTTCTTTTCGCCACCGCCACAGCCTGCTGCTGCCAAAGCTAATAAACCAACCATAGAAGCTGCTGCTGTCATTTTCAACATTTTTTTCATTTCTGCACTCTCCGTTTCTTAAATTAACATTAGTTTCTGCCTTATAGGCAATAATATTTTTATCTCCAACATTTTCCGAGTGTCAAATGTTTAAAAACTCTTAGTTTTCCATATCATTACGGGGGTCCAACGCATCTCTCAGATTATCGCCCCACAAATTGAAAATTACTACAGTTATAAAAATTGCCAGACCAGGGAAAAACATCAGCCATGGTGCTGTCTGCAGCTGCTGACGTCCCTCATTCAGCATCAGTCCCCACTCAGGAGCAGGAGGCTGGGAGCCAAAGCCAAGGAAAGAAAGTCCTGCCAGCTCCATCATCAGGGCACCAATATCTGCTGCTGCAGTCACTACCATCAAAGGCAGGATATTGGGCAAAATATGAGTCCATAGAATGTGACGAGCAGTACCGCCATTAACAATAGCCGCTTCCACAAAATCACGACTTTTAATTTTCAGCACCAAACTGCGAGCCAAGCGTGCATATTTAGTCCAGCTGACAATGGTCAGCGCAATAACTGCATTTACAAGGCTGCCACCCATAATACCAGCAACGGCAATTGCCAGAATCATGCCAGGGAAGGAAATCATCAAATCAGAAATACGCATGATTACCATATCCACCTTACCCCCAAAGTAGCCGGAAATTACACCTAAAGTAGTCCCCACAGTAAAGACGCTAGCTACCAAAATAAGCACTCCCGCCAAGGAAGCTCGTCCACCATATATAACGCGGCTGAAACAGTCACGTCCCAGCTTATCAGTGCCAAAAAAATGCTCAGAACTAGGCTCCATATATGCATCACGCATTTCAGCAAAGGTTGGATCATATGGCGCCAGCAATGGAGCTGCTACAGCTATCAAAATCAAGGCCACTACTAAAAGACTAGTAATCGCAAAAGCTCTGTTGGTTCTTAATCCTTTTATAATTGCATCCATATCCTACCTAACCTTTCTCAGTCGTGGATCAAGATAATTATAGGAAATGTCCACAAGCAGATTAATAACCATATACATCAGGGCAATCCATACCACAACTCCCTGTACAAGCTGAAAATCACGATAAGTAATGGCTTCGATAGCCATACGACCAAGGCCAGGCCAGGCAAATACCATCTCAATAACGGCGGCACCGCCTAAAAGATTGCCTAAGGACAAGCCTAAAAGAGTAGTAAGGGGCAGCAATGCATTAGGCAGAACCTCTTTCCACAAAATGTGACTTTCACTCATACCACGAGCACGGGCACCTACAACATAATCCTGATTAAGCTCCTCTAAAATAGCAGTACGTACCTGACGAGTATATTTAGAAGCCATAGCAATTGCCAATGTAAGTGATGGCAAAATTAAATTTTCCAAGGTTACCTCACCGCCTACAATGGGAAGCAAATCCAGCTTGAGGCCAAAAAACCATAGCAGCATTAAACCAACCCAAAAACCTGGCATAGATACACCCATAAATGTGCAGACACGCACAATATTATCCACTATACCGCCGCGCTTAACAGCAGAATATATGCCAGCAGGTATAGAAACCACCAACATCATGAACAAAGATGCTAAGGAAAGAGTAATGGTTCCAGGCAAGCCCTCTATAAGAGCCTCAATTACAGGCTTTTTCATCATATATGAAAAGCCTAAATTACCCTGAAGCGCTCTGCTCAACCAATCAAGATACTGGAAAATAAATGGCTTGTCCAAGCCGAGCTCCTTGCGCAATGCTTCTATCTCATGCTGGCTTACAATAATATCCTCATTGCCGGCAATCATTTGTCGCACCACGTCACCAGGAGCAAGCATAACTAGTGCAAAGGTAATAAAGCTTATGCCCAACAGGACAAAAAGAATTTGACCTATACGGGTCAATAACTGTTTTCTTGTCAACTAACATCATCTCCATCATAAAAATAAAAAAGCTTTTTCCGCATAAAAACAGAAAAGCTATACATACACACCCAAAAGCCCGCATGTATATTTCCGTCCCTCGCAGAAATATATACTATTGAGGCTGTGACCTGACTTAGCCCAAAGGCATCACAGTGGCGTGACCGTCGTGGAATTTCACCACGTTCCCTAATTTAACTCTATTTATAGAAAGAGAACCCCAATTCATTTAACCATATTAAACTATTGATATACTGTATCGTAGACATTTTTTAACAATTTATCCGCTATCTATTATAGCATTAATTATTATTAATTACAAGAGGCTACCAAAATTATTTTGCATTTCTTATCTATTCCTCTTTTATTGAAATAATTTAATTGTTATAACAATTATCAGATCAAGTTATTGAATATTGCAAACTCTTTTCTTAATCCTTTAAGGCAAATACTTAAAATAATTGATTGAGCAACAAAAAAGCTTAAATATGCCAGCCACAGTCCATCATTTCCCCACCAAGGAACAAAAAGCCGTTCCAAAACATAAAACACTGCTAGAGCTGCAAGCATCATATTACGAATGGGAGCTGTTTTGGTAACGCCGCAGAACACGCCATATAGAACCATACCAATTCCGCTGACAAGTGGATAAAGGGTAACATAAAAGCTATATTCATTGGCTAAAGCCAATACAGCCGGCAGCTCAGTAAAGATACTGATAAAAAATTCCTGCCCCATATGATATACCCCCATAAGTATTAAAGATAGTACCACTAGCCACTTACATGTTATAGTGATAGTCTCATCCAAAAGCTGACGATTTCCCTGTCCCTTGGCTCTTCCGGAAAAAATTGCAGCACCATTCGCCATACCATCAATAAGATAGCTCATAATATCCTTAATCTGCAGCAGTACAGCATTTGCGGCCAGCATAGACGTACCAAAGCTGGCTCCAACAGCCGCCAAAATATTATTTACGGTCATAAGGCACATAGTGCGTATCATAAGATTGCCGTTGACCTGAAGCATTCCTAAAAACTGATGCCAATCAAAAAGCTCTCTCCAAGGCAACCTGCTGTATTGAAAGCGACCATAAATATGCATTAGAATTGCTGCCATAATACCACCATAGATTTGACACAACAAAGTAGCCCAAGCCACGCCTTCCACTCCCCAATGGAGATAATTAACAAAATAAATGCTTAAAACACAATTTAAAAGATTCATGGAAACCTGCATACCAACACTAGCCTTAATACGTGCCTGTCCCATAAGCCAGCCAAGGCCCACATAATTGAAAAGAACCATAGGTGCTCCCCAGATAAGAAGATTGTAGTAACTACGGCACAGCTCAGCCACAGCGGGCTCAGGACTAATGAAGTCCAAGTATAAATTAAGTATGGGCTTTTGCAGCAGCAGACAGCAACAGCCTACTATTAAGGCAATAATGCAGGGTTTGAAAAAAGCCAGCATACCTTCATAAGCATCGTCTGCACCCTTAGCCTGTGCAGCGTAGCCAGTAGTACTAACACGTAAAAAGCCAAAAAGCCAATAAATTGTGTTAAAAAGTATCGCTCCTAAAGATACTGCTGCCACATATTTAGCATCTGACATCTGCCCCATAACCGCCGTATTAACAGCACCCATCAATGGTTGCGTCATTGTACTCAGCATAAATGGTATAGTTATTCCCAGGTATTCCTTGTCTGTTAGAAACTTCAATTTATAGCACACTCTCTTCTTATTTAAATTTATTTTTAAATGAAAACAGTACTTGTGTGAATAGATTATCATATGTTATAATTCTTGACAAGAGTATTTATATCAATATTTATATATATTATATATGAGGAGTCGAACATATGTCTGATGTATTAAATGTGTGTGGTCTCTCCATTGAAAGAGGTCATAAGCTGCGAACCTTTCTTCCTATACCTGATACCAAGGTAAAAATACCTCTGACGATTATCAACGGTCATGAGGACGGTCCTACTCTGCTTATAACAGCAGGCATTCACGGAGGTGAATACCCTGGCATTGCAGCAACCATGGAGCTGGGACGTGACATTGAACCGAAGGACGTCAATGGCTGCCTTATTATGCTCCATCCAGTAAATATTCAAGGCTTTTGGGCCCGTAGAGAAATGATTGTCCCTGAGGACGGAAAAAATCTGAATCGTGTCTTCCCTGGCAATCCCTTAGGAACTCTTGCTGACAAAACAGCTTATCTTATCAGCAGTAACTTTTTTCCCATTGCTGACTTTTATGTTGATCTCCACAGTGGCGATATCCACGAAAGTCTGCATCCCTATGTATATTATCCAGGACAGCCTACAGAAGAAGTAGAACAAAAATCCCGCAGTGTGGCCAAGGTTCTTGATTTGGAATATATGGTTCGTTCTATGGCAACTGGCGGCGCCTATAATTATGCCGCCAGCACAGGTCTGCCATCCATTCTCATAGAACGAGGCGGCGCCGGCCTTTGCCTTCATGAGGACATAGAAGCCTATAAGGACGACATTCGCAACATCTTACGCAAGCTAAAAATGTTCTCCCTGCCAGTCAAGCCACGTCATCACTCCCCAAGAGATGTAGAAAATTTAATCTACCTTGAATCCATGGAAACAGGCTGCTGGTTTCACCACATCCACAGCGGTGATTTTATTGAGGAAGGTCAGGAGCTAGGACGCATCACAGATCTTTTTGGAAACATAATCACAACTTATTATGCGGAACAAACAGGTGTCGTACTCTATGTTTGTCCTGCTTTATCCGCACCTAAAGGAACAGTGCTTGTAGCCTATGGTTCTATTAAGGATTACGACGAATAAGAATAGCTTAATCTTACATCATTATATAAATACGAGAAACCCCGAGGCTTAATACGCTTCGGGGTTTCTCGTATTTTAAGACTATTTAAATTTCTTGCGAATAATGAACCATGATTATATTTGCTATACCACGCAAAAAGAGCGCCGAAGCCTAAACTCCAACGCCCTTTTTAGATTGGGATGACTTGTTGAAATCCTCTATGCAGACGCAGACGGTGCGTTATCGCTCTCGCCAACAGAACTCTTGCAATCCAGTACTACTATGTCCTCAGTCGCAGGAGAACGTGCCAGAATTCTAAAAAACTAGAATTCACCTCTCCGTCAGCTCATTTTATTCGCTGACACC
>URGS01000031.1 GCA_900547415.1 uncultured Phascolarctobacterium sp. | reverse complement strand
GTCATTGGCGGCAAGGCCCGGCATGACGGTGTCAAGGTCGATGACGCAAAGGCCCTCCCCCGTCGTTTTGTCGAGCAGGATATTGTTCAGCTTGGTATCGTTGTGGGTGACGCGCAGCGGTAGCTTGCCCGCCGCCAGCAGATCCACCATCACATGATAATCAGCTTCGCGGGCGCAGACAAACTCGATCTCGCGCCGCACCTGGGCGGCGCGGCCCATGCGGTCCTCGGCTACAGCGCGCTGGAAATCAGCGAAGCGCTTGGGTGTGTCGTGGAAGTGTGGGATCGTCTCATGGAGGGTGTGGGCCGGATAAGCGGCAAGCTGATGCTGGAAATTGCCGAACGCAACGGCGCTTTGGTAAAAATCCTCGGCAGATTGCACCTGCTGCAAGCAGACGGTGTTCTCCACAAAATCATAGACACGCCAGCAGCTGCCATCGGCGGCTTGGTAATAAGTCTTTTCTGCCGCAGTAGGCACTACATGGAGCGTGGCACGCGCAGGGTCAGCCCCGCGCTGTTTAGCTTTTTCACGCAGAAAATCCGTTACGCCGCAGATATTTTCCATCAAGCCGGCGGGGTCCTTGAAGGTATCGGTGTTGATCTTTTGCAGGATGTAGCGCTTTGCGCCCTGCGCAGACGTTACCGTGAGGGCATACGTCTGGTTGATATGCCCCTCGCCATAGGGAACCGGCTCGGACACCGAACCGTTCCACCGCCAGGCGGCTAAAATCTCATTCATCATAAAATATCCTCTCAGTTTTTGTTTATGCCGCGATGCTGTACAGCACGACACCGGCCATGGCAGCCCCCGCCATGACCTTGATGGGACTGGGCTTCCACTTACGCAGAATAAAGAAGCCCACAAGGAAAACAGCCAGGGCAATCAGATCCATGCTGCCCAAATCAGCCGGGAAAGTGCGCTGCCCGTACAGGGCCATGCACAACAGGGAGATGCCGGCGGAAGCGATCATGGCAATAACAGCAGGCCGCAGCCCGGCCAGGATGCCCTGCATAACGCTTAGACCTCGGAAACGGTAATACACGTAGGCCAGCGTCATGACGATGACGCAGGACGGGAAAATACAGCCGATCGTGGCAATCAGTGCCCCCGGCAGACCCGCCACCTGAATACCAACAAACGTAGCAGCGTTTACGGCGATGGGGCCGGGGGTCATTTCGGCAATGGCCATAATGTCCGCGAAGCCCGTCATCGTCAGCCAGGGGTGAATATCCACGACTTGGTTTTGAATCAGGGGCATGGCCGCATAGCCGCCGCCGATGCTGAACAGGCCGATTTGGAAAAAGCTCCAGAACAGTTCCAGGTAGATCATTTGTCGTCCTCCCGCTTTTGCAGATACAGAGTATCCAGTGCGCCGATGACACCGCAGACCAAAATAATTAAAATGATATTCACCGAGAAGAAACGGGTCGCCACGAAAGCCGCCAGCATGACCGCGATGGGCAGCCAGCGCTTCTTTTTCAGGATGGGCCACGCCATATTGATGACCACATCAAAGACAACCGCCGCCACACCGGCCAGCATACCGGCCATCGCCATACTCACATACTTGTTGGAGCGGAACGCCTGATAAAACGCGGAGATAATGGAAATGATGATAAGCGGCGGCAAGGCTGCCCCCACCACGGTAATCAGCGCACCGGGGATGCCTGCCACATGGTAGCCCACCAGAATCGAGGCATTGATGGCAATAGAGCCGGGGCTGGATTGGGCAATCGCCGTCAGGTCCAGCATTTCTTCTTCCTCGATCCAGCGCAGTTCTTTCACGAAGCGCTCGCGCATCAGGGGGATAATGACGAAGCCGCCGCCGAAGGTGCAGGCGCTCAACTTAAAGGTAGAGAGAAACAGCTGCCAGTATTTATTTTTCTTGTCCAATAGAATCTGTCTCCTTTTCAGCGGTACATTTGAACGGCGCGGACCATCTCGCACAGGCGCGGTTCCGCATAGGCAAAAAACTTTTGCAGGGCTTTGCAGTAGTAACTGCGCTGCGCAGTGTCGGTAGCATTGCGGTCGCGCTTGCAGCCGCCGCGGCACAGGCGGATCCATCTGCACTGCCGGCACTCTGCGGGGATCTGCCAGCCGTCTGTGATAAATGTCTGCATTTTCTTGCCGGTAAGCAGCGATTGCAGGGTGTCGTTTTGCACAGTTCCAAGTTTATAGGCATCCAGGCAGAAGAAGTCGCACGGGTACACGGCACCGCTACCCTCCACAACCATATAGGCACCGCAAGTACCGGTCGTGGAGCAGGTCCCCGCAGGGCTGCCCATAAGCAGATGAATATAATCCTCAAACAAACGGATGCTGATATAGGTGCTGGTTTTCCAGTCCCGATACCAGGCATCAAACATGGCACACAGGAACTGCGCGTACAGCTCCGGTGTTAAGGAGTAGTTCTGCTGCCCTTGCGGCGTATCCAACGGGTCCAGACAGGGAATGAACTGCAAATAGCGCACCCCCGTGGCTTTCATGGATTTATACACGCGCTCCGCCTTTTTGGCCAGCCGCTTGGTGACGACACACAAAAGGTTGCACTCCACGCCGCAGCGGCGCAGCAGTTTGATCGTCTGCGTGATTTTATCCCATGTCCCGTTCCCCTGTGCGTCCGGGCGCAGGGCATCATGGACATCCGGGGTGCCATCCAAGCTGATGCCCACGAGAAAATGGTCTTTGCTGAAAAATTCAGCCCATTCCTCGGTAATGGCAAGGCCGTTTGTCTGGATGGCGTACTGTACGGTGACGCGCTTCTGGTTGTACTTTCGCACCGTCTGCGTAAAGAAGCGGAAAAAATCCAGCCCGGCCAGGGTTGGCTCCCCGCCCTGAAAGGCAAACGAAACAAAGCCGCCCTGCTCAATTTCCACAAAGCAGCGCTGAATCAGCGTCTCGGCAGTCGCCCGCGTCATCATGCAGTCTTCGGGGTTCACGCGGTTTTGCTGCTCATCCCGGTAAAAGCAATATTGGCAGCGCATGTTGCAGTAGCCTGCGGCTGGTTTTATCAGGAATTGAAGCTGCTTCATAGCACCTCGGTATGCTGCAATACGGTCACGGGTGTTTTGCCCACAAGCAGGCTGTGGCCGTCGGTGTAGCCCTCTTCGCGGTTTTTCAGTGCGTTGATGAGAAGTTCGCGCAGCTCGGCTACGCGCGCTGGGTGTTCGTCCAGCACATTCTTGTTCTCGTGCGGGTCGTTGCGCAAATCAAAGTACAGCTCCCGCCCGGTCTGGGAGTACCAGATGTATTTATCCTCTTTTGTCAGGATGAAATGCATGGAATCCTCGCCAAGCGTATGCTCGCCGTGCAGATATTCACGCTCAACAGGGTGCAGCAGGCTCGTGCCGTCCACGGTTTCGGGGATCGGTGTGCCCGCCAGTTCCAGCAGCGTGGGCATAACATCCCGCAGCTCGGCCAAATCGGTGCGGACCGTGCCGTGCTTGCCGACATAACGCTCCGGCCCGGAGATAAACAGCGGCACATGGATGCTGCCCTGAAACGGCTTGGCTTTTTGGAACATCAGGTGGTCACCCAGCATCTCGCCGTGGTCGGAGACAAACAGAATAATCGTATTGTCCATAATCTGTTCCTCCACCAACGCGGAGACTAAGCGCCCGATTTGGTGATCCAGGAGGGATTCGAACCCCCGACCCACGGCTTAGAAGGCCGTTGCTCTATCCGACTGAGCTACTGAACCACATTTATAAATTGTAATTGGAGCGGGCGATGGGAATCGAACCCACAACATCAGCTTGGAAGGCTGAGGTTTTACCACTAAACTACACCCGCAGATTTGGTCGGAGTGGCAGGATTCGAACCTGCGACACCCTGCTCCCAAGGCAGGTGCGCTACCAAACTGCGCTACACCCCGAATACAAAGGGTATTATACACGTTTCCAAGACATAAGTCAAGAATATTCTTAAAAAAGTTTAATTCTTTCTGGTTTTTAATAAGCTTAATGCTAGAAAAATCTCTTCCAAGGATATCTGTGAAGTATCTTCCTTCTTTTTATCATCGTCAGAAAGCAAATCCAAAAAGGTACATCCTAATGCCTTTTTAATCAGGAACAGATTCTCCATTGTTACAATAGTCTTACCATTTTCAATATTGCTAATATGTGCCTTAGAAATACCAATGGCTTCTGCAAGCTCTGTTTGGGTCATATTTTTGCGTAATCTAACCAATTTAATTCTATATCCAACGCGGCACAATTCATTTTTATCTACTTCAATAACCGCTAGTTTCCCCATTATAAAACTCCTATCATAAGTATTTGCTAATAATTAAGCAAATTAATTTTATCACATATATTTAGAATAAACAAGCATTATTGCCAATAAAGTTTTGTTGTTATCTATTTTAACCTTTAAATCCTTATAACCAATTAGATAATTACTTTATTAGTATTATTTTAACTTATGTAATTAAATTTTTCAAACTTCTTTTAACTCTGACTTCTCCTCAAATAGCTCTTATCGGTCTAATATGATTTTACATTATTTATTATGTTTAGTAATTTTATGCATCTAATATTTTTAGTTTCGTAAATAATAAATTTCTGTTAATCTCTTTTTTAAAATGCATTAGGATATGCTTATTCCATTATATTTTTATTAAGTATATACTGTAATTCTCACTCGTCCTTTAAACTTAGTACTTTTATGTACAAAAAAAATACGTGTATACATTTTCTTGAAATATTGTGCAGAGCTGCCATGTATGTTACAATAATTCCATGAATTGACGCTTAGGCGTGTGGTGCTTTAATTTAATTTGGAAAAGGGGTAAAGAAAATGTTAGAATTTATGACTGCTGTAGATGCTTTCGTCTGGGGTCCTCCTACGATGGCACTGTTAATCGGAACTGGTATTCTACTTACAATCCGCTTGGGTTTATTGCAAATTGTTAAGCTGCCCAAAGCCTTAAGCCTTATTTTTACTGCTCGTAACGCAGGCAATGGTGATGTTAACAGCTTCCAAGCTCTTTGTACTGCTCTGGCAGCAACTGTAGGTACAGGCAACATTGTAGGCGTTGCAACTGCAATAAAGCTTGGTGGCCCTGGTGCTCTCTTCTGGATGTGGTTAGCAGCATTTTTTGGTATGGCAACTAAATACGCCGAAGGCGTTCTTGCTGTAAAATATCGTGTAGTTGATGCGGACGGCAATATCTCCGGTGGTCCTATGTACTACATTGAAAATGGTTTGGGCAAAGCCTACAAGCCTCTGGCAGCAATGTTTGCCGTATTTGCTATTATGACTGCTTGCCTTGGCTCCGGTACATTTACTCAGGTCAATGCAATCACCTCTATCACTGAAGTTTCCTTAGGAATTCCTGTACTTTATACTGCTGCAGTTCTGACCGTATTAGTAGCAGTTGTAACTATTGGCGGTCTGCAGTCCATCGCAAATGTAGCCAGCAAGGTTGTTCCCTTCATGGCTGTGTTATATATTGTAACTACTGTCTCTGTTCTCGTTTATTATGCTGCTGAAATTCCCGCAGCAATCTCCTTAATCATTGACAGTGCCTTCAATACCACTGCAGCAAGCGGCGGTTTCTTGGGTGCTACCATGATGCTGGCTATGCGTTCCGGTATAGCTCGTGGTATCTTCTCTAATGAAGCAGGTCTGGGTAGTGCTCCTATCGTAGCAGCAGCTGCTAAAACTAAATGGCCTACCGAGCAAGGTTTGGTATCCATGACCGGTACCTTTATCGATACCATCATCATCTGCACATTGACCGGTCTTACTCTTGTAGTAAGCGGAGCTTGGTGCGGCGACCTTAATGGTGCTGCTATGACTGAGCAGGCATTCTCCTCCGCATTCCCCATGATGGCAAAATACATTCTTTGCTTAGGCCTGGTGCTCTTTGCCTTCACCACCATTATTGGCTGGAACTATTACGGTGAACGCTGCGTTGAATACCTCTTTGGTGTAAAGGCAATTAAACCCTACCGTTACCTCTATATTGTTTTGGTTGGCAGCGGTGCATTCCTTAAACTGGAACTCATTTGGGTTATTGCAGATATCGTAAATGGCCTCATGGCTCTCCCCAACCTTATCGCTTTAATTGGACTCAGCGGTGTTGTAGTAGCTGAAACTAAAGCTTACTTTGCATACTGGGAAAAAGTACACGCTAGAAAAAAACAAATTCGTGCTGCTTCTCAAATAGAAGAGGTTGCTGAAGCATAATATAAGATTTACAAAAACTGTCAGATTTTATCTGGCAGTTTTTTATGCTCTACTAATAGGTTTATTACATAGACTTTGATTATTAATCCGCCAATTAGTGTTTAAAGCACTCATTACATAGAAAAGACCTTCTTCCCCTATTTATGAATTCTTACATTCATATCAGCCAATAATGTACTAATGACAATTTATGATGTAAAAAAAAATCATTAGAAATGCTTTTAACATTTATCAATTAATATCTAATAATTCTGAAATACTTTGCAAAATGTATAGTTTTTCATATTTTTGTTGCTAATTAGCAATAAGTGTGATATTATTATCGGAGGAAAAGTTCCACAACTTTTCTCAACCCCCTAGTCATACAACATCCCACATTAATGTATGACCTTTCAACCCACAAAGAAACAGCCCGTGTCGTGGACCCACCTTCGACACGGGCTGTTTCTTTTTTATTTTTACCTTTTGCAGCCTTTAACGGAACTCTACCTTTAAATGCTGACGTTCAGGCATACGTTTAAATTTATACTTGGGATAACCAACCATAAGTGTACCTACTAATTTGTGCTTTGCAGGCACTCCAACAATCTCTAACAGGGGCTTATAGCCTGCAATACCACAGGATTGAATAAAGCCTGCAATAGTAGTACCAAGTCCTAATGTAGGAGCAAACAGCTCTGCATAGGCCCAGCTTTGCTCACAATTACTAACACCAGTAATATTGAGACGTCTTGCTGTTGCAAAAATCAGGCACGGTGCGTGTCTAGCAATAATATCCTGGCCACGCTCCCTATAAGCGCGCAGAACAGTCATAAAATAACGCTTGTTTTCAGTACCTGCCTCAACTTCTGCCTCCATCCAGTCAGCAACAGTATCAGCAATAGCCTTGATTTTCTCCTGGTCTCTAATTACAATATAATACATTCCTTGAGAGTTACCTGCAGTCGGAGCGTAGCGACATACGTCCAAAAGCTTTGTAAGCTCCTCTTCAGTCGGCACTGCAGCCTTAAAGTTACGTACACTGCGGCGCATACGCAAAAACTCATAGGCAGTGTCAGAATCAAGAACAGGCATAGTTACAGGTCGTTGCTCAGCCAGCGGCGTATACTTGTTATCAAGTGCTCCAACAGGACAGATGGCTACACATTGTCCGCAGCTCATACAGCCTCTATCAAAATTACATTCCGGACCATTCTCACCCATGGAGAGAATGCAGGACGGACAACACTCCACACATATACCACAACGAAGACATTTGCTTTGATTGACTGTTAACAAATCCATAACTAACACCTCAATCTTCAAATTGAATGTATTCTAATCCTTTAAAGTCAGCAATAAAACGGGCATCCTTAGCTGCTAAACTATAGTTAGACTTATCCTTGGCTTCAACAGCCTTAGCATTTGCCAAACCAATGTAAGCACATGCTGTCTGAGCTTCAAATTGCTTAGCATGCTGTAGTACAGCAGCCTTCACATTATCAGCAATTTTACCCTTCTCAGGATACATAGCAGAAGCAGCGATAATAAAGATTACAGATTCACCCTGTTTGACAACCATACTAGGAAGTGCATCCTTTTCTCTTTGAGCAACAAGAATCTCAAAGCCCTTACTTTCCAGCCAGTTAGCTAAAATTTCAAGGCCTGCTTCGTGAAGCTCCTGCTCATTCATCAAAACTTCATTCATTTATAATCACCCTATTCTTCGCCCAAAACAAGGACCTCAGGCTCCAACTGAACGCCGTGAGCATCTAAAACCTTCTCCTGTACGTCCTTGATAAGCTGCAATACATCTGCTGCAGTAGCCTTTCCTACATTAACCACAAAGCCAGCGTGCTTTTGAGAAACCTGCGCACCACCAACAGTGTAGCCCTTCAGACCAGTTTGTTCAATCAAGGTACCTGCATAATAGCCTACGGGACGCTTAAACATACTTCCTGCACTTGGAAGCTCCAAAGGCTGCTTACTAATACGTCTTTGACTGAAATCCGCCATTTTAGCATTTATTTCGTCCTTTTGGCCAGCAGAAAGCTTCAGATTGACCTCTGTTACGATTCTGCCGCTGTTTTGCAGCTTAGTTTTGCGGTAGGCAAAGCCTAGCTCTTCAGCCTTTATAAGATGAGCTTCACCATTAGGCTCAATAACACGTACAGATTCTACTACATTAGACATTTCCCCGTCATAGGCACCAGCGTTCATATAAACTGCACCGCCTATACTACCAGGAATACCAACTGCAAACTCCATACCCTTAAGACCTAGATCTGCAGCCTTGCGAGACGCCATAGCCAAGGAAACACCGCTACCGAAGGATAAGAGTTCGCCATCTGCCTTAATATTGCAAAGCATATTGCCAAGCTTGATAACAAGCCCGCGAATACCCTTATCTCTCACCAGCAAATTAGAACCATTACCAATCAAGGTAACAGGAATCTGCATGGTGTGAGCACGTTCCAGCAAGCTCTGCAGTTCCTCTTCTGTAGCAGGAAGAGCCATTAAATCCGCAGGGCCGCCAATCTTAAAGGAAGTGTGCCTGCTCATAGGTTCATTGACAAGTAATGGCTTTTGAGTGCAGCCTGCAAAAATTTCCTGTAAATTCAGGTCGTTCATTATTTCTCTCCAACGACTTCGGTTACTACATCTTGAATAGACTTAGTAACATCGGACAACATCATTTGGAAACGCATAAAGGAGTTCAGATATTGCATAGCATCAGAATTTAACGCTAATACTCTGTACAACTCCTGAATCTTGTCAGTAATAGCCTTGTCAGGTTCCTTTCCTTGAAGCTTAGCAATTTCTGCATCCTGGTTAAGCTTTAAGAATTCATTAACCATGCTCTTTGCATTAGCATCCTTATTGAGAGCAACAGTAGCCTCCTGCAGTTTTTTGTACTCGTGGCTTTCACGCATAGCCTTTGCTAAATCATTAGCGCAATCATAAACGTTCATATTCTCACCTCATTAAAATATTTTTATCTTAATTGTGTAATTGTTCCAAGGGGATATTTAAATGAGCATTTTGACCGATGTCACCATATTCAAAATGCCACCATTCCATTTCAATACCTTTAAAGCCGTAAAGCTCCATGGTGTCACGCAGCAGATCTCGTAAATAGCGCTGACGGCTTGTTCCCCCTGCATAGCCGGAATACTGACGAATTGTTGGTTCGTCAAAACCACTGCTCAGCTCTACTTCGGCACCTGTTGCCAGATCATACAGACCAACATCAACAGCACACCCTGTATTATGAGTACTGCCCTTTAAATCCGGATCCTCCAGCATACCTTTGCGATTATCCGGAATAGCCAGATGCGCAAGCTTGCTTACAGACCAGGGGCGATAGCCATCCCATAGGACAATACCATATCCCTGCTCAGCTAATCTCTGCTGCACCTTACCTAAAGCTTCGGCGGCGGCACCACTTATATACACGTCATTAGTAGTGTATAAAGGTGCACCAAAGCAGTTGACGTCTTGGGCATATACTGAATTAACCTTCACTCCAGGAATGGAGTTAGCATTAACCAAAGCAGCCTGAGTCCCTGCTGCCAAAGCTGCAGGCATTACTGCATTAGCCGCACTAGTTCTCAGCTCCGTCCATTTTTCTGCAGATAGCTCAGGAAAACGGAATGGTTTTTCTCTTTCGCCTATACCAAAGCCAAAATATTCTCGACTATAAGTATGACCACCAACACGGCAGGCAATACCATAGCCGTCATTATCACGTTCAAATTTAACAGTAGCCTCGGATCTATTCATAGGTCCAGCCTCTATCATAGAATAAGAATCAAAATGCTCCTTGCTTAAAGGAAATACATTGGCTCCGGAAAAGTTATTATCCTCGTAGGAAAAACGGTACAGCAGCTCTAATCTGCCGTTATTTTCTCTAATAAGGATATTTTCACCATTGCCATAATAAAATCCAAGGATATGCTTAACGTCCTTGGGTGCATCCTTAGGAACAGCAGCTAGAACCATTCCCGTTTGGACACACAAAAGCAGGCCGGCTGCAAGGCCGGCCAACAAATTTTTATGGAACATTATTTTATCAGCTCCTTGCGTACATCTGCCAAAGCATTTAAATGTTTACGCACTTTGCCAATTTCATCTAAATCAATAGTACAGGATATTATTTCCTCATCCATTCCTCCCTCAGCAAGGATTTTGCCGCTAGGAGCTATGACCATTGAATGGCCATAGAAAGGAGCCTTCTTAAAGGTTCCGGCACAGTTGACAGCAACCATAAAAATATGATTTTCTGCCGCCCTTGCTTGAGAAAGCAGATACCAAATATCTCCACGTGCCTTAGGCCACTCTGCAGGGCAGAATATTATCTGGGCACCTGCCAACGCCTGGTGACGGAACAGCTCTGGGAAACGAAGGTCATAGCAGATTGTAGAACCACAACAAACACCGTCAAGATCAAATACGCCAAAACTGTTACCAGGCGCAAAGAATCTTTCTTCCTGGAATAAACCAAAAAGATGTACCTTATCGTACATATTGACGATTTCGCCCTTTTTATTGATGGCAACAGAGGTATTATAAACTACGCCATCTCTGCGCATAGGCACAGAGCCAGCAATAATACTACAGCCATTTTCTTTGGCAATCTGCTGGAGCTGAGGAATGACACCTTTGTCAACCTCCTCAGCATCTACATCAAGATGACCCAAAGAATAGCCAGTTGTCCAAACCTCTGGCAATACAACAATATCATGGTCCTTTGCCGCTCTGCAGGCCATGTCCAAGCCTCTTGCAACATTTTCGGCTTTATTCTTTTCTAATACAGCCAGCTGCAAAAGAGCTATTTTCATAACAGACGCTCCTTAGGCATCATACCATTCTTTTCAAGACGATTAGCAATGAATTTCTCCAGCTTACGAGTGCAGCGAGTAATGAAGTGCTCCTTACCGCCCAAGGATTGTACCCATACAACGGTATGACCGGAGGACTTAGCACCAAGAACATCAGTTACAAGCTGATCACCAACAAAGAGAATCTTGCCTCCGCCCATAGCCTTAGTAATTTGCTTGTAAGCAGAAGGAAGCGGTTTAGCCGCACGCATAATAGTACCGAGATTAGTTTGGCGTGTAATAGCCTTAATGCGGTCACCGCCATTGTTAGAAATCAGGGCAACATTAATGCCCAGTTGATGCATTTGACGAATCCAGGTCATAGCTCGGGGACCAACCAGATTCTTATCACGGGGAAGAAGGGTGTTGTCAATATCAACAACAAGCTTCATGTAACCATTCCTCTTTAACCATTTCGGAGAAATGTCAAAAATGCTTTTTACTCTGTAATCGGGACAAAAATACTTTAAAATCATACTACCTTATCCTTTGGAAATTTAATTTCAAATGTAGTGCCAACACCACATTCGCTGATTACCTCGGCGCTTGCGCCGTGCATACGAATAATCTCTTTAGCGATAGCCAAGCCAAGACCAGTTCCCGGAACCCTGCGGCAATGAGACTTTTCCACCTTGTAGAAACGCTCCCAAATAAAGGGTATTTCTTCTGCAGGAATGCCCTCTCCCTGGTCGGAAACAGTAACAAGCACACTACCGTCACTTACCTTATTCGCACATACTGATACAGTACCATTTTTGGGCGAATATTTCAAGGCATTATCGCACAAAATAAGAATTAACTGTACCATTTGATCGCCATTGCCTAAAATTCTAATATCCTCATCGGCCTTAACATCAATTTTTACATTATGTTTAACACCTTTTACGGCTAGCTTTTCGGCAACGTTGCGGATGATGGCTGCCAATGGCAATTCATCCATATTATTAACCGTCAACGGATCTCTAGATTCAAGTCGGCTAATATCAAGAAGCTCACGAACCATTCGTTCGAGACGAATAGTCTCGTCATTTATAAGCCCACGATAACGCTGAAGCATCTCCTTATCTGTTACCATTCCATCATTAATAGCCTCATTGTAGCCACGGATAATGGTAATAGGAGTACGCAGCTCATGGGAAACATTAGCCACAAAATCCCTGCGAATTTTCTCAGTTCGCTCCATCTTAGCAACATACTCATCCAGATCTTTACCAAGAGAGTTCAATGCTTCGCCAAGCTCAGCAATTTCATCCTCGCCCATAACTTCTACACGCTTGGAATAATCACCGGAGGCCATAGCCTTAGCTACGTCCTTCATCTTTTCCACTGGCATAATAATAATGCGCGAAAGTCTGCGTACTAAGAATAAGCTAAATATAATGGCTATAATACCTACTATAATAACATATATGTAGACATTTCGCAAAAATCTTTCAAAGCCGCTAAGTGGCTCCGTCATCAAAATCGCACCCTTATTACCAGTAAGCGGATCCAAATAAGGAACGCCTACTAAAATAACGTGCTCCTTGTAGTATGGATGAAAAATTTGAGATTGGAAGGACTTGCCAGCATAGATATCATTCAGGATAACCTTAACCTTATCAGCCATGTCGCTTTGCTTCATAGCATGCTCTAACTGATCTGTTCCGTCTGCAACCTTTAAATTATTATTAAGTTCATTATCCCTGAAAAAGTCTAGTATTGACTCATCGTTACCATTTTCGTGTTCCTGGCTCTGATCCAGTACATAGGATGCAGCTAATAGGCCATAATTGTCGTCAAACAACCATATACGTGCTCCAACCAGACGATCTACCGCTAAAATATAGCGACTTAAAGTACTATGGTCGTTCATGCGCACAAAATACTCTATTGTTTCAGACATCTCATGTCCCTTTTGGGACAACTCCTGCTCCTTTATCTTGAAGAAGTAGTCTGCAATCAGATAGGAAATACCTGCAGTAATACCAACGACAATGATAACGATAACAGTCATATAACTATACATCAGGCGAGTACTAAGTGATTTTTTCATGATGTTCTAATATGTTTAGATACCCTATGGAAATACCTGCAGTTCACTTTTAAAACTTTGTCGCCTATCAATCTTTAATTTCGAATTTGTAGCCTACGCCCCAAATAGTTGTAATATCCCATTTGGAATCTGCCGGAATATTAAGCTTTTGTCTGATACGCTTAATATGAGTATCTACAGTTCTTGTATCACCATAATAGGAGTAACCCCAGATGGATTCCAGCAGCTGATTTCTGGAAAAAGCCTTACCAGGATTAGATGCCAAGCACCACAAAAGCTCCATTTCCTTAGTAGTAAAGGTCATTTTATTACCAAATGCTACTACCTGATATTGGTCCATATCAATAGTCAGCCCCTCGTAGGACAGGCGTTGAACCTCGCCCTTCTTATCAGCAGAGCCTACACGACGCAGAACTGCCTTTACTCTGGCAACAACTTCTCTGGAATTAAAGGGCTTAGTAATGTAGTCATCAGCACCAATCTCCAAACCAGCGATACGATCATCATCGTCATCCTTTGCAGTTACCATAATAATAGGTACATTGGAAATTTTACGAACCTGTTTGCACACTTCAATGCCGTCCAGAACAGGCATCATAATATCCAGCAACAATATATCCGGTTCTTCAGATTGAACCTTAAGAATAGCAGCTGCACCATCCTCAGCTTCAATAACCTGAAAATCTTCCTTTTCAAAATAAATACGCAGAATCTCTCGAATCTGAGCTTCATCATCAGCAATTAAAATTTTTTGTTTAGTCATTCTTCTCACTCCTGACATTTATATTAAGAGCTTTGCTTTATTATATCACGAATATAGCGTTTTATCTCTTTCGTTCACAAAAGTTTTACTTGTTCAAAAACTTTTCGTATTTTCTATGGAAAGATATAAAATATTGTTCTATGTTTTTGCAGTACAAAGGTATCTTCTGCCTAAGACAAAATCACAAAAAATTATCCTATTAACAACACTATATCCATTGCTCCTTGTTTTTTATCAGATGACAAGTCCACCTACTATACCAAATTTCCGTTATTATATAAAGCTTTATGGCTTGCCGTAAAACAGATTCCTTTGCAGCATCTTGTTATATTCCCAAGTTCCCTGACCATCGTTAACCTCAAACTGATTCATAATAGCATTAACTTCATCAGCATAATGAACTATAAAGGCTTCCTTAGTCACACAAGCAACAGGAGAGCCTTTTTCGTTATCACCATGATGGGAAAGTAAAATATGCAGCAAATGCTCTATACGGGCTGCGGGAATTTTAAGACGGGCTGCAGCCTCCTGCACCATCATTGCAGACATGGCAATGTGACCTAAAAGGCGTCCCTCGTCAGTATAAGGGAAACCAAGCTGGGGAGAAATTTCACGCAGCTTGCCAATATCATGCAGCAATGCTCCTGCAATAACCAAATCCTTATCCGCATTGCCAATCTGCTCAGCCATAGCCACAGCCAAACCAGCAACATCAACAGAGTGCTGCAGTAGTCCGCCAATATATCCGTGATGCATACGCGTTCCTGCAGGATTTATAACAAATTTATCATAAATAGTACCTGTAAAAATATTCTCTAAAAGAGACCTGATTAAAGGACTGCGTACTGAACGAATCAAATCATTCAGCTTACCCTTATAGGCTTCAATATCAAAATCACCCTTAGGCAGCAAATGGGTAATATCATCATTAGGTAAAATATCCTCAAATTTTTGCACAATCATCTGCAATGACATATCATTTGCAAATTTGTTTATATCTACCATACCATTTACCATAAAAGCTGTTGGTGCTTCTACACCCTGGAGCTTATCTACAGACGCAGCATCAAAACAGACAAAGGGGATTCTGCCGCTATTGTCCTCCAGCATGCCACGAGCAAACATCTTGCCATTGGAGGCATTACCAATTTTCTGTACCCTTACTATAGCAGCCTGACAAATTTTGATTCCGGCTTTAAATTCATTAATCATAATTTTCACCCTTTTCTATATCAATACTCATTCTACATATGCTTTAATAGCAATGCTTCAGTAGCAATTCTAATATCAATATGCCAGGAGCGTTCAGCAAAACGTAAAGCAAGCCTGTCTGCAAGAACCTCCAGTACAGGCAGTTCTGTAGGCTGATGGCCTGCATCTATAACATTCATACCATTGAACACAGCCTCCTGAGCACAATGATACTTAACATCACCTGTAATAAGCGTATCTGCCCCCTTGGCCAAAGCTATGCTAATCAAATCGCTGCCTGCTCCACCACAAACGGCTACCTTATGTGCACGTCTACCAGCGTTGCCAACAGCCACGTAATCGGCCTTTAGAGCCTTTTTTACAAACAATGCTAGGTCTTCTATAGGCTGGGGCTTTACAAAGCCTATACGGCCCAATCCGCTTTCACTATCAAGAATTTCATCATCTGTAATATTCAGCGCCTTTACCAGTGCATCATTTACTCCACCACTTACACAATCAAGATTAGTATGAGCACTATAAACAGCAATTCCATGCTCAGCCAGCTGCAATAAAATATCTTGCTGCCAATTCTTATCTGTAATTTGGGAGAGCTTACGGAAAATTGCCGGATGATGGGTAATAATCAAATCAGCACGCATTTCTATTGCTTGTTTTGCTGTCTCCCTAGTTAAGTCGAGAGCAAGCAGTACACGCTTTATTTGTTTATTGCTTCTGCCAAGCATAAGACCAACATTATCCCAGTCCTCTGCCAAAGATACTGGTATCATTTCACCTAAAAGCTTTTCTACTTCTTCAAGATTTGCCATATTCTTCGCCTCCGTAGCACAAAAACGAAATATTTATCTTAGATATCTTTAAAAACTGATTTATAGAGCTCTTCAAGCTCAGATAGCTGCTTTTTGCTGTGAGTATACTTCTCTGTAGCCATAGCCTGCTGGCTACGCTCCATATTTTCCAGAAGCTGACTCAGATTAGCAATCTGACGTTGAAAATGCTTCGCTAAAAGAGGATGTCCTTTCTTTAGAAGTACATTACCTATCATATACTCAACTTCACTTTGCTGCTCTGCCTTTCCCTGAACTGCGCTGATAATTTCGTAGAAATGGATACCGTCCTCTACTAAATCCTCATCCACAATGTTCCAGCCATGCTCACAAAGCCATCGACGCAAAGAGGCGGCGCCTGCCATAGGCTGAAGAACTAAATGCTTAAGGCTTTTGGTAACAGCTTCGGATTCCTCAAAAATATCTATCATAGTCGATGCTCCCATACCAGCTATGGTAACACAGTCCACTTCTCCAGGCTTTAGAACCTTCAGACCACTTCCTAGTCGTACCTCTACCTTGTCCTTTGCTCCATACATAGCAACTGTAGTACGTGCAGCTCGACATGGACCTTCTCCAATATCTCCTGCCACAGCATGGGTAATAATCCCCTTTTCCAAAAGCCATACTGGCAAATACGCATGATCAGTACCAACATCTGCCAAACTACATCCTTGAGGAACTAAATGTCCAATTGCTTCTAAACGAACACCTATATTCATAAATAACCTATGCCGCAAGTATTGCGACATTATTCCTTTCATAAAATATTTAACATATCGATTTTGTCAAAGAAATTATTTTATCTATTTATTATAGCATTTTACAGATTCAAAAAAAAGAAAAAGCCCTTCACAAAGAAAGGCTTTTCTGTAAACTTTAACCTGCAAACATTGCAACTATCCAATATTTACATAACATCCTCTGGATTTTCAAACTGAGCCATGTAAAGCTTATAATATTCTCCATGTAAAGCCATCAGCTCATCATGAGAGCCTTGCTCAGCAATACCATTAGGAGAAAGCACTATAATACGATCTACATTACGTATCGTAGCAAGGCGATGAGCAACAACCAAAGTAGTACGATTTATAGAAAGTTCTGTGAGTGCGGCTTGGATAGCTTTTTCTGTTTCATTGTCCAATGATGAGGTAGCCTCATCTAAAATTAAAATTGGAGGATTTTTTAGAAAAACTCTAGCAATGGCAATACGCTGTTTTTGACCGCCACTGAGCTTTACACCACGTTCACCTAAAGCAGTTTCATATTTTTCTGGTAAAGGCTCAATAAAACGATCCGCCTCTGCTAATTTGGCAGCCTCCACAATCTGCTCCATACTTGCATCCGGCCTTCCATAGGCAATATTATTCTTTACAGAATCAGCAAACAAAAATATATCCTGCTGAACTATGCCAACATTGCGTCTTAAGGAATTTAAGGTAAATTCTTTAATATCTCTGCCATCTATCCTAATACGGCCACTCTGAAGCTCATAAAATCGCGGCAACAAGCTGCAGATTGTACTCTTGCCCACTCCTGTACCACCAACAAAAGCTACGGATTCGCCGGCCTTGATTTCAAGGCTAAAATTTTTGATTACAGGCTCCTTGCCATCATAAGCAAATGTTATATTCTCAAAGGCAATGTCGCCTTTTAATACTCCTGCGTCAATAGCATTATCGCCATCTTTTATTTCCGGAGCAACTTCCATAAGCTGTTCAAAACGCTGGTAACTGGCAATACCCTTTTGGTAAACCTCTGCTAAAGCATTTAAACGCAGTATAGGACGAATAAAAATAGAGACGTAAAGCAAAAATGCTACAAGATCACTAAACTCCATTTGACCATAGGTAATCAACACACCACCTGCAACTATAATGGTCAGGTTAGTAATATTGGAGAAAAAGACCATAGCAGTATTTGAATGACTTAAGAGATCAAAAGATTTTTTACGTGCAGCAAAAAGCTTCGCAGCAGCTTCGTCCAGCTTAGAAACCTCTAATTCTTCGTTATTAAAAGATTGGACTAAACGAACTGCATTCAAGCTTTCTGTAGTTTGGGCTGTGATGTTTCCTACCTGTTTACGAGCATCTCGGCCTGCTTTTTTAAGCTTGCGATTTGTCGTAACAGAATCATAAGCTTTGGCTAAAAGCAAAATATTGACTATAATTGCTAACTTCCAGTTAAGATAAAATAAAATACTAATAGTACCTAGCATAAAAATGGTACAAACCAGTAAATAGTTAGGACCTAAGAATATCAACTCACGAATTTCACCAATATCGCCAACAATTCTGGAAACTAACTGGCCAACACGTTGATTGTCAAAATAGCGGAAGCTCATAGAATGAACATGCTTAAATAATGCACGACGCATATCCTGTTCAATACAAGCACCTATAGTACGACCAGTAAGCATTACCTTATAATTGATGAAGCAGTTAAAAAGATAAAGACATAACAAAACACCTGCATTTTTTAATAAAGCGGACACATTATGCTGCGGTAATATATCGTTCATTATATATCGCAGATACATTGGAAAGAATAGTTCCGCAAAAGATGTTAAAACTGCACCCAGTAAAGTAATTGTAAGTATTTTTTTATAGGGAAGGTAGTATTTTAAAAATCGTTTGAGCATATGTCCCTCTATAATTTTCTAATAATTTTTAACTATTATAGCACACATATGGTTAAAAGGAAAATTCGTATAAGTATCTATTATTATTTAAGTTTATATTTATAGAAGAACATATATTTTACATCAAAATTACGCTGCAGACAGCTCGTCTCAGTTGTCAGGCTTCATTTGTGCGTCGCTTCGTTCCTGCAAATATCGCCTGCCATGTGTCCCAGGCTACGTTCTTGTCAGCCAGTAATCTGGCTGACAAAAAAAAAGACCTGTACAATTAGTACAGGTCTTTTTTCTTAACCGGCAGCTATCTATCCTCCCAGGCCGCTTCCAGCCAAGTATTTTCGACGTATAAGGGCTTAACTACTGTGTTCGGGATGGGAACAGGTGGATCCCC
>URGS01000030.1 GCA_900547415.1 uncultured Phascolarctobacterium sp. | reverse complement strand
CCTACACTGTAGCTTTTCTTGACTAAGGTAATTTCAGCCTTAACAGTTTCCTCAGGCAAAGCACCCTGTACAAACACAGTAAAGCCTTCGTACTTGCCTACACCCTCGCCGCTGCTGCCTAAACCAGTAATGTTTATTTCAACACAATCGCCCTTTTTAACAGGAATATTTGCTTTCATTAAAGTATACACTCCTTCGATTATTTACTTCTCTAACATAAAATTATATCACGGCTTCCCCTATTCGGCAAAACAGGATTTACATATTTTTAAAGCCTGGCTCCAAGCCTTTACCCACTGTCGGCCAAGTATCCAAGCATTTAATATGAACTATAACATTTACTAACTCCATATACTATAAAAAGAAAGAGCGCAGCTTAAGCTGCGCCCCCATAATCACCTATTAATTTTTCGTCCCAGCCACTCAGCTATTAAAGCACCTGCAGCATCACTATGCTCCGTAAAGGCGTGGTCACCATTTGGAAAAAGCTGCAGCTCTCCCCTGGCACCAAGTATTTCTGCATTGCGTTTGGCCTGCTCCACTACAACTACGGCGTCCGCCTCGCAGTGCAGCATTAGTACAGGTCTTTGATCCCACGCAGCCAAAAGCCCTCCTAAATCATAGCTCTCTGCATCACGCAAAAACTCTGGACCTAAAACGCAGTGTCCCCGTTCATCGTCAAACTCAATATCTAATCCCTTTTCCAGACGAACAAAAAATTCCGGCGGCATAACATGCTGAAAGGTTTGCCTTAAGCTATTAGGCGTTGCCCACAGCACCAGTCCCTTGATTTTCTTGTCCTTAGATGCAGCAATAATGGACGCTGCACCACCAAGGCTGCGGCCAAAAAGATAAATATCACTATCCGGAGCAAGCCTGCGTACCTCTGCCACAACTGCTTCAAGCTCCTGAACCTGCTTGGACATAATCTGTGTTCCTGTAAAATTGTAGCGAACCACATCACAGTGCTCAGCAAACAAATAGGCCAAACCGGCAGCCCTGCCCCCGCTTTCACGACTGCCCCTAAATCCATGGGACATAATCAGCACAGCCCTGCTTGTACTGCGATTAGGCTCTACCAGACATTCTATATTTCCTAAAGGACCTTCAAAGCAAAAGGTTTTCAGCATAGCAATTCTCCTTTACATTCGTCTGCCCCATAGCTCCTGCAGCAGCGTGGAGCCAAGAACCATAACTGCACCCAAACCGCTCAGCCAATCCATCTGCTCACCTAAAAGCACTGTAGACAGGACAATAGCCACTACAGGGTCAATGTAGCTTAAAAGAGCAGCTGTCTGAGCCTGCAGCTCCTGCAGCGATGAAAAATACAATGAATAATTAAAGCCTGTATGAACAATGCCTACAAAGGCCAAAAGCAGCAGTGAAGCCGTATCCATAGACATAGCCGAAAAATTTTCCGTCACTAATGTATAGGGCAGCAATACTATAGCGGCTGTTCCCAGCTGCATAATAGTAAGAGCATATCCGTCAATATTATGAATAAACTTATTAAGAAGCACGACGATAGCGTACAAGCCAGCTGCTCCAAAGCCATACAGGATACCTGTAATGGTAACGCCCTCGCTGCCGCCCTGAACAACACCGGACACCAGTACCATGCCACCTAAAGCCATTGCCACGCAAAATCCCTTCAGTGCAGAAAGCCTTTCACCTACTACAAAGGGAGATGCAAGCATCACAAACACAGGAGCCATATAATAGCTTAAGGTTGCTGTCGCCACAGTAGTGTAGCGATAAGCCTCAAAAAGCAGTATCCAGTTAAAGCCTACGCAGGCACCTGATATGCAGAGCAGCTTAAAATTAGCCTTAACAGCAGTCCTGTCAACGCCTCTGCCCTGCAGCTGCACCAAAAGCAGCAAAAATATTGTACCAATAAACCCGCGAGCCAAAGCAATAATACTGCTGGGCAGCTCAATATAACGTACAAAAATACCAATAGTTCCAAAAAGTGCCATAGCTGAAAGCATTTTCAGCTTAGCCTTATTTTCATTCTTCCCCTCAAGCATCAACAATAAAACTCTCCTTTATGCTGCTGTAGTACAAGCCTTTCTTGTGCAGTACTCTTTTTTAGTATATCTTGTACTCCTGCAGAACCTTTTTATCTATTTTACCACTTTCATTCTTAGGCAGGCTAGTCATAAAAATAAATTGCTTAGGTATTTCATAATCCGTCAGTTCTGCAGCACGCAGCTTTTCCACCAGCTCAATGCGGCCAAGCTTTCTTTCCGCACCAATAAAGGCTGTCAGTATATCTGCGTCCTCCCGATGAAAAACAAGGCACCTTACCTCTGCAAAGTCAGCCATAGTCAAAAGAGCAGCTTCAACCTTGGTCACAGATACCTTGATTCCATTTACGCTGACAATATCATCAGTACGACCTAAAAAATGCAGATGTCCGGCGTCATCTATATACCCCCTGTCCTTCAAAGAAAAGGGCAGCTTGATCTCCTCGACATGATAAGGTGTATCTATATAAATCTCTTCATTGCTAATACTGATACTAACACCTTTAAAAGCTTTGCCAACATCCGTTCTGTCGTCAGTCATATCACAGCCCTTGATATAGGTAATGTAATTAAGCTCGCTGGCTCCATAATACAACGTCAGCTCTGCCTTGGGAAAGCTGACAGCCAGCTTTTGAGCCTCTTCCCTTCCCATAGCCTGCGAACCGCTGATAATGGTCTGAATGGCATAATTTTCCTGCTCCATAAATTTATACAGCAGCATCAGCTTGGAGGGAATAAGGTAAATTGCATTAACGCTGTGCTTTTTCATAAGCTGCAGCCAATGCTTAGGTCGGAATTTTTCCGTAACAACCAACGTACCCCCAGCAGCCAGAACGCCCATATACATATTAAGATTACCTGTAAAGGCCAGACTTCCCTGACAAAGCATAATAGTGGACTGATTTATCTTAAATATCCTGTTCTGCTCAGGAAAAAAATCTGCCCAGCTATGATAGCTCCGCCACAAAAGCTTGCTCCTGCCAGTGCTGCCACTGGTCATAACTCCCATACAGGCTGCTTTCGGAATATTATCTATGACAAAGCTTTGTCCCCTGCTAGCCTCCGTAGCGATAACAGGAACAGTCTTGGTCCCGCTGTAAGCCAGAAAATCCAACAGCTGCTCCACAATCTCACTTTTGTGTACGAAATGCACCTTTTCAGAAAAGTCTATCTTCTGACGTATAGTCTGAGCCTCCTCCGCCAGCCTGCCATAGGTATAAACCTCTTCATCAGTTATTAGAGCAGTTTTTGCAAAAGGCATACTCCTTATTAATTGTAAATAATCCATAATCCAATCCTTTCGCAGCATAAATCGTCTGCCAAAACAGCATAGCTCTTAGACACGCTCCAGCAAAAGTGCTGTTCCCACACCGCCTGCTGCAGCTACACTGGCACAGCCTAAGCGACCGTTTCTCTGTTTAAGAGACTCCAAAAGGTGCAGAGTAATAATGGCACCTGATGCACCATAGGGGTGACCATAAGCCAAAGCACCCCCAAAGACATTATATTTATCCAAGCTGTTGCTAAAGCTGCGGGCAAACATTCCGTCAATTACAGCAAAGGCTTCATTAAGCTCAAAGCCGTCTATGTCAGTCTCAGTCAGATTATTCTTGACCAAGAGCTTTTCTAAGGCCGCAACAGCAGTTCGCGGGCTAATCAGGGGATCACCTCCACAGGCTGTAGAAGCGAGCACCTTGGCTTGGGGCACCAGCCCCCGCTTTTGCAAATACTCCTGAGAGCAAAGCACAACAAAAGCAGCACCGTCATTTATAAGGCAGGAATTGGCTGCCGTAATATACTGTCCGCCTGTCAGTACCTTGGGCATTCTATCCAGCAGTCTCTGACTCATACGAGGTCGAATACCTTCATCCTTCATAGCACCAAAAACAGGAGCAATAATATTCTTCAGCAAATTTTGCTCTGCTGCCTGAGCTGCCAATTTATGACTACGCAGCACCCATCTATCCATTTCTTCCTTAGTAATATGCTCCTTAAGAGCTGCCTCCTCTGCTCCCTCCAGCATTACCGTTTCACGATGAATGTCAGGCATAAACTTGGCTACACTATACCAGCTGTCACCATTGTAGTCAGGATGATTGGGATTATAGCCCCGTCTTGGCTGCGTGGAGCTGCTTTCAAAGCCGCCGGCAATGACAACATCTGCATCACCACAGGCAATCTTGGCTGCAGCTACAGCAATGCTCTCCAAGCCACTGCCGCACTGCACATCAATAGTAAAGGCAGGAACCCTATTGTCCAAACCTGCCTCCAAGGTCATTAATCTGGTAATATTTCCTCCTGCACCAACACCATTGCCGCAGATTACATAGTCAGGCTCTACAGGATATTTTTCCAGCAGCTGCCTAAGTACAGCTGCACCAAGCTTTTCCGCAGGCACATGACGATACATTCCGTTAATAACACCTATGTAGCTTCTTAAACCACCTAAAATATATACATTATCCATAAAATCCTCCTAATGAAAAAGACATGCCGAAGCTCTTTCAGCATGTCTTTAGTAAGCTTATTTTTGAAAAATTCTATTGATTGGACCTGCCAAAAACGCTGCAGCCACACATTTTACAATATCCAAGGGAATGAAGGGCAGTACGCCTGTAAGAAAGGCTTTTTCCCAGTCCATACCTGTTACCAGCTTCAGCTGAACAACACCAAAAGCATAAATCAAGGGAATACCCAGTACGCATCCCAAAAAGGCGTAGCGTTTAAAATTATATGTTTTGCCACGAAGAGCGGCAAGCATCACTGCTGTAAACAGAAAACCAATAATATAACCGCCTGTAGGCCCAAACAGCTTGCCCGGTCCTGCAGTTCCGCCTGTAAACACAGGAATACCTGCCAAACCAACAAGTAAATACACTAACATGGTCATAAAGGCCTGCTTAGTATTGAGGACATAGCCCGTAAGATTAACAATCAATGTCTGCAGTGCCACCGGAGATAAGGAAAACGGCAGCGGGATAATAATGTAGGCAGAAATACAGTTCATGGCAACCATCAAGGCTGTCTTAGTAAGCTCCGCAGTTTTATTTATATTTCGATTTTGAACATTGTACATGAGTAAGCACCACTTTTTCTTTATATTTTTACCGCAAAAACCTTTTGCTGACCAACATAGGCAGTAAAGCCACCTGCTGCTTCGTATATTCTCAGCTGCTCCCCTGCATACACAGGAGCCAGAAAGCTGACTCTCCATTTCAGCCTGTCTAAGCCTAAGTGCTGCTGCAGCCTCCACAACATATAAAGACCTGGAACAAGAGGCCTTGGACCCTTATGAATAATATTTTCATCACCTGTAGCAGCAATATATTCTTCAATCTCCTGTTTAGTAAAGCTGTGTACGTAAACAGGCTCGCCAGAAGGCAGTTCCTCCTGAGCAGTTACTTTGTGCTGCTCCTTTGCTGGCAGAACAAGAAAAAGTCTTAGGCTCTGCACCAGATTTCCATTACTGTCGTAGCCTTTGGCCTCGTGAACACAACGACGTGCTTTGGCTAAGGGCACGCTGTTTTCCAAACGCTGAGCCTTACCCTCCAGCATCACCTCTAGGCCGGCAATAATCCAGCCTGTGAAATATTTCGCATCGCAGTCTGATAATTTATGAGCTAAGTTAAGCATAATATTTTGCAGTTTCCTTTCACATAGGCTATTATAAAACACAGCCAAGGCTTAGTCAACCTATTTTTACATCTACGTTAACCATTGTGGCAAAAAAAATAGATGAGCAGTACGCTCACCTATCTTATTAAAGCTGCATATGTAATGGCACCAATAACAATAAGTCCGAAAAAATTATAGTACAAAAACATCTTCAGATATGTTCCTGCCTGATAGGGGTGCTCTGCAGCAAAGAGCTTGTAGGAAATAACACTGGCCATGGAGGCTATCAATGTTCCCAAGCCGCCTATGTTTACACCTAAAAGCAATGCGTCAGCCTCCTCCGTCAGTCCTGCCAACAGCATAGCTGCAGGCACGTTACTGATAAACTGACTGGCCGCCAGACCTGCAAAATATGTTCCCGCTGCAGTGCCCAGAGCGGACTCCTGCAGATAAGCCACAATTTCTGTATGACTGATATTGCCAATAAAAACAAAAAAGCCTATAAAAGTCAGCAGCAAGCTGTAATCGACCTGTAAAAACAATCTGCGGGCCAGCACTAAAATCACAGCTGCAGTTATGCCCAAGGCTACAATTTTATCCAGCCAATGCAGTACCGCACCAATATTCAAAAACAGCAGACCCAGATAAATATATGTCAGCCTTCTGTCAGGCTCTGCCAGCCTATCAAGGTTCAGAGTTATTTTTCTATCCTGCATCTGCAAAATTGCCAAATAAATAAATATCACGGACAAAATTCCCGGCAGCAGCATAACCTTGAAAAAGCTTATGGCCGTATAATCGTAATGAGCATACAAAAACAAATTTTGTGGATTACCGGGGGGAGTCAGCATACTGCCTAAATTGGCAGCTAAGGTCTGCAGTATAATTACCCTTCCCATATCCATCTTAATAGTTCGTCCAATAACAAGAGCCAAAGGTACGAAGGTTATGAGAGCCACGTCATTAGTAACAAACATGGACGATACATAGGTAATGCCTACCAAGGCCATAACAATGCTTCTAAAGCCGTTACAGCGACCTAAAAGCTCCAGTGCAAGCCAATCTAAAAAACGGATAGACTTTAAGCCTGCTACAACCAGCATTAAGGCCAGCAGAACGCTTAGCACCTCCCAATCAACATAGCTAAGCTTGGGACGATAAAAAAGGCTCGATACTAAGCCTAAAAGCAGAGCTGCACAAAGAACAGTTTCCTTCTGTACAAAGCTCTTAATTCTGAGCCACATAAAAATTCACCTTACACATCATATTTCAAGAACACCTTATTTAAGGATAAAATCAAGCAGTCTGCTGATTATTAATAATCAAAAGACAACATAGCCAAAAGATTAACAAAAGCAAGAAATCTAAATCACCAATTCTCCTTTGCTGCAGCAAAGGCCCACGCCGCCACCGACGCCGCTCCTGCCCTCAGCAAAGCAGCCGCCGATTCAGCAAAGGTCGAACCAGTAGTATAAATATCATCACAAAGAAGAATACTTCTGCCACGAACATCATATGCAGGATTAACTGCAAAGCAGCCATCCAGCTCCAGCCTCCGTTCCTCCTTATTGAGTGAATACAGAGGAGCCGTTTTCTTGACACGCAGCAGCAAATCAGGTGCATAGCTACAGCCATATTTATGCAGTACAGCTCCAAACAGCTCCTGGGGAATATCAAAGCCACGCTGCTTCAAACGCTCAGCAGATGTTGGTACGCAGGCCGCAAAAGCAAAGCTTCGCAGCCATATGTCAAAGTGCAGCGGCAAAGCTAACTGCAGCTCCTCGCGTAATGGCGGAAGCAAATCGTACCTTGATGAGAACTTTATCTGTCTCAGACTGTCCTTAATACAGCCATCATATTTGTACAGCACAAGGACCTCTGACAGCACATCCTCAGGAAGCAGCTCTCCAGTACGCTCCCACAGTCTTTCTTCTGAATTAACAAAATTCCTATGCTGAGCCAGCAAAAAGCCTCGCCTGCACACCTTACAAAAGCAGCCATCATGAATTTCTGCATTACAGACAGCACATTTGCGAGGATAAATTATTTCCTTAAGGAGTCCAATATTATACACACATTCCTTTACTGCTACGGACAGCCTCAATAAATGTCACCATCCTCCTGCAAGCGCTCAGCCAACAGGCTATAGCGTCGACGCATTTTGTCGTTGCCGACAGCAGTGAAAACAGCTCTGCGGCTGCCAACAATCATTACATTCTCCTTAGCTCTGGTGACAGCCGTATACAGCAGGTTTCGCTGCAGCATAATGTAGTGACTCGGCACCATCAGCAGAATTACACAGGGATATTCGCTGCCCTGAGACTTATGGACACTCATGGCATAGGCCAGCTGCAGCTCCTCACGCTCGCTTTCAGTATAGCTTACACGCTCACCCTCAGGTCGATCAGGAAAATGTACAACTACATTTTTGCCTTCAATATTAACTACTCGCCCAATATCACCATTAAAAACATCCTTTTCATAATTATTGCGTATCTGCATAACCTTGTCGCCTACACGCAAAATATTTCCTGGAATATTAGTCTCAGCCTTTTTGGGAGAAGGTGGATTAATATATTGCTGCAGCAGCTTATTAAGATTTTGTACGCCGCAGGGATTTTTATGCATAGGAGAAAGTACCTGAACACTACGCCAATCCCCATCTCGAGTCATATCAGCATATTTTTGAGCAACATATTCTGCTGCTTCATTTTCGTTAGCAAATTCCGTCAAAGAAAATTCTCCGTTGGCACCGGCAGTAAACTCAGGCATACTTCCCTGATTAATCTTATGAGCATTGAGAACAATGGGGCTTACCTCTGCCTGACGGAAAACGTCCTGCAAACGTACTACAGGCATCTTTTGAGAACGGATAATATCATGCAGAACATTACCTGCACCAACGGACGGAAGCTGGTCCACGTCGCCTACAAAAATCAGACGACAGCCACCAGGAACAGCTTTCAGCAGGTGATAGGTAAGATTTATATCAAGCATGGAGGCCTCATCCACAATAATAGCCTCTGCATCAAGGGGTTCTTCTTCGTTTTTATTAAACAGCAGCATACCGCCTGTTGGCTGGCATTCCAAAAGACGGTGAACAGTCATAGCAGGATGACCTGCAGATTCCGCCAGACGACGGGCCGCACGTCCCGTTGGTGCAGCCAGCAAAATTCTGCAGCCAGCCTTTTCCAAAACGTTTAGGATACCCTTTACAACAGTTGTTTTACCAGTACCAGGACCGCCTGTCAGAACAAAAACACCATGCTTCAAGGAAGCATGAATTGCATCACGCTGAGCCTCAGCCAAAACCAGTCCAGCCTCCTGCTCCCATCTGGCAATAACCGTATCCGCATTAACCCTTGTAATGGGCTTGGCCTGATCTCTAAGCATAACCAGACGACGTGCTACATTTGTTTCTGCTCTATACAAATACTCAGGATACACAAAGCGGTTTCCGCCCACATCCTCAGTACGCAGCAGACTTTTGCTGCACAGTGCATTAAACACCTCCTGTACAGTTTCCTTTTCCACCATCAATGCTCTGGCAGTTTCCTGCACCAATAGCTCATCAGGCACACAGGTATGACCTGCCGCGGAGGCTTGAGTCAAAGCATAGCTCAGACCTGCAACAAGGCGCTTTTCACTGCCACGCTCCATACCCATGGACATAGCAATCCTGTCTGCTGTCTTGAAGCCTATGCCCTCTACATCCGAAGCCAGGCAGTAGGGATTTTCACGAATCCTGGTAATAGCCGTATTACCGTAAACAGCCTGCAGCTTGGCTGCATAACCGCTGCTGATACCATTGGACTCCAAAAAAAGCATCAGCTCACGCATCTCCGACAGCTGACTGTAGGCTTCGCCGATAGCCAAAGCCTTTTTCTTGCTGATGCCCTTGATTTCTGCCAAACGCTCAGGGTCGTGACCCATAATATCCAAAGTTTTAGTTCCGAACATATCTACGATTTTGCTGGCAAAACCAGGGCCAACGCCCTTTACCGCACCGGAGGCCAAGAAGCGCTGAATACCAGCAATAGATGTGGGCTGAACAACCTGAAGTGTTACTGCATCAAACTGACGACCAAAGCGAGGATGCTCAATCCAGCCACCCTCTACATGGACGTTTTCGCCCAGATACGGGGCAGGTCCGTGATAAACTACGGTTATACGCCCAATCCCAGGCCCTTCAAGTCTCATTACACTGTACATATTATCTTCACTTTGAAAAACAACGTCTTCGACAATGCCCTCCAGGTTTTCCATTCCTTCACCACCACAAAACAAACGTTTTTAATATTCATATTATACCACACTATACACCTCAATAAAAGCAGATTGCTTTTGACAAGCGTCTATATTTTGTATATAATGTAAGCTGATTTATAATTCACTTTTGATTGAGGAGTTAATAAGAACATGAAAAACTTATCCGGTAAATTAATCGCTATAGATATGTACAGCTGCGCTGAAGAGCAAATTACTGATGCTAAGATTGCGCAAGAAATTCTCAGTAAGGGCTGTGAAGAAAACTCCATGGCACCTAGAGAAATTATCTGCTGTCAGGAGGATGGCAACACCGAGTATTCTCTTTCTGCAATCTGCAAGCAAGGTCATGTTACACTGCACATCTACCCTGAAATTGGTCTGATTACTGCAGACGTATTCTCCTGCAGCAAGGACGCTGACCAAGCTGCTATGGGCCGTTATCTTCGTGATGCCTTTGATGCGGACAAGAGCAAAATCACTGTCTTGGACCGTGTTGATTTCGGCAGTGAAAGCGATATGAAGCCTAGCCGTCAATCTAAAATCAAATTCACAAGTCGTACCAAAAACTTAGGCGGCAAGCTGAAAAAAATGATGCTTAAGCCTCGTTCTATCTAAATGCTCAAGCTGCCAACAGGCAGCTTTTTCTTTTGCCGCGCTGGCGTATACATATTCTAAACCAGCAGGGCTTTTGCTTCTGCACAGTTAAACATCAGCTTCACTACCTGAAGCGGTTTATAAATATTAATATACCAAAATCTTTATCTACCCCTAGGGAGGCCAATTATGAAATATATTATGTGGGATGTGGACGGCACACTGCTCCTAACTGGCGGTGCAGGCATTGACGCCATGACTCAGGTTATTATCGATTACTATTTTCTTGACGCCTTTGTTTTCCAAAAATCTCTGGCCGGACGCACCGATTCCGAAATTATCAAGGAAGCCGTAAAACAAATTCGCGGTTGCTTCGTTCCTGCCGAATGTGCCAGCCTGCTGATTCGTTATCAGATGGAGCTTAGCAAACAGCTGCCCAAGCACAAGGGACAGGTGCTCAAAAATGTAGAAAAAACACTGCAGCATTTCTGTCAGCCTGGCTCAAAGTATTTAAACTGCCTGCTGACTGGCAACATCAAGGGCGGTGCCCAGCAAAAGCTCCACTACTATGGTATTGATAAATATTTTTCCTTCGACCACAGCGCCTTTGGTGAGCTGAGCGAGGACAGAGCGGAGCTGGCCCGCATAGCCTGGCAGCGTCTTTATCTGGAAAATCCCCAGCTTGAGCCCCAAGACTTAATTTTTGTAGGCGATACTCCCAACGACGCTTTATGCGCCAATGCTATAGGAGCTCCCTGTGTTATTGTTATGGAAGGCTCTCACTATAAAAAAGAAGACTTCAAAAACTGCATGGTTGATTTATTCCTGGACAGTCTTCCCGATAATCCTGCAGAATTCGAAAAACTTTTAGATAACCTGTAAGCAAAAAACTAGCGCCTTGCTCATCTCAGACCAGATGTGCATAAATAATTCCAATTATATGAGGTTATGGATTATGAATAAATTAAAAAACACCGTTCTGATGCTTTTTACAACCTGCCTTTTGTCTGCTAATATTGCAGCAGCCTATAGTAACGAGGACCTGGAAATTGTTCTCAATGGCGGTAATTGTGTTGGTGGTGACCTGTCCGGTGCGGATTTGTCAAATCTTGATTTAAGCGGCCGCGACTTTTCTGGTACGGACCTTACTCAGGCACGCCTGTCCGGCGCCAAAATGAATAATGCAAATCTTAATGATGCAGTGCTGCGTCATGCTATTCTTTTTAACACCAGTCTGCGTCACGCCTCACTAAAGAATACTGATTTCACCATGGCACTGGCTAAACAGGCAGACTTTACCAACGCCAATTTAAGCAGAGCTAAGCTTTATCGTGCTCAGCTCCAGGGAGCACAGTTTTTAAATGCTAACCTTACTGAAGTACACGCCAAAGAAGCTTCCTTTGATAATATAAAAGCAGATTATGCAGACTTCAGCTTTTCCAACCTTCCCTTCACCTGGCTGCGAAACGCCAGTCTGAAAAGCGCCACCTTCTATGGCGCAAATATATATCTGTCCAAGCTGCAGCAGGCTAATTTAACTGATGCTGACTGTCGCAGTGCCAAAATGAGCAAAGCAAACCTGCGCAAGGCTGTTCTTGATGGAGCAAAATTTGACAAGGCTATGCTGGAAAAAGCAGATTTACGCGGAGCTTCCATAAAGTATACGGAATTCGGAACTGCATTTTTAAACGGAGCAGAGCTAGACAAGTAAGCACTTAGCCAAGTAACGCCTGCTATATAAAGATTCTTTTTTATATGCTTCAGCATCAATCTCGCCTGCTTTAAGCATTTTTACAAAGTGCTTAATGATAACTGTCTGCTCTGCAGTAAGTCTAAACTGCACCTGCTTTGTAACAGCGTCACCAGCCAGCTTCGGACGTCCGCCGCCTTCTCTGGCACCGCCCCATGTTCCTTTTTCTTTAACTTCTTCATTGCCCGTCATAGCTTTCACCACCATTGTAGAATTGTTATAAAAAACAAAAAAACCGCCATTTCAAGCGGTTTTCAAGACTTTTAATATGGTCGGGGCGGCGAGATTCGAACTCACGGCCTCTTGTACCCGAAACAAGCGCGCTACCAAACTGCGCCACGCCCCGACATTTTTGCGTTGCTCACTAGCAACATGATGTATTATAAAGCAAATCCATTAATATGTCAAGGCTTTTTCACAACATTTTTATACGTATTCTGATAAATTAAAAGCGCCTGTCTCACGACAAGCGCCCTAATCACTACTAATTAGCCTTGAGTTACAACACGAATGCTGGTTACTTCAAATGCTTCTGCAATAGCAGGCAGAATTTCTCTTTCGATGTTGGTGCGGTGCAGCTCGCTTTCTGCTACCAGCATAATACGGGTATCAGCATAGTTGATGTTGCGAACTCTGGAAACCAGACGTTTAAAGGTTTCTTCGCCAATAATCTCTTTCAGCTTTTGCAGACGTTCAAATACAAGAGGTTTTTCCTTTTGCATACGTTCTTCTAACGGGGAAAAGGGAATGGTAACTACTCTAGCATCGCGGGCAAGGACGTAATTTTCTTCACCTTCGCCAGGTACAATCAAATCTTCACGCATCATATAAAATCCTCCTAAAAATTAAACTATCTTTAATAAACCTGCGTCACCGCAAGATTTGTTCCTTTCAATTATAAGTCACCAATTGTTTTACGTCAAGCAGCAGGATTTTTCACAATTAAATAGAATGTATCTTGTAACGCTATTTTACGGAGGATGTTTATGTTTAAGGAATTTAAAAAATTTGCCATGCGTGGTAATGTGATAGATATGGCTGTCGGTGTTATTATTGGCGGTGCCTTTGGCAAAATTGTCAGCTCCCTTGTCAACGATGTTGTTATGCCTCCCATTGGCATGGCTATGGGCAAGGTTGACTTCACTGACCTTTTCATCAGCCTTAACGGCAAGGAATATGCAACCCTGGAGCTGGCAAAAAAAGCAGGTGCTCCCGTTTTGGCCTATGGCAAATTCATCAATACTGTCCTTGATTTTCTTATTCTAGCAATAATTGTTTTCATCATGATTCAGCAGATTAACAAGCTTAAACCTGCAGAAGCTCCCAAACCGGACCCACGCCGTTGCCCTTACTGCAAGTCCGTTATTGATGATGAAGCAACTCGCTGTCCTCATTGTACATCTCAACTGGACTAATTTTACAAAAACAGCCCTAGCGTGGACATTAGTTTTTCAGCACAGAGCACCGTTACAGCTCTGTGCTTTATTTTCTTTATATTCATTGCTAAAATTTTCCGAATAGTGTATAATCATTTATTATGACTATACGCCTGCTTGTCAGGCTTAAATATTTAAGGAGGTTATTAATTAAATGTCTGTTTTTGACGTACTGCAAGAACGCGGCTTCGTAAAGCAAATGTCCCACGAAGCAGAAATCAGAGAATTATTAGAAAAGGAAAAAATTACCTTCTATATTGGCTTTGACCCCACCGCTGACAGTCTGCATGTAGGACACTTCATTGCCCTGATGCTCATGGCACATATGCAAAAAGCAGGTCATCGCCCCATCGTACTGTTGGGCGGCGGCACCGGTATGGTCGGTGACCCCAGCGGCAAGGACGAAATGCGCAAAATGCTCACTCCTGAGTTCATTGCTCACAACATTGCCTGCTTCAAAAAACAAATGAGCCGTTTCATCGACTTCAGCGAAGGCAAGGCAATCATCGTTAACAATGCTGACTGGCTGCTGGACCTGAACTATGTACAGCTGCTGCGCGAGGTTGGCGTACACTTCTCCGTTAACCGTATGCTGACTGCAGAATGCTTCAAAAAACGCTGGGAGAAAGGTCTGACCTTCTTCGAGTTCAACTATATGATTATGCAAAGCTACGACTTCTGGAAGCTGAACAACGACTACAACTGCATTATGGAGCTTGGCGGTGACGACCAATGGTCCAATATGCTGGCTGGCGTTGAACTGATTCGTCGTAAAGAGCAAAAGCCTGCTTACTGCATGACCTGCAAGCTGCTTACCACTAGCGACGGCCGTAAAATGGGTAAAACCGAAAAAGGCGCTCTGTGGCTGGATCCGGAGAAAACCTCTCCCTACGATTTCTACCAATACTGGCGCAATGTTGACGACAGCGACGTTGAAAACTGCCTGTGCCTGCTGACCTTCCTGCCTATGGACGAAGTTCGTCGTCTGTCTGCACTGAAAGATGCTGCTATTAATGAAGCTAAAAAGGTTCTGGCATTCGAGGTTACCAAGCTTATCCACGGCGAAGAAGAAGCTATCAAGGCTCAACAAGCTGCAGAAGCTCTCTTTGGCGGCGGCGCTGATTTAAGCAATGTTCCTACAGTTGAAATTACTCCCTCCGATATGACCGCAAAGGTTATTGACGTGTTGACTGCTGCAAAGGTCTTCAGCAGCAAACGCGAAGCTCGTCAAATGATTACCCAAGGTGGTCTTACCGTAAAAGAAACCGTTCTGAGCGATCCTGAAGCTGTTCTGGCTGAGGATATGTTCGACGAAGAAAAAAGTCTGTTAATCCGTAAGGGAAAGAAAAAATATTTCCGTTTAGTAGTTAAATGATTTGTCCTTAAGTAGTTCTTAAACTAGTTATGCTCTGAAAACTTCTGCTGAACAACAGCAGAAGTTTTCTTTTTATCATTTCACAGAACGTAAATATTTTTTAGGTGTCTACATAAATATAGAGAAGAGGAGAAAAATCCCAATGTCACCCAATAAAATGTCTATGTCCTTAATTATCCCCGTAAGTCTTATGTTGTTTTCATTTTTCTTTGGCGCAGGTAACTTTATCTTCCCGCCAATCTTAGGTCAAAACGCAGGTGACAGCATGCTGCCTGCAATCATCGGTTTCTGCATCAGCGGCGTTGGTCTGCCGCTTACAGGTGTAATCGCCATGGCGCTCAACAGAAGCGACAACCCGGAAAGCATGGCGAATCCGGTGCATCCCTACTATGCTAAAGCAGTTATCATCATCTGCTCCTTAACAATCGGTCCCTTCTTTGCAATTCCCCGTACTGCAGCGGTTTCCTTTGATACCGGCATACTGGCCTTTATCCCTGCCGGCTACGAAAGCATTGCCCTTGCAGTTTATTCCTTCTTATTCTTTGTGTTAACCTATGTGTTGTCCGTAAATCCGTCCAAGCTTTTGGACCATATCGGCAAGGTTCTCACACCTATGCTGCTTACCTGTCTGGCAATCCTCATTGCCTGCGTTATCTTCAAACCCATGGGCGAAATTCAGCCTTCTGTTGGCGAATTTGCAACCATCCCCTTCTTCAAGGGCTTTGTAGAAGGCTACAACACCATGGACCTTTTGGCATCCCTGCTCTTTGGCGCAGCTGCCATCAACGCTATAGAAGGCAGAGGTATTCTGGACCACAAAATTCTTACTAAGGTCTGCATTTATTCCGGCATCATCGCCGCATCCTTCCTAATGGTTATCTACGGTGCCCTGACCTACATGGGCGCTACTAGCGTTGCACTTTTTGGTATGATGGAAAATGGCGGTCAGCTTTTAAACCTCATTACCATTCATTATATGAGCTGGGGTGGTAAAATCATTCTGGCACTGATCATCTTCTTCGCCTGCCTTACCACCAGTATTGGCGTAACCAGCTCCGTATCAGGCTACTTCAACATCGTATTCAAGGAAAAAATCCAATACGAACGCTATGTCGCAGCAATCTGCGCATTCAGCTTCGTAGTTTCCAATGTTGGCCTGAGCAATATTATCAAAATTTCCATTCCCGTACTCTGCATGCTCTACCCCATCACCATCGTTCTGGTGCTGCTTAATCTGGGTAACGGCATCTTCAAACGTGATCCCAAAATCTACCGTCCGGCAATGACATTTACTACCATCTTTGCTATTATCGACAGCCTGCGTACCCTTGGCCTGACTAGTGAAGGACTGAATACTATGCTTTCACAATATATTCCTCTGTATAGCATTGGCTTCGGCTGGGTTGCTCCCTGTATCGCCGGCATCCTTGTAGGCTTTGTCTGGAAAGCTTTAACAAGCAAATAAACAAATACCTGTGTTCTCTAAAAGGACACAGGTATTTTTATAAAATAAATTTATCCAAGCAATTGCAATATATCAGAAAATTTCGTATAATACTTTGTATACATAAAACATTTTTTACAACAAAAATCATAATTAAAGGAGACTATCATGCACTCATCAAAAAGTAACGCATCCTTAGTATTGCCTATCGGCCTAATGCTTTTTTCATTCTTCTTTGGTGCGGGCAATCTTATTTTCCCGCCTATTCTTGGCCAAATGGCTGGTGAAAACCTTGTTATGGCAACCCTTGCCTTCTGCATTACCGGCGTAGGCTTCCCACTGCTTGGCGTTTTGGCAATGGCCATCAATCGTCACGAAGACCCTGACGGAATGGCAATGCCCGTACATCCTACCTATGCCCGTGCAGTAACCCTGCTCTGCGCCTTGACCATTGGTCCTCTCTTTGCAATTCCCCGTACTGCAGCAACCTCCTATGACACAGGCATCATGTTCCTGCTGCCTACCTCCTATCAGGATATGGGCTTAGCTGCGTACTCTCTGTTCTTCTTTGCTCTGACCTACTTCATGTCCATCAATCCCTCCAAGATTGTGGACAACATTGGTAAGGTTATGACTCCTATCCTGCTGGGCAGCTTGGCGGTACTCATCTGTGCAGCTGTATTCAGCCCCGTTGGCCCTGCAGAAGCACCTACTGGCGAATATGCTACCGCTCCCTTCTTTAAAGGCTTTGTAGAAGGCTACAACACCATGGACCTTCTGGCATCCCTGCTCTTTGGCGCAGCTGCTATCAAAGCAATTGAAGGCAAAGGCGTAACCGACCAAAAAGAGCTCACCAGCCTCTGCATAAAGGCAGGCTTCATTGCTGCAGGCTGCCTGGGCGCAATCTACACCGCGCTGTCCTACACTGGTGCAACCAGCACTTCCATCATCAGAGAAGCTACCAACGGCGGTCAAATGCTCAACATCATCTCCGCTCATTACTTTGGCGGCTTTGGCAAGATAGTTTTGGCAACCATTATCTTCTTTGCCTGCATCACCACCAGCATTGGTCTGACCACTGCAATTTCCTCTTACTTTGAAAAGCTCACCGGTGGCAAGGTATCCTACAAAACCTTCGTTACCAGCATCTGCGTATTTAGCTTTGCTATCTCCAACGTTGGTTTGAGCAACATCATCCAATTCTCCATCCCCGTTCTCTGCATTCTGTATCCCATCACCATCGCAATGGTTCTGCTGAACGTTGGCAAGAACATTTTCCATGGTGACAAATACATCTTCCGCAGCACCATGATCCTGACCACCATCTTCTCTATTTTTGATGGTCTCCGCGCTGCAGGTATTGATACTGGTGCCGTTAACACCATCCTGGCTAAGGTTGTTCCTCTCTACGAAATCGGCTTTGGCTGGGTACTGCCCTGCTTTGGCGGTATCGTACTGGGTTACATCTTAAAAGCTGTTTGCGGCAGCAAATAAGCGGCTAAACATTAAAAGCTTTCACCCTCTTTACTGGACCAACCAGTAAGGAGGGTATTTTTATGGCTTGCTGTTCCGAGCATCTCCAAAAATAGACCCTACTAAATACTCCAAAGATATTACAAAAAACAGCTTAGAATATACTATTCTTAAATAGATAAAACCAGCAGAAAATGACATATGTCAAAAAATTTGAGCCTGCCTGCACATTTATGCTATAATATTATGGTAGGCCTTGGCTCCACCCTACGGCCAAGCCACAATACGACTAATTAGGTGATAACATGACAGAAGAAAAAAAATGCAACGACACCTCCTGCGGCCGCAGCAGCTGCGAAGGTTGTGAGCATGCACATCAGGCTCCTACAGATTTTTCTGTAAAGCTCAATGATATGAGCACTGTAAAAAAAGTAATTGCCATCGTCAGCGGCAAAGGCGGCGTAGGAAAATCCCTGGTAACAGGTCTTATGGCATCTGCAATGCAGCGCCGCGGCAAACAAAGTGCTGTCCTTGATGCAGATATTACTGGTCCATCCATGGCACGCACCCTGGGCATCAGCGGTAAGGCTAAGGCCAGCGAAATTGGCATCATGCCTCAATTCAGCAAAAGCGGTATCGAGGTTATCTCTGCCAACATGTTCCTGAAAAATGAAGCTGACCCCGTTGTATGGCGTGGTCCTCTCATTGCAGGCATGGTAAAGCAATTCTGGAGTGACGTAATCTGGACTGACATTGAGTATATGTTTGTAGATATGCCTCCTGGAACCGGCGACGTTCCCCTGACCGTATTCCAATCCCTGCCCGTAGACGGTATCATTGTCGTAACCTCTCCTCAGGAGCTGGTTTCCATGATTGTAGCTAAGGCTGTAAACATGGCTAAGATGATGAATGTTCCCATTCTGGGCCTTGTAGAAAACTACTCCTACTTCCACTGCCCTGACAATGGCAAGGATTATGAAATCTTTGGCCCCAGCCACCTGCAGGAAACTGCTGATGCCTACGGCCTGAAAATTTTGGCACGTCTGCCCATTGACCCATCCATTGCAGCTGCAGCTGACGCAGGCAAAATGGAAGAGCTGAAAATTGAACAAATCGAAGAATGCTGCGACTATTTGGAAACAGCCTTTAAAGAGTAGTACAAAAGCAAAACGGAGCTTAGCGAAAGCTAGGCTCCGTTTTTTACGGACAAAAAACAAATACCACCGTCATCCTAGAGAGCTGCTTCCCTGAAAGACAACGATGGCTTTTTGCTTATTCAATTATATACCTCGAAACATAAACAAGCAAGTTAACCTCAGAGTTATTTGCGTTTAACTGCAATACCGGTCATGTGTACGATAAAGAACTCATCACCTGTGCCATCCATAACAGTACCTTCGTTACCTGTAGCAATGGTCAACTTTACATCAATTAAAGCGTCTGCACCAATATCGTGTGCATCAATCTTTAAATCCAGCAAGGCTTCATCATGAGCTTCTTCAAAGACGCCCGAATTGCACCAAGTGTATAAACCGCCGTCAATGATTTCATAATCAAAATCAACTGCGGTAGTAAAATATATAGGAAATTTCTCAAACTTACGAGCCAGAGCCTCACGCTCCCTCTTTTCCCTTAATTCCATAGGACTTTCTTCTTCTGAACCAAAACCAAATAATCCCATAATATGCACCTCCAAAAAATCAAATATTATTTAAATAAAACATCATAAAATGATGTGATATCGACATATCATAGCTGACTTTTCCTATTTCACAATAACATGTCAATCTACTCAGGAATTTTCCACTCACCCACGAAGGGTGCGACATCAAAAAGTTGACCGAGAATGCTTTTATTCCCATTTCGAGTGCCGGACCTTAATTTCTTGTGATTTTACGCACTAAAAGTACGCTTTTTATACAAATATTCCACACATTCCACGCTTTACAAAGAGTCTTTATGAACTTTGTAGCCAACTTGTAGCCACGAACTGTTGATTCACCTCACCTGTTTTTATCCAAAAATGACTTGATTTTCTATCTGATCATTATCCTTGGAATAATGCCTATGTAGCTAAATTGCCGATTTATGTATCAGTACTTCGTAAAGATTTAATAAGGCTGAAATCTTGACGATTTTGGCTACAAATGGCTACCCTCAAAAGCCACTCGAT
>URGS01000029.1 GCA_900547415.1 uncultured Phascolarctobacterium sp. | reverse complement strand
TGTAAAGAAAAAGATATTAACTTTTTACTAGACCCCAACAATAGTTAAAGAACCAAAAAAATCCTGACCATCCAAAGATAGTCAGGATTTAAATCTCTTATTTAATTATCTGCGCAGCCAAGGCGGAATCTCGTTGCCGCTAGGTCTTACAGGATTAAAGGGAGACGGAGGTCCGTCATGCTTAGCACTAGTGCTTACAGAATGACCAGAAGCGTCCTTTGTATAGGGAGCACGTTTTTCAAATCCGGTAGCAATAACAGTTACGCGGATTTCGTCCTCCAGAGACTCATCAATTACTGCACCAAAGATAATGTTAGCATTAGGATCAACAGCTTCGGTAATAATGTTGGAAGCCTCGGTTACATCGAACAGAGACAGTTCCTTGCCACCGGTAATGTTGAACAGAACGCCTTGAGCACCTTCAATAGAAGCCTCCAGCAGAGGACTCTTGATAGCAGCTTCAGCAGCAGCCTTAGCGCCGCCTTCGCCCTTAGCAGTACCAATACCCATCAGAGCACTGCCTGCATTGGTCATAATAGTCTTAACGTCGGCAAAGTCAGCGTTAATCAGACCAGGCACAACAATCAGGTTGGAAATACCCTGAACACCTTGACGCAGAACGTCATCGGCAATACGGAAAGCATCCAGCATGGAGGTGCGACGGTCAATAACCTGCAGCAAGCGGTCATTAGGAATAGTAATCAAGGTATCAACCTTTTCCTTCAGGTTAACAATACCATTTTCAGCCTGATTCATACGACGTCTGCCTTCAAAGCCAAAGGGCTTTGTTACAACGCCTACAGTCAGAGCACCAATTTCTTTAGCACATTCAGCAACAACGTGAGCTGCACCAGTACCGGTACCGCCGCCCATACCAGCAGTAACAAATACCATATCTGCGCCACGCAGAGCTTCGATAATCATATCACGAGATTCTTCAGCAGACTTTTCACCAATCTCAGGATTGCCGCCTGCGCCTAATCCCTTAGTAAGCTTTTCGCCAATTTGAATTTTTGTTTCAGCCTTAGAAAGCAGCAGTGCCTGTGCATCACAGTTTGCAGCAATAAACTCTACGCCTTGCACGCCTGCAGTAATCATACGGTTAACAGCGTTGTTGCCGCCACCGCCAACGCCAATAACCTTGATTTTAGCTAAATTATCAAAGGTAGTTTCGATATCATCAAACATACTTCACGGTCCCCCTTGTTTTGGGCTTTATTTTATTAATAGCTGTTAATAATTGGAATAGTAAACAAGTTGTCTATATACACTTCAACGTATATCGCAAATTTCCTGCTAGTGTCAAAAATTATTTTCCCATATATAGACGTCTTATAATTGCCAAATTCTGAAATATACGCATACCAAAAATCAGTATAGCAACCATATATAAATCTATACCGATAAGGTCGCTGCTATAGCAAAGAAAAGCTGCTAAAAAACCATTGATAAAGAAGCCTGAAATAAATATTTCAGTATCGTAATTTCCATCCATAGAAGCACGAACACCGCCAAGAACAGCATCCAGACCTGCCATTACGGCAACAGCCAGCAGACGTGCATATTCAGGTGGAACGGTGAAGGGAGAATATATACCAGCGGTAACACCAATTACCAAGCCAACAAGAGCATAAGCAATCATTGTTTTCCCTCCTCCTGCTCAACGGATTTAGCATATTCATGAATCCTCGGCATCTTCAATGCCTTAATGAATACCTTTTCCTCTTTTTTCATTTTTACCTGTATGCCCCAAAATTCAAAGGTTTCTACAACGCCGCCGCGAATCCTCAAAGCACTCATCAAGGTCTCCGGCTGGCCTATAGCCTTAATGACATAAGGCGGAGCACTGCGTACATTGTTGACAGAAACAGTAGGTCCTGCACAACGTATCTCGCTCATAGCCACAATACGCTGGTCATTAATGGAAATGGCCTCAGCACCTGCAGCACGCAGCTCATTTAAAACTCGCATCAAATCTTCATCATGGATAATATACAAATTGGGATTTTCTCTAGTTTTTTTCGCAATATTGCTATCATCCAGGACAACCTCAATGCCAGGTCCTGTTACATCTGTCGCACCTGCCATAATATGCAGACGCTCCAGCTCTGACTTTACAGCCGGTTCACTGCCATGTCTACGCAGCGCCTCCAGCTCATCCAAGAGCTTTTTATTTTCTGATTCCATAACCTTCAGACGCTCAGACAAATCCTCAACTCTCTCTAATCTTATAGTCTTCTGCATTTCTGTGGTTCTATACTGTACAGACAGCATAAAGCCTAGAACCATAAAAACTGCGGCTACCAGAATTTTGCCCTTTACGTCCATGGTTAAGATTTGTTTCATTTTTAGTCCCTCATATTCCTACAACCATAGGCATAAGCCTATACTAAAGCTGCAGCTTAACTTGTTTAAGCTGAATGATTTTTAGAATCACTTGGTATAAGCTTAATATATGGCTTAGCAAATGTCAAATCAATATATTCTGCATTAATACTTTTATTCTTAATTTCTTTAAATACAGTCATAAAAATCTGTCCCTTATCGGCAAGCTCATCAACATGTCCCATAAGTATAGGAAAACTGCCACGCATATTCAGCTTTACATGCTGTCTATCATCTACGGCAACTTCGGCAATCCTATCCCTAGCCTCGCCGTCAAGAGAGTTCATAAAGCTGATTATCTTCAGCACATGGTCATTAGTGATCTGGTCACCAATGTACCAGTTACCACATTTTTCTCCTACAAGGACGGGAGCCTTGGCATCAGGGATTCCTGTTGTTACGCTTAGGACTACGCCATTGTAATCCACCTTAAAGTAACTGCGATAGGAGTTGGAAACATAAAGTGCAGGCTCTCTCTCCTGTACTACGACCTGAATATGGGAAGGAAATTTATAGCTCACCTCAGCACTGTGAAAGCGTACATCGTGGGATAAAGCATCACGTATACGTCCCAGGCTGGTATTGAACAGATTCAGAGGAGGCTGACTGCCTCCCATCCTGATAACATCATCTTCTGTCAGCTGGCTTGTTCCTCTAATAGATATGCTGCCAAAAACGAAGCTTGGACTATGAATATAGTTCCAAATAAATCTAACGGTAAAGCAGGCCAATACAATACAGACCAAAAGGAAGAATTTACGCAGGCGACGTCTTCTGCGTTCAGCATGCAATCGTTCAATCATAGGCTGCATGTACTGCACCTCCTTCATCAAAATATATCAGGAACGATTCACAATATTATAGGCCTATTATTCAGCACTGAGCAGAATCTTTTCGCACAGTTCGGGGAAGCTGATACCAACTGCAGCTGCTGCCTTAGGCACAAGGCTGGTAGCCGTCATACCAGGAATAGTATTAGCCTCCAGAACATAGCCCTGATTATTTTCATCAAGCATCACATCTACACGTGCTACACCGCTGAGACCCAGCACCTTGTAGGTATCAAGAGCAAGCTTCTGTACATGTGCAGTTACTTCCTCGGACAAAGGAGCAGGACAATGATAGTCAGTTGCACCCTTGGTATATTTGGAATGGAAATCATAGGCACCGGAGTGAGGAGCAATCCAGATTACAGGCAGGCAGCGAATCTCGTCGCCGTCTTCCATCATTGCTACAGTCAGCTCCTTGCCCTTAATGCATTCTTCTACAAGCACATCAGCAGAATATTTGAAGCAATCACTAACTGCTTCCTTAACGTTCTTAGCATCCTTAACAATATGTACGCCAATACTGGAGCCTTGGGTTGCTGCTTTAATAACTACAGGAATAGAAAATTGCTCCAAAATTTTTGCTTCAACAGCATCCAGATCCTTAGCGTCCCTGTGGTTAATAATCAGGCAGCGGGGAGTAGAAATATTTGCAGACTGCAAAAATCTTTTAGTAGCAGCCTTATCCATAGCAACTGCACTGGCCAGTACGCCGCAGCCTGTGTAGGGCATACCTGCTGCCTCCAAAATACTTTGAAGACGGCCGTCTTCGCCATACATACCATGAACTGCGTTAAATACAACCTTAGCACCCATTTTTTCCAGAGTAGGAATCAAATTTGCAGGCTCCAGCTCAACCTCCTGAGCATTGTAGCCCTTTTCGCGCAGAGCGTTGGCAATAGCAGCGCCGGTTACACGAGAAATTTCTGCTTCGGATGAGGGTCCACCTAATACTACAGCAACAACATCCTGCTTATTCATTTATTTTCGCTCCAATTCTCTTACTAATTCTTCACCAATTTTGAATACATCGCCAGCGCCGATTGTCATAATCAAATCGCCTGGCTTGGCTTCAATCTCTAAATATTCCTCTGCCTTATGCAGTCTGGGAATATATTGTACCTTTTGACCAGTTGCAGCAGCTATACCTTCCACCAGCTTGGCACTGTTAATACCAGGCAGCGGATCTTCACTTGCTGCATAAATATCTGTAACAATCAGCTCATCGCATTCCTTAAAGCAGCCGCAGAACTCATTAAAGAGCAGCTTGGTGCGGCTGTAACGATGGGGCTGGAATACGCAAATCAAACGCTCAGGCTTGGTTTGACGAGCAGCGCTCAAAGTTACGCCAATCTCAGTCGGATGATGAGCATAATCGTCAACTACCCAAATACCCTTAACCTTGCCCTTAGTTTCAAAACGACGCTTAGCACCGCCAAATTTTGCCAGGCTGGGCAGAATAGCTTCAACTGCAATGCCCATTTCCCTTGCAGCAGCAAAGGCGCCTAAGGAATTAAGCACATTATGACGACCAGGAACAATAAGATGAACCTCGGTTACAAACTCACCCTTATAGAAAAGCTTATAGGTGGTACCGTTCACGTCATAGGTAATATCCTTAGCTACATAATCAGCAGCAGAATCCTCCAGACCGTAGGTAATGACTTCCTTATCAATTTCACCTGCCAAACGGCGAACCTTTTCGTTGTCGATGCAAAGCACAGCTTTTCCGCCTTCACGCAGATTACCTAAGAACTGCTTAAAAGCAGCATATATATTTTCCTCAGTACCATAATGGTCCAGATGATCATCCTCGATATTTGTCAGCACTGCCAGACAGGGGTACAGCTTCAGGAAGGAACCATCGCTTTCGTCAGCCTCTGCTACAAGGTAGTTGCCTTGGCCATTGCGGGCATTGCCGCCTAAAACACTAACCTCGCCGCCAATAATAACAGTAGGATCAATGCCGCTTTCTGCCGCAATGCAGGAAATCATGGCACTGGTAGTGGTCTTGCCATGAGCACCGGCAACAGCTACGCCGTCAGCTTGGTTCAAAAGCGCTGCCAGCACATCGCTGCGGTGCAGAACGGGAATATTTCTTTCACGAGCAGCCTTCAGCTCCGCATTATCACGATGGATTGCAGTAGAAACAACTACTGCATCAGCATCGCTTACTTGGCAGGCATCGTGGCCCATAAATACCATGGCGCCCTCTTCTGCCAGGCGAGCAGACATATGACCTGCACTAATATCAGAACCGCTTACGTCATAGCCGCGTTTAATCAGAACATAGGCCAAAGCGCTCATACCTGCGCCGCCAATACCTATAAAATGAATATTATGCAAATTTTCCAATTTGTTTTCTATCACAGGAGGACCTCCCTCTACTTCCTAACTAAAGCAAGAGACTGTTTAGCAATCATGGCTGCCGCTTCAGGCTTGCCGAGAGCTTTAGCTGCGGACGTCATTTTTTCTAATTCATCATTATATAACATCAAATGCTCAATAGTCTCTATAAGTATTTCACCATTGAGCTCTTTATCCAAAATTACACGAGCAGCGCCTTGAGCCTCAACAGCTCTGGCGTTGAATTCCTGATGATTGGCAGTTGCATATGGATATGGCACCAAAACAGAAGGAATTCCCTTGGCCATAAGCTCCGCCAGACCAATAGCTCCGGCGCGGAATACTGCTAAATCTGCTGCAGCCAAGGCTACAGGCATATTATGCAAATAAGGCTTTACGACGATATTCTCGCCTAAATCTCCCTTTTCTGCAAGAGCCTTCATGTGAGCCTCAAAGTTTACGTCGCCTGTTGCATGCAGAACCTGCACATCACTGCGTCCGGACAAAGCGTGCTCAACTTCCACCATAGCGTTATTAATACTGCGTGCACCGCGGCTGCCGCCGGAAACAAGAATAGTCTTTTTCTTGCTGTCCAGCCCCAGCTCTTTATATGCTTCTGCACGCTTATGCTCTAAAATTTCTGTACGAATGGGATTGCCTGTAAATACCAGCTCCGCACCATGCTTAAAATATTTTCCTGCTTCTTCATAGCCCAAAAAGACCTTTTTGACAAAACGGGAAAGTATTTTATTAGTTACGCCAGGCATAGCATTCTGCTCCTGAATACAGGTAGGAATCCCCTGCAAGGCTGCTGTAAATACAACAGGACCACATACGTAGCCGCCTGTGCCAATCACAAGGTCAGGCTTTTCGGTGCTTATAATCTTATATGCATCATACAGACCTTCGAACAGCTTGCCTGCACTGCGCAGAGTATCAAAGCTCAAGCTGCGGCGAAAGCCTGCCACCTCTATGAATTTCAAAGGATAACCGTAGCGAGGTATGATATCCTTTTCCAAACCAGCCTTTGTACCGACAAAGATAATTTCTGCCTCTGGACAAAGCAGCTTAATATTGTCAGCAATGGTCAGAGCAGGATAAATATGTCCTCCGGTACCGCCACCGGAAAGAATAACCTTCACAATTTTTCCTCCTCCCTACTCAGCAAGACCGTGAACTAAGCTTTTAAAACGACGGCCACGCTCTGGGTAGTTTTTAAACATATCAAAGGAAGAGCAGGCGGGTGAAAGGAGCACAACCTGCGGCGGAGCAGCCAGCTCATAAGCTTTATTGACAGCTTCCTCAAAGGAGTCAACCAGAACAATATGCTCAATACCGCAGGCAATGGCAGCTTCATTAAAGCGTTCCCTTGCCTCTCCTAATAAAATCAATACATCAACCTTGGACTTGATAACCTCCATCATAGGCTCCAACGGAGTCATTTTGTCATGACCACCTGCCAAAAGAATGATGTGTCCATCTGCAAAAGCCTCAAGAGCCTTAATTGTAGAATCAGTATTTGTAGCCTTGGAATCGTTATAGTACGGTACACCCTTAATAGTAGCAACGTACTCCAGACGATGCTCAATGCTGCGGAAATTACGCAGAACATCAGCCATATCTTCAATGCTTACGCCTGCAAAGAAGCCACAGGCAATGGCAGCCAGGACATTTTCCTCGTTATGACCGCCAAAAAGATGCATTTCCTTAATATTGCAAACCTTAAAGGCCTCGTCTTTCCATTTTATCACAAAATCGCCGTTTTGCATAAAAACGCCCTGCTCCAAGGCAGCTTTTCTGCTGAAAAAGCAAATCTGTCCCTTGCTTTCAGCAGCCCAGCCACGTACCTCAGGATCATCGTAGTTCAAAACAGTTACCTGCTCAGGACCCTGTTGGGTAAAAATACGCTTTTTGGCGTTACCATAGGCTTCCATAGTGTGATGTCTTTCCATATGGTCCGGAGTAAGGTTCAGCACTACTGCAATATCAGGACAGAAGCTCTGCACCTTTTCCAGCTGAAAGCTGGACAGCTCCGCAGCCAGCCAGCCATTTTCAGACAGCTGCTCCACCTCTTTAGAAAGCGCCAAACCAATATTGCCGCCTACTGCAGAAGGTACATCAAGACGCTTCAGCATTTCACCAACAAGAGTTGTAGTAGTTGTTTTGCCATTAGTGCCTGTGATAGCAGCAATATGACCGCCAAACAAACGGTAACCAAGCTCTACCTCACTAATAACCTCAATACCTTTTTTCTCAGCCAGCAGCACATTTTCTGCATCTGCAGGAACACCTGGTGAAAGCACAATAAGCTCCGTCTGCGGCAGAAGCTTACCAAAAGCCTCTGCACCGCAAACAAAGCCACCACCAACAGCCTCAAGCTGCTGCACTAATGCAGCATCAAGCTGACAATCTGTATCATTATATATGTATACTCGTTTTCCGTGCTGGGCTAAAACCTCCGCAGCACCACGCCCGCTAATGCCGGCGCCATAAACCATAACGGACTTTTGCTCAGTCATGGCAAAGCCTCCTAAAAATCTTTTATTTACTAAGCTACACACAAGCTTAATTTGTTAATTTTTCTATAATCCAGGATACCCACAAAGCAAAGGCTGCCATGGACAGTACGCAGCTTACTGCGGTGAATACTGCCACAACCTTAGTTTCACGCCAACCGCCCAGCTCAAAGTGATGGTGCAGCGGTGCCATACGGAAGAAACGCTTGCCATGAGTAAGTCTAAAATATGTTACCTGAATAATTACAGAGGCAGCCTCTGCTACATAAACGCCGCCTAAAAGCACCAAAAGCAGCTCTGTGCGGGTTACAAGGGCCAGTGCCGCAACACCGCCGCCCAGGGCCAGAGAGCCTGTATCGCCCATAAACACCCTGGCAGGATAACGGTTAAAGAGCAAAAAGCCCAAACAAGCACCAGTCATAGCCATAGCAAAGCCGCACATATCAGTATAGCCAGCCAAATATGCAATAGCGCTGTATACTATAGTAACAGGCAGAGTAACAAAGGACACCAGTCCGTCAAGACCATCCGTAAGGTTAACAGCGTTGGTAGTGCCTACCAAAAGCAGGAACACCAGCACATAATAACCCATACCCAAATCCACGTCCCAGTTTAAGCCAGGAACCCAAACAGTAGTATTCTTCAGATATGTTTCCGCGTAATATACGTAGGCACCTGCTAAAATAAACTGCAGCAGGAACTTCTGTTTTGCAGTCAGACCCAGATTACGCTTCATGACAACCTTGATATAGTCGTCAATAAAGCCAATCACACCATGGCCAACGAGCAGGACCATGCCAATAATTACATGGGGAGTAAAATTGCCCCATACTGCCATTGCCACAATAATTGCAGCAATCATCATAAGGCCGCCCATAGTGGGAGTGCCGCTTTTTTTCATATGGCTTTCGGGACCACAGCCGCGAATACTCTGACCAAATTTAATTCTATGTAAAAAGGGAATCAAAAAAGGTCCGATAATAGCACAAATAGCAAAAGCTGTTGCCAAAATCCCCATTTCTGAAAACATATTCAATCTCCTAAATATCTCTTAATTTATATTTTATTTAAAAAGCTCTAGCATCTTCCCAACCTGCATAGAGTTGCTGCCCTTGAGCAGAATAATGTCTCCTGCATCCGCCAGCTGACGCAGCTTGTCCGCAGCCTCCTGACGATCAGTAAAATGCATAGCCTTGCCGCCTAATTTTTCTACCTGGTCGCTGATGTACGCTGCCTCAGGGCCATAGGTCAGAACAATATCTGTACCATATTCCACCGCCCAGCTGCCCACACGACGGTGAGCATCCTCGGAAATAGCACCCAGCTCCAGCATATCAGCCAGCACAGCAATAGTGCGGGCATTTTTAGCAGCCTTTTTGGCCTCAGCCAGAGTTTTAAGTGCAGCCTCCATGGAAGCAGGACTTGCGTTATAGGCATCGTTAATAAATGTAATATCGCCAATGTAGATAATTTCCTGACGGCTGCCTGTAAGTCTTGCAGTAGCCAAGGCCCTGGCACTATCCTCCAAAGCCACACCATAGCAGGCAGCACCTGCAATAGCACTAAGAGCATTATAAACATTATGCTCACCAATAAGCTGCAGGCTTACCTGCACGCTTTTGCCGGTAGATTTTTCAGTACAGGTAAAGGTTGTTCCTAAAGCCGTAGTTGCTATTTCACTGCCACGATAGTCACAGGTTTCGCCTAAGCCAAAGTAAACAACCTTAGCCTTAGTCTTAGCAGCAGCTTTAACTACATATTCATTATCGCCGTTCAAAACAGCAAAGCCATTTTGAGGCAGATTTTCCACAATTTCAGACTTAGCCTTACCAATATTTTCCATGCTGCCTAAAAGCTCCATATGGGTTTCACCAACATTGGTAATCAGACCGCTGTCAGGCTCAGCAATCTCGCAAAGCTCAGCAATTTGTCCCAAGCCTCGCATACCCATTTCTACTACAGCAATATCAGTATCCGGCTCAATACTCAACAATGTTTTAGGCAAGCCAATCTCATTATTAAAATTACCCTGAGTTTTGATAACCTTATACTTTGCACCTAAGCAGGCCGCCAAAAGGTCCTTAGTAGAGGTTTTGCCGTTGGAACCAGTAATGGCAAAAACCTTTAAGCCTGCAAATTTACGGCGATAGGCACGAGCAATCTCCTGATAAGCAGTTAAAGTGTTTTCTACTCTGAAAACTGCTACATTATCAGACATAGGGGCAATGTCATGGGAAATAACCACGCCGCGAGCTCCTAATTCCACAGCCTTGGCACAGTAGTCGTGACCGTCAAATTTGTCGCCAACCAAAGCTACAAAAAGCTCACCTGGCTGCACAGCACGAGAGTCCGTAGTTACTCCGGTAAAATCAAAATCGTTCACTGCTGCATTTGTTGCTGCAATGATTTCACTGGCCTTAATCATTTTTCTCACTCCAGTATTCTAAAACAACCTCTTTATCATCAAAGTGAATGGTTTTATCCTTCAGAATCTGATAATTTTCATGACCCTTGCCGGCAATCATGATAACGTCATCGTCAGCTGCATGAGCCAGAGCGTATTCAATGGCCTCCTTGCGGTCAGCTACACGTGCTACCATCTTGCCCTCAGGAACATTTTCCAAAGCAACAAAAATTTGGTCAATAATCTTCTCCGGATCCTCAGTACGGGGATTATCAGAGGTTACAACCACATTATCTGCCAGCTCCAGAGCAATACCGCCCATGATGGGACGTTTTTTGTTATCACGGTCACCGCCGCAGCCAAATACAGCCCACAACTTGCCTCTGGTGATGGAACGGGCAGTCTTCAGTACGTTCTCCAGTCCGTCAGGAGTGTGTGCATAGTCAACAATAACAGTATATGGCTGGCCAGCTTCAACCAGCTGGAAGCGTCCGGGAACGCCGTCAAAGCCGTCTAATACAGAGCAGATAATTTCCTTATCAATATTTTCTGCCAGCATAGCAGCTACAACGCCCATAACATTGTATACATTAAATTCGCCTGTAATCTTCAATTCCAAATCCATTTCGCCCACAGGAGTTGCCAGCTTCAGCTGCATATGCTTAGCCTCAACAGTAAAGCTAATGGGATAAATGTCATTAGTGTGCTCCTTGCCATAGGTCCACACCTTAGCCTTAGTACGCTCCTTAATAATAGCAGAGCTGGCGTCGTCCATATTGAACACAGCATTCTTATTGGGCTTGGAGCCATCAGTCAAGTGCTCAAAAAGCAGGCTCTTAGCATCACGATAATTTTCCAAAGTACCATGGAAATCAAGATGATCCTGAGTAATATTAGTCAGAACGCCGCAGTCATATTCAATGCCAGCTACACGCTTCAGGGACAGTGCATGACTGGAAACCTCCATTACAACATAGTCGCAGCCTGCACATTCCATTGCATATAATGCCTTTTGCAGATCAACAACATCGGGAGTAGTATTGTGGGATTCAGTTACCTCATCCTCAATCATAATGTTAATGGTACCAATAAGACCTACCTTGTAGCCTGCCTTACGCAGAATCAGACGCATAATATTAGTAGAGGTAGTTTTGCCATTAGTACCGGTTACACCCAGCATACGCATTTTCTTACCAGGATAATCAAAAAAGAAGGGAACGATTTCCTCCATAGCCTGGCGGGTATCGGCTACCTGTATCAAGGTCAGGCCCTCAGGTATTTCCTGGGGAATATCCTCTACTAAAGCAGCAACAGCACCCTTTTCAGCAGCCATCTTAATGAATTTATGGCCATCAACAGTTGCACCCTTCAGGCAAATAAACAGACTTCCCGGTACAACAACACGGGAATCAGCAGTAACATCAGAAACAACTTTATCAGCACTACCCAGAACCTTTGCCTGGGGCAGCTTTTCAAGGAGAAGAGCTAAACGCTTTTCCATAAACTTACCTCCTAAATTGAAAGAGCAGCCTAAAGGCTGCCTCTCTAAAAAACTTATTAAAATTATACCACAAAGCTACTTGAAAGGCTATGTTTATTTATCAGCCACAGCTACAGCAGAACTTGCATTTTGCATATTTCCTGCCTTGAGATAAATATTGCTGCGGGCAACACTCATCCCTAGCTTAGACTGAGCAAAACCAATAATACGATCAGGCCCCTTAAGCTGTTCAACCTCTATTCTCAGCTCGTTATTCTTGTTAACAAGCTGGCTTTCCAGACTACGCAGCTGACTAAGCTGCATATTGCACTCTGCCAAAGCAAAGCTGCGCCACACAGCACCTGCATATGCAGCACCTATAATAAATAATACAACGCCACAGATTCTGCACAGCTTCGCACGTACATCAGCCTTAGGCTGCTCCTGAGCAGCCTGCTGTACAGCCTTTTCCTGCTGAGACTCCTGCACCCAACGATTATGGCTGTAATCTCTAGCTAAATTGTCGTATTGTCTTCCCACCATATTAACACCTTCAAATCTTTATAGCATAACGCAAACGTGCACTGCGTGAACGGGGATTTTCTTCAACCTCTTCCTTAGAGGGAACAATATTGCCAACCTTTCTGAGCAATGGCTTTTTGCCACACACACAGACAGGAAGCTGCGGAGGACAAGTACAGCCCTTAGCCAGCCTTGCAAACACCTGCTTAACAATCCTATCCTCCAAGGAATGGAATGTAATAATACCAATGCGGCCACCGCTTTTCAATCGGTCAACAGCGGTGCAAATAGTATCTTCCAAAATACCAAGCTCATTATTTACCTCTATACGAATAGCCTGGAAGGTACGCTTTGCCGGATGCGGGCCGTCAATTCTGGCTCCCTTAGGAATAGCCCGCTTAATAATATCCACCAGCTCGTAGGTAGTAGTAATGGGCTTTTCCTTACGTGCAGCCACAATGAACTGAGCAATGCGCTTGCTCCAGCGTTCTTCACCGTACTTGTAGATAATATCTGCCAGCTCTTCTTCTTTGTAGTGATTGACTATATATTCTGCATCAAGCTTGGCATCCTTATTCATGCGCATATCCAAGGGACCGTCATGCATATAGGAAAAACCACGCTCAGGAGTATCAAGCTGATAGCTGGATACTCCTAAATCAAAGAAAATACCGTCAATACTTTCAATACCACGCTCATCAAGCACCTTGGCAAAATCCTTGAAATTGGATTGCGCAACCGCTGTCTGGCAAGCAAACTTGCCTAAGAGACGCTCCGACGCAGCTGCAATAGCATCAGCATCCTGATCAATACCTAAGAGCAGGCCACCAGCCTCAAGCTGTGCGGCGAAGCCCCTGCTGTGACCAGCACCACCCATAGTGCAATCAACATATATACCATTTTTATCTGTTATCAGAAAATCAACGCTCTCCTTGAGCAGGATACTTACGTGCTTAAATTCCATTCTAGTTCCGCCTTAAATTCCCAAGCTTGCTAACTGCTCAGCTAATTCATTAACGCTTTCTTCGTTAGCATCGTTATATTCAGCCCATTTCTGAGCATCCCAAATTTCTACTCTATTACCTACGCCAACAACAACAGCATCCTTTTCCAGACCTGCATGGCGGCGCAGATTAGGAGGAAGCAGTACCCTGCCCTGCTTATCGCACTCAGCCTCGCAAGCACCACCGAACAAAAAACGGGTAAACTTACGGGCATCGCCCAAGCTCATAGGTAATGCAGCCAGCTTTTGCTCCAACAACTGCCACTGCTCCATATCATAAACAAAGAGACATCCGTCCAGTCCTTTGGTAATGATGAATTTCCCACCTAAGCTTTCACGCAGCTTAGCAGGCATAGCAAGACGACCCTTTGCATCTAGAGTGTGTTCATATTCACCTAAAAGCATACAAATCGCCCCCTTTTTCACCACTTCAATCCACTTTTCTCCATTATATCGTTATTTCCCGCTAATAGCAATAGGAAAACCCTTGTAGTAAGCCGTTTTTCAAAAAATTTTTATAAGAAAATTAACAGTCTGTCCATAAAGATTCTTCAAAAATTTTTCCAGATGATATTTGGAGAAAATTCTCCAATATGCTATAATAATTACAGCGAATATAACGCAAACTAAAAACAACAAAAGGAGACTATAAATTATGGTAACTAAAGATACCGGCATCATCGAAGCCGTTCAAAACCACCCTGAAATCATCGAGGTTTTCGCTGAGTATGGCTTAGGCTGCATCGGCTGCATGGCTGCTCACTTCGAAACCATCGGCCAAGGCGCTGGCGCTCATGGCATCGACGTTGACGCTCTTATCGAAGACATCAACAAGGTTATTGCTGAAACCGAAGAAAACAAATAACAAAAGCACAAAACCTCTGGAATAAGGTTCATACCTTATTCCAGAGGTTTTTATTTTTTCTTTAATACAGGTGTTTATTGCCCGCTTAAACTGAAAGATGCTCGCATTTTAAGTACAGTCATAAGACTGCTCTTTCTACGTAGCGTTTTTAACCCAAAAGCATAAAAAAAAAGCACACAAGTCTAAGACTTATGTGCGAAATTACTTGGTGGAGACGAGGAGAATCGAACTCCTGACCCCCTGCTTGCAAGGCAGGTGCTCTCCCAGCTGAGCTACGCCCCCGAAGTGATGTTGAAATTATAATGCAACATGATAAATTTGTCAACACATTTTTCTAAAAAAATTTTACCTTTACCATCCCGCTCCATAGCAAGCCAGCTGCTGCAGAATTTTATCCCAAATCCAAAAGCTCACAGACATTCTGAGCATAGTAAAAACAGACCTGCTTTTTACAGCAGGTCTGTCTTAAAATCACTTATTTTGCTAAAACATCTTCCATGAACTGAATGAGTCCAGTCTCAACCTCATCACGAAGCTCCAGCTCGTTGTGGATTTCATGACGATAGCCAGTGTACGCACGAACAGTAGTCTTATGACCAGTATTAGCTAAAAGATTAGCTACGTGGTACAAACCTTCACCGTAGTTGCCGCAGGGATCCTGGTCGCCGGCAATCAGATAAGCAGGAATGTTTTTGGGAACCATGGGAGCCCACTCGTCGCTTTCGATGAAGTGATACAGCTGTACAAAATCATAAGCCAGCTCCAAAGTGGTATCAAAAGTATTGAACATATCACCTGCGTGATCGCTGACAATATCAGGATTATTAGCAATCCAATCTGCAGGGCCATTGGGGTTTTCTACTCTAGCAGTCATATCCATAAATACCTTATCAAACCATTCGCCGCAGGGCTGGTAGGGATCAGCCTCATAAGCAGCCTTAAACTCAGGATTGTTGTACTGAATTTCGCAGCCCTTCCATTGAGAGCACAAGCCGCACAGCATCAGGCCCTTAATATCATCACCAAAGTGAGCAGCGTAAGCACGTGCCAGCATGGAGCCCCAGCTATGACCAAAAACAAAGTACGGAATATCAGGATAGTCCTGAACAGCAATATCATGGAGCTGCTTTTCGTCCTTTAAATATGTCATGTAGCCGCCAGAATGAGGATCACCAAGGTGACCTCCATCGTAACCTGTTTTGCCATGCCCCAGATGATCATCCGCATAAACCACAAAGCCTGCCTGCTGGAATTTGCCAATCATATGCAAATAACGACGGGAATGCTCACCATAGCCATGAATAAGCTGAATAATACCGCGAACCTTGCCCAATGGGCTGTAGGCCCAAGCCTTAATGGTATCTCTGCCATTAGCAGAAGGAAAACTAATCTCACGAATTGACATGTGTACGCCCTCCTTTTAGTTATAAAGCTGACTTCATTATAACACTCATCAGTGGTTTTAGGCAAAACTACAAGCCACCGTTCTACCAAGGTGAGAATATATTTTTTACAAAGCTCAAAAAATAAGCAACTAATATGCATTTAAGCTAGCTATTTCCACTTTTACAGCAAATCATACATAAAAAGTATAACAATAATCTGAGTAAATTTTACAAAGACTACAATCCATGTTGCATAGCCACTAAAAAATAACACTATTTTTATACATATTACTACAGCAGATTATGCTATAATTACCACAGAATGCTCATTCTGCAGATAATTTTTTCAAAAATGGAGGCTATATCATTATGACTGAAAATCTATCAAAGAATTTAAAGGAGCTTCAGGAAAAAGCTCTATCCTATGGAGCAAGTGCAACTAAAATTGTAGATATATCTACAATTCAGGTAGGTTTATGGACAAGAATGAAGTGCCAATATGGCTGCCCCAATTTCGGCTCCAACCTGTGCTGTCCTCCCTACGCCCCCTCCTACGACGAAACACAACGCTTCCTCTCCGAATACAAATACGGAATCATTGTGGAATATACTATCGACTGCCCTGAGGCAACAGCCAAAGATTTTACCTCTATTGATACACAGCTTTGTAACGATTTATTAGAGGTACTCCTGAAAATCGAACGCGATGCCTTTTTATTAAATCACTATCGTTCCTTCGCTCTCAAGGCAGGCCGCTGCCGTCTGTGCGACAAATGTAATTTGGAAAAATGCGTACATCCTACAAAGGCTCGCCCTTCCTTGGAAGCCTGCGGCATTGATGTCTTTGCCCTGGCTAATGATAATGGCTTTAACATGAAGGTCATCAATGGACCTATTACCCAGCTCAAGGTTTATGGTCTGGTCCTCATTGAGTAAAACACAGCTCGTACACTTTAGGCCTGGAAAAAGCGTAACACATTCTGTTTAAAGCGCTGACCGTGCTTTAATTAACGCAGCAACGCTTATTTCAACAGCTAGTGTTTATGGCTATTTGAAGAATGGGATGAAAAAAGCTAAAAAAATTATAAAAAATTTCTAAAAAAAGACTTGCCAAATACGTAATCGTCTGTTATACTTAATTACGTTCTAAGGAACAGCAAACTGTTCCGGGATGGTGTAATGGTAGCACAAGTGACTCTGGATCATTCGGTCTGGGTTCGAGTCCTAGTCCCGGAGCCAAATGGCGCTATGGTCAAGCGGCTAAGACGTCGCCCTCTCAAGGCGAAATCAAGGGTTCGATTCCCTTTAGCGCTACCAACTGAGATTAAAGCTCACACGAATGTGTGAGCTTTTTTATTTGTGTAATAGAAATATATGAACTTTATAAATAATTCTTGCAGTCTTATAAATTTTACCGATGGTAGCGCTTAGCGCTGCCATTTTTTGTTTTCTACATAAACCCCTAATCTAATAAATCTTAAACAAAATCCCATTTTCAAATCTCTATGCTATGAAAAATTAAAGGGCAGTTCCTCAAAATTTTGAAGAACCACCCTTTATTGATATACAGGTCATACTTTACTTAGATCCTCTACCTGTAAAGAACACTAGAAAAACAACTACCAAAAATACAGCTAAACCTACCCAATCTCTGTCTATAAGCAGTTTAACCAGCATAGCCGCAAGAAGAAGGCCTACAATTATTACTACTCCGTTCATAGTACCACACGCTTAATAATCAAGCAAGATAGGCACCTGCTGTTCCTCGGCAAACCGCATGGCCCGCCAAAACATAGAGAAGGCAAACTTTGCAAGGGATTGGGTGTCATATTGGGTGTGTTCTGGGATGTCTGCCTTGCTGTACTGTCCATCTGAGTCTATGGTTCCGTCTACCTGGTATCCCTCAGTGTCGGTCCAGCCAAGGATGGTGTCCTCATCGGCCTGCCATGCCAAATGGTTCAGCTTTTCCAGTTCCTTCCGTAGTCCGCCCAAGGTGGCAATCATTGTCTGATCATCGGTGGGCAGAGGACCTTGGAAAAGAAAGCTGTCGGTTAGTGGAAGCCACCAAGTTGCCCCCCGAAACAGGGACCACACCCGCTCCTCATCCGATGCAAGCCGGACGACCAGAGGATGATCCATGAAAATCCAATCCTTCTCCACGGTAAGAGGCACTGGCTCCCCGTATGTATGGCAGGCAGCCACCAGTAGCATAGCTCCGAATGCATCCCAATCTGGCTTGTCGGTGTAATAAGGCCGCTCATTATCCTCCGGCCAAGGAGTATAGAGCTGGTCAGACTGTGAAATGGCGTTCAAAATCTGATCCCGCCAGTTCTCCACCGCAGCCTGAACCTCAGCTGGGGACAGCTTCTCTTCATTATCAGCATGTTCTCCATCCGTCGTAATCCGGTTGAAGGTATAGCCATTTTCCTCCGCCCACTTCTGGACAACAGTTTTCCAGTTGTGAGAATAGTACCGAGTCAATGTTCCAGCGTAGATATCAAGTCCCATATTATTTTCTCCTCTTTAATCAAAATCCATCCAAACCAGATGCTTTCCGCAGCAGAGGCACTGGAACAGATAGCATTGCAGGTGTCCGCCATTGACGGATTCCCGAATCATTTCTTTCTGTTCTTCGTCCCAAATATGGTCATCCAGCACCTCCTCAAGTACGCCCAATGCCCGCAGTTCTCTGGCACCAACACGACCTAGATAGGCACAGTAGTCGCCACAGTGAGCGCGCCAGTATTCCTGCTGCCAACCGCAATAGCCGGGAGTACGGTGAATGAGCTCGTCTAGCTTTTCAGGGTCGTCAACACCATCATCAACAGAAAAATCATCTTGAAAACTGCCGTCATATTTTCTAGCTGCATCTCCGTTAGCTATACAAGCAGGACAAAGATATTCAATATCATCCACAGCATAAAAGGGATCTGTATAGAAAACATGAGTCTTCTTGCCACAGCAGTCACAAATAACTCCATCAGCAGACTCCTCAAAAGCACCTGTTGCCAACGGGTTGGGATGATATCTAAACGTTGGCAAGCCTAATTTAGCCTGTCGATCCCTATCTTCTTGCTTTTCCTCGGAAGTTTTTGGTTTTGGAATAGCATAATAGTTTCCCCAATTTTCCGCATATTCCTTTAAAACGCCTAACCGTTTGAGTGTCTTTTTATCTGAGAAATCACCAATTTGACAGAGTAAATTATATGCATCTTTTTTTAAGTCTAGCATGTCATAGACATCAACAAGAACTTCCCTAGCCTGCTTATTCTCGTTTTGCTCCAGCTCTTCCTTAAATTTGTAGAGTGCACATATACAATCAGGACCGCCATCAGTCACAGTAAACTGCTTTTTTAATTCAATATATTTTTTCAAGTATTCGTTCATTTTTTCCACCACACATCAATCCCACCAGAAGTACCAAACTTTGGACTGCCAAAGAGAATCTGCCAAAGCCCCAATTTCATCAAAGTTTTGATCCATGTCAGGGCATAAACCATACATTTCTACTGCCAAATCCATAGCCTTTTCCTTGCCTACAGGAGCAGGAAGCAGCAGCTCCAGCTCATCGTGGCTCATAACCGCAGGCACTGCACCATACTGTTCAAACCAGTATTTTGTTACAGCCATCAGCTCTGGTGTATCGGGGCAGTCATTCCAGTTACCAAAGGGAAGATATGCAAAAATCTCCCACGGATTCTTTACAGGAATTTTTGCCAAAATGACAGGATAGGTCATCTCAGTATCATCGTTCCAGTAGCTGGAGAAGCGGCTATTTTCAAAGCCACCTTCCATTGCTCCTAAAACATCCTCATCCCAGTCCATATCATCATCTGCTGCATCTTCCTTGCGCTGTCCAACCATTTCCTTCAAAACAGCCTCTGCCTCCTTTACAGGAGCAGCCAGCAGCTTTTTACGATACTCCTCCACAGCTTTCAGGTCAAACTCATAGCAATCGTCATTTTCAGGCTCAGGGTTCATCACCAAGCACTCTAACAGAGTTTCATCATCAGCTCTAATCAATACAGGCACAAAGCCCTTTTTAATGCCTTCTCGCTTAGCATAGCTATACGCAGACATAATGGGGTCATCATCTGCCATAGATGGAAAATAGGTGCATTCACAGTCCAGATATTCCATAAGAGCATCCGCCACCTCAGAAGGCTCCAAAGTATCCTCATCAAAGCTCTGTCCCTGCCAATTAGCAAAGCGTTCATCAATCACCTTTGCCATAGTCTGATAGTAGTCCTCGTCAAAGGGGATAAACAAATAGGCTTCGTCTTGAAACTCCTCAGAATGATATTTTTCTGCGCCAAAGAAGCTAAATGCATTATCGTCAATATCGGCAGGATAATAGGGGCTGTCGCCCTCTCCGTAATAATAGCCAGCAAAGGCACGTCCTTGCTTATTAAACATCACAGAAAACAGACAGTCATCCAGCTCATCACGAATAAACTCTCTCAGGTCTACACTAGCTGGGTCAGTCTTAACCTTTTCTACTACATCACTGTACTTAGCAAGAAAGTCTTCGCCCATCAAATCATGCTCCATGCACCAACGCAGATAAATAGCCATGTGATTATAAGCATTGATGGGGTCAATTGGCAGCTCCTTCTCCTCGATGCTCTCGATGTGATAATAAGCATCGTCCATCTCGCCGTCAAAGTCTTTATCAGAAATGGTTCCACGAGTGATAGCATTTTGGCGGGTGGGGTTTACCACAAAGCTAATACCGTTCATTTTGTCCAGCAGTGCATCTGCATCATGAGCTATTTTGTACTCCATCTCATCTCGGTAAAGAGGAATAACCTGATAGAAGTTAACATCTTCACCGCTTGGCAAAGTGAAAACCTCGCCGCCATCCTCCATATCCTGAGGTGCAACAAGAATTGCAGCACAAAGCTTCGTATTTTCAGTAAAGTCATTTTCATTATCCATTGTATGGCCATAGCCTAACCATGTATCGTTGGCAATTGGCAAACGGGCCAAGGATTTCAGCAGGCGAATAGGCCAATACCACTGTTCATCCTTTATAGATCCCTGATCCAGTTTCCAGTTCGTAGGCAGAGCGATGGCCAGCTCTGCACGCTCCAGCTTGTATTCCGCCAGTTCATCAGGCACATTCATCCTGTGTGCGCCCATACCCATAGTTACCAGTGTGTAATAATCACGCTCCTCAGTAGGCGGTACAATGCAAATATCAACATGAATATCTGGGGAAACAAGCTCGTGGAACACATTATCAACCTTGCCAAAATATTTATCTATATGTTCCTCAATAGTATCCATCTCAGACTCTGTGTAGACATCTGGCTGGCTAAATTTTTCCTCAGCCTCTGTTTCAGGCTCGTTATCCTGTGTATCCTTTAAGGTTACAGAGCCTGCTTCTCTACGGAAAGTGTGGAAGCTGGCCCAATGAACATCCGTACCTTCAAAGAACTCTTTAGCCATGTTCAACGCACTTCTAATATCCCATGCAATAAAGTCCACATAGCCACAGTAAAGACCAGTTGCACCACCAGTAAGAGTAAGCACATCAGGACCATCATCCACAAGGAATACTTCCTCTAATTTATCACGAAAATCGAAAATCTTCTGACTGCCTTCCTCCTCACGCAGTGTATCCAGCGGATAGCAGAAGAAGCCTGCTACCACACCGTCAGCATGAAGATTATCCATATAATCATTATCAGCACTCAGATACCCATTAATCAGCGGTACACAATTGGTAGAGCCAACCATTACATCAAGACGCCAATCAGCGTCAGTATCTTCATTTGGCTTCATCTGGTAGCCAATGTAGTTTTCCAAATACGCCTCTGGATCAGTTGACAGCTCCAAGCCCAATTCCCTAAGCTTATCAGGAAGCTGAGACATAAGAAAATAAGGCTCCGCCTTAGTTTCATCAAGTACATCAAAGCTTTCGATATAGCGCATATGGGGGATTTCTCCCAGCACCTGGTCTGTAAGAGTAGTAAGCATCCACCATACTCTGCCCTCGTTTTCTTGAAGCATTGGCAGCAGCTTTTCACAGTAAGCAGAGATAGCAAAGCTATTTTCACCCTTATCCTCCAGCCAAACCAGTACGTCATCTCCAGAAATTTCCCAGCCATCATCAGTGCGCAGGCCTATGTTCTGTATAGGCTGACGACCAACTAAAATATTCCAGTGCTCTAAAACCTCTTTAGGAGCGTGCTTTTGGAAGTAAACCAGCTCAAACAAATTGACCTTGTCTCCCTCAGGCGTAAGGATAAGCTCGTGCTTTTCACCATTAAAGCCCATCTCAAAGGAAACTTCATCAAAAACATTGTTCAAAGCGCCCTGCATTTGAGCCACAATCTCTGCTCCACGGGTGCGGTCCTTGTCTTCATCCATCATCTGGCGCAGCTCTGCTTCCATCTCAGCAAAGGTCTCCCAAAAAATTTCGGTTCGCTCTCTAAAGCACATTGCAAATCTAGGCAAAGAAATACCCTTTTTGCAAGACTCAATAAGCTCCTGGGTATCCTCGTCACCAGGGCGAGCCTCTAACGCCTTTTCAAAATATCTTAAAGCACGTCCCTCCTGATCAAGATAGTAATAAGCATAACCCATGCGGAAATTCCAGCAGTGGTCACCTGCAAAATATTCCTCATGAGGCTGCAGCAGGGCAATAGCCTTTTTGAACAGCTCCCTATCACTAGGCGCTGCCAAATTGTTATAGGCACGGGCCAGCTCGCTGTCCATCTCAGGAGTGCGCTCCTCCGCAGGGATGGTCTCTAGCGCATCAACGATTTTTTTGTACTCTCCATTTCCGTTCCAACTTTGGCATTGTTGTAAAATTTCCATATCCGTGTCCTCCTCGTCCTCATCCGGTTTCCAATCTTTGATCTGCTGGAACACGCCGTTCTCATCCCGCTCAAAGGCACAGGGAGCTGGTGTATGCAGCAGAGGAATAATGTTAGAATCGTCGTTGCAGATAGTGTTTAGCTTATAAATTCCAGAATTATTGGGGTCGTCCATGTACGCCTCGCTCTCATCACCGGC
>URGS01000028.1 GCA_900547415.1 uncultured Phascolarctobacterium sp. | reverse complement strand
TTGACCCCCGCGTCTAACGCGGGGTTTTCTATATACAAAAAATGGGCTGCATTACGCAGCCCATCAATACTCATTCTTAGTTTGCCCAAACAATTTTCATAATGTTGGCATACTCTTCGTTCAGATGCTTCAGCACAACATCAATTACAGCGTGAACCAGCTCAGGAGCGAACTCAGCATCGCCAGCAGGCATGCAGCTCTCAATAATGATGTCGCCGCCTTCATTTACATAATATTTGAACACCTTGAAGCCTTCGTTCAGTTTATTTAAACGCTCTAGAACAGCAGCTCTGTTAGCTTCCTTAACAACTGCGCCAGCAACACGAACCTGCAGCATTACATAGATGCTGTCATCAATAACCAACATAGTGGGAAGATTTTGGCCATTAACTTCCATAAAAGAACGATATGCAACGGGATGCATTTCCGCGTCAACCTCTTGGGTTTGAAAGCAAGTAATATTTTTTTCTACTAAAAATTTGTTAAATTTCTCAGCTTTTACGTTCATCAGAATCAGCCTCTCTTTCAATTTAGCTAGAAAATTACTAGTTATAATTCCTATTATACACTATATTCTGTTAAATTGCATTCTAAAATTTATTTAGTTATTACAATTTTCCTCTTTAAGCGCTGTGGCAAAATCAAAGCCAAATTTTTCAGCAGCCTCCATTTCCAGTGCCTGAGGTTTCCATTTGCAGGTATAACCAGGAAGCAGATCCATGCACTTGCCAATCATTTCCTCCATATCCTTTTGAGCACCGCCAGCCCAGCCGTAAGCGCCAAAGGCAGCAGCCTTTTTACCTACAGGTGCCAGCCCCTTCAGATATACAAGTAATGCGCCCATTGTAGGAAGCATACCGCAATTTAAGGTCGGAGAGCCTAAAAGGATACCGCTGGCAGTAAAGAATTCTGCGGCAACAGTACTGTTAGGAGTTTCGCTCATTTTATAAACCTTTACGGTTACCCCTGCATGAGCAGCACCCCTGGCAATAGCACGAGCCATTTGCTCAGTACCACCCCACATGCTGTCATAGGCAACAATAAGACTGCCGTCCTTAACACCTGCAGCCCATTTAGCATAGCAGTCTAAAATATCAGGAACATGGCTGCGCCAAATAACACCATGAGAGGGAGCTATCATTTTTATGTCCAGTGCACCAACCTTGGGCAATGCCTTGGCCATCAGCTTAGCATAGGGCCAGAGAATATTGGCAAAATATTTTTTAGCCTCGTAAAACAGCTCGTCCTGCGGAACCTCGTCATCAAAGCGTTTACTGGTAGCGTAGTGCTGACCAAAGCCATCATTGGAGAAAAGCAGCTTGTCATAATCGCAATAGGTTGCCATATTGTCAGGCCAATGAAGCATTGTCATGGCAGCAAAGGTCAGGTTGCGTTTGCCAATATTCAGTGTTGCACCATCCTTAACAACCTCAAAATCAAAGATATCGCCATAATGCTGGATAGCTTCATTTTTGCCAGCCATAGTAATAATAAACTTAGCCTTGGGGCAAGCCTTAGCCAACGCCGGCATAGCTCCTGAATGATCAGGCTCAACATGATTAATCACAATATAGTCTATATTCTCTGGTGCTGTTACCTTAGAAATATTTTGCAGCAGCTCCTCTGCAAAGGGTGCCTTTACAGTATCTACCAGAGTTATTTTTTCATCCATAATCAGATAAGAGTTGTAGGTAGCACCACGCTCAGTCTTGTAGCCGTGAAAATCACGTACAGCCCAATCCTGAATGCCTACGTCAAAAATATCAGGTACAATTTCCAATGGTTTCATATAAAATCATAGCCTCCTCATTATTATTTAAGCAATATTAATGAAAGATTAATTGAAGTAAACTCACTTTTTAATTCGCTAAGAACATATTAATATCCTGCTAGAGCGTAAATTAATTTAGCTCGTTTAGGCTGACACTTTGATTTGCTCTGTCAATTGTCAGTGCCCTCTGATGATATTTATTAAGAGTACTACGGTGACCAATGCTGACAATAGTAGTATAAGCCAGCCTGTGACCAAGCTCTGCATACATTTTGGCCTCTGTTTCCTCATCAAGAGCAGAGGTTGCCTCATCTAAAAACAACCAAAGGGGCTGCTGAATATGGGCACGTACAAAAGCTAAACGCTGCTGTTCACCTATGGAAAGCACGTGACTCCAATCAGCATTAGTATCCAGCTTATCCTTTAAATAGCCTATCTGACACAGGTCCATCAGCTTCAGCAGCTGCTCATCGCTGATTTCCTTGGTACCAGGATACAAAAGCGCATTACGCAGCGTTCCCAAAGGCAAATACGGACGCTGAGGAATAAACATCAAACTCTGGGTATCAGGTAAGCTAATCCTGCCCTTTACAAAGGGCCATATACCTGAAACAGCACGCAGCAAGGTACTTTTGCCGCTGCCACTTACACCGCGGATAAGTACATTTTTGCCAGGCTCCAGGGTAAAGCTAACGTTTTGCAGCAAAGGCGTACCATCTGGCAAGTCAATCTGCAGCTGCTCAGTGCTGACAGCTTGTGAGGCCACAAAGCGTTCAACATGAAATTTTTCTGTTTCTGCAGATACCTCCTGCATATGTCTGCCAAAGTAGGTCAAACGCAGAACAACAGCCTTCCATTGAGCCAGACTAGCATAAACATCGATAAAGTAGGATAAAGAAGTCTGGACACTGCCAAAGGCATTGGCAACCTGCATCAAACCACCTAGGGTGATTTCCTTTGCCAAATAGCGGTTCATAGCTACAACGAAGGGAAATATAATTGCAATCTGGGAATAGCCTGAGTTCAGCCAAATTAGCTGCTTCTGCTTAGTAATCAGTCGCCAAAAATTATCCAAAAGTAAAGTAAAGCGTTCCTTGAACACTCCGCATTCCTGCTTTTCGCCACGATAAAAGGCAACATTTTCGGCGTTTTCACGCAGACGGATCATACTAAAGCGAAAATCTGCCTCATAGCGCTGCTGGATAAAATTCAGCTCCACCAATTTTTTACCAACCATATGGGTAATCCAAGTGCCTACAACGGAATAAACAAGGGCTGCCCAGAACATATAGCCATCTATGTTCCATTCTCTGCCCATAAAGGTAAACTCCAGCGAACCAGACAGCTTATATAAAACAAAGGCAAAGGAAGCGAAGGTGCAAAAGGCCTTAAGAACGCCAATAGCAAATCCCAAAGTCATCTCTACAAAAAGACGCACATCTTCACTAATACGTTGGTCAGGGTTATCCGTATCCTTGCCAAACATTTGCAGATGGTAGTAGGTACGATTCTTAAGCCAAATATCTATAAACCTGTTAGTCATCCAGCGACGCCAATTTAAAATCAACGTCTGCTGCAGCACGTAGGAATAAACAGATAAAATAATATAAATTGCTGCCAGCCAGGAAAAATGGATAAGCTCATCAAAAAGCTTGTCTGTTTCATAATTCTGCAGGGCACTGTAAAAGGAGTTATTCCATTGGTTCAGCAGCACCAGCATATATACAATTCCCAGAGTCAGAAGAATGATAGCTGCCAACAGCAAAAATGCTTTCTTCCGCTCCTCCGACTGCCAATAGCTTTTAGTAAGCAGCCATACATCTTTAATAAATTCTCTAGTTGCTTGTAGTTTTGCCACAGTATCACTCCATTTCGATAACATATTACTATTATACAACAAGGATATGCTGCTAGTAGTAGCATTTTTGAAAAATTAGTAAAGGGTGCAGCCAATTAACTGCACCCTTATAGGATAAATTATAATATTTGACCTTATGGATAACTGCTAAGACACTTCTTCTACAAGCTAAAACTATCTTGCATTATGCCTTCAGAACAGAATTGACATAATTTACCGCACTCACAGCATTCGGAGCATAATGCTCCGCTCCGATAGACGTAGCGTATTCCTCTGTCAGAACGGCACCGCCTACAACTACCTTACAGTTAGTTTCCTTGCGCAGAGCTGCAATAGTTTCTGCCATAGCACCAACAGTAGTAGTCATCAGAGCAGACAAGCCAACAATCTGAGCGCCTGTTTCCTTGGCAGTCTCAACAACCTTGGCAACAGGCACATCCTTGCCTAAATCAATTACCTTGTAGCCATAATTTTCCAGTAATACCTTGACGATGTTCTTGCCAATATCGTGGATGTCACCATGAACAGTAGCAATAATCACTGTCTCCCCCTGAGCGTCGCCGGTGCCAACAGCCTCACGAATAACTTCAAAGGCTGCCTTAGCAGCATCAGCACTCATCAAAAGCTGAGGCAAAAACAGGGTTTTATTTTCAAAGCCCTGACCAACAAAATCAAGAGCAGGAATCATGTATTTATTAATAACATCCAAGGGCTGCTCTGTTTCCAAAGCTACGGCAGCAGCCTTGCGGCTTTCACCCTGCAAGCCTTTGACAATAGCATCATACAGACCCATTTCACTGACAACAGTAGCTGTAGCCTTAGGTGCATCTGCATAATGTTCAACATATTCCTTACAGCCAGCATCGTAACCCCACAGTGCACGGAAGCCGTGGAAGGCATCAACCATAGCCTTGCTTTGAGGATTAATAATACCGCAGGAAAGACCTGCTTCCAGCGCCAAGGTAAAGAAAGTACTGTTAACAGCCTCACGGCCAGGCAGACCAAAGGAAATATTAGAAACACCCATTACGGTATTGATGCCCTTAGCACGCATATAGCGGATAACCTGACAAGCGATTTTAGCATTCTCCGCACCAGTACTGATGGTCAGCGCCAAGGGGTCAACAACAATATCACGACTGGGAATACCATATTCTGCAGCACGAGCAATTATTTTTTCAGCAACAGCAATGCGTCCCTCTGCAGTTTCTGGAATGCCGTTGTCATCAAGACATAGTGCTACTAATACAGCACCATATTTTTTAGCCAAGGGAAGCACATGGTCCAAGCTATCCTCTTTACCATTAACGGAGTTAAGCATGGGCTTGCCATTATAAAGACGCAGTGCCCTTTCCATAGCCTCATAATTAGAGGTATCAATCTGCAGCGGTGTATCGGTAATGGCCTGCAGTGCAGGTACAACCTTTGCAGCCATAGCAGCCTCGTCAATACCAGGAGTACCTACATTGACATCAAGGATGTGGGCTCCTGCATTAATCTGCTCTAAGCCTAAACGACATACATAGTCAATTTCATTATTGGCAAGAGCCTCCTTAAGACGCTTCTTACCTGTAGGATTAATGCGTTCACCAATAATTTTAGGATCTGCTCCCAATTCCACAGCCTTGCCATAAGATGCCACAATAGTTTTGTCACAGCTACGGCTACCGCCGCAGGGCAGAGTCTTAACCTTCTCAATCATGGCACGAATATGCTCAGGAGTAGTACCACAGCAGCCGCCAGCAATGCTTACACCCTGCGCTGCCAGCTCATACATAAGCTCTGCATACTCCTCAGGCCCTACCTCAAAGCAGGTTTTGCCATCCTTTTCTACCGGCAGACCTGCGTTTGGATTAATAATAATTGGCAAACTAGTGCTTGCCAGCATCTCGGGAAGCAGCTTTGCCACCTGCTTAGGACCGATGCCACAGTTGAAGCCTATAGCAGCAACACCTAAAGCTTCACACATAGCAGCGGCAGCTGTAACAGTACCGCCTGTCAGCAGCTTGCCATCCTCATCAAAGGTCATGGTGACACAAATTGGTAGGGTGCTATGCTCCTTGCAGCCTAAAATAGCTGCCTTAATTTCGTAGATATCACTCATAGTCTCAATGAGTATCAAATCAGCGCCTGCTTCCTCGCCCCATTGAGCCATTTTTCCAAAGGCTGCAACAGCATCTTCAAAGGGCAGGTCACCATAGGGTGCCAAAAGCTTACCACTAGGACCAATATCCATAGCTACAAATTTAGCAGCCTTGCCTGTACAGGCCTTTTTGCCAATCTTCACAGCAGCCTTAATAACCTGTTCAGAGTCAAGACTGGTACCAGCTAATTTAATAGGGCTTGCACCAAAGGTATTAGTTTTAATAATATTAGCACCAGCAGCTAAATAATTATTATGAACCTCTTCAATAATTTCCGGCTTGGACAAGTTCCAGCCCTCAGGCAGTTCACCTGGCTTTAAGCCACGGGCCTGCAGCTCTGTACCAGTCGCACCGTCAAAAAACAGCATTTCTTTTCCTAATAATTCACTAAAATTCATTTCTCTATTACTCCTCCCTGTAGGGACAATTTTTATTGCCGCAGGTCATACATTTATTCCAAACACAGGCCACGTCCTCGGATAAGCCAATGACTGCTGTCACAGACTTAGAGGGTGCCATCATCATACCATCAGTAAGGCTGAGACCAATACTCTTGGAGCAGTTCAAAACGGAAAAAAGCAGCCTTTGCTCCTCCAAGCTCCAATCACCATAGCCAGGTGAAAAGCGAGGTCGCTGAGCCAAATTTCCCGTATCAACCTGGGACTGAACGCTGTCACAATAGCTTTCAATAAGAGCCGCACCTACAGCCTGGGCAGCAGCCCCCTCTGCCACGCTTTCCAAAGCAGTACGTCTAATAGCTACATCTACCCTACTTCCTAAGGTTGCAGCTAAAAGCAGTACCTCATTACAGTCCTTAAGATGGCGGGCTAAATCGCTGGAGGTAAAGCGTACACCGCAATCCAAGGTAATTCCCTCAGCATCAATAGTACAGCTATGCTTTTGTATAATATGCCTTGGCTGCACCTCATTGCGTAGCTTTAAATAGGCAATATCAACTAAATTTTCGGCCTGCTTATCATTAGGCCTAGCCCCTAGATAACGCAGCGCCTCTTTTCTGTTATATTCTACCATAGTCTCTCCTCTTAATGTGCCACAATGCTGGAAAGATTTCTCATAATACCGCCAATGATTTCCGGACGGTTCATGGTGTAAATATGAACGTTTTCAAAGCCATTGGAAATCAGGTCAATAATCTGACCTGTAGCATAAGCAATACCAGCCTGCTGCAAAGCAGCAGGATCATCAGCAAAGCGTTCTACCATAGCGCGGAAATTAGCAGGCAGCTTGGTGCCGCTCAGCTGGCAGATACGATTAATCTGTTTGGCATTAGTAACAGGCATAATACCGGGAACTACAGGGACATTAATTCCTGCAGACAGGAGACGGAACATATAGTTATAAAGAACAGTGTTGTCAAAAAACATTTGGGTAACTAAAAAGTCCACCCCTGCATCTACCTTATACTTAGTATTTTCAATATCCTGTGCCAAACTGCCAGATTCGGGATGACCTTCAGGATAAGCAGCGCCGCCTATGCAAAAATCACCTTGTGACTTAATAAAATGCATCAGCTCACTGGCATGAGCAAAGCATCCATCCGGAGCATCGCTCATAGCAGCAGGCACATCACCACGAAGCGCCAAAATATTATTAATTCCCTTAGCCTTAAAATCAGACAAAACATCAATCAAGCCATGAACATCAGCCTTAACACAGGTTAAATGAGCCAAAGCAGGAATGCCATTGGCCTGCACACTTTGAGCCAGCGCTGCAGAATAGCCAACAGTACTGCCACCTGCTCCATAGGTCACGCTCATGTAGGAGGGCTTAACCTCTGCAATTTTATTTACTACTTCAATAGCATTCTCCAGTTCTGTTCCCTGTTTAGGCGGAAAAAGCTCGCAGGACAAATTCACTTTACCATTATTCAAAATATCAATTATTTTCATTCGTATCATCCCCTCAAATATACTTATTATTTTACACATTAAAGGATAGCGCAGCAAGTAAGCTCTTAACTTATCTTAATACAAGCTCAATAAAAAAAGCCTCCGTTCCTGTAAATTTACAGGGACGAAAGCATTGCTTCGCGATACCACCCTTATTCGCCCACACGTCACCATATGAGCCTCTTCAAGTACGCAGGGATTGATTACCCTTTAATACTCCAGCACTATAACGGGCGCACCCGGACGACCTAAGCTTATACACCTCAGCCAATCAGCTCCAAGACCATCTTCAGCAAGCTCATCTGCTCCCTTTTGCACCAAAATAAGGGCTCTCTGTGCCAGAATCCTTTACCTACTCTTCTTTTCATCGCTAAAATATTTCAATATGTGTTAGATGATACAACAATATAATATTTAAGTCAATATTTTTATACTAATTTTATTTAAAACCTTGGTATTCAGCAAACAACGTAAAGTTTATTACAAATTACGACTTTTGTGGTTCATTCACTGCCAAATGAACAATTAACTTGAAGGATACAACTACTTAGCCATTACTTTTTTATGAAGCAACTTGAGCTTCTAGCTAGGAAGCATCACGAACCATAGAAATATGGATTCCGTAAACCGCGTGACTCAGCAGACAGGTTAATCCCGCAATTTCGTTATGGTTCTATGTCAAACTGCCGTGATAGAATCTCATCAGGCAATGCCCTGCAAAGAAGTTACTGAAAACACCTAAACAAAAACCCAATCCAGATAAATCGGATTGGGCTAAAAATTCTGGCGGAGACGGTGGGATTCGAACCCACGTGCCGCGCGAGCGACGGAACTGATTTCGAGTCAGCCGCGTTATGACCACTTCGCTACGTCTCCATTTATTTTGTACCTGTTAATTATACAGTAAAGCAGCCATTATGGCAATGTAAATTCCCACACCCCAGTGTTCAGAAAAATAAATATCCTATTTACCTTGCACTAAAGTCCAAAGGCTTTACACAAATTACTATGGGCAAATCCACTTCTGTTACTCCTGCATTTTAGCAGCCTGTTTTCGGGCCTTATTCTCCTCACGTCTGCGCTTGAAAAAGTCCTTCATGACCTGAGCGCATTCCAGCTCACAGACGCCACTGGTAACCTCTGCACAGTGATTTAGATTAGGATTAGTAATAATATTAAAAATAGACTCAGCTCCGCCTGCCTTCACATCGGGGCAGCCATAAACGACTCTGTCAACCCTGCTATTTACAATGGCACCGCTGCACATAGGACAAGGCTCCACAGTTACATAAAGAGTACAGCCGCTAAGCCGCCAGCGTCCCAGACTTTTACAGCCCTCGCGAATGACGATGACCTCTGCGTGAGCCGTACCATCGTTCCAAGTTTCACGCATATTGTGGGCTGCGGCAATAACCTGACCATGGTGCACCAGCACTGCGCCAATGGGAATTTCGCCAAGCTCAGCAGCCTTACGAGCCTCAGCAATGGCCAGCTCCATATAGTACTTATCATCCATCTATTCCAAAGCCTCCATCAAAAGCTCCCATTTTTCCATAAGCTGAGCAATTTTTTCCTCATAAGCATCATGCTCTGCCGCCATAGCCGCACTATGAGACGGGTCCTCATGGTTTGCAGGGTCAGCCATCTGCTGCTCCAGCAGCTTCATCATAGCCTCCTGCTCTCTAATCTGCAGCTCGATCTTAGGCAGCAGCTTTTCCGCCTCATCAGGACTGTAGCGTTTTTGCTTATTATCCTTCTTGGATTGTTTATTGCTTTGTACCTCAACAGCAGCCTTTTGAGCATCCTTTTTAGCCTGCTGCTCAGCATAATACTGTGCCTGCTCTGCAGCAGCCTTAGCCTGAGCCTCTGCCTCTGCCAGCTTTTGCTTCTCCTCCAAATAGAAGTCGTAGTTACCTCTATAGTCCTTAACTGTTTGGTCTTCAATTTCCCAAATGCGGGTTGCCACCTCGTTGACAAAATAACGGTCATGGCTGACTACAAGAACAGTACCATCAAAGGCAGTAAGAGCAGCCTCAACAGTTTCACGAGCCATAATATCCAGATGGTTTGTAGGTTCGTCAAGAACAAGACAGTTAGCACCATCAAGAACAAGCTTTAAAAGTACCAAGCGAGCCTTTTGGCCACCGCTCAATGTACCAATTTCCTTAAATACATCATCACCATGGAAAAGCATTCCGCCTAGCATAGAACGTGTATGCTCCTCTGTGAAGCCATACTCAATGACAAAATTATCTAAAAGTGTCTGCTTAGGATTAAGGCGCTCATAGCTTTGGGAAAAATAACCGATCTGTACTCTGTTGCCAATCTTAGCACGTCCCTTTAAGGGATTAGTTTCGCCTAAAATTGTTTTAAGCAAAGTAGTTTTACCAGTACCATTAGCACCTAAAAGAGCTGCCTTTTCACCGCGGCGCAGTGTCAGATTAATTCCTTTGGCCAACACCTTGTCACCATAGCCAATGGTCAAATCCTCCATAATCAGCACACGGTCAGCACATTCTGCTGCAGGAGGCAGACGCAGTTCGAATTCCTCATTCTGTACAGGTGCATCAATGCGCTCCAATCTGTCCAGTTGAGACTGACGTCCACGAGCCATTTTGCTTTTGATACCTGCTTTAAAGCGACGAATATAGGCCTCAGTACGAGCAATATAGTCCTGCTGTGCATTATAGGCAGCTTCAAGGGTTGCAGTCTGAATAGCCTTCTGCTCCAGATAGCGGGTATAATTGCCTTTAAAAGATTGCAGCTTGCCGCCCTCCATTTCCAGAATACGAACAGCCACATTATCAAGAAAAGCACGATCATGGCTGACAACTAGCAAACCACCGCGGAACTCCTGCAAATACTTTTCCAACCATTCAGTCATCACAATATCAAGATGGTTAGTAGGCTCGTCAAGAATGAGAAAATCAGGATTGCGTACCAACGCCGCTGCCAACATTAGACGAGTCTTTTGACCACCACTCAATGTAGCTGCATCCTGCTGCCACCATTCCTCTGTATAGCCCAAGCCAATAAGCACACGCTTAATGCGCATCTCATAATTGTAGCCATCTAAGTTTTCATAGCGCTTAGTCACTCTAGCGTACTCATCTAAGACAGCCTCTAAAGCTGCACCATCAAGGCCAGCAGATTCCTGCTCCAAGTGCTGCAGCTTATCACGAAGCTGCAAAACTTCCTCGCAACTATTATACATAAACTCCCAAATAGTGCCATGTATATCCGTAAAGCCCTGTTGAACATAGCCAACGCTTATACCAGGCTCAAATTTTATAGCACCACTATCAACATAATCAGGCTGCAGCAGACAACGCAGCAGTGTGGTTTTGCCACTACCATTAACACCAACTAAACCTACATGCTCTCCCTGCTCCACCATAAAGCTGACATCTTTAAAAATCTCATGGATGCCAAAAGCCTTGGCAACCTTATCTACAACTAATTGCATAGCATTCTCCTGTATAAAACATAAATTTATCTATAAAAAGCACATAATCAATCAGTATATATTATAGCATTTAAAAAGAAACACCTCAACATAACAGTACTTTTCTGTAGTATGAATAAAAAATCCGCACCCAATTAAGAATGCGGATAAGCGCCTTTGCAAAAGACTAAAGAGAACGTGCCAGATGTGCGAAAAGGCGACGACCAATATTTATGATTATAAATAACTATACGATGTTACACAGACTAGCTAGAATGCTGCAGATGCAAGGCAGGGTGACGAAGGCGTATATAAAGCAAATAAAAAATCCGCACCCTATTAAGAGTGCGGATAAGAGCCTTTGCAAAAGACTAAAGAGAACGTGCCAGATGCGCGAAAAGGCGACGATGGCGTACTATGAGTACGTCTAGGAGCCTTGACAAAGCAGATGGTGCGTTATATTTAGTCGGATATTACATAGCTGCTTCTTCAACAGGATATACACTGATTTGACGTTTGTCGCGGCCTTTGCGTTCGAATTTTACACGGCCTTCAACCATAGCGTAAATGGTGTAATCTTTGCCCATGCCAACATTGTTGCCGGGATGGAATTTAGTACCACGTTGACGAACGATGATGCTGCCAGCGGTTACCAATTGGCTGTCATGAGCTTTGGTGCCCAGACGTTGCGCGTTGGAGTCACGACCGTTGTGGGAGCTACCGGTACCTTTTTTATGTGCATGTAATTGCAGAATAATTTCAAACATTACTTTCACCTCCTATGTTCTTTGATTCGAACATATTGCGGACACTGACGAGCTACTGAGTCCACACTATAAAACATGGTCATCAATATTGCCTGCGTCATGTCAGTAGGAGCACTGTTCAATGCTACCTCTAAAATTCCGTCCTCTTGATTAACCAGACAGGACGGATGTAAATTCAAGTGCTTTTCCAAGCCAATTACAGGTGCCTGCGTCAAAGAAGAAATCGAGCTACATATAATGTCGCTGCCCTCTTCAGCATAGCCTGCATGACCACTAACCTTATAGCCAGTAATCATCCCCTGCTCATCCTTGTAAAAATCCACGGTTATCATAGCAATTAAGCGTTGATAGCGGTGATTTCAACAGTAGTGAACGGTTGACGATGACCTTGACGTTTACGGTAGTTGGATTTAGCTTTGTATTTGAAAACGAAAATTTTGTCTGCGCGGCCGTGCTCAACAACTTTAGCAACAACTTTTGCGCCTTCAACTACGGGTTTGCCAATCTTAACGTCAGCGTCGTTAACAACGGTCAGAACTTCTTCAAAAACAACTTCAGCGCCAACTTCTGCGTTCAGTTTTTCAACTTGCAGGGTTTCGCCTTCGCTTACACGGTATTGTTTACCGCCAGTTTGAATAATAGCGTACATCTATTGCACCTCCCTTTATGATAGACTCGCCAAATACGGTACTCCTTATTGGAGATTTTCAGAACCTCTCTGCGCGGTTGGGGACGGACCACTTCAGTCCATACTGGAATATTTTACCTTACAGAGCGCTATTTGTCAACAGCAGCTATGGTAAAAATCATTAAAAATTTTCCTCTGGCTTAAATTTTACAATTTATTTTTCTGCACCAGTATTATCCAAAATCATGAAGCTTTCCACGTGCAGAGACGGGTCACTTTCGATACGCAAACTACAAGCCAGTTCCCGCTCCCAAGCTTTTAAATCCTTGCTGATAAGCCATTGAGCAAGCCAGGGATTAGCTGAAACCAAAAGATTTTTAGAACTGCCTCTGCGCTTCAATAAAGCTCGTAACTTACGTTTTATCTCCAAAGCCAAACTTTCCCTGCTTTGTACTCTGCCGCTGCCATCACAGATTGGACAAGGAGTGTACAGCACAGATGATAAATTCTGACGTGATTTTTTTCTAGTAATCTCTACCAGATTAAGTACAGTAATATCCTGGACTTTAGGGTGCATCTTATCACCAGCAAAAGCCCGTTGCAGTACGTCTAAAATTTCACGCTTATGCTCATCAGTATGCATATCAATAAAATCTACAACGATAATACCACCAATATCACGCAGACGCAGCTGTCGCGCAATTTCTGCTGCAGCCTCACGATTAATCTGCATAATGGTTTCTTCCAAATTTTCACGTCCGCTGAATTTGCCACTATTAACATCAATAACAGTCATGGCCTCGGTGTAGTCAAAAATAAGATAACCACCACTGGGCAGCATTACCTGACGGTCAGAAATACCAGCAATTTCCTCTTCCTTTCGATTGTAGGCAAAAATATCCTCAACGCCCTGATACATAGTCAGTTTAATACGCTTTTGCTGAGGGAACTGTTGCAACAGCTCCTCCAAACGCTTATAAATGGAAACATTATCAACAACAATTTCCTCTAAGTCAGGACGCAGATAATCACGCACAATGCGAATTGGCAAATCAAGCTCACGACGCAGCAGGCAGGGAGCCTTGGCTACACGCTCACGTGCTGCCATAATCCGCCACTCTGCTGCAAGCTTGGCAATATCAGCCGCCAAAAGCTCGTCAGCAACGCCACAGGCAGCAGTGCGAACAACAATACCCATACCATCTGGACGCGCAGCACTGCACACTCTTTGCAAACGCTCACGCTCAGCCTTGTCTGCAATTTTTCGAGAAATACCTACGTAATTTGCCTTAGGCAAAAGCACCACGTATTTACCAGGAACTGTAATCTCGCGAGTAGCAGTTGGTCCCTTCGTACCACGTGCATCCTTGGAAATCTGTACGGTAACGCTCTGACCCTCTGTTACATCAATAGCGTCGCCCAAATATAAAAAGGCATTCTGCTCCAGGCCAATATCAATGAATGCCGCCTGAATACCGCGAACTACATTGCAAACCCTGCCCTTGAAAATACTGCCAACAAGGTGCTGCTCCGCTGCTCGCTCCACCAAAAATTCCATGAGACGACCATCCTCCAGCAGTCCCATACGGGTTTCATCCTCGGTTGCGCCTACGATAATCTTTGCTGCCATCAAAAGCCGCCCCCTTTCTCTAAAAATAAATATTGCGTACAAGGTTCATATTAAAACAGTTGAACCCTTATTAACGAAAATTATAGATATAATATTTTACCATAAAAAAGAAAAAACTGCACCAGAAATTGGTGCAGCTTGGATAATTACAATCCCTTTTCCTCGTATTCAGCCTGTTTAAAGCCTACCAAAACATCATCGCCATTTATAACAATGGGACGCTTAACCAGCATACCGTCAGTAGCAAGCAGCTCCAGCTGTTCTTCTTCGCTCATAGCCGGAAGCTTGTCCTTAAGGTTCATGGATTTATAGGCATTGCCACTGGTATTGAAGAATCTCTTTAAAGGCAAACCGCTTGCCTTGTACCAGTCAGTCAGCTCCTCCAAGGATGGATTATTCTCTTTAATATCTCGCTTAGTAAACTCAAAGCCCTTGTTCTGCAAATATTTTTCTGCCTTCTTGCAGGTACCGCATTTAGCGTAACAGATAAATAACATAGTAAACACTTCCTTTCGGTGAAAATCGCTCACCTATAAGTATATGCAAAATTGACTATTTTTCAAGATGTTTGTGAAAAGACAGTAACAGCATTTATCTGCAGATGAAATAATTAACAAATTATTCTATTCCCTAAGCAATCTTATATGTTTGTACCCTTCTTCTTCTGTAATTTTGGTATTAACCTTGTACATAGTATTAACATTATCTTCGGTCAACACCTCATCTGTACTGCCATATGCAAAAATCTTCTTGTTTTTTAGCATTAAAATCTTGTCACAGAACATTGCCGCAAGATTTAAGTCATGTATGGTCATTACAATAGTAATATTCTTTTCTCTTGCTACTTTTTCTATAGTACGAAGGATAAAAAGCTGATTATGAAGGTCCAAACTACTCGTTGGTTCGTCGAGAATAATCATCTTTGGATTTTGTGCCAATGCTCTAGCAACAAATACTCTCTGACGTTCACCACCACTAAGCTCTCTAATATTCCTAAATGCAAAATCTTCTAGTTCCATACTTCTAATAACATCAAAAACAATTCTTTTATCATCTTCTGAATAACTACGCTTAGCATATGGAAGTCGCCCCATCATTACTGCATCTATCACACTCATAGAAAAAGATGTATTTATATATTGCGGCACATAAGCAATAATCTTTGCCACATCTTCATGTTTAAGAGCGCGTAAATTCCTATCTTCAAAAATAATTTCTCCTTCTAACGGTTCGTGTATACGATTTATGCATTTGATAAATGTAGTTTTACCAGTACCGTTAGGGCCAAGAATGCCTAAAATATTACCCTGCTCTAAAGAAATAGAAATATCGTCCAATATTTTTAAGTCCTTTTTATAAGCAAAAGACAAATTTTTGATGTTTAAAGTCATATCAATTACTCCTTATTCAAATTCTCTGCCTTTTGACATAATTAAATGAACAAAAAGAGGTACACCCAAAAATGACACCACTATTCCCACAGGGATATTTACCGGATATAAAATTAGCTTGCCAACAGTATCTGATATTAAAAGAAGTAGCGCTCCCAAAACAGCAGTAAAGGGTATATAAAAACGATGATCAGTTCCAATAATAAATCTAGCCATATGGGGAGCAATAAGGCCAACAAAGCCTATAACTCCTGTAAAACTGATAATAGTAGATGTTAGAAAAACTGCAACAAGACCTCCTATAGTACGTATACGCTCTGGATTAATACCCAGACTTCTTGCTGTTTCATCATCATTTGATGCCATTGCATTCAATCGCAAAGAAAAATACCAAGTAAAAAACAAACATACAACAACAACTACTATAGTCAATATAACATTGCTCCATGTAGCTCTGTTAAAAGAACCAAATGTCCACTGTACCACAGCTTCTAATTTATGCTCTTTCGCAAAAAACTCAATGGTTGCTGTCATAGCACTGAATAAATAGTTAAGGGCGATACCTACCAGTACAATGGTACTCGGCTTTACTCCCAGTTGTTGAGATATGCCATATACAACAAGTCCACAACAGCATGAAGCAACAAATGCACAAAGAATAACTGCCATATCGCTTTGGAAAAATGCACCCGTACCGAAAACTATACATAGAGAAGCACCAAAAGCTGCAGCAGAAGAAATACCTAGAGTAAATGGACTTACAAGATAATTCCTTGTAATAGACTGCATAATAGCACCGGAAATTGCTAAACCAACACCTGCTAAAATAGACAACAGTATTCTAGGAATACGTAAAAGAAGAATAATCTTATTATTTACTATATCGGCAGAATTGTGCAGTTCACCGCTTAAATATAAATATATTGCCGTTATCGTTTGAGATAACGGAACATCCATACCTATTGTCGTAAAGTAATATGCCAATAGCAGCGTTAAAAATACACAACCAAATAGCATTGTATATTTTTTTCTTATAACATTTTTATAAGCAGAATCAATCATTTCATCACCTAATCCTCAAAAGAATATGCCGGATATGTATGACCCTTAATGTAAGTTAAATGCTGATATTTTTCCAACCAATCCTTGAATACAGTTTCAGGATGCAAATCTGGTAACCGCTCTGGATACAAGTATTTAGCTAAATATATTGCACCTACAATCTTTGAAGCACCTCCATGAACGTAGTGGGACATTAAGAAAATGTTATTATTTTTTACTGCATCAATAGTATCCCAACCAGGACGATTACTTAATTCTTCTTTTATAGCCTGATGCTCTTCTTCAGTAGGAGGCTCATATGTAGAATAAACGTTAACATTAGAGACCTTAACAATATACTGAGGATTCCGTTTTATAATAGATTCAGAATCTACCTGTACATTTTTAGCATCCTTAAAAATATTATCAGCGCCAGAATACTCAACCATATTATAAAAATAATCTCCTGGAATAGTAGTGTTGCCTATTCAAAATATACGCGCTTCTTTGGAACATCCTTTAACTGTTCTTTTATATAATCAAGCTTACTCTGAAAGTAATCAGCACATTCCTTTGCTTGACTTTCGCGTCCAAATACCTTACCCAATAATTCGCAGTTTTCCTTAAACTTATCTGTATAATATGCATCACAAACAAGTACTTTTATACCAAACGGCTTTAATTTTTCTTCAGCTTCGCTAACAGATCCATTACCAGTAAGTATTAATACCTGTGGATTTAGTTCTACTATTTTTTCATAATTCAATTCTCTTTGGCCCTTGCCGATAACCTGACTTTCATTAAACTTATTATGGAAGCCTGCCTGATTCTGAAAAATATTGTAATCAACACCTATAACCTTATCAATTGCTCCTACGGCGTTAATAAGTTCTGCATTATAGGCATTTGCTACTACAGCTTTAGTAACAGGATACGGAAGCTCCACATTCCTGCCAATGCTATCGGTAACGTTATGCATACTAGTATCCTTATTTACAACTTTATCATTACCACAACCAACTAAACATAACATAATAGTTGCTGCAAATACGCACAAAAACAATCTGAGACATTTTTTCATAATTTCACTTCCCTCTTAATCATCCATACCAAAAGCAGGATATGTATGACCGGATATATACGGTATTCTTTGATATTGGGTTAACCATGTACTGAATACTTTCTCTGGGTGTAGATCTGGTAAATATTCAGGATATAAAAACTTTGCAATATATAAAGCTCCAACTATTTCACTAGCACCGTCAAAAGCGTAATGAGAAAGAAACAGCATATTATCATTTTTAACTGCATCAATCTCTTCCCAACCTGGTCGTTCTATCATATTTTGTTTGCGAATCTTAAACTCATCCACAGTCGGAGGATCATAGCTGCCCCTAACATTGTTATCACTAACCTTAACTATATATTGAGGATTTCTTAAAATGATTTCTTCTCCATCAATATATGGACTATCCACATCGTCAAATATGTTTTCTCCTCCAGAATTTGTAAGCATCGTATAATAAGGTCTTCCTGGAGTCACAGTCACATTTTCTCTGCGATATTCAAAATAGACTCTACGTTTAGGCACATTCTTTAGCTGCTTATGTACATATTCTAATTTATCATTAAAATAATTGTAAAAATCAGCTGCAGCTTTTTCCTCACCAAAAAGTTGCCCTATAATCTTACAGTTCTTTTCAAAATCACATGTATAGTAAGCATTAAAAACAAATACTTTAATACCAAAAGGTTCGAGAACTTTTTCAGCTTCACGCCACTGCCCATTATTAGATAATATAAGTACATCAGGATTAAGCTTTATAATTTTTTCAAAATTTAACTGTTTTTGATTTGCGCCAATTACATTTTCTTTACTAAAACGTTTATTATACGCCTTTTCATTGTAATGAGCATTGGAATCCACTCCCACGACCTTGTTAATTGCGTTTCCTATAGAATTTACAAATTCAACATTATGAGAATTAGCAATAGCAGCACTTTTTATAGGAAGTATTAATTCAACTTGACGACCTTCACCATCAATAATAATAGATTTTGATTCAGTTTCACCTTTAGTTTCATGACATCCAGAAATAAAAACTGAAAACATTATTAAAAGCAAACAGCAAAAGTTAAAAACAACATTTTGGGGTTTCATTAAAATCACCCTTAAATGGAGAAAAGGGGAAGACTAACTCCCCCTTTATTTTGATATCTTAAATGTCAAATTGTGCAGAAAGCATAAAAGTTCTTGGATTAGATAACATAACAGTATCTACACCAGTTTTTGCAATCCAATAATCCTTACCAGTAACGTTATAACACATAGCATTTAATGTTACTGGAGTATTGGATATTTTTGTTCTGTACTTAACGCCCAAATCGAAAGACACGTGAGAAGGAACTTCATATTTTTCATTATTCAAAGAAGCAGTACCTACATATGTACCTCTGCCAAGTACAGAGAAGTTTTCATCAGCTTGATATTCTAAGCCTAAAACACCGCTCCATTCAGAAGAACCTGCAACCTTTAGTCCGTCATAAATACCATTCTTTGTTTTAGCTTGCTCAGCATCTAAATACATAATGCCGCCCATAATGTTCCATTTGTCAGTCAGCTGACCGTAAGCAGAAAGCTCAATCCCTTTATATTTACTTTCACCATCTTGTACATATACCTTGCCACGTTCGATATTGCTATCTTGAATAATTTCAAAAGCAGTAAGGCTGGTCAGAACTTTGCCGATTTCACATTTAATACCAATTTCATCCTGTTTAGTTTTAGCAGGAGCAAGAATAGTACCAACATTATCATATCCATCACCCACAACACTACCTTTATCAAAGGTTTCAGAATGGCTGAAATGTAATGCCATTTTTTCAGTAGGCTTATATACTATGCCATATACAGGACTAGTTGCACTAGTTTTTACCTTTTTACTAGTACCAACACCCTTAGTATAAGAATAGGACTCATTACTTACATGTTGATTAGTAACGCCCAGCAGAAGCTGAGCCTTACCATATTCCATCGAGTCCATTAACTTCCAACCCCAATACTGATTTTTATAAGCAATTACAGGATCAAATTTAGGAATTTGGCCGTGAGCTCCGTTAACTACACCATCATAAATATTACCATTCGGACCATCAAACAAATTACTGTTACTACCATTTGGCAAACCATTATAGTTATCATACCAAGCCTTATCTAAGGACAGTACCACATTATGTTTGATATCGCCAGTTTCTAATTGACCTTGTACACCAATTTGACCGGAGTAACTAGTAATGTTCAATGGACGACTCCAGTTAGTACCTTTACCAGACCAGTCACCTTTATCATTAATGATTATATACTTACTGCTCTTGGAGTTAACATTGTTAAACAGGTCATATCTATTATAACCACCATTAAAAAACACGGCCCAATCTTCATTAATTTTTTGCTTATGATTCAATGTCATAACCCATTGGTCATATTCTAAGAATTGCCCATCAAAACTGAAGTTGTTCTTGGAATTAGGAGCCTCAGGCATAGTAGTTACGCCTTTTGTATCCAATCCGAACCAACGCAAACCTTTTTCGTGTTTAGTATAACGATAACCCATTAACAAGTTAGTACTGCTATTGTCAGTTTGTTTATCCAAATTAATGAATAGGTTACGGTTGGTCAGTTCTTCACCCGGAATTGCAGTTTCCCCATCTTGGTTCATTGCATTAATACGGATACCATAATTTTTATTTTCACCAAAACGACGACCAATATCAAGTTGTTGAGTCCAATTGCTTCTGCCAGAGAATGTTTGTGTCATTTTAGTAACATCTTCATTACCAGCACGTTTAGACATCATATTAATAGTACCACCTGCAGATTGCTGTGGAGTAGTAGCATTTATGCTAATATTCGGTCCAGAAGTAACTTCAATACGGTCAATAAAGTTAACCGGAAGATTGTTTTGTGCAAACAACCCTGGAACACCATTTAAAAACATTTGGTAACCGTTTAAATTAAGACCTCTGATGGAAATATCATTGTACATAGTACTACTGCTAGTTCTCACAGACGGATCATTAATTAACACGCTGCTAATAGGTTGACTTGGATCCCCATAATCTTTAATAGTTTTAGATGTCAAAACCACAGTTGTAAATGGATTATCCATTATATCCTTTTCACCTAAAAGATTTCCACTGCTACCAGTAGCAATATTCCCACCATTATATTCTTCTGGAAGAGAGTCGCGTTGACCGTATACAATTACCGTTGGTAATTGATGATTTTGTAATTTTTCTTCCGCATGTACGTTAGCTACAAAGCCAACACCTGCAACAGCACATAAAACTGCATATGTTAAAATTCTTTTATTTCTATTAATCATTTCACACCTCTGGCATTTTCCAACAGAATTAAATGTCAAATTGAGCAGAAAGCATGAAAGTTCTAGGCATGGATAAACCAATTGTTGTTGATCCGCCTCTACCCATCCAATAATCCTTATCCGTAACGTTATAGCACATAGCTGACAGCTTTACAGGAATAGTATTTACCTTTGTTTTATAGCTTACGCCTAAATCATATGTAAGATGGGAAGGAATTTCATACTTTTTATTGCTTGCCTCAATGTACGCTTTATCACTCCACACAGCACGCCCAATAAGACTCCAATCCTCACTAGGCTTATATTCAAGACCTAAAACACCAGACCACTCGGCCGCACCATTAACATAGAGGCCATCTTTTTTACCACCTTGTGTCTTTTCTCTAACAGCATCAAGGTACATTACACCACCAGTAACAGTCCATTTATCCGCAAGTTTGCCATTAACAGTCAGCTCTACGCCCTTATATCTATTTTCGCCATCTTCAACCTTAGTTTTTGAACCATCTTTATGTTCAATATCGAAACGATTAGCTTCATTAATGTCAAAGTAACTCAATGTTGTCATTAAACCAGCATTTTGGTATTTTACACCAATTTCATTTTGCTTACTTTTAACAGGGTCCATAGTTTGCCCTTCATTAGTGTAACCACCCGGTACAACCAAACCTCTGGAAAAGCTCTCAGTATGCCCAGCATAAAGAGCCAAATTTTCAACTGGCTTATATGTCAAACCATAAGTCGGCAAAATATTATCATTGGTAAAAGAATTTCCTCCTTTTTGATTTTCAAAATGCTCATGCTTGCGAGATGCAGCTAACATTAAGGAAGCTTTTCCTAGTTCTAATGTATCAGCTATAGTAATACCAATATTGGTTTCTTCCCATTCAGGAACAGCTTCTCCAAAGCTCTCCAGTTTATAGTTATTTGGGAAGACGATACCATCATAAATATTACCCATTATATCTTGGCCATTTGGCTTATATTTTGTAGACTTATTCCAATACCTAGCCCAAGAACGATCTACTGCTAAAGCCAAATTATGTTTGATTTCACCAGTATTGGCAGTACCCTTCACGCCAAATTGGATATAGCCGTTTTTACCAGCCTCATTTTGTTGGTTAAAAAAGTTTCCTACAAAATTACCATTTTCATCAAATCCTAAAGATGCTTGCTGATTGTCTTTATTACCACTTCTTCTAGAGTATCCCATGTTAGTAAACCAAGACCAGTCTTTATCAAATTTTTGCTCGTGATTTAATGTCATCAAGTAACCATGTACGTATTTCGTAGTACCATCGAAATCGTAATTCATTTTAGAATCAGGAGCATCTGGAATATCATTTCCGTTATATTTTCCAGAAGGCTTAAAAGAAAACCATCTTTGTCCGCCATTCACCCGCAAATCAAAATATCCTGCAAATAAATTAGTATACGTATCCTCATCTTGGTGATCAATATTTACGAATATGTTCTTTTCGTTTTTCTCAGCACCTGGTAATGACAATCCACCTTCCATATGTTCTGCATTTACCCGAATACCCCATTCACCATTATCGCCAAAACGCCTAGCAACATCAACATATTCTGCTACATTACTTCTTCCAGAAAATGTTTGAGTATATCTGGTGATAGGCTGTTCACCTGCACTTTTAGTAACAATATTAATAGTTCCTGGTGCAGGAGTAGCACCACTGTTGGTGCCATTATTAGACATACTCATACCATTTAGACCTGCATTAGGACCAGAAGTTATATCGATACGTTCTATTACATGTGAAGGAGGAGTAGTGAACTGGTAAAACAAGCTAGGAACACCATTAAGCATCATATGATTGCCATTCATATTAATCCCACGCATACTGAAATCAGTGTACATAGGAGAACTAGTACTGCTTCTTATAGAAGGATTATTTTGCAAAACACTTGCTAAAGGCTGACTCGGATCATTAAAAGTTTCTAATGTTTTTGCAGTAAGACTCATCTCTGAATATGGGATATCCATAACGTCTCTGTCGCCTAATATACCCATCTTAGCATTTTTAGCAACCAATCCACCTGGCAATACATCCTTATCACCATGAACAGTGATTCCGTCCAGTTCATAGCTAGGACGATCTTCTGCATGCACATCAGCTACAAAGCCGACACTGGCAACAGCACATAAAATTGCCATTGCTAAATTTTTCTTACTTTTGAACATTTGATACACCTTTTCTTTCTTTATTTTTCAAAATCTCTCTGCCGAGCTGGCCGTGTTTCGCTTGCAAAGAAATCTTAAAAGAGCATAAAAAAAGCCCTTCTGCATAAATGATATGTACCCAGAATCCTGGACACATTTCTTAATTATGCGAGGCATGTGGAT
>URGS01000027.1 GCA_900547415.1 uncultured Phascolarctobacterium sp. | reverse complement strand
GCTGTATTCAAGCCACAGATAGCAGCCGCTAAAGCGTCGGCAACATCATCGGGCTTAATTTTTTCCCTAATATTCAGCAGGTGCATAACCATATAAATGACCTGCTCCTTAGTGGCACTGCCAGTGCCTACTACGGACTGCTTAATCTGCATGGGTGTAAACTCCATCACAGGAATCCCTTTATTAGCAGCCGCCAAAAGCACAACACCTCTGGCCTGACCAACAGGAATAGCAGTAGTAACATTTCTATTGAAGAAAAGTTTTTCCACGCTCATTACATCAGGCTTAAAATGCTCAATGAGCTGGGTAATATCATCATAAATCTTTTTCAGACGCAGCTCAGGCAGCATATCCTTGTCCGTCAGCACTGCGCCGTAATAAATTGGGCGGAGCCTGTTGCCTGTCATGTCCACCAGTCCGTAGCCGCAGATTGCGGTACCCGGGTCGATTCCTAAAACCAGCATTTCGTCCTCCCTATTTCATCTATTATCTCTGCCCATGGGCACTTATAGAAAAAGCAGGCAGTTACCTGCCTGCTTACTTCTTAAATTACTCTTCGTCTTCCGGCAAGTCTGCGTTGGTGTATACGTCCTGTACGTCATCGCAGTCATCCAAAGCGTCCAGCATTTTTTGAACTTTTTCAGCATCCTCATCGGACAGCTCTGCCATGGTATCAGGCACCATTGTGATTTCGGACATAGCCACTTCGATATTGTTGTCTGCCAGTGCTTTTTCAACAGCATCAAAAGCACCGGGAGTGGTAATGATTTCAAAGCCATCTTCGCTGCTCTTAATATCTTCAGCGCCAGCATCCAGAGCGATCATCATCAGATCGTCTTCGTTAACACCGGTTTCGGAGCTAACAGCAAAAATACCCTTTTGTTGGAACATGTAGCTTACGCAGCCGCTTGCACCAAGGTTGCCGCCGTATTTGCTGAATACGTGACGAACGTCAGCAGCAGTACGGTTGCGGTTGTCGGTCAGGCAGCTAACCATCATAGCTACGCCTGCAGGACCGTAGCCTTCGTAAGTGATTTCTTCAAAACTTTGGCCTTCCAGAGCGCCTGCACCCTTTTGAATAGCACGTTGAATATTATCTTTAGGAATATTATTTGCTCTTGCTTTAGACAAAGCCAGTTTCAGCTTCATGTTGCCGGTGGGATCGGAACCACCCATACGAACTGCAATGGTAATCTCTCTGCTGATTTTAGTAGTGATCTTGCCGCGCAGTGCGTCAGCCTTACCTTTTTTATGTTTAATATTGGCCCATTTAGAATGTCCTGACATACTTAAATTCCTCCAAACTTGTCTAATAACTTTATTTTAAACATGTACCATAATATTTTACCACTTACTACCATTTTAGGCAACCTTTAACAGGAGATTTTACCTATTAAAGATTATTTTCAAGGAGAAAATTCCTGCAGCGCCTGCAGCCACTTATCAAAAATAAAATTTAATAAAATCTAGGCAGATACTTAAAAATAAAATACATGCCAATAGTCAGAGCCAAGGTAGTACTGCCGCTGTCAATGTCAATACGACCAATATAGAGACTGTTCAGACCTGTGACAAAAATCATGTTCAGCCAAAAAAAGCCATAGAATATTAAAAAAATCTGAATGTGACGAGGAGGCTTCTTATAGGGCTGCTCATCTTGTTCAATACCATTTTTGTGTTCTTCCATATGTATCTCCTTATGGAAACATCTGCAGCCTAAGGCTGTCTACAATGATTTTAAGCTCTTTTAAAAATTTAGTAAAGTCTTATTCATAAGCAAATTTGTGAACTTCTTTTTAAATTTCACCTTATGCTCCAGACTACTCCTCTGTCTCGTCCTCCGGCTGCAGAATTGCAGCCGGCTTTTTTTCGCCCTCAGGCTCAAGGCTTTCCACAGCCTTCAGTCTGCGGCTCAACTTATTTACATATTTGCCTGCATTGGCCAGACTGCTCTGGGCTTCCTCCAGCTTTTTGGCGTTCTTTTCCAGTGCTGCGCTAAGGCCTGCCAAATCCTGTTTAACGGCGGATAAAAGACGCCAAACCTCGTCTGTACGCTTCTGCACAGCCAAGGTTCTAAAGCCAAGCTGCAAGCTGTTCACCAGTGCTGCCAAGGTTGTAGGACCTGCAATGCACACTCGGTATTTACGCTGCAGCTCGTCCGCCAGTCCCGGCAGATTCAAGGCCTCTGCAAAAAGTCCCTCACTGGGCAGGTACATTACACCAAAGTCCGTAGAATAAGGGGGACAAATATACTTATCATGAATATCCTTAGCCTCCGCCTTAATGCGACGCTCAAGCTGCTTTAAATTCTGCTCCGCCTCCTGATTATTGCCCTGCTCCCTAGCCTGCTGCAGACGCTGATAATCCTCCTGAGGAAATTTGGCGTCAATGGGCAGCAGCACCTGCTGCTCACCCTGTCCGGGAAGAATAAGTGCGTACTCCACTCTCAGGCCGCTGCGGGGACGAACCTCCACATTTTCAGCAAAGCGTGCTGCAGGAAGCATATCCTTCAATAAATTGCCCAGCTGCAGCTCGCCCCAAATACCGCGGGTTTTGACATTGGAAAGAATCTTCTTTAAATCGTCTACGCCGCCGGAAAGGCCCTGAATCTGGCCTAAGCCGCTGTGAACCTCTGCCAGACGCTGACTTACCTGAGCAAATTTTTGCTCCAGGGACTCATTTAAGCGTTCATCAACAGTTGTACGAATGCATTCCAGCTTTTGGTCAGTCAAATCAGCAAGGCGTTCCACTCTTTTGTCAAGCTGCTCGCTGAGACGGTCACTGCTGGCCTGATTTTCCATACGTGTCGCTCGTGCCAGAGAGTTCTGCTCACCACGAATATCCTGCAGAGTGTCCACAAGACTGCGTTCCAATGTCTTGAGCTGCTGATTTAAAAGAGCCTGGTTTTCGGCAAATTTAGTCTGCTGCTCTGCAATCTGCACCTGCTGCTGAGCAAAAAGCTTTTGCTGCATTTCCGTACGCTCCAGCTGCTGAGCCGCCTGCAAACGCTGCAGCTCCATTTTTTCCTGCTCTCTTAATAAGAACTCCTGCTGCTCCTCCAGCCTTTTAGCCAGCTGTTCCTGCTCCCTTTGGGACAAAATACGCAGGAATGCTGCCACTGCAATTATAAAAGCACCTATACCAAGCAGTAAAGGAAGCAAATGATTTTCCATAATATTTCGCAACCTCTTTTCCAATAATTCTACTGAACATATTCTATATTATACCAAACCTTTGGTTACTTAGCAAAGAAAAAATATACTCAGTTCGCCTAAACAGCATAGGTCACAGAAAAATTTCTAACGCTATCCTCTGAAATAGTGTATAATGTAGAAAAGCTTAATTGAATGATTAAATATGAATGGGGAATTAGATATATGAATAAAACACCAGCAACGGCTGCCAGTGCCGCTAAAATTCTTCAGGCTGCAACTGATTTGTTTGCACGTGATAATTTCAGTACTGTTTCCATTAAACAAATAGCTGCTGCCAGCGGCGTTAACAGTGCCCTTATCTCCTACTATTTCGGCGGCAAGAAAAACCTTTATCAGGAGGTTTTATATACACAGGCTGACGCCTTTTTAAAGCTGCAGGACGAAATTCGCCAGCAGCAGATTTCTCCCCTGAGCAAGCTGAGGGTATATGTGGATTCCATTGCAGAAATTCAGGTTCACAAGCCCTATCGCATCCATTTGATTTACAGAGAGCTCCTTTCTGCTCAGCCCATGTTTGAAAACTACATCAAAAACCGTCTCTACAAGGTCCATCAGTTCATGACTGAGCTAGTCGACGAAGCAATCGCTGCAGGCGAAATCTCTACTAAAATCAAACCCACCCACGTAGCCTTCACTCTTGAGGGTATGATAATGTTCTTCTTCCTGACCAAGCCACAAATCAAAATGATTGGCAACTTCTCCGACGGTCAGGAAACAGAATACCTCATCACCGCCATGAACAGCTATTTGGAATCCTTAAGCAAATAACGCACTCTTTATGCCAGCTCTATGTTCGGAGCTGGCATTTTTCATATCACTAGTACGTCTTGACACAGCAGGCAATGCGTTATAAGCGCTCGCCTTTTTTAGCGCCTCTCTTCGCAAGAGCGCTTAGAATGTATTGGATGCAAGAAAACGTGACGACGGCGTACTAACAGTACGTCTAGGAACGTTGACACAGCAGACGATGCATTATAAGTGCTCGCCTATTAAGTCACAGTTTTGTTTCTTGACACCCAATATCGACAATCCTATAATTGAATTAGAAAGTTAATCAAACGATTAAAAAATTTTCAAAATTTTTAATTATTACAATTGAAGTGGTGATAAATATGCAGAAATTCTTTACTAATCCTGAAAATCGCAAAAAGCTTATTACTGCTGGTGCAGCAGCCCTTGTTCTTGTCGTAGGCTGGCAGCTCTATAGCAACCTTACCTATAAGCCTGAAGCGGAAAAAATTGTTCCCCTTGTACGTACTGTCACTGTAGGTGAAACAGCAGCTGACGGCGCTAATGTTTATCCAGGACAGGTTATGGGACGCTATGAAAGCAAATTAGCTTTTCAGGTTGGAGGCAAAATCGTAAACCGTATGGTTAACCTTGGCGACAAGGTCAGTGCCGGTCAGGTGCTGATGACGCTGGACCCTAAGGACGTAAATCAGGCAGTAGAGGCCTCCAATGCTCAGCTGGCTTCGGCCATAGCCAATCAAAAGCTGGCAGCGGACAATGCGCAGCGCTTTAATACATTGTACGCCAGCGGTGCTGTCAGCGCAGCCTCCCGCGACCAATACAATACTCAGCTTGAGGCTGCCAACGCAGCTCTGCGTCAGGCCCAGGCTCAGGCCAATGCCAACAACAATCAGCTGGAATACACCATGCTCCGCAGTGATGTTGATGGTGTTGTGGCTGCGGTAACAGGCGAAATCGGTATGGTAACAGCAGCAGGCACGCCCATGGTTACCGTTGTTAAGGACGGCGAACGTGAGGTGCAGATCAACGTACCTGAAAACGCTTTGGGTAATTTGGCCCTTGGAGAGCAGGCTGAAGTAAGCTTTTGGGCTCTGCCTAAGCTGAAATGCAGCGGTACTATTAGGGAAATAGCCCCTATGGCTGACCCTATGACTAAAACCTATAAGGTTTGTGTAGCTATTGACAGCATGCCTGCAGAAGCACGCCTAGGTATGACAGCCAAGGTAAGCTTTAATAAGGAAGCTAATGACCAGCAGTTCGTCCTGCCCGGTGCTGCTATTTACCAGACTAATGACAATCCCTCTGTCTGGGTTGTTCGTAATAACCACGCTCAGCCTGTTCCTGTTGAGATTGCTGGCTACAACGACAATAACGTCATCATCAGCAACGGTCTTGCTAAGGGCGACGTAGTTATAACAGCAGGTATTGCTAAGCTTGTTCCTGATCAGGAGGTTCGTCTGGCAGAAGGCGGTGAGCAATAATGAAAGAGGATAATAAGTCCAACTGGGCTGAATGGGCCATTAAGCATAGACAAATTGTCTACTTCTTTTCCGTCCTGGTTCTTGTTATGGGTATATTTTCCTTTAAAACTCTTGGCCGCAGCGAGGACCCCAGCTTTACCGTAAAGCAAATGGTGGTATCTGCAGCCTGGCCCGGTGCCAGTGCCAAGGACGTGGAAATGCATTTGACCAATACTTTGGAGAAGCAAATCCAAAACGTTCCTCAGATTGATAAAATCACCAGCTATTCCAGGCCTGGTACCTGCGTCATTACGGTTTATCTAAAGGACGAGGTTCCCAGCAGTCAGGTACGCCAACGCTGGTTAGAGCTTCGCAATATGGTCAATGATATAAAAAAGGATTTGCCTGATGGAGTTTACGGTCCTTACTATAACGACCGCTTTGACGATGTATACGGCAACATCTACGCTCTTACAGGCGACGGCTATTCCTATGAGGATATGCGTAAATACGCTGAAGAAATCAAGCTGGACTTTTTTGGCATTCCCGATGTTAAAAAGGTAGAGCTTGTAGGCGTACAGCCTGAAAAAGTCTATATCCAGATGGATACTGATAAGCTGGCTCAGCTTGGTCTTGATATCAATAGTCTGGCTGAAATCATCAAGGCTCAAACAGCTATTACTCCCTCAGGTATGGTAGAAGCCGACAAATCCAATACCTATCTTAGACTGACAGGCAGTCCTGACAGTCTGCAGAATATAGCAGATATTCCCATTAACGCCAATGGCAAGGTTTTCCGCCTTGGCGACATTGCACAAATCAAACGAGGCTATGCGGACCCGCCAGAAAGCAAAATGTACTTTAACGGCAAGCCTGCTGTAGGCATTGCCCTCTCCATGGAGGACGGCGGCGACAATATCCGCTTAGGCAAAAATCTGGCTAAGGAAATCAAGAAAATCCAGTCCGAGCTTCCATTGGGTCTGGAGCTTAATCAGGTTGCCAACCAGCCTGAGGTTGTAAAAAACTCTATCAGCGAATTCTCCGAAAGCCTTTACGAAGCAATTATTATCGTGCTGGTAGTCAGCCTTTTCTCCTTAGGACGACGCAGCGGCTACGTAATTTCCTGCTGCATCCCTCTCATTCTTTTGGGTGCCTTCTGCGGTATGTACGCTCTTGGTATTGACCTGCACAAGGTTTCCTTAGGTGCATTGGTTGTATCCCTTGGTATGCTTGTAGATGACGCCATAGTAGTTGTTGAGCTTATGGAGGTCAAAATGTCCGAGGGCTGGGAGCGTATGAAGGCTGCCTCCTACGCCTTCAAGACCTGTGCCTGGCCTTTGCTCTGCGGCACTGTTATTACCTGTCTGGGCTTTATGCCTATAGCCTTTTCTGACTCTAGTGCCTCCGAGTTCGCTTCCAGCCTGTTCCCTGTAATGACCATTACCCTGCTTCTTTCCTGGCTGGTATCTGCAACTCTGGCTCCTGTTTTGGGCTACGAATGGATTCGCCCTACAGTTATTAAAGAAGAAAGCTATGATACCCCCTTCTACAACAAATTCCGCAGCCTGCTCCAATGGTCACTGTCTCACAGAGCATTAGTGGTAGGCATTACCGTTGGTCTCTTTGCTTTTTCCATCTTTATGCTGAACTTCGTCAAGAAGGAATTCTTCCCTGCATCAGTACGTCCTGAGCTTTTAGTAGAACTCAACCTGCCTGAGGGAAGCAGCATCAAGACTACGGACGAGGCTGCTCAAAAGCTGACTAAGCTTATAGAAAACGACGAGGATTTGGACCATGTCTCCACCTATGTAGGCAAAAGTGCTCCTCGCTTCGTTTTGGTTATGGACCCTGTTCAGCCCCGCGACAACTACGCTCAGCTAGTGGTAGTTGCCAAAAGCATTGAGGGTCGTATCCGCATGGAAAAACGCATTACCAAGCTGGCAGCGGACAACCTGCCGGAAGCAATCGTTTATTCCCGCTCTATTCCTCTTGGCCCCCCTGCTCCCTATCCTGTAATGCTTCGTGTCAGCGGTGACAACGACGCTCAGGTTAAGGAATACGCCCAAAAGGTACGTCAGGTCATGAACGCTAACCCTGAGGTTACCATGACAAGAATGGACTGGATGGAGCAAAGCAATGCCGTCAAGCTGAAAATTGACAACGACAAACTGCTGCAAATGGGCCTTACCAGACAAACTGTAGCCATGGCCCTGCAGGCTCAGGTTTCCGGCTATACTGTAGCCAGCTATCTGGAAGGCGACCAGGATATAGACATTGTTTTCCGCCTTGACCCTGACCAACGTGCTGATATCACCCAGCTGGAAACAGTATCCATTCCTACCTCCCAAGGAGCTGTTCCCCTGGCCCAGGTAGCAACTCTGGAATATGGCAGCGAGGATAACATGATTTGGCGCCGCAATCTGCGTCCTACCATCACCGTCAACGGTGCTATTGTAGAAGGCGTAACCGGCAACGACGTTACCCAAAAGGTTTATGATGACCTGAAGGAGCTGCGCTCCAACCTTCCTGCTGGCATGAAAATCGAAATCGGCGGCTCCTTAGAGGACAGCAACAAAACTCTTAAGGGACTCTTAAAGCCTGTTCCCGTAATGATTATCCTCATTATGGTGCTTTTAATGCTGCAGCTGCAGGACATCCGCAAGCTTATCATTATCGTCATCACAGCACCGCTGGGAATGATTGGCGTCATCTTTGGTCTGCTGCTCTTTAACTCACCATTAGGCTTTATGGCTGAGCTTGGTGTTCTGGCGCTTTGCGGTACCATCATTCGCAACAGCATGGTACTGGTTGACCAAATTCAACAGCATCTGGACGCAGGTATGGAACCTATGTCCGCCATTACGGAATCCGCCATCGTCCGCTTCCGCCCCATCATGCTGGCAGCCTTCACCACTGTACTGGGACTTATTCCCCTCTTCTTCAGTCAGTTCTGGAACGCCATGGCCGTAACCATGGCCTGTGGCCTCACAGGCGCAACACTGCTGACGCTGGTAGTACTGCCAGTACTGTACGCTATAGCCTTTAAAGTGAAATAGAATAAGGACATTAACAAAAAATTCCCTCAGCATAGCTGGGGGAATTTTATTTTTGTAGCCGCATAAAGCTAAAAAGAAGCCAATATACAGCGTCTATAGATATATTTTTCTACAACTTGATATTTTATCCAGATATGATATGATAAATATTAAGAACTTCATTTTATAAATAAACTACTATTTACAAATGACTATGATATTAGCTTTAAGGACGGTGAAAACATGATTTATCCTTACCTGACTTTAAACGATGGTACAGAATACACTCATTCTGAAATGAAAGCCGATGGAACCGTACTAGTGTATGTTGAAACACCAGATGAAAAAGATGGATTCCACAGCCTTGTATGTGTACTCCCTAAATATGAAATCAAAGATGTAATTGGATATACTGCTGCAGAGCAAGAAAAAATCCTTGAACGTATTAAGAAAAATGCTCATCTTATGATTAAATACTCTCAAATAGGAGGATTTGAATCAGATGCCGCAACTGCTTAGATTCGGTTCCTATAGGGTGTATTTTTGGTCCAACGAAGGACGTCCATTAGAACCAATACATGTACATATTTCAGATGGTATACCCTCCCCTGATGCAACAAAAGTATGGATAACGCAAAGCAAAAGGGCATTATTAGCAAATCCTAACGACAAAAGAATCTCCCCAAAAATTCTTAGTAGACTTGTGGAGATGATTGAAGCACAAAGCGATGATATTATTTCCGCCTGGACAGAAAGATTTGGGACAATCGAATACTACTGCTAAAAAAACAAACCCATGGATCGCATCTGATATGTAATCACTTTACTGGATAAAACCAATAAGGAGTGTACATATCAATACCAGCGAAACATGGGTTATTCTTTTTCTGTAGGAATTTATAGGGCAGTAAAATTTATACTTTCTCCACCTTCTACAAAGCGCCTGTACATAAGCATGTCGATGTAATGCAGACTAAGGATAATGCCTCAGATTTGAGGCAGAGCGGCGACGGCGTACTGATAGTACGTCGAGGAGCGATAACGAAACAGATGAGGTATTATACTTAGTCTATCGGATCGTACAGCTTACTAACAGTAGCAGACACAAGCGCGCCAATGCTAGAAACAGAACGCTCCTGCGGCAGACCGGACGCATCATAGCCTAAGGGCAGTTCAGTGCAGGCAGTCATTACCGGCAAATCACGTTCAGCCCACAGCTCCTCTACCAGCTCCTTCATCAGCGCACCTGCCTCAGCCAGCTTATTAGCTTTAACGTAGGTAATTACCTGCTGGGACATATCGCTTTGACGTTCATCAGGAATATAGAGAGTAAAGCCATGCTTTTCTGCATATTTTTGATAAAGACCGCAGGCACGAGTGCCTTTAGTAGACAACATCCACGCTCCCTCAGGAGAAAGACGCTGAGCTGCAAGCACAGTTTCTTCTACAATATGTACCAGAGGAATGGGCAGCTCATCAGCAAATTGGTCAATAAAATAGTGAGCAGTATTGCAGGGGACGGCCAGCACGTCTGCACCCATATCTGCAAGCTGCATTAAATCAGCCTTAATACGTGGCAGCGGAGACTCTCCCTTGCCCAGAATTGCAGTACCGCGGTCAGGAATTTCGCAGTCGCCAATCATATAAATCACAGGGTGCTCCTGATCAATGTTGGCAGGACATTTGATTGCCAGCTGACGCAAAAATTCTGCAGCAGCAGCAGGACCAAGGCCGCCTAATACGCCTAATTTTTTACCATTTTTTACATATTTTTTAGAACCAGTCATCTTCATAACCTCACTTATAGTTTTAATTATATAGTAGTTTACCACAAATGCACAAAAAATGCCAAATACAGACTACTATTTATATCTTGGAACACTCTCCCATTATATTTGACTTTACTATGGCAAAACAGTACAATATGGTTAAGTATTTTAAGGGAGGCTGTACTATGTCCATTGAAAAGGTTCGTAATTATTTCAAAAAATTTAATATAGAAGATCGTATTATTGAGTTTTCCACATCCAGTGCTACAGTTGAGCTGGCAGCTGAAGCCGCAGGCTGTGAGCCGGCGCGCATTGCCAAAACATTGTCCTTCAAGGTTCATGATGATGCCATTCTTATTGTTGCAGCTGGTGACGCCAAGGTGGACAATGCCAAATACAAGCATTTTATGGGCGTTAAAGCAAAAATGCTTTCTGCTGATGAAGTTGAGCCCCTGATTGGCCACGCCATTGGCTGCGTATGCCCCTTTGCTATTAACCCCAATGTCAAGGTTTATCTGGACGTATCCTTAAAACGCTTTACTACCTTCTTCCCTGCCTGCGGCAGTCACAACAGTGCCATTGAGCTGACACCTAAGGAGCTGGAAAAATATTCCGAAAACTGTCAGGGATGGGTTGATTTGTGTAAGGCTTGGCAGGAAAACGCCTAAAAATATATAGCACCCTATTCTCTAGGGCCTAAAACACTTTAGTCTCTTAGTAGAATAAGGGTGCTCTTTTTATTTTCTCAGCGTAACTGTATCAAACTTCTTTCCATCCGGCAAATAGGCACTAAAGGTCAGAGTATCTCCTACACGCTCCATGGTCATATAGTTGGAGGTTTCCGGCTTAGGCGCTCGCGCCGCATCCCAGGCAAAATCCTCCCACAGGTTTTCATAACGCACATCGCCTGCTACACCTGTAAGAATATAGGTAATACCGTCATCTGCAGGCTTAAAGTTGCGCAGCGGAACTCTGCGGCGATAAGTATGGAGATGAGCAGTCAGTACTGCATCCACATTGTAGCGTTCAAAAATTGGCATCATATCAGTGCCAACCTGAATAAAATACGTAGAAAAGGTATGTGCCCTGCCAGATTTAGGGCCAAAGCCATAGATAAAAATATCTCTGTGCATCAGCACAACCTTCCATTTAGCCTGAGTGTTGGCCAAATCCTGCTCCAGCCATTTAAGCTGGTCCTCACGCAGCTTGGGCTGAAAGGCCATCAGCTCATCATCATAGTTGGTATCCAGTACCGTAAAATGCACGTCGCCATAATCAAAGCTATAAAACTGATGACGATACTGTCCTAAGCCATTTTCGGGAACATAGAATAAATTAGTAAAGGCCTGAGGCATTTTAATGCTCCAGTCTACAGAATAGGTTTCGTGGTTGCCTATTACAGGTGCAAGAGGCAGGTCGCCGCTAAAGCCCTCTATGCCAAAAAGCCATTGCTCCCATTGACTTTGGTGCTGACCGTTATCAACCATATCGCCCATGTTGACAAAAAATGCAGCATTGCTGTTACGCTCGTAGGCTGCTTGAGCCAACTCTCGCCAGGTACGATAATCAGTACATTGGCTGTCAGGGAAAATAAGCGCCTTAAAACCAGAATAGCCATCTTGGGTATTTAGCTTGTGCCAGTTTCCCGTCTCGCTTCCCCTACGAATCCGATACATATAATCAGTGTTGGGCTCGAGCTCTTTCAGAGTTACTCCATATTGGATATATTGGTATTTGCCGTCACTAAAGGTTCTGTCATCTGCCTCGTGATATGTCGTACCATAAACACTGCGCAGCTCTAAAGTATAATTAGAGCCAGGAGCAGTCCACATAATTGTTCTGCCTGTGCTGTTATCCTCTGCTATCAGCTGACGCAGATGCTTAATTCCTATGGTACGGTCATCACTCATAGTTCCTACAGGAGAGGCAGCATTTTTATCGTTGCTGGTACCATCTGCATTGTAGGTACAGCCATTTATAAGCGTTGCCAAAACAAACAACGCTATTGCTATTACTTTCATTAAAACTTCCTCCTAAGGTATGCTTTTATTGTAACATAGAAAGCATACCTTAGGTCAATATAAATTTTTATAATTGTTTATAACGCTTCTTTAAAGATACTGCCGCCAATAAATTCCCTTAAAATAGAATTGTTTGGAATAGCATTTTCGTCAATGGGCTTTACAAACCACAGCAGCTCCAGCAAGCGCTGCGCAATAGTGTAGGCTCTGCCATCGGAGGGCTGTACATCCTCCAGCAGGGGCTGAGCGTATTTTTTCAGCACCGCCAGCTCATAAATAAGGGTTGTGTTAAAAATTACGTTAGCACTGCATTGGAAGGGGAAAATATACTGCTCCTCACCATAACGAACGTCATCCCACAGCTCCAGGGTTTCTACTGCGCCATGAGAACGGAACTGACTGTCACGTACAAGACGGCGCATAAGTCTTACGTCAGTAGTATGAATACGGTTATGCTCATCTAGGGACATTGGCGTAAGAGCGCTAACGTAAATCTTAATTTTATTTTCCTCAGGAATAGAAGCTGTCAAGCGCTCATTAAGGCCATGAATCCCCTCTACCACCAAAATGGAGTTTTCTGCCATCTGCAGCTCCTTGCCACGATATTCACGGCAGCCGGTGCGGAAGTTAAACTTAGGCACCTTAACACGTTCACCCTTCAGCAGTGACATAAGCTGGGAATTGAACAGCTCCAAGTCCACTGCCTCAATGGACTCAAAGTCATAGCTTCCATCAGGCTTTCTGGGAGTATCCTTGCGGTTATGATAATAGTCATCCATAGAAATAGCCATGGGACGCAAGCCATTTACGGCCAGCTGCACGCTGAGACGCTGTGCAGTAGAGGTTTTTCCGGATGATGACGGGCCAGCAATAAGAATAAGCTTTACCTTGTCACGGTGTTGGGAAATATAGTCTGCAACCTGAGCAAATTTCTTTTCATGAAGAGCCTCTGCTACGCGGATAATACCATCAGCATATCCCATATCAATGATTTTGTTCAGCTTGCCAATGGTGTTGCACTCAATCATGGCAGCCCAATGCTCTGACTCCTGGAACACCTCGTTCAGCTTAGGCATATTTACAAAGGGCTTCAGCTCATTCCACTGACCAATATCAGGATAGTTGATAATCATACCCTCATCATAGGGCAGCAGCTCAAAATAAGGCACATAGCCGCAGTCCGGACACAAGGAACCAAAGAGATAGCCTGTTTGTCCTTCCAAATAGTACACAGTCAGCAGCTTATCATTAGGAACAGCCTGCAAAAGAGCCATACGCTCTTCACTGCAGCAGGGACCTGCAAGGGAAATAGCCTCATATTTAGGCAGACGACGGAGAGCTATGGGAGTATGTTCTGCTGCCATGCGCTTCATTTCTGCTTCAATATTCTTGATTGCTTGTTCTGACAACTTGTGCTTGCCAATATCCGCCAGATACAATGCACTGCCAAGAGTATTGCGAACCTCCAGTGCAGCCTGAGGATAAAGGCGACGTGCTGCAGTAAGAGCCATAAAAAGCAAAGTACGGGTATAGACACGCATACCCTGCTCATCATTGACCTCGATAAATTCTACAGTACCGTCATCGTAGATAGGGCGTTGCAAATCAACAGCCTTATTATTAAACAGTCCCTCTACAATGGGAGAACCATATTGGTCAGAAAAGGACTTGGCAAAGGTCAAAAGAGTGCTTCCCTCCTCTACCTGTCGCTTTTGTCCATTGGGCATAGTCCATAAAAGCATAATCCACCTCCATATATTAGACAAAGAGGGACTGTATAACAGCCCCTCTCATCGTATTTTATCTTTATCTGATATATAATTATATAATTTTAGCCTTCTACAGCAGCAAGTGCAGCCTTAACCTTGGCAGCCATACCTTTAATCTTGTGCTTAGGAACAGCGCAAACTGCGATACGCACGCCTGCAGCCAGAGGAACAGCGAAAATATTGTCCTCATGAAGCTTATTGCAGACCGCATCAGAATCCTTGGAAGGAATGGACAGGAAGAAGCCTGCTACGTAGGGCAGCATAGGCAAACCGCATTCAGCAGCCTCTTTAGTAAAGATATCGGCACGAGCCTTAATCATTTGATAGTAGTAATCGCGTTCTTCGCAAACCTTGGTCAAAAGCTCCTCGTCGCTGTAAATTGCAGCCAGAGTACGCATAGCAGCACGGTTAATGTTGGACCAGGTTGCGCGGCTGGTGTATTGGTTAATATCCTTAAACTCTTGGATAACCTCAGCACTGGAGGAAATACCAATCATAGCACCAGTACGCTGACCGTACATAGTAAAGCCCTTGGACATGCTGTAGCCTACGATAACCAAGATGTTTTCAGGCAGATTGCTGAATTTCTTGAAGATTTTGCGAACCTCTTCCTTTTCACCTGCATAATCAATATAGGCAACATCCAGGAACAGTACAACATTCTTACCGGGAACGGCAGCCTTTTTCAGGATAGCCAGTACGCCGTCCATGTCCTCCTCGGACAGGCTGTAGCCAGTAGGATTGTGGGCAGGAGTATTCAGCAGATACAGCAGGTTATCCTGCTTTGCCAACACCTCGTCAACCTTCTCCTGAAGCGCAGCCAGATTAAACTTGTTGTTTTCGTCCAGCATTTTATAGGTAGTAAAGCCACGATGCATATCAGCGCACAGTACCTTGTAGGCACCCCAGTACCAATCGGAGCACAGAGCAACCTCGCCCTCGTCCAAATAGTTCCAGATAGCATGGTGAATAGCACCAGTGCCGCCTGCAGTTGCAACAGCAGCCAAATGAGCATCAGGACGGGACTGGCCAAAAGCAGCAGTCAGAACGCAGTCCAAATACTCAGGCAGACCGGAAATAGGAGCATAGGCAATAATATCATTAGTATCCAGCTGACGATAAACCTTTTCCACAGTAGGCAGGCAAACAAGCTTTTCTTCCTCATCGAGAATAGCACCGATAGTTGCATTAACAACGGCGTCCTTACCATACTTTTTAATAGCCTCGCCAGCAGCAGCACTAGCAGCAAAAATCTTATCCTGGGCAGCTTTACCCTTTGCATGTTTAGCAGCAACACTCATTACCATAATAAAATCTCCTTTTATATCTAAGACTATTTATATTGAAAGCCTACACTGCCTGAAGCAGCGGCTTCCCCTCTAATAACATTCTATAAATCTATAACAGTAGCACCAGAGCCACCTGACTCGATGGCAGCAACCTCCAGCTTACGCACAAAGCGATTAGTCTCCAGGTAGGCAGTAAGTCCTGCACGCAGAGCGCCTGTCCCCTTGCCATGAATAATCCTCAGCTTGGATATACCAGCCAACAGCGCATCATCAATAGCCTTGTCAACAACAGGAATCGCCTCGTCCAAGGTCATGCCGCGAACATCAATTTCCTGCCTAGCAGAGCTGCTCTTGGCTACAAACATTTTATGAGCGTAGCCAGTACCGACCTTAGTACCCTTGCGAGGCTTGCTTTCACCGCTGGTGTTGGCAGGCTGAGCCTTAGTCAGCAGACATTTGGCAGCAGGTACATTCATCTTCAGGATACCAACCTGAACAGTAACCTCCTTGCCCTTGACATCTGTAATGATACCATTCTTGCCTAAGGAAACGACAAAGACATTCAAGCCCTTTTTAGCTGTAGCAGGTGTCAGAGGTGCACCCTCTGGCAGCGGAGCGTCCTCACTAAGAGTTTTATTGAGCTTCTTGCGAGCCTCCTCAGCAGCCTGCTCCAAACGCTTAGTATCAAAGTCGGCCTTCATGGAACGCAGCTCCTTCAGCACAGCCTCAGACTCACGACGGCTGCGGCGATAAATATCGTCAGCCTGCTCACGAGCCTTACGGAGCATTTCATTCTTGCGGCGTTCAAACTCCTGCTTAGCATGAGCCAGCTCGTTACGCAAATGCTCGCTTTCCAGACGCAGAGCATCAATTTCCTTGCTGCCGCTTTCATAACGACGACGTTCTCCCTCCAGCTCCTGCAGCACTGTTTCCATATGAACATGCTCCTGATTAAGGAGACGTCCTGCCTGATCAATAATGCTGTCTGCCAGACCAAGTCTGCGGCTGATATTAAAGGCATTACTGCTGCCAGGAACGCCCATCAGCAGTCTGTATGTAGGACGTAAAGAAACGGGGTCGAACTCCACGCTGGCGTTTTCCATACCCTCGTGTCCATAAGCAAAGGTTTTCAGCTCACTATAGTGAGTTGTTACCATGGTCAAAACCTTGTTTTCATGCAGATGCTCAAGAATTGACATTGCCAAAGCAGCACCTTCGTTAGGGTCAGTGCCTGCACAAATTTCGTCCACCAGCACCAAATCCCTCTCCCTTACCTCCTTCAGGATACTGATAAGGTTGGTCATATGACCGGAGAAGGTACTCAGGCTCTGCTCAATGCTCTGCTCATCGCCAATATCGGCATAAACAGCTCGGAACACAGGCAGCTTGGCACTGCTGGCCGGAATAAACATACCAGTCTGAGCCATAAGGGCAAAAATACCAACAGCCTTCAATGCTACAGTTTTACCACCTGTATTAGGACCAGTAATCAGCAGCATGGAAAATTTTTCGCCCAGCTGCACGTCCAAAGGAACAACAGTATCCTGATTCAGCAACGGATGACGTCCCTGCACAATATCTACACCGCCGTTTACAGAAAGCATCGGACGCACTGCGTGCTGCTCCTGAGCCAGGTAAGCCTTGGCACAGATAACATCCAGAGCAGTAAAGCGTTCCAGAGAAGCCAGCAAAGCCTCTGCCTCCTGGCCAACGTTCTGAGTCAGCTGACGCAGGATACGCTCCACCTCTTCACGCTCCTCGGCCACATAACGCTTAATATCGTTATTAAGGTTTACTACAGCCATAGGCTCGATAAAGAGAGTTGCACCTGTACCTGACTGGTCATGGACAATACCAGGGAAATTCATCTTGTATTCCTGCTTAATAGGAATAACGTAACGGTCACCACGCATGGTAACCAGATTATCCATAAAATATTTTTGATTATTAGGGTCATGGAGAATGCTGTCCAGCTTCTCCTTGACTCTGTTTTTAGCAATAACAATGGCGTTGCGCAGACCGTTCAGCTTAGGAGAAGCGTTGTCCTTGATTTCGCCATGGTCATCAATGGCCTGTTCTATCTGCTTTTCCAGACGGCTGAAGATTTGCATATCTCTGCCATAGTCCTGGAGAGCAGGTGCGTTCTCCTCATTTTCCGCCAAGAACTGCTTCATGGAACGTATAGCAGCAGCGGTGGTCATAACATGGAGCAGCTCCTCTGGCAGCAAAGTACTGCCCAGCTGTGCACGCCTAACCTCAGCCTCGATATTAAAGGCACCGCCAAAGGGGAAACGCTTGCCCTCGTCTAAAAGACGTACAGCTTCAGCAGTTTCCTCAAGGAGACGCTGCACCTTCATAAAGTCGCTTTCAATACGCAGCTCGCCAATAGCCTGCTTGCCTAAAAAGGTACCTGCCTTCTGGGCCAGCATAGTCTTTACCTTATCAAATTCAAGTGTCTTGATCGCGAATCTAGCCATCATTTACACCATCCATATATCTTCATTCTCTTGCTTTTACTTAGGCTCAAGGACATCTTCATTGCCAGGACCTGCACAAAAGCACTAAATTTAATCTTCGCAGCTTTGCCCTGCCTTTCACTAAAGGTGCAGGACTAGTCCTGAACCTACATAACTCCTCTAAAGTAGTGACCTCTAGTAGTGCCGGGGAGATTATCAGGAGCCTCCACTGCACCACCTAAAATCTTCTTATAGAGAGCAATCAGCTCAGTTAAGCGTTGTTCATCATAATTGCGTCCATCAATTCGCAGGCTGGCAACGCCAATTTCTGCCATCAGCTGCACATTGGCAGTCATGGACAGCTCGTGAGCGTTCAACACATGCATACGACAGAACTGGTCTGTTGCAATGGGGAATTGTGCGTCCTTGCGGTCCCCCAAGAAAAGCTCCTCCTTGCAGTTAAACTTGCAGGCACCCTTGTGCAAATCGCCAAGGAAACTGCCGCCAACGCAGTACTCAGAAACCATCATTTCCAAACGGCCCTGAATCATGCATTCTACAGGCACAGGACTAACGGAAGCCAAATGCTCAACCTGTCCCATAGTCAGCTCGGAGCTGAGAACTGCACCTACTGCCCCATTTTCCTGCCAGAACTCCATGCTTTGGCAGTTGAAAATATTAAGAGACATATCAGCTACAGGCTTAAGACCATGCTTGCGGGCAATGGACCACAGGCCATTGTTGCTGATGTATGCAAAGTCAGGCTCCAGCTCTGCCCATAGAGCAAAAAGTCTGTCAAAATATTTAAGCTGTGCTTCCTTGACAATTCTAGGAGTTGCAAAGGCCAGCTGACGTCCAGCCTTGCGTACCATGGCTGCAGCCTTGCGGTAATCCTCATCACTTAAAGGAATATGAGTAAAGCAGTCACCACCAAAAAGGATACGCTCTGCCCCGGCCTGCAATGCTGCATTAACCTTACTCAGACTGTCACAATGTACAGTCAGCACTGCTCCATTATGGCTGCGTTTTTTGGCGTTTAGAACAAGGCTCTCAGAATGCTTATGCACCTGCTTGCGAGCGGGAGCAAAGGCCTCCAGTCTAGCTGCATCCAAAGCCTCACAGGCCATACGGCGTGCCTCGTTCATTTCACTCATAGGTACCATAACATTTTCATCCAGCTCCACATTCAGGCTGTTGAGGAAATATTCAGTAGTACCCATTCTATCCAACTGCTTATGTACTACAGCATAATCCAAAGCACGTTTGCGTGCCTCTTCTACGATAAAATCAGTCTCACCGTAGCCCACATTGCCCTCTTCATCTGTAAGAGTGACAGTCATGGGCTGACCTACATGAGCAGTTACAACTGCATCTACGGCAATGCGCTTCTTAGCGTCAGGGCCAAAGAATTGCTGGGCATATGACATCAGTCTGCTGTCAAGGGTACGGAATACGCGGTCATTTAGACGTACACCCTTAGGAACATCAATTGTAACCTGCTGTCCCGGAGCTGCACTGGACACGCTTTCACCCTTGGAAAGCATTTCAGTAACAGTAGTGCCCACACGACCGCCAACAGTTACCCAAAATTCCAGACCATCGCCTAAATGAAGTTCCTTCTCCAGCTTAATCACAGCCTTGTTATGCTGTTTGTCAAGCTTCAGCACACGACCAACCAGTACGCCGCGGTTATTGGGGCGACGGTCGCTCATCATCTCTCTGCCAGGACGGTTAACCATATAAGCAGTAGTGAAATCACGATTAAAGATTTGCTCAATATTAGCAAAATCCTCTGCAGGAACACTATAGTCACCTGCAATGTAGCTATCCATAGCTCTGCGGTAAGCATCAACTACAATAGCTACGTATTCAGGACGCTTCATGCGGCCTTCAATTTTATAGGACACTACACCAGCATCAATAAGCTGGGGCAGAATTTCCAAGGTATTCATATCCTTAGGACTCAGCAGATATTGACCTGCGTCCTTGCCCTCCAGCATATCCTCGCCCTTGTTGTTCAAAAGTCTATAGGGCAAACGACAGGGCTGTGCACAACGACCACGGTTGCCGCTGCGTCCGCCGATAAGGCTGCTCATAAGACATTGACCGGAATAGCAGACACAAAGAGCACCATGAATAAAGGTTTCAATCTCAGTACCACGGTCGCAGGCAGCCTCAATTTCCTTAATGCTCAGCTCACGAGCAAGTACAGAACGTTCCATACCTGCAGCTACGGCAAAGTCAACGCCACTGCTGTTAGTAATGGTCATCTGGGTGCTGGCATGCAGCGGCAGCTCAGGCACAATTTTACGAGCCAGACGAATAACGCCCAAATCCTGAACGATAATACCGTCAACGCCAACGTTGTTGAGGAACATCAGGTATTCAGCCAGCTCCTCCAGCTCGCTGTCATCCACCAGGGTATTTACAGTAATATAAATACGCACTCGGTGCATATGAGCAAAGTAAACGGCCTTAGCCATTTCCTCTTTGTCAAAATTGCTGGCGTAGGCACGAGCACCAAAGGCTTTGCCACCCATATAAACAGCGTCGGCACCTGCATTTACGGCAGCCTCTAAAGCCTCCCAGCTTCCTGCAGGAGCCAAAAGCTCCAGCTTTTCTATATTCTTCATCTCTATTTTTCCTTTACTGCCGCTAAAAGTCTGTCATAACGCTGCTGCAGCTCGTACAAATCAGCTGCCAAATCTAAGGCTGTCCAAACAGCAAGCTTTTCCTTGCTCTGTACATTCTTAGCCTCAGCCAGCTTTCTCATACGTGCGTCCACACTGTTGGCCACAGCAATAGCCTGTGCCTGAGGTGCAGATGTTCTCAGCGTATAATCCTCGTTATATATCTTTACAGTAATAGAAGTCTTATCCATAACCATCTCTCCCATTAAAGTTAAGCCAGCAGCTATTCTACCTTAACATTAAAGGTAAAGCTTTTTAAAACAAATTGCTCCCAGGAACGCTTATATTCCATAGTAACAGGGTATTCGCCCTTGCCTTTTATTGCCAGCATGATGATTTCTACGCCAGGAGTACCTACACGCTGGTCATCTGCAGCAGGAATGGTGAATGATGTACCAACAGCCTTAACATTATCGCTCTTAGACTTTACATGCCAGCCATAGCCTGTAGAAGGGTTGCCGTCAAGCTTAATAGCCACAAGGCCTCCATCCTTCAGAGTCAGAGTCTTACCTTCAGCATTAGCAGTCAGACGTGCTACCTGCATCAGGCGGCCAGCCTCACCAATACGCATGGAATCCAAAAGACCTGCATAGGGAACAAATTTATGGTAGTCAGCATGCTTTTCGTCCTGCAGATAAAAGCCCTCTTCACCAAAGAGCACATATCTATAGTCGCCCAACGCTGCCTTAACCTTATCATTATCTATAAAAAAGTCAGTTACAGTAAATTCACGGCCACTGGTCAGGTCAACATTTACACCGTCATAAGCAACTTTGCCGCCATTTTTAGCAGTCAAAAGCACACTAAAGATACTGGGACGGTTCAGCATTACCTTGTAGGTAAGAGTGCCTGCACCGCCAACCTCATTTACCAGCTTTTTAGCACGCTCACGCAGGAGCATGTTGGCATTTTTCTCCAAGGCCAGGTCATTGCTGCCGTCAACAAAGGGTACCTGAGCAGCAGCCTTGTCCAGCTTAACCTGCTCAGTTAAAACAGTAGTCTGTTGATCAGCAAAGGCTGGCACACACAGCATTAAACAAATCATCGCAGTTAAAAATATTTTCATGGTCAGCCTCCTTAGATTGTGGTAAAAACTACATATTCTTAATAAATAAAACCTCTCCGTCGTTGCCTTTAGCAACGACACCTCTCCTTAAAAGGAGAGGCAAACGTAAATTTAACTTAGAACTCCCCAACATGTCATTCTAAGCAACCCATACTTTTTCAGCCAAGTGTCCGTCATCCGCCTACAGATAAGCCTCTCCTTTTAAGGAGAGGTGGCAGCGAAGCTGACGGAGAGGTTTATTATAAAATTACATATTCTTAATAAATTCTACAGCCTTGTGCAGACGTGCCAAGGTTTTTTCCTTGCCCAGCAGTACCATAACATCGAACATACCCGGGCTTACAGTGCGTCCGGTCAGAGCCAGACGAGTCGGGTGGATAACCTTGCCCAGAGCCAGGTTGTTGTCAGCTGCAATCTTATTGTAGGCAGCCTCAGTGGTTTCCAGGCTGTAAACATCATCAGCCTCTACTGCTGCAATGCACTCTTCCAGCAGAGCTACAGTTTCAGGCTTAAAGTGTTTAGCTACCCCCTTTTCATCATAGGACTCCACATCCTTGAAGAAGTAATCAGAAGCATCTGCAATCTCCTGCAGTGTTTTTACGCGTACACGAACAGTATCTACCAGTTTAGCAAAGTATTCTTCGTTTTCAGCAAACCAAGCCTCATCAACATAGCCGTCCTTTACAAAGAAGGGCTTAACCTCAGGCAGGATTTTTTCCAGAGGCAGCTCGGACAAATATTGGCCGTTCATCCAGGTCAGCTTTTTAGTATCATAAATGGCTGCCTTTTTGGACATTTGCTCCAGCTCGAACAGCTCTACAGTATCCTGCAGGCTGAAGATTTCTCTTTCATCGCCAGGGCCCCAGCCCAGAAGAGTCAGATAGTTCACAATAGCCTCTGCCACAAAGCCTTGGCTGCGGAATTCCTCAACTGAGGTCGCACCATGACGCTTGCTCAGCTTGGAACGGTCAGGAGCCAAAATCATGGACATATGGCCAAATTTAGGCGGTTCCCAGCCAAAAGCCTGGTATACCAAAAGCTGCTTAGGAGTATTGGACAAATGCTCCTCTGCACGCATTACATGGGTCATGCCCATCAGATGGTCGTCAATAACAACAGCAAAGTTGTAGGTAGGAATGCCATTGCTCTTCATAATTACGAAATCATCGTATTGATCCATATTGAAGGTTACATCGCCATGAATCAGGTCATGAACTACTACACTGCCCTCTGCAGGGATTTTCAGACGTACAGAATAGGACGCACCGGCGTCAATGCGAGCCTTAACCTCCTCAGGAGTCAAATCGCGGCAGGTACGTGCATAACGGAAAGGCTGTTTAGCCTGACGCTGCTTTTCACGCTGAGCCTCCAGCTCCTCAGGAGTGCAGAAGCAGTAGTATGCCTTGCCCTCATCAACAAGCTGCTGGCAGTATTTTCTATAAATATCAAAACGCTCAGATTGGTAGTAGGGACCATAGTCACCGCCAACCTCAGGACCTTCGTCCCAGTTAATGCCAAGCCATTTCAGGCTGGTGAGGATTTGGCTTACAGAATCCTCCTTCAAACGAGCAACATCAGTATCTTCAATACGGAGAATCAGCTTACCACCCATTTTGCGGGCAAAAAGCCAGTTAAACAAAGCAGTACGTGCACCACCAATATGTAAGTAACCAGTAGGACTGGGAGCAAATCTAACTCTTACTTCAGACATTTCATCGTCTCCTTAATTAAAATTTCAAAAATGATACTTGTATATCAGAATAATTATACTGCGAACAAAGACAAAGTGCAAATAATATAGTTGAAATCCACAAAAATGCTACATCTAAATTCAATTCTGCTGTTTAAGGGCCCTCATTTTCCCCTTTTCATAGGAAAAATGTATAATTTTAACTTTTTTTGCAAATTTTTGAAAAAAAGGCTTGCATTATTCATTTGACTATGGTAGAATTTATACCTGTCAGACAGATGACATTGGCCCGGTGGTTCAGTTGGTTAGAATGCCGCCCTGTCACGGCGGAGGTCGTGGG
>URGS01000026.1 GCA_900547415.1 uncultured Phascolarctobacterium sp. | reverse complement strand
ATAACTAATCCCGGAATCTAGTTTTCACTAGACCCCAAGATTAGTTAAAGAACCAAAAAGACGTGACATAAATTTAACATTCTTAACAGAGTATTCTGCAATATTTAGGATTAAAATTGTTTTCATAAAATATCCGATAAGTTACTGTGGATTGACGTTATCAGCTACATAAAGACATTATATATAAATCTACAGTAAATACATTAATATGATGTGAATTTATATTTTTTGTCGCTTTTTATGTGACCAGTTGTGTTATAAATTTGCTATAATTACTATAACGAAAGGTTGATATTAAAATTTAGAGAAAAGTTTGTGGAGGTAATTATGAATAATTTATATTTAACAGCTATTATGGGCGTGGCTGTGGGCGATGCTCTTGGTTTACCAGTACAATTTCATAGCAGGGAAAGATGTCAACAAAGAAATATTATGCAGATGTTGGATTGGGCACTGCCAAAAGGAACTTTTTCTGATGATACAGCTACTACCTTGTGCACATTGGCAAGTCTTAAGGAAAACAATTGGCAGCTTAATGATGAGGATATTATGAAGCGTTTTGTGGCGTGGTTGGGTTATGGTTATATGACCTGTGATGGCGAGCCTATTGATGTGGGAATGGCTACCAGAAAGGCTATCCAACATTACTATAACGGCGTGCCTTTAGCGGAATGCGGCTGCAAAGGCTTTAGAGAATGTGGCAACGGATCTTTAATGCGAATTATTCCAGTAGTATTTTATTTACATAAGAATAAGCAGGCTGATATATATGATGTCGTTCGCCGTGTGTCAAGCCTTACACATGCACATAAGGTGTGCATTTTAGCATGCTATATCTATGTTAGCTTGTGTCTGCAAATTATAGAATTAAGAAGTAATAATAATGTCGATATGAGTGATGCTCAAAGGCTAGAATTTATGAGTACACAGCTACGAGTCATTTATGAAAGTGCCAAGTCGCTTTTTTCCGCAGAAGCTATGAACTTGTATAAGCGTCTTTTTGATTTTAAAAGCTTTAGCAATTTGCCAATGGAATCTATCAAAAGCAGTGGCTTTGTAGTAGATTCATTAGAGGCTGCGCTGTGGTGCTTTGCTACCACCTACAATTTTAGAGACTGCCTTGTAAAGGCAGTTTCCTTAGGCGATGATACTGACAGTGTGGCAGCTATTGCTGGAGGTATGGCAGCTCTGTATTATGGCTACGAATCTATTCCTGAGAAGTGGATTGATGATCTGCGTGGTAAGGATATGATTTACCAGCTGTGTATGTAAACAAGAGACTTGCTTTTGAGGTGACCCCTCATTTGGCAAGTCTCTTTTACTATTATGCTATACTAATTCCCCAATCTGGTTCTATTTGTTTATACAATTCTGGTAGCATTGGTGGCTGCATTCAGGAAAAATACCTGCAAGACAGTGGATAATTTCTCCCAGCCTATCCTGGGGAATACCAGCGTAGTTAATGACTAAGGTGTGCTCGTCATCTGCTCTGTGCTCGTAGCGATAATCTGAAAGCATAGAAATATTCATATTGGCAGCACGAGCTCTTTGGCGTATCTCTTTTTCGCTGAGGGTTGTTTTTACAGTCAGCAGGAAATGGGTGCCTGCATTGCGTTCGGTAATAACTGCATTTTCGCCTAGGCAGGAGTTTTTTATAGCATTGAGTATCAATGCTCTCTGTTCCTTGTAATAATTGCGCATACGGTTAATATGACGCTCTAAATAGCCTTCAGAGATGAAGCGGGCCAAGGTATATTGCTCAAAGCTGGACACAGTGCAGGAGTAAAAGCTCATGGTGCTTTCGTAGCGTTCCAGCAGCTTTGGAGGAAGTATCATGTAGCTTATGCGCAGTGATGGCACCAGGCTTTTACTAAAGGTATTCATATAGATAACCTTGTTTTGGGTATCTTGGGCAAAAAGAGGCGGAATAAAGCGTCCGTTGTATCGAAATTCGCTGTCATAGTCGTCTTCAATAATATAGCGCTTGCTGGTTCTATTAACCCAATTAAATAGCTCCAGACGACGGCTAATGGGCATAACAATGCCAGTGGGAAAATGGTTGGCAGGTGAAAGATGAACCACGTCTGCGTCGCTTTCTTCCAGCTTGTCAATCATCAGGCCACCTTCGTCAATAGGTATATATTTCCAGGGATTGCCAAAGCTGGCCGAAATAGCAGCGAATTTTTTGTAGCCTGGATCTTCAATGGCAAATGTGCAGGCTCTGCCAAAGGTTTGCATAAGTCTGCTATAAAGGTATTCTGTTCCAGCACCAATGATGATTTGCGATGGCTGAACTGTCATGGCTCTGTTGGCAGCCAGATAGTCGGCGATGGCCTTGCGCAGCTCATAGACACCGTTATAGGGAACTGTTTTAAGCAGTGCCTCGTTGTGAATGGACAGGGTTTCGCGCATAAGCTTGTTCCAGGTTGAAAGAGGAAAGCTTTGCAGACTTATACGATTGGCCTTAAAATCTGCATAGTATTCTTTTTCCTGAGGCTCGGCCAACTCTTCTAGGTTGGCTTTTCGCTTCTGGTAGTTGCCTATATTAAGGACAAAATAGCCCTTTTTTTCCTGAGCTGCCAAATAGCCCTCGGTTACAAGCTGAGCGTAGGCGTTGGCAACAGTGATAGTGCCAACATTCAGATGCTGTGCCAGAGTTCTTTTGGATGGCAGACGTTCTCCGGGCTGCAGTCTGCCGTTGATGATGTCTTCACGGATACATTGATATAAATAATCATAAAGAGGCATACTTCCTCTCTGACTTAGATCATATGTTAACATAGCTCCTCCTTGGTTCTAAAAAATATTCGTAAAATGATTCTTTTAATAGAGCCAATATCATTATATAATAAGCACATAGCAAAGGCAAGGCAAAAGCCTTAGCCTAAGGCATAAATAAGAATAGTCATCCAAAGGAGGATATATATATGGAAAAAGTAAAATTACAGGAAAGATATGGTCTTTATATTAACGGTCAATGGCGTGAGGCATCCAATGGTGATACTTACACTGCAACCAGTCCTGCAGATGGCAGCGTTCTGGCTGTATGTGCTCAGGCTACCCGTGAGGACGTAGATGATGCTGTAACGGCTGCTTGGGAAGCTTTCAAAACCTGGAAGAAAACTACTCCTGCACAGCGTGCAGCTATCTTAAATAAAATTGCTGATATTATTGATGCTAATAAAGAGCACTTGGCAATGGTAGAGAGTATGGATAATGGCAAGCCTATTCGCGAGACTATGAATGTTGATATCCCCCTGAGTGCACAGCATTTCCGCTATTTTGCAGGCTGCATTTTGGCTGAGGAGGGAACTGCCTCAGTTCTCAATGAGCAGTTTCTGTCCCTCGTACTCCGCGAACCCTTGGGCGTAGTTGGCCAGATTATTCCTTGGAACTTCCCATTCCTGATGGCAGCGTGGAAGCTGGCTCCCGTACTGGCAGCAGGCGATTGCACTGTGCTGAAACCTTCCAAGGAAGCAAGTCTTTCTATTCTGGAATTTGTTCGTCTCATTGAAGGCGTTCTTCCTGCAGGCGTACTGAACGTAATCACTGGTGCTGGCTCCAAGTCCGGGCAAGATATCTTAGAGCATCCTGGCTTTAGCAAGCTGGCCTTTACTGGTTCCACCGAGGTTGGCCGCGATGTAGGTCTGGCTGCTGCTAACCGCATCATTCCCTCTACCTTGGAGCTGGGCGGTAAGAGTGCCAACATTTACTTTGACGACTGCGATTTTGATCAGGCTATTGATGGTGCACAGCTGGGCATTCTCTTTAACCAAGGTCAGGTTTGCTGTGCTGGCAGCCGTATCTTTGTTCAAGATACTATTTACGATAAATTCGTTCCTGCTCTTGTTAAGGCCTTTGAGAATGTCAAGGTTGGTCTACCCTGGAACGAAGACACTCAAATGGGTGCTCAAATCAACGAAGCTCAGGTTAAAAAGATTCTCAGCTATGTTGATATTGCCAAGGAAGAGGGGGCTACCATTGCCTGCGGCGGCGTGCGTGCTGACGAGGGTGAACTGGCTAAGGGCTGCTTCCTGAAGCCTACTCTTATTACTGATGTAACTAACGATATGCGTGTAGCTCAGGAAGAAATCTTTGGCCCTGTAGCTGTGGTAATTAAGTTCCACGACGAGGACGAGGTTGTAGCTATGGCTAATGACAGCGAATATGGCTTGGGCGGTGCAGTTTGGACTAAGGATATTAATAGAGCCATTCGCGTAGCTCGTAATATTGAAACTGGTCGTATGTGGGTAAATACCTATAACCAGATTCCTGAGCACGCTCCCTTTGGTGGCTACAAAACCTCTGGTATTGGCCGCGAAACCCACAAGATGATTCTGGATCACTATACTCAGGTTAAGAATATCATGATCAATCTGAGCTACGCTCCTTCTGGATTCTATCCTAACAAATAAGCTTATTCTTAAACTCCATTTTTAATAAATCCTGTATAATGCGTTGATTTTACCGGCAGCTGCGGCTGTCGGTTATTTTTTGGTAAAAGAAAAATCCGAAGACAAATTGCCTTCGGACAAGTTAATTTTATAGTCAAATTTTGTGTTTAGGTCAGATGTCCTTTCTAGACATATAGCCAATTCAGATTACATTTTTAAAATACTTTATAAGGGGATAAGGTGAATTGGTCCTGTGGTATGGGCCCGCTGTCAGCGTAGCTGGCTGAGAGGCTGTAAAAACCACATCTCACTGAATTTAAGCAATTCCTTGGAAGGTTAGCTTTAGAAAAATACTAGTTGAGTATGAAAGACTGAGCTAACGCCAGCGTTCAGGGCTAATAGGCAACCAATGGAGAGGGCTATTAGCAGAGCTGCTTCTTTGGCATGCAAAGGCTGCTTTTTATTTAAAGCACGTATTAAGGCTTTGGCACACAAAACGACCAGCATACCAAAAAGAAAGAGAGCAAAGAATATATTAAGCATGGGGATGACTCCTAAAATAAAGATTGGGGAGCTTTTTTATTCACTAAAGAAAAGCGGTTTAATGTCAAGCTTTTTCTGGAAAGTACGCTCCATAGTGCAGGGATGCACACCGTTACGGTGCATATGTCCCATTTCAAAATCATACATATCTGCAATATGCACAAAGTCCTGAGGATGGTTTCTGTTGATAACTTCAGTCATAATTGCAGCACAGGCACGAGCATCTTCTAAAGCATGATGGTGTTCAAATTTAAAGCCAATATGTCTGGCTACATAGTCCAGACTATAATGCTCCAAGCCAAGGAAGGCTTTCTTAGACAAAACCCAAGTACAGATATAGTTAAAGGTTGGCAGAGGCAAATAGTAGGCGTGCAGAACATTACGCAGTACATTCATATCAAATTTTGCAAAATGAGCTACTACCTGCTTACCCTGAAGACGCTTAAAAATTTCAGGCCAGATTTGCTCGAAATTAGGAGCATCCTTGACCATTTCAGGTGTAATGCCATGGATATCAATATTTTCTTTATTGAAGTACATAATTTTGGGCTTAATCAAGCTATAGTATTCGTCTATAATTTTACCGTCCTTGACAGTGACAAGACCAATGGAGCAGGCACTGGCACGGTTGGCGTTGGCTGTTTCAAAATCTATGGCAACAAATTCCATGTCGTTTTCCTCCTATAGAATCTTTAATGTATACCTATTGTATCATAGTATAAGAGTTTTGATAATATAACTTTGAAAAAGTAATAAAATGAATTGGTTAGTAGCAATTACTGACGGACGAAAAAGTAAGATAATAATAGTATATAAACTTGTGGTAGATAAAAGTATAAGGAGCTCGGACTGTAATCGTGTATTGCAAACAATAAGCTTTCGCTACTCATTGACTAAATAACATAGTACTAAACTGGGGACTGTTTTTAGAAAGATAGTTATACAGATGCTAATATGATATAATTAAGAAAATAAGCTAGATAGCTGGATGCAGATAGGGAGGGCACTATGGATACAAGAGTTGCTGTAATTTCAATAATTGTTAGTAAAGCAGAGGCAGTTGAAGAACTAAATAAGCTTTTACATTCTTATAGTGAATATATTATTGGGCGTATGGGAATACCCTATCGCGAAAAGCAGGTCAATATTATCTGCGTAGCTGTAGATGCACCGCAAAATGCTATTAGTGCTTTATCCGGACGCTTGGGCAGACTCAAGGGCGTAACAAGTAAGGTAGCCTATTCCAATACGTAATAACGATGCAATCTTATTTAATGCTCAATATGCCTTACTAGTAAGCAGCGTCACTATTAATGATTATTATTTTCAGTGCAAGATATCAATAAAATCAGAGATGTTTTTTACGATAGAATAGGACGAGCAGTATTGAATATATAACTTATTGCAAAAAAAGAACTCCGACCATTGGCTGTGGCCAGTAGTCGGAGTTTTGTGGTTTAATTATTCGTTCATCAGATGCAGGTAGTTAAACAGCTTGAAGAGCAGGCTCATGATGATTGCAACAACAGTTGCCAGAACCATGCCTTGTACGCTGAAGGCACCAAAGCTCAGCTTAGCACCGGACAGACCGATAATCATGATTACAGAGGTCATAACCAGGTTGGAGGACTTGCTGTAATCTACATGGCCGTCGACCAGAACGCGGATACCGGAGGTTGCGATTACGCCGAAGAGCAGGATGCAGATACCGCCCATTACAGGAACGGGAATGCTGTGAATCAGCTCGGACAGCTTGCCGCAGAAGGACAGGATAATTGCCATTACTGCTGCACCGCCAATAACCCAGGTGCTGTATACCTTGGTGATAGCCATAACGCCAATGTTTTCGCCATAGGTGGTGTTAGGAGTTGCACCAGCAAATCCGGAAACTACGTTGGAAAGACCATCTGCAAAGAGGGAGCGGGACAGACCAGGATTTTTAATAAGGTCACGCTCAACGATGTTGCCTGTAACAACCAAGTGACCAATATGCTCAGCCAAAACTACCAAAGCTGCAGGAGCGATGATAATAATAGCGTTCCAATCGAAGGTAGGAGCGTAGAAGTGGGGAACCTGGAACCAAGGTGCATCGATAATGGGTTGGAAGTTTACCATACCCTTGAAGGCTGCAAAGATATAGCCGCAGATAACACCAAAGAGAATGGGGATAATGCTCATAAAGCCGCGGAAGGCAACGGAGCCGATAATACCAACAGCCAGTGTGAACATGGAAATAGCAACATTATCCATATTGATGTTGTCACCGGTCAGACCAGCCATACCAGCTGCAGTAGGAGCCAGCTCCAAACCGATTACAGCGATGATAGCACCCATAGCTGCAGGCGGGAAGATAACATCAATCCAGCGTGTTCCTACAAAATGGATGATAATGGAAAACAGCATAAACATCAAACCGAAAACAATGAAGCCGGATTGTGCGTGGCTGTAGCTGGAGGTGGATAAAATCAAAAGTACAGGAGAGATGAAGGCAAAGCTGGAGCCCAGATAAGAGGGAATCTTGCCTTTAGTCAGGAAGATGTACAGCAGAGTACCGATACCGTTCATGAACAGGCAGGTGGTAGGACTTACCTGGAACAGAAAGGGAACTAATACAGTAGCACCAAACATTGCAAATAAATGCTGAATACTCAAGGGAATGTTGAGCAGCAGCGGCGGACGTTCTTCAACGTGAATTACTCTACGTTCCATTTAAATACCTCGTTTCTTTAATTGTATGATTAAATTACATCTATAACATTGTACGTGCAAAGACGGTGAAATGCAAGTGAATTTGTAAATATTTTGACAAATTTAAGAATTTTGTTCAAGAAAACAGCCTCCCAATAGTGAGAGGCTGAGTTTAACAATATTCTATTATACTCCGGTACCGTCAAAGGTGGGAATAAAGTCCTTGCAAGCAGCTTCGCCCTCTTGGATAAAGCCGTCCTCAATGGAGCTGTTCATGAGATAATCCTCTAGCTGGGCGTACTCCTCATCAGTAACCGTGCGGTTAATTTCTGGATATTCTGCAGCACGTCCGCAGGGCACGTATTGACGCATCAGGCTGAACATAACCTGACCAGGCTTAAAGGTTTTGGCAACCCAATCAATTACGCCTTTGGTATTTTCAAGCATGCCTGGCATAATCAAATGGCGGATAACAACGCCGCTGGTCATAAGGCCATCGTCATTAATTTTGTAATCGCCAACCTGTTTATACATTTCTTTGATTGCTTCTGTAGTAATACGGAAATAGGAGGGTGCGTTGCTGTATTTAATAGCAGCCTTGTCATCTGAATATTTTAAGTCAGGCAGATAAATCTGTACCTTGCCCTTGAGGCGGCGCAGTGTGTCCTGGGTTTCAAAGCCGCTGGTGTTGTAGACAACGGGAACAGGCAGAGGAGTGTCCAGACTTTGTATAATAGCTTCAGTAAAATGAGTAGGAGTAACAAGATTAATATTGTGGGCGCCTTGGGCAATAAGCTCCTGGTATATTTTTTTCAGACGTTCTATGGTAATTTCTTTGCCAAAGCCGTCACGGTGGCTGATATCATAGTTCTGGCAGAAAACGCAGTGGAGATTGCAGCCGGAAAAGAAAACTGTACCGCTGCCCTTGGTGCCGCTAATAATTGGTTCCTCCCACATATGCAGGCCAGCGCGGGCTACAATGGGCTGCATACCACAGCCACAGCTGCCAAAGTAATGCTCAGGGTTAGTGTCATGCATATTTTCTGGACGGTCAACGCCGCAGCGGTGGGGGCAAACATAGCAATAGGTCATGATAATCACTCCTTTAGATTTTATAGGTAAAGCTGCTTTAGCCAGTGAGAGCAAGGTAGTCTAATAGCAGCCTTTATTAATATTATTTGCTGATTCTTATTGTAACACACTGTAAAATTATTGACAAAAATATATCTAGCTTCTATAATTTTAGTAGTAGGTCATATAACTGACGGAAGTGGATTACCACAGGGGAGTATGACCGGTAACGCCGACCGTCTGGGCATGATTATGTACCGGAGTGTCGGTATTTTTATTTTTAGGAGGTATGATTGTGAAAGAATTAGCATTGAAGTATGGCTGCAACCCCAATCAGGCAAAGGCTCGTATTTATATGAAAAACGGCGCTGAGCTTCCCATCGAAGTTCTTAATGGTCGCCCTGGCTATATTAATTTCCTGGACGCTTTCAACAGCTGGCAATTAGTTAAGGAGCTGAAGGAAGCAACTGGTCTTCCTGCTGCTGCATCCTTCAAGCATGTAAGCCCTGCTGGTGCTGCTGTTGGCCTGCCTATGAGCGCTACCCTGAAAAAAATATACTATGTAGATGACCTGGAGCTGTCTCCTCTGGCTAACGCTTACGCACGTGCTCGCGGTGCTGACCGTATGAGTTCATATGGCGATTTTGTTGCTCTGTCCGATGTTTGCGACAAAGAAACTGCAACCATGCTGGCTCGTGAGGTTTCTGACGGTGTTATTGCTCCTGGCTACACTGACGAAGCATTGGAAATTTTGAAAACCAAACGCAAAGGCACCTACAATGTAATTAAGATTGATCCTGATTATGTTCCTGAAGTGTCTGAGTCCAAAGATGTTTTCGGAATTACCTTTGAACAGGACCGTAACAACGCTAAAATCACCGAAGAGCTCTTTGCTAACCGTCCTACTGTTAACAAAGAAATCCCTGAGTCTGCAGTTCGTGATTTGCTGATTTCTCTCATCGTTCTTAAATATACTCAATCCAACTCTGTATGCTACGTTAAAGACGGTCAGGCAATTGGTATCGGTGCTGGCCAGCAATCCCGCGTACACTGCACCCGTCTGGCTGGCGGCAAGGCTGATATTTGGTGGCTGCGCCAAAACCCGAAAGTTCTGGCTCTGCCCTTTAAAGACAGCATTCGTCGTCCTGACCGCGACAACACCATCGACGTATACATCTCCGATGACTACGAAGACGTACTGGCTGACGGCGTTTGGGAAAACTTCTTCACCGAAAGGCCTGAACCGCTGACTCGTGAAGAGAAGAAGGCTTGGATTGCTGAGCTGAAGGATGTTGCTCTTGGCAGTGACGCATTCTTCCCCTTCGGCGACAACATTGAACGTGCTCATCGCAGCGGCGTACAATACATTGCTCAAGCTGGCGGCTCCATCCGTGATGACAATGTTATCGAAACCTGCGACAAATACGGCATTGCTATGGCCTTCACCGGCCTGCGCCTGTTCCATCACTAAAAGCAACGCCAATGGCTAAGTAAGAGGCTGTAACAAGGCTGATAATATAAGCTAATTAAGGCTAGATTTTGAGTTAGTTTTCTCAAATTCTAGCCTTATTTGTATTGCGTAAAATCTACACGCTGTAGCTTTCTTCTGGATATATTGAAAATACTGTTGCCTTACTATGGAAGAGTGATAATTATTTCAACCACTTTGTATTATTTGCGCCAGCCTTTGCCATCAATTCCCAACTGTTTGGCCAGCTCATCACATTTTTTCTGATCAGGAGTAGCATCCTCAGAATTGCTTGAATATCTAGGCTTAAAGTTACGGTCAGCAAGTGATTCCTTCCAAACACCATTCTCGTCCTTGTAATAGATGTAATCAACTATATAAATCTGTGTGCTCGAAGTTCTTGGGGGATAATCCCTATGGTAATATCTATTATATAGGGCTGATCTGGTTACACATATAACATTATGGAGCTTGGAGTTAAATATATCACAATGCTCCGTAAAATCAATATCCTCGAAAAATAGAGCGTCGTCGTCCAATTCATTGGATTTAACAGCATGACGCTTTTTCTCGTGTGCTGCCAGTAAATGACGTCCGTAGTATTCTACCGTTGACGCTGAATTTCCTCAGGAGCTAAAGGCTCAGTTACTCTGAAGAAGCATGTATGTGCTGAGCAGGCGGAAGAAAAAAGGCATAGTGCTGCTGCAAAAGCTATGAATATTCTATTCAACATTAGAACACCTCGTAATTATCTTGATAGGCTAAGTTGATTATAGCATTGATTAGGCTTTTGTCAAAATAAATGGCAGAATTTATTTTATGAGGATGATATAATTTTTTTGAAGAAGGCATATGCTAAAAGCTTTATTGGTTATATTAAAAGGAGTGAAACTAATGCAAGAAGATAAGAAATACGTTAAAGCATTGGAAATTGCTAAAGCTAATATGCAGGATGTTAAAGAACGTGGAGAAGAAGCAATTGGCTCTGACGCAGTTAAATTTTGGGATTAGTTATTGAGAAAAATAAAACAGGAAGAATAAGTAATATGTCTTTTCTCAAATTGACTAATAGCCTGCTGTAGTGTACACTAAACTTATAGTAAGACGAAAAATATACATATTAAGGAGGCTTATTTATGAGTAAATGGATGCGAGTCCTGTTAATGTCTTTGCTGGTTATTGCTATGGCTGTAGTAAGCGGCTGCGGCGGTGATAAGTTTGCCGGTAAATGGGGACATGTGGAGGAAAATGCTGATATTGGTTTTAATGGCAAGTACTTTAGGTCTATTGATATTGAAAAGAATGGTGAATCCTATGTACTGACATGTAACAGAAGCAGCTTTGTTATGCATAAGGATCATTTAGAAGGATCTAACATTTTCAACCCTCGTTATGATGCTATTTTCCAATGGGACAGCAGCAAACCCATAAAGTTGTCTGCAAAGCCTGACGGAGACAATCGTTTAGTTATTACTGAAGCTGGTATGCCTGCTACAACTGTTACCTATATTGGAAAGGACGGAACCTTGTTGTTCGATAACACCGTTTATAGTAAGGTAAAGAGCGGTGATTTGCAGAAATTCAAGGATGCAGAGGCAAAGCGTTTGCAGGATTTGTACGATAGGGATAAAATCAGCCCATACAAGAAAAAACATATGAAGAGCCTGACTATTATTAATAATAAGGAATAATAGTCATAGCAATGAGCGTCTAAAGGCACTGTCTGCAATATTTGTGGATAGTGCCTTTACTTTGCTTAAAAACGTTTTGGCTAGAGTTATACTAAAAAGGTTTATCGAAAAGCTTACAAACGCATAATCCTTTAGACGTAATATTGTATGTACTGTTAAAATGAAAAGCTGGATTACGGCTTGGCAACAGTTATCGTTAACACGAAAATAAAATAGGTTGACTATAGCTTCTTTAGAGAGTATAATATAAATTAGTTAACTTGGATGTAAATATGGTTAACAATTGCTTTGAGGATGTGAAGGAAAATTATGGAACAGATTATTGCTCTTGCTAACAAGGTGTTGGCTGGTCAGGATATAACTAGAGAAGAAGCTGAATTTTTGATTAACGTAAGCGATGAAGATACAATGCTGCTGCTGTCTATGGCAGACAAGATTCGCCAAAAATTTGCAGGCAACAAGGTTGATTGCTGTGCTATCATTAACGCCCGCAGCGGCAAATGCAGCGAAAACTGCAAGTTCTGCGCTCAATCTGCCCATTATCATACCGGTGTTAAGGAATATGCACTTCTTGATGAGGAAGAGTTGTTCAACGCAGCTAAAAAGGCTAAGGAAGCTGGAGCAGTTCGTTTTTCCATCGTTACAAGCGGTCGTGGTCAAAGCAAGGCTGATGATTTTGCTAATATCTGCAAAACCTTAAGACGCATCAAGTCTGAGCTGCACATTGAGGTCTGCGCTTCTCTTGGTATTTTGACATTGGAGCAGGCTAAGGCGCTGAAGGAGTCTGGCGTTACCCGTTATCATTCTAATTTAGAGACAGCTGGCAGTCACTTCCCTGATATTTGCACAACTCATACCTATGAAGATAAATTTGTCACTATTAAAAACGCACAGGCTGCTGGCCTGAGAGTTTGCAGCGGCGGTATATTTGGCCTGAACGAAACTCCTGAGCAGCGTGTGGAGATGGCCTTTACACTGAAAGAGCTGGGCATTGACTCCGTTCCGCTGAACCTTTTGACTCCCATTCCTGGAACTCCCTTTGAAAATAATAAACGTTTGGAGCCTATGGAAATCCTGCGTGCTTATGCAGTTTATCGCTTTATTCTGCCTCATGCGCAGATTAGAACTGCAGGCGGCCGAGAGGTTAACCTGCGCGATTTGCAGGCGCTGGCCCTTAATGGCGGTGCCAGCGGTATTATGATTGGTGGTTATCTGACTACTGCAGGACGCGGTACTGACAAGGATATGCAGCTCTTAAAGGATTTGAAGCGCGAGCGCTCCACTCCTGTATTGGACTAAGAAAAATTTGAGTAGATAAATCTTACAACTGAACATCTATGAAAAAAGCTGTGGCGTGTGTCGCAGCTTTTTTCATTGGTGGAGAAGTGAGCTATGTAGATGGCATCAGCAGCTACAACAATGGCAGCGGTGACAACAGCCATATCTAGTTTGACGTAGAACGCAGCACTGGCAGCGACTTCTACAATGATTGGCAGTGGAACGCAGGCGTTAGATATAGTTTCTAATTTATAATATGTAGAAATTAAATGGTTTATGTTTTAGGCTCTAAATATGCTGAAAATTCGGCGTAGTCAGAGCTTTTTTATTTATGCAGACTAGCTTTTGTGATATAATGAAAAGTGCTAATATTGACAATAAGGGGTGAGGCCTATGCAATCACACTTTTTAATTATTACAGGAATGTCAGGCGCCGGAAAAACCCAGGTTATCCGTACTTTGGAGGATATGAAATTTTTCTGCATTGATAATCTTCCTGCTGCACTTGTTTCTAAATTTGCGGAGCTTTGTCGTCAGACTTCTGAGGAAAAGGTGGCTTTGGTAACGGACATTAGAGGCGGCAGCTTCTTTAAAAATTTAAGCTGCGTTTTAGATGAAATGGAAGCCTCTGGTCAAAAATATGAGCTGCTCTTTTTAGATGCCAGTGATGAAACCTTGGTGCGTCGCTATAAGGAAACTCGCAGACGTCATCCTTTGGGGGAGCGCAACACTTTGCTGCAGAATATTCAGCGTGAGCGCGAAATTATGGCACCTTTAAAACGTAGAGCTACCAATACTATTGATACCAGCAATTTAACTACGGCGCAGCTTAAGGCTGTTGTTTCTGAAATGTATGGCGACGGTTCTCAAAAGGAACGCATGGGAGTGATTGTGCGCTCCTTTGGCTTTAAATATGGTTTGCCATTAGATAGTGATATGGTTTTGGACGTGCGTTTTCTTCCCAATCCATTTTATGATGAAAGTCTGCGCAGTCTGACTGGCAATGACCGTCCTATTGCTGACTTTATGTGTCGTTTCCCACAAACCTTTGAGTATTTAAAATTGGAAAAGCAGCTGCTGGACTTTTTGCTGCCTCAGTATATTAATGAGGGCAAAAGTCAGCTTGTTATAAGCGTTGGCTGCACAGGCGGACAGCATCGCAGTGTTTATATTGCCAATAAATTGTACGAGTATTTGTTGGAACAGGGCTATAATGTGGATATTACACATCGCGATATGCCGAAGAATAGATAAGGGAGGCGCATATGGGCTGGATTAGTTGGCTGTGTCCAGGGATTAATTTAAAACGCTGGTTAGTTTTATTTTCCTTTGGCGTTTTATTGTGTGCCTTGGGTTTGGCATTTTTCTTTAATTATCAAATTATGGGCAAGGCAGAAGAGCTTTTGTTCCAAATGACATATATGACAACGGGCAGCTATTCTAATGGGCTTATTATGGCGTTAGGTGTAGTTCTGTTGTTGGTTGGCTTTGGCATCATGGTTTATGGTACTAGACGTTTGATTTTTTCCGTAGTTGAGGCCTTGATTCCAGATAAATCAGGCTCTTTGATGGAAACTATTTTTGTGCAGCGCAAGCTTACTCACGGCCCTGCTATTACCGTTATTGGCGGCGGCACAGGTCTTTCTACTTTGCTGCGCGGTATGAAATATATTACCAATAACTGTACTGCTGTCGTTACCTCTGCTGATGACGGTGGTTCATCAGGACGTCTGCGTAAGGAGCTTGGCATTATCCCTCCGGGAGATTTGCGTAACTGTCTTACAGCTCTGGCAGACAGAGAGCCCTTGATGGAACGCATTATGCAGTATCGCTTTCAGGGTGATTCTCCTTTGGCAGGCCACTGCTTTGGCAACCTTTTCATTGCTGCTATGGCTCAGGCTGAGGGTGGTATGGAAGAAGGTCTTGCAGCAACCAGCCAGATTCTTAAGGTGCGTGGTCGTGTTGTTCCTTCAACCTTGGAAAACATTCAGCTTCGTGCGGAAATGTCAGATGGAAGCGTTGTAGTAGGCGAATCTCGTATTCCACTGGAGAAAAAGCGAATTAGACGGATGTCTATGCTGCCTGCTGATGCACCTGCATCCAAGGCTGCGGTTGAGGCTATTTTAGCTGCAGATGTACTAGTTTTTGGTCCAGGCAGCCTTTATACAAGTATTATTCCTAACTTATTAGTAGATGGAGTGCGTGAGGCCATTGAGCAATCATCTGCTGTAAAAATTTATATCTGTAATGTTATGACACAGCCTGGTGAAACTGACGGCTACGGTGCTTATGAGCACGTGAAGGCCTTAATTGACCATATGGGTTTTCAGTTCTTGGATTACGTTGTAGTAAATAATCAAAAGATTTCCTTGGAGCGTTTGCAGCATTACAATGCAGAGGGTTCCGTGCCTGTAGGTGCAGACGTGGAAAAAATCCGCAATCTCGGTATCACTGTCGTACAGGCGTCTCTTGTCAGCAAGCGAGACCTGGTACGCCATGATCCGCAGAAGCTGGCACAGGTATTGATTTCCATGATTTACAGACTGCGTCTTTTTGGACGAGGTATGCAGTTCTTCGATTATATTTTTATGCGTGAGGGCATGCGTGAAATACGCAAACGCCGCTAATGCGCAGGTGTAATCAATTTTTCAAGATGTCACAAGGCTTGAGCATAATCTGCCCAAGCCTTTGCTATGCAATATAAGCGGAAGGAGCTAGAGAGTTGTCTTTTTCAAATGATGTAAAAAATGAGTTGGCTAGAATAGAATCCAATGACGCTAATGAAGATAAGGCAGAGCTTTTGGGACTGCTGCGTATGAGCGGCGCTATTATTATCCGCGGTATGAACGTAGGTATTCATTTTTCTACAGAAAATGCAGCCTTGGCTCGTAGAGTTTTGCAGCTTTTAAAAACAAATTATGAGGTGCAGACAGAGGTTGTCATTACCCGCTCCCGCCGTTTAAAGAAAAATAACCGTTACCAGGTTAGAGTTATTCCTGCACCGCAGGTTAGCAAGGCTTTGACAGAGCTGCAGCTTTTCAGTGGTGAAAGTGATTGGAAAAATCCTTTGCTGGGCAGTCATAATTGCAAGCGTACCTTTTTGCGTGGTGCATTTTTAGGCGGCGGCAGCATCAGCCGTCCCGCCAGTGATTATCATTTGGAAATGGTAACAGGCAATGAAGATTTTGCTCAGACTATTATTAAGGTTATGCATGGTTTTTCTCTTAAGGCTAAACTGACAGATAGAAAAAATGATTATATCATCTATCTTAAAGACGGCGAAGGAATTATCAGCTTTTTGAGTGTTATTGGCGCACATAATGCTATGATGGAGCTGGAAAATGTGCGTATCGTAAAGGAAATGCGCAATAATATTAACCGTGCTGTCAACTGCGAAACAGCCAATCTTAACAAGGTTGTAAAGGCTGCTATGCGTCAGGTTGCCTGCATCAAGTACATTGATGAGCATATGGGTATTAGTGAACTGCCTAAGGCCCTGCAGGATACAGCAAGACTGCGTTTGGAATATCCAGATGTTTCACTTAATGATTTGGTGGAATATTCAGGCGGCATTGGTAAATCAGGCATTAATCATCGCCTGAAAAAGCTGCAGGAGGTTGCAGTAGGCTTAGGAATGGAATTGGAGCAATAATTTATGATAAAAAAGATAATATCTGTGCTGGCTGGTATAGCTTTGGTTTTGCTATTGGCAGGTGCGTACGCTTGGCATCAGCATGGTCAGCGTTGGCAGGAGGAATATGCTGCCTTTCGCAAGACAGCTGCTCCGGTTTTAATGTATCATGCAGTTGGAACTGGTAATGACATTGATTGGCCTAAGAGCCTGATTATGTCAGAGGCTTTGTTTGAATCACATATTGGGTATCTTAAGGATAATGGCTATACCATTGTTAGTGTTGAACAGCTGGCACATCGTTTGGAGAAGGGTGAAAGCGTAGATAAGTATGTAGCTCTGAGCTTTGACGATGGGTACAAAAATAATCACGACGTAGTTTTGCCATTGCTCAAGAAATACGACGCCAAAGCGTCCTTCTTTGTCATCAATAAAGAGATTGGACAGCCTTTGTTCATGGACGATGATGACATTAAGGATATGCTGGCAGCAGGTATGGAAATTGGTTCCCATACTTACAGCCACAACCCTTTGGCAAAAATTGATACTAAATATCTTGTGTGGGAATTTGACACATCACGCTACTGGCTGAAGAAAAAGTTTGATGGCTATATTGTTCGCACTTTGGCTTATCCCAATGGCAGCTACAATGAAACAGTTATTGCAGCTGCTCAAAAGTATGGCTTTTATAGAGGACTGACTGGACATGTTGGTGTTAATACTTCTACTACCTACAAGAAAGCTCCTATGGAAATGTATCGTGTAACTGTTGCTGATGACGGGAATGGACTTGATGGTTTTAAGAAGCGTCTGGAGCAGGCATATTTCTTCGGATTTTTGCAAACAAAGGGCATCGATATAAATATTGTGAGAGATATTTTTGTTCAAGGCTACTAATTTTGTCGTTCTTCCACAGTATTATGAGAGAATGCTGAAGCTATAAAAGGTGCTAAAGTATAAAATAAGATTGGTTAAATTAATACCCTGGAGTGAGTTTCAGGGTATTTTAGTATTTATAAAGAATAACCTTTGTCTTAAGTGCAAAGATTTATTGTATTCATGGAAGAATAAAAGTGCATTGCCTGAGGAGTATTTATGTGATTTTAGCAACAATAGCAGGCTTATGTTATTTGTACAAAAATCAATGAAAAATAATTTATAGAAATAAATTTATAGAAATAAATTTATGAATCACGTCTAGCTATTGTTTTGTTGATTTAATCGGGATTATTAAGCTTCCTGTTAATTGCATACTGTATACAATTTGCTACTTGATTGCCTAATATATTTTACTATGTTAGAATAGAAAAGTCTGATTTGGTTGGGGAACCATATCTTTTATTTATATTTTATTATTTTAAGGAGGACTATTGATGTCTGAAGAAAAGAAGAATTTAATTCCGAAAAGAAAGCCTACGTTTGTGGAATCTGTAATTCCTATTATTGCTATGCTGGTTATTTTGACCATTGGTAAGGGCGTGATGGGATATGCTACTGAGCCGCTGCTGCTTATGGTTGCTGCTGTAGCTGGTATTATTGCTTATCGTGTTGGTGTAACCTGGGATGAAATGATGGATGAAATCTGTCTGAAAATTGCTAAGGGTATGCCTGCAATTTTGATTTTGACCTGCGTTGGCGCTTTGGTTGGTACTTGGATGGCTGCAGGTACTATTCCTATGATGATTTATTATGGTGTACAAATGGTTAATCCTAGCCTGCTGCTGGTAACTGCATTTTTGATTACTGCAGTAGTATCTGTTGTAACCGGTACTTCTTGGGGTTCTGTTGCTACTATGGGCGTAGCTTTGATGGGTATTGCATCTGCTCTTGGTGTATCCCTGCCTGCTACTGCAGGCGCTGTTATCGCAGGCTCCTATTTTGGTGACAAAATTTCTCCTTTGTCTGATACCACCAATTTAGCTCCTGCTGCTGCTGGCAGTACTTTATATGAACATATTTATCATATGTTCTATACCACTATTCCTGCAACGATCGTTTCCCTGATTGTTTATGCCTTTGCAGGTATGAATGCTGATACTACTGTTGATGCTTCTTCTAAAACTGTAACTACTTTGCTGAACCAATTAGATGCAATGTATCATTGGAATATTTTATTGCTTCTGCCTGTGGCTATGGTTTTAATTGGTTCTGTTATGAAAAAACCTACTCTTCCTGTAATGCTGGCTTCTACTGTGGTAGCTGGTTTTGAGGCTGTTCTGATGCAAGGTGTTACCATAAAAAATATCTTGGCAAGCACTGTTACAGGCTTCAATGTGGCAATGATTGTACATCCTGGCTTTGATCCTGCAACCTGCGCTATGGAAGTAACCAAGCTGCTGAACCGTGGCGGTATGGTTGGTATCATGGGTACTACTTTGCTGGTATTCTGCGCATTCTGCTTTGCAGGTATTATGAGCCGTGCAGGCTGTCTGGATGTAGTTCTGGAAAAAATCCTGACTGTAGCTAAGTCTACTGGTGATTTGATTGCTGCAACTGTTGCTTCCTGCATTACTATGGCTCTGACCACTGGCAACTCTTATTTGTCCATCCTTATTCCTGGCGAAATGTTCCGAGATGCTTACAAAGCTCGTGGTCTAGCTGCCAAGAATTTGTCTCGTACATTAGAAGACTCTGGTACTGTATTTGTGCCCTTGGTTCCCTGGTCTGCAGCAGGTGCGTATATGACTGCTACTTTGGGCGTAGAGACTTTGGATTATCTGCCTTGGGCAGTACTGTGCTACACTGGTTTTATTTTTGCAATTATTTGGGGCTATACTGGTTTTGGTATTGCTAAAATAGAAAAGAGTGAAGACTAATGTCTGTTTGTCTATTAATAAAGAATGCTGATGTCTATGCACCTGAGCATTTAGGCATCAGAGATATTTTAGTCATCAATGATAAGATTGTAAAAATTGCTGAGTCTGTAGATGTTCCGTGCGGTCTTGATTACGATGTAGTAGATGCAGAGGGGCAGGTACTTTTTCCTGGTTATGTGGATCAGCACGTTCATATTATTGGCGGCGGTGGAGAAAGCGGTCCCTATAGCCGTACTCCTGAAGTAATGTTAAGCGACCTGACAAAGGCAGGCGTTACGACTGTAATCGGTGTTTTGGGAACTGACGGTACCAGTCGCCATAATGAAGCTTTACTGGCTAAAGCAAGGGGCTTGGAATATGAAGGTATTACTGCCTATGTTCTGACTGGTTCTTATGAATTTCCGGTGCATACCATGACAGGTGATGTAAGAAGAGATATCATTCTTATCGACAAGGTTATTGGCGTAGGTGAGCTGGCTCTTTCTGATCATCGCAGCTCTGAACCTACCTTGGATGAATTGAAGCGGGTTCTGACACAGGCAAGGCTTGGTGGTATGCTGAGCGGTAAAGCAGGTGTTGTACAATTCCATATGGGTGTTGGCACTGCAGGTATTGAACCTTTGCTGCAGATTTTGCAGGCAAGCGAAATTCCTGCAAAACATTTTATTCCTACCCATGTTAATCGTGCAGTTCATTTGTTTGAACAGGCAAAAAGCTTAGCTGCTCAAGGTGGTTACATGGATATTACTTCTGGTATCCGCACATGTGATGGATTTGAAAACTGTATTGAGCCTGCTGAAGCAATTAAACGCTGCTGGCAGGAGGGCGTACCTATGTCTCAGGTTACTATGAGTTCCGATGGCAATGGCTGTATGAGCGTGATGCTGGCTGATGGTTCTGCCCGTCAATTGGCGGTTCCTATGCGCTCATTGCACGAGGAAGTGCACAACAGTATTCTTTTAGGTGTTCCTTTAGAGGTTGCTGCAGCAGTAGTAACTGCAAATCCTGCTAAAGCTAATGGCTTGTGGCCGCAAAAAGGTCATATTGCTGAAGGCTGTGACGCTGATTTTGTTATGCTTGATAAAGAATATCTGATTGATACAGTAATTGCTAAAGGTCGTATTGTGGTAGCAGCTGGTGAAGCTGTTGTCCGTGGTACTTTTGAAAAATGAGGTATTATAAATGATTAAAGTATTAAAAAATGCTGAAGTTTATGCGCCTAAATTTTTAGGCAAGCAGGACGTTTTAGTAATTGGCGGCAAGGTAGCACGCATTGCTGCTGAGATTAATGAATATGACAATGTTCCTGAAGTAGAAGTGTTTGACTTGACTGGCAAAAAGCTGGTTCCCGGTTATATTGATTTACACGTGCATATTACTGGCGGTGGTGGTGAGCAAGGACCTGCTTCCCGTGTTCCTGAATCCCAATTGAGCTTTTTTACCCGCAACGGTATTACCACCGTTGTTGGCCTGTTGGGTACTGATGGTATTACCCGCAGCTTGGAAAATCTGATTGCCAAAGCTCGTGCTTTAACTGAAGAGGGTATTACTGCATACGCTTTGACTGGTGCTTATGGTTATCCTACTAATACTATGACTGGCAGCATTGAAAAGGATATTATGATGGTTCCTCCTTTTATTGGCGTAAAGATTGCTGTAAGCGACCATCGCAGCTCTAACCCGACTGGTGAAGACTTGATTGCAGTAGCAACTGCTGCACGTCGTGGAGGTATGCTGTCCTGCAATCCTGGTCTGGTGACTATGCATATGGGCAGTGGCCAAGGAAAACTGGATCCTCTGTTCTATGCTTTGGAGCATGCAGATGTACCTGCGAAAAACTTTCTGCCTACTCATATGCTGCGTACTCCTGAGCTCATTGAAGAGGGCGTGAAATTAGTGCGTATGGGCGGTTATATGGACTGCACCGCAGGCTGCACCGATGCTGACATGGAAGCTGATGCAGAAAAGATTTTTGATATTCTTAATCGTGATGGTGTAACTGCAGACCACGTAACCCTGTCCAGTGATGCTTTTGGATCTCAACCTCGTTTTGATGCTGCTGGTGAATGCATTGGACTGACCTATGCATCTCCTGAATTCCTGCACAAAACCATTAAGAGTCTGGTACGTCGCGGATTGGCGCTGGAAGAAGCACTGAAGCTTTTGACATCCACTCCTGCAGAGCTGCTTGCTAAAACCGGCGTAAAAGGCTGTGTTGCAGTTGGCGCTGACGCAGACCTTTTGGTTCTTGATGAAGAATTGGATATTACCACTCTGTTTGCTAAGGGTGAAACCGCTGTATTGAACGGCGAACTGATTATGAAAGGCCGTTTTGAATAATCTGTTTCTCTCTAAAATGAATTAATATAAAAAATACCGACCTCCAATTGTTAGCGTTTGAAATCTAACGTTTGGAGGTCGGTTTGTTGTTTTTAGATAGGAGGTATTATAGTGCAGGTTTTAAAAACTCAGTCAGCATTGTTTCATTCATCCCGCCAACCATTTTATTGATAATATTTCCGTCGGAGTCAATAAGAACAGAGGTGGGGATTGCTTCAAGCTGATAGCTTGTGCCAACCTTTGCAGACTCAACATGAGCAAAGGGAAGCTGAATTTTTTTAGACTGTACAAATTCCTTGGGCTCAGCAATGCTTTCGTCAATAGAAACTGCTACAAATTGAATTTTATCTTTGTATTCAGGATATTTGGCAGCGAAGAGGGGAAGCTCCTTTACGCAGGGTGGACACCAGGTTGCCCAGAAGTTTAGGAACACCGGCTTCCCCCTTAAATCACTGAGCTTAACCTCTTTGCCTGTTGCTAAGTCAGTATAGGTAAAATCAGGTGCAGTTTGTTTGATGGTGGCAGAAGCACTTGGTGAGGCGTTAGCAGTAGTATTTTTGTTGGAGTTGTCAGCACAGCCGCTTATTATAAATAAGGATGCAGTTAAAAGCAGAGCAGTGATAATTTTTTTCATAGGAACCTCCTGTTATTGTGTTTATTTTCTGAAAGTATAAATTTCTCGGCACCATATTCACTGAAGCTGAAGCATATATAGCCATAACAACGCCTTGACTTTACGATAAGCATTCAATAAAATACTTATTTTTTGCCGATAGAAATTGCTTTAGTAGGACAAACCCTAATACATTCACCGCAGTTGATGCATTCACGGTCACCAGCCTTGGTGCAGTCCATTAAACAATGTCGCATACATTTATCACAGCCTATGCATTTATCCATATCAACCTTGATGCCAAATACTGAAAGCTTATTAAAAAGTCCGTAAATTGCACCTAAAGGGCAGATAAAACGGCAGAAGGGGCGATATATAAAGACTGATGCAGTAACCGTAATAATTAGCAGCAGAAGCTTCCAGGAGAAGAGAGCTCCGAGGCTGTTGCGGACAAAGTTGTTGGCAGCTGCTAAAGGGAGTGCTGCTTCTAAGGTTCCGGCGGGGCAAATGAATTTACAGAAGGCTGGTGTACCGACACCGTCATTGAAATAATAAAACAGAGGAAGAACTAAAATAAATACTATAATAATTAGATATTTTAGCTTAGCTAGGGCTTGCGTAACGCTGTTGCGCTTTAGCTTTGGTGTTGGAAGCTTATATAAAAGCTCCTGCACTAATCCAAAAGGGCAGGCCCAGCCGCAGATTAGTCTTCCTAAGAGCAGACCAAATAGCATAATCGTTCCCAAAACGTAAAAGGGGATTTTGAGGAAAACACCGCTAAAGGCGCTTTGCAGAGCACCTATAGGACAGGCACCGAGAGCACCGGGGCAGGAGTAACAGTTTAATCCTGGAACACAGACACTTTTTAGAGGGCCGCGATAGATTTTTCCTTGCAGAAAACCTGGAAGGTTGGCATTATAAATTATGGCTGTGCAAAATTGAATTAGCTTGCGTTTCATGATAAAGTTATCCTATACCTATACATTCAAGACAAATAGTAGCTGCCTTGGTGAATACTGTTTTATGCTCCTTGCCGAATAATCCGTAAATTAAAAAGGTTGCAGAAAGCAAGAAGATAATAATGCGTTTGGACCTCATTGTATGCCTCCCTGAAATAATTCTTTGTATCATTATAGCAAAATATTAGCAATAAAACTTTGAATAAATCGTTAAATATATGCAGTTTGGTCAGCTTGCAAAAACTGCTTGCAAATAAGCGGAAAACAAGGTAAAATAATATAGGCAATCTATTATAATAACTGGAGGGATTTACGATGAGAAAACATACTACCACTGTTAATAAAGCTATGCTGAAGAAAACTCTGCGTACCGGCGGCTGCGGCGAGTGCCCGGCTTCCTGCCAATCCGCTTGCAAAACCTCTTGCACCGTTGGCAACCAAGTTTGCGAACACAGCAAATAATTTTTAGTTCATAATGCAGCTCCCTGTTCGTTACAGGGGGCTGTTTTACTGTTTAGAAAGGTGGAAACTATGCTGATACATAAAATGCGTTTGGACGACTATATGGTAGTGCTGGATGTAAATAGCGGCGCTGTTCATCTGGTTGACGATGTTATTTATGACTTGCTTGATTATTATAATGGCAGCAATGATGAAGAAGCATTGGCTGCTTTAAAGGATAAATATAGTGAAGAGGATTTACGTGATGCTTTAGCAGAAATGCATGAGCTGCAGGATGAAGAGCTGCTTTTCAGCCCTGATTTTGCTGTTCCTGCTACCTTTGCTGAAAAACCCATCGTTAAATCTTTGTGCCTTTTGGTAACACATGACTGCAACCTGCGCTGCGGTTACTGCTTTGCGGACACTGGCTCCTTTGGCGGATGCCGTCAGCTGATGAGTAAGGAAACTGCAGAAAAAGCAGTAGAGTTTGCTATTGAAGGCAGCAAAAAGCGTCACAACCTGGAGCTGGATTTGTTCGGCGGTGAGCCTTTAATGAACTGGCCCGTTGTTACTCATATTGTTGAGTATGTACGCCGTCGTGAAAAGGAAACCGGTAAAAATATTAAGCTGACCCTTACTACTAATGGTACTCTGCTTAATGATGAAAACATTAAATTCCTGAACGACAACCGCGTAATGCTGGTGCTCAGCCTTGATGGCAGCAAGGAAACTCATGATGCAATGCGTCCGTTCCCCAATAAGAGCGGCAGCTATGATATTGCAGTACGCAATTTCAAAAAGGTAATTGACAGCCGCGATGGCAAAAACTACTACCTGCGTGGCACCTATACTCATTTCAGTACTCATTTCTGCAAAGACGTACTGGACATGGCTAAGGTGGGCAAGGAAATTTCCATGGAACCTGTTGTTGGTATTGATGATCCCTGGGTTCTGACAGAGGAAGACCTGCCTGTTATTTATGATGAATATGATAAGCTGGCTCGTGCATACCTGGAAAAACGTCGTGCAGGTGAAGGCTTTGACTTCTTCCACTTCAACGTAGCTCTTGATAATGGTCCCTGTGTAGCAAAACGCTTAGCAGGCTGTGGTGCTGGCCATGAATATTTTGCTGTTACTGCAGACGGCGATATTTATCCCTGCCATCAGTTTGTAGGTCGTGAGCAATACAAGCTGGGTACTTTGGAAACTGGAGTAGTAAAACCGGAACTGGTACAAAAATTCCGTCATACTCATGTTATGACTAAACCGGAATGCAGCAAGTGCTGGGCTCGCTTCTTCTGCAGCGGCGGCTGCCATGCTAATGCTGATTTAATTAACGGCGATATTACTAAACCTTATGAATATGGCTGCAAGCTGCAAAAGAAACGTTTGGAAAATGCAATTATTGTACAAGCTGTTCTCAGTGCAGAAGCACAAAAGGGTGAAGATATGCGTCCCCATATCAACAATTTCACCTACGAAAAATAATAGTTTTTCTGATTATGAGGCACTCAAATAATAATTTGAGTGCCTTTTCTAATATTTTTTTGAAAAAATTTAAGAAAAATTAAAGAAAATTTTAAGTTGATTTAACCTTGTATTTATCATATTCTGTTTAGCAACTACTCCGTGTGTTTAGTGAAGAAAAAGTAAAAATATGAGAAAATAGGTGTTGACACATTGGAAATGGAGTGGTATCATGAACAAGTCGTCAGGACATGGCGACAACAATGAACCTTGAAAACTGAACAATAACC
>URGS01000025.1 GCA_900547415.1 uncultured Phascolarctobacterium sp. | reverse complement strand
CCCGCGTCTAACGCGGGGTTTTCTATATACAAAAAAGAGACCCGCCTTTCAGCGAGTCTCTTTAAGGAAATTTTCACATTATGCTTTTAGCTTATTCTTGCTCTTGAGTCTTCTTTTTGCTAAAGAAGCGTTCTACTACTACGAAGAGCACCGGAATCAGGAAGACACCGAACATAGTAGCAATGGTCATGCCGCCAACTACGGCGTTACCCATGGATACACGGGCACCAGCGCCAGGGCCAGTTGCAATAGCCAAAGGTACGCAGCCTAAAATGAACGCAAAGGAGGTCATCAGAATAGGACGGAGACGCAGACGAGCTGCCTCAACTGCTGCCTCTACTACACCCATGCCGTTTTCCATATTCATCTTAGCGTACTCTACGATCAGAATTGCGTTCTTAGCAGAAAGACCAATCAGAGTGATCAGACCAATCTGCATGTAAACGTCGTTTTGCTGACCACGCAGGTATTGGGACAGGAAGCAACCGAATACTGCGCAGGGTACGGACAGAATTACTGCCAGAGGAATGGTCCAGCTTTCATAGAGAGCTGCCAGACACAGGAATACGAATACAAGAGAGATAATAAAGATTTGGGTAGAACGGCTGCCTGCTTCGATTTCGTCGCGGCTTTGGTCAACCCATTCATAAGTATAGGAAGTAGGCAAAGTTTCCTTTGCAACTTCTTCCAGAGCAGTCATAGCCTGACCAGTAGAGTAACCAGGAGCAGGGTCACCTGCAATCTTGATAGCACGAGCGCCATTGAAACGAGTCATAACAACGGAGCTATTTCTTGTTTTAGGTGTTACAAGAGTATTCAGGGGAACCATATCGCCATTGTTGCTGCGTACGTAGAAGTAGCGCATATCGCCTGCGCTGATACGATATTTAGCATCAGCCTGCATTACTACCTTCCAGGTACGGCCGAAGCTGTTGATATCGTTGATTTCGCTGCCACCTAAGAAGGTTTGCAGTGCACTGAATACGCTTGCAACAGGAACATTCAGGGATTCAGCCTTTTCACGGTCTACCTCAAACTCATACATAGGGGTAGTAGTGTTCAATGTGGTATAAACCATACCAATTTCAGGACGCTGCATTGCTTTAGCCAAAAAGGCATTAGCACGCTCGCCCATTTTCTCAACGTCCTCACCTGCCAGGTTCATCAGATAAAGGCTCAAGGTACCTGTACTAGATGCACCAGGAAGAGAAGGCGGTTGGAAGGCCATAACTGTAGCATCCGGAATTTGAGCACCCATGCCGAAAATCATAGGAATAATATCCTGAACACTGTTGTTACGTTTGCTGTAGTCTTCCATAGATACTACTACCAGACCAGCATTGGATTTTTGTGCAGAGGACAGAATATCTACACCGGAAACCTCCATAACGTTTTTAACGCCAGGCAGAGCAGCTACCTTTTTGCTCAGCGCATTCATAACCTGAATAGTACGGTTACTGGAAGCACTTTCAGGCATGCTGAAGGATACTGCGGTCATACCCTGGTCCTCGTTAGGAACAAAGCCGGTAGGAGTAATCTTAGCCAATGCGCCAATACAGATCAGCAATACAACCAGACCAGTCAGCATCAGCTTAGCTCTGCGGATACAAAGTTCAACATTATTAACATATTTAGCCAGGATTCTGGCAAACCAATCATTAAAGCTTTTTACAGCTCTGCCAATGAAGCCCTTAACCTCTTCCTCATCGCCCTTTTTCTTCAGAAGCAGGGAGCACAATGCAGGAGTCAGGGAGAGCGCTACAACAGCAGACAGCATCATGGATACAGATACGGTAATAGCGAACTGTTTGTACAGCTCACCTACAGTACCGCCGGTAAATGCTACAGGGATAAATACTGCAGCCAGTACGAAAGCAATTGCAACTACAGGACCAGATACCTCATTCATTGCACGATAGGTTGCCTCCTTAGGAGACATACCGTTTTCCTGAATATGATGCTCAACGGCCTCTACTACTACAATCGCATCGTCAACTACCAGACCGATTGCCAGAATCATAGCAAATGCAGTCAGAGTGTTAATGGTAAAGCCTAAAAGTACGAATGCTGCGAAGGTACCCAGCAGAGATACAGGTACTGCCAGCAAAGGAATCAATGTTGCACGCCAGCTGCCCAGGAACATAAATACAACCAGAATAACAAGTACCAGAGCTTCGAAGAAGGTATGTGCTACCTTTTCCAAAGACTCAGTAATAAACTGGGTGTTATCCTGAATAATAACAATTTCCATATCCTCAGGGAAACGTTCTTCTGCTTCCTTCAGAACCTCTCTAATCTTGGCTACAGTTTCAATAGCGTTAGCATCAGAGGTCAGGGATACAGGGAATACAACGGAGTCACCGCCATTTAAGCGGCTCAGAACCATATCATTACGGGGACCTTGTTTAATTTCAGCAATATCCTTCAGCTTCAGGTTATTGCCATTTTGGGAACGGATAATTACATTACCAAATTCCTCAGGAGAAGACAGACGGCCTTTAGCGCTGGCAGAGTAGGTTTTTTCCTGCTCAGCAGCAGTAGGTCTGTCACCAATGGAGCCTACAGGAGCCTGTACGCTCTGAGTTTTAATAGCATTAGAAACGTCGTCAACGGAAACGCCCAGCTGAGCCATTTTTTCAGGGTTCAGCCATACACGCATTGCATATTCAGGACCGTATTCACCAACAGTGGATACGCCTTTAACACGTTTAACGGCATCAATAAAGTTAGCATCGGCGTAGGTTCTCAAAAACATACCGTCATAGGTTCTGTTTGGAGAAGTCAGACCGAAGTACATAATAGTCTCAGCAGATTCCTTAGCAGTGGTAATACCGTAGGCATTTACCTCGCTAGGCATGGAGCTGGTTGCCTGGGATACACGATTCTGTACCTCAACAGAAGCGATATCGGCATTTTTCTCCAGGTTGAACTGAACATTCAGCTCATATTGACCATTACTGGTACTAATAGAGTTCATATCCAGCATATTTTCTACGCCGTTTACCTTTTGCTCAATAGCTTGGGCAACAGCCTCCTCTACTACGTCAGCGCTGGCGCCTACATAGTTGGTGGTAACGGAAATACGCGGCTTAGTAATATTAGGATATTGAGCGATAGGTAAGCTGAAACCAGCAATAGTACCGAGCAAAGAAATAAGGATTGCTAGCACTATAGCAAAGACCGGACGGTCAATGAAAAAACGAGCCATTTAGCTTACCTCCTTATTTTGCTTCAGGTGCTGCTTCTTGATTTGCTTCTTTAGCAGGTTCCTCGGCGGTGTCCAAATCAGCCTCAGTCATAGGCTGCGGATTAACAAGAGCACCTTGTTTTACCTTAGCGGTACCTTCAACAACCAAGGTTTCATCACCATTCAGACCACTGTTAACCATAACCAGACGGCCAACCTTGGGACCTAGGGTTACCTCTTTCATGGTAATCTTATTATCATTGCCTACAATATAAACGAAATTCTTGTAGAGCAGCTCAGTAACGGAGCGTTGGGGAATCAGCAGAGCATTTTCTCTTACACCGCCCTGTGCCTGTACGTGTGCAAACATGCCAGGGAGCAGCTTACGGTTGGGGTTATCAAAGGTTGCTTTAATAGCTAAGGTACCTGTTGCATCATTGATGCCGCGGTTAACCTCAGTTACACTGCCCTTCAGGTCATAGGTGCTGCCGTCACTTAAAACTGCAGTCAGGTTGTCCAATGCAGCGCCGCCTTCAGTATTGGTAGCAGCCAAAGTCAGATACTCAGGCTCTGCAATGCTGAATTGAATGAATACGGGGTCAGTATTGGAAAGCTTGGTCAAAACAGTTTGACCTGCAACAACATAGTTACCAATCTCAAGGGAGTTGGTATCAACGCGGCCGCCAAAGGGAGCTTTTACGTTGGTTTCGCTCAAATCAATTTGTGCGTTTTGTAAAATAGCCTCGTTAGCATTTACGGCTGCACGAGCCTGATCGCGCTGCATAATAGCGTTGTCCAAAGCCTGCTTGGAAATAGCATTTTGTGCATACAGCTTGCTGTAGCGTTCTGCATCAATAGCTGCGTTAGCCAAGGCTGCACGAGCATTTGCTAAGCCTGCCTGTGCATTAAGTACATTAGCCTGATAGGTACGGCCATCAATGGAATAAAGCGCTTGTCCAGCAGTAACGGTATCGCCGCCCTTGAAGTATTTTCCGGTAATCTGACCGGAAACCTGAGCCTTCAGCTCTGTTTCTTGGGTAGCTTCAACAAAACCAGTGTAATCGTATACGATGGGAGTATCACGTGTGATTACCTGCATTGTTTTAACCAGCACTGCCTGTCCGCCCTGTTGCTGCTGCTTTTTAGCACAGCCTGCAACGGTCAGCATCAGTGTTGCTGCCACAGCTGCTGCCAAAGCCTTCTTGGCACGGCTGGAGCGAGTAAAACTAAACATATACAAATCCTCCTTTTCTTCCTCAGAAACCAATAATTATGTAAATAAAGACTATAACCCAGTTTCAGAATAATACCATTATAAAGTAAGAAAATCACAAAAGCAAATGCTTTCTAGCTTGATTTTTCCTATTTTACTCTTATTTTCTTCTGTTTTCTACATTTTTCAAATTTTGCTGACTGAGTAGTCAGTTTTTTTTGCAAAAACATCACATTTTCCTAAGAAATCCCCTTTACCGCAGCTACGGACAAGGGGATTGGTGTTTATTGAGCCTTACGGCTCAGCCATTTTTTATCAAGAAGATATTTGTGCAGATTACCAATATTGTAGCCTGTTGCTTCTTCCTTGCCGCAGATATTTTGAACAAAAAACAAATTCTCTCCTTCTATATACCATTCATGAGGAACACCCTCAAACATAACATTCTTGTTACTGGACAGCAGCTCCAGCAAAGGCACCAGGTCAGGATTTTTAGTATCAAGGATTTCATCAATCTTTAGTATCTTGCCAGTTGCAGGATTAATGTTCACATGATGATGAACAAAGCTGTCCTTGCCGGAAATCAGTCGAATGCTTACAAGCTCACTGTCTGCAGCAATCACATTAAAGGCCATATCAGCTTCACCTGCATAGAACTTATCAAGATAAGCCTTACATTCCTGCTTCAATGTCTTATTAAACTCTTTCTGCAGCTCCAGATTGCTATTATTAAGGAATACAGGATATGTTGCTTCTCCTCCAGGAACTACAAATCTGCGTGGCAGAATGCTTCCTCCCTCAAAATCCCTGCCATTATTGACAGTGTTCTTGCTATCAAGATTAGAAGCCGCCATTACAGTAATTCCTCTAGGCTGCCATTTGCCCTTTTCGTCAAGCTGCAGCAGAGCACCAACGTCCGCCAACAGATTTTTGCCGGAGGAAATACGCTGTGACATTAAAAGCTCCTGCTTGCCGTCCTCATCCGCATCGTAGGCAACCAAGGTATGCACGCCGCCAAAAGCAGTGCGATGACCTAACTGCTCCGCCACCTTTGGATCGAGGACCATGGTGCTGCTTTCTCCATTAGTAGTAGTAAGCTTCATATTATTATCAGCACACTCTGCATTAACAACAATACCCATACTATCAGTGCCGCTAAACAGCTCCTTAATATCAGCAGGCTTGCTTAAATCAAGGATTCTGTATTCTGTTGCAGCACGCCAATCGCCCTGAGCTACACTTAGCAAAAGCTGATTGCCCTTTTCTGCAACCTTGACCTGCTCCAGCTGACAGCCATATCCGCCTTTAATATCAGGATTATAGGCAGTCACAATTTTTCCGTCACTATTTTTTACTAAAAGCACAATCTGCTGATTATAGCCGCCATGAACCTGCTCTCCCCAAAGCTCTACAGACAAAGCCTTAACACCTGTATCAAGGTTTGTCTTGGCCAGCAGGCTTTCTTCTGCCACAGCAGTCCCACCCATCATCATTAAACCTGCCAGCATCGCACCCAACATTCTTCCCATAATCTTTTTCATGATATTTCCTTTCAATAATATATCGTCTATCTTCATTTAACCCAGTATCATAATAAAATTTGTATATACGTGTATATTATAACATTTATTTCACTTTTCGTGTCATTTGTTCCACATATTTTACAGAATTATCAAAGTTAGCTCTATTTTACGAAAAAATGATGCAAATCGTAAAGAAATGGTGTAAAATAATATCCAATAATTTTGCAGTATTGCTGTGTAGAAAATGTAATTTTGAGAGAGGTATCTATTATGAGAAAGATTCTAGCTGTACTTATGACTATGTGCCTTGTACTGCTAATGGCAGGCTGCGGCGGCAGCGATGCCAAAAAGGAAGGACCTAAGGAAACTACCAAGGTTAGCCTGGGTATGCTGCGTCTTACCAGCAGTGCACCGCTTTTTATCGCTATGGATAAGGGCTACTTTAAAGACGAGGGCATTGAAATTGAACCACGATGGTTTGACGCTGCCCACCCAATAGCTGTAGCAACTGCATCCTCCAAGGTTAATGTAGGTGCAACGGGCATTACCGCCAGCCTTTATAATATGGCTGCCAAGGGTCAGGAGCTGGCCATTGTGGCAGATAAAGGCCGTGAACAGCAGGGCTATTCCTCCTCTGCACTTCTTGTAACCACTGATAATTACAACCAAGGCGTAACTGCTCTGGAAAATCTTAAGGGCAAACGCATTGGCATAACCCAAAAGGGCTCCACATTCCATTATATGCTGGGACGTATGCTGGAAACTAAGGGTATGAGCCTTAATGATGTAGAAATTGTTCCCTTGGGCAAGCTGAGTGCTGTTATGGCAGCGTTGGAAAGCAAGCAAATTGATGGCTGCATTTTAAACGAGCCCAATATTACCAAGGTTCAAAAGGCTGGTTATGGCAAGCTTATTACTCAAGTCGGTGACGTTATTCCCTATCAGACCTCTGCTATCTTCTATTCTCCTGAATTTGTAAAAAATCAGGATGCTGCAGTACGCTTCATGAAAGCCTACAGCAAAGCCTGCAACTACTACTATGAAGCAGCTATAGAAAAGAAGGATAGCAAAAAGCTGGACGAGGTTGTTACCATCGTTTCCAAGTATGTTAAAGCTCCTGAAGAGGATATCAAAGCAGGTCTTCCTTATATTGACAAGGACGGTAAACTTCTGGATACTGATATCAAGACACAAATCGATTGGTATACTGCCAATGAAATGATTTCTGGTCAGCTTGATGCAAAGAAGGTAGTCAATACAACCTTTCTGGACAAGGCCCTGACAAAATAACGGTCGAGTCAAATCGTAGCATGGTTAAAGCGGGCGGAGTGATCCGCCCTGCTTTTTATATGGAGGATTGTAGCAATGAAATTAGTTATTGAAAATATTAACAAGATATTTGCCAATAGTCATGGAAGCGAGCTTTCCGTGTTGGAGGACATTGATCTGACTATTAACGAGGAAGAATTTGTAGCATTAGTAGGACCATCTGGCTGCGGCAAATCAACACTATTAAATATTACGGCTGGACTTCTCGAGCCAACTGAAGGTACAGTAAAATTCACAGAGGTAGAGGAAAAGCATCAGCCTCGCCTTAGCATTGTTTTTCAGGAAACAGGTCTATTCCCTTGGCGTAATGTTCACGATAACATTGCCTTTGGCTTGGAAACTGCAGGTATGGCAGAGCCACAACGGGAGGAACGTATTAAACATTATATTGAGCTTGTTGGACTAAACGGCTTTGAAAAGGCCTTTCCTCATCAGCTCAGCGGTGGTATGCGTCAGCGTGTAGGCATCGCCAGAGCCTTGGCCATTGAGCCCGACCTGCTTTTAATGGACGAGCCATTCTCCGCTCTCGATGCTCAGACCAGAACCATTATGCAGGAAGAGCTGGTAACACTTTGGGAAAAGACACGTTTAACCACCCTCTATGTTACTCATAATATTCAGGAGGCCGTAATGCTTGCAGACAGAGTAGTGCTGCTGTCTCGCCGTCCTGGAAAAATCAGCTCCATCCTGAAGATTGATATTCCTCGTGAGGACAGGGGCAAGCAAAAGCATGCGGAGGAAATTTCCGAATACGTCAACAAAATTTGGGAGCACATCAGCAAGGACGCTCGTGCTGCTCTGATGGAGGTGGAAAACAATGGCTAAAAAGGAATACATTGTTCAAAACCGCATGACACATTGGCAGAAAACATATCCAGGATGGATCTCTGTTATTTCCATCATTGTGCTTATCTGTATTTGGGAAACTGTTTGCCACAATGATTTGGTATCATCTCTTTTCCTGCCTGCTCCCACCCAAATCATGGCTTCACTTTTCCTTATGATTAGTGACGGTGAAATAGGAACAAGTCTGACAGCAAGTCTGTACCGTATAATCATAGGATTTGCTGTTGGCAGCATTCTCGGTCTAGCTGTAGGTCTTGTTACAGGCACCTCTGCTTTGGCGGACAAAATCGGCAACCCCATTGTCAACGCCTTATACCCTATTCCTAAAATCGCCCTTCTGCCTTTGTTCATCCTGTGGCTTGGCATTGGCGAGCTGAGCAAGATTACTATTATTGCCATGGGCGTCTTCTTCCCCGTTGCCATGAATACATATTCCGGAGTTAAAAATGTAGACCCACTGCTGATTAAGGTAGCTGTCAGCTTTAACGCCAGCTGGTGGAAAACTATGAAAAGTGTAGTTCTCCCCAACGCCCTGCCTATGATTTTTGCAGGTCTGCGATTGGCAGCAGGTACCTCACTGCTGCTTTTAGTAGCTGCAGAAATGATTGCGGCTCAGGAAGGTATTGGTGCACTTATTCTCCACTATGGTGACTTGATGATTACTGAACGCCTTATGGCAGGCGTTATTGTACTGTCCCTGTTGGGTCTTGTCTTTAACCTTATCCTGCAATGGCTGGAAAAAAAGATTATTCCCTGGAAAAATTAAAATCTTACAGAGCAACGCTTCTGAAAGCAAAAACGCTGTAGCATATAGAGTTATCTATATACTGCAGCGTTTCTTTTTCTCATTTTATCATTGGGTTACAGTTTTATCTTTTTGCCAAGCTATTATTGTAATTTGCAAGGATTTCGGAAACCTGCTCTTGGTTAACTGAAGAGAAGGATTTTCTAAGCTCAGGCTCCTTAGGGAAAGGAGCAATTTCCTTTTCTAACCAAACCATATCCAGCCAAGTACCTTTTTTAAAGCCTGTTTTAGCAAAATGACCAACTATTTTGTAACCTATGCGCTGATGCATACCTACGCTATGCTCATTACTGCTTGTAACGCAGGAATAAAGGTGGATGACATTCTGTAATCGCAGCAAATCCTCCAATGCTTTGTAAAGCACTACACCTAAGCCCTTGCCCTGCCCAGCAGGATCTAAATAAATAGTTACCTCTGCCCCCCACTGATAGGCAGCACGCTCTATAAATGGATGTGCGTAAGCATAGCCAATAGGCTCATTATCCTCTAAAAGGACAAGATAAGGAAAATCCTTTGAGATATTCATTATACGGCGAGCAAACTCCTCTGCATCAGGTGCCTCATACTCAAAGGATACGGAGCTTACAGATAAATCATCACTAATTACAAATGGTTTATAAATTTCTGCCAAAGCAGCTGCGTCGCTGACATTGGCTAAACGGATACTGTACAAATAAAATTCCCCCTCAAATTTACAAAGTATAAGTTTTTACTTCTTTCTTCTCTATTAATAAAGCAGTTATACTCACACTTTTTCAAGAAAAAGTGTGCAAAAAGCTTCCTACCGCTACTCGGATTCCGGTGCCTATGTGCAGCTCCGGCATAGGGAGCAACGTTTTACTATGAATAAAATTATAGTCTTGTTACGCTGCTCCTCTCGCCCTCGCCTTTAGTTATCAGTACTATTTATCTGTGCAAACATCGGCGTCCTGTCCTGTTCGGCATCCGTTCCTCGTTAACGCGGGCAAAAGTACGCCGTTCTAAATCCAGTACTGCTAACTATCACGGTCAAACAAGTAACAATGCATAAAGATTGTCAGTCAGCTTTCTTTTCTACCTTAATCTCAAACATTCTGCTCCAGGGCAGAGTGAATTGGTACTCATGGGCTACGTTGCCCATTACCGGTTCGGTCAGTTCTTGAATGCCTGCTGTTACCTGCTTTTCAGCTTCTGCTTTTTGCTCAGCATCAAGTCCGCTGTTGGGCCAGTAGTTGGGCCAAATCAGCTTTTGGTAAACCTGCTGTCTTACGTTGGCCTGATAAGCCCAATCCTCCAAATAGCGTTCCTCCAGCAGCTGGTTCTTATCATTTTCTTTCAGCATCTTGTGCAGCAGTCCCTGTGCCAAAGCAAAACCCAAAGAGTTGCCGCCAGTATTCCAACCACCATATGCTTCCAAGTCATAGGCAATATTATTATCAAACAATGCTTTGACAAGGCTGTTGTCCGCACCGTTGCCATATTTAATATCTGCCAAGGCAATCTTGTGGTCACGCTTCAAAAGACGTTTCACCTTATTGACAAAGGCTGTTGTTTCAAGCTTGTCAGTAAAGGTATTGTCAGCAGAGCTTGCTTCCAGACAAACTCCATCCTTAGGAGTATTAACAGCCAGCACTAAATCTGTACGCTGACGGGTGCGGGCAGGGAAACCACCTGCAGCAAAAATGTGCTGAACTGCACTATTAGCTACAGTCTCATCCTCATAAGAGGGAATAGTATTCTTTCCTGCACCAGGTGCGTAGGTTACATTAACAAGTGGCAGCTCGTACTGCAGACGGGTAGAAGCTCTGCTCAAAAGCAGCATGCCCAGCTGGTCTGCACCGGCAAAGAAACGAATACGCTCTTTAGGCAGCTCACTTACCAAAATATCCATACTTCTAGCTTCTCTATGAGCCTGAGAATACGGTGCTGTGTCGTCACGGCCAATGAGCATATAGTCAAAGTCGCCGCTTTCTACTCCGTGGAGCAAAAGCTCCGTTGCTTTGATGTTATGTCTGCGACGGCTATACAAATCCTCTAAAATTTCTCTGGGAATAGCAGCACGCAAATCTGCCAGCTCACCAACCTCGCGGCGACGCAGCTCCTTCAGCTCCAGCTTGTCCTCTAATGCACCAAGCCTGAAGATAGACGGCCCCCACTCCTTGTAGTAGGCAGGCTCTACAGGTGCACTGCTAGCCTTGGGAGAACGCATAATGGTTGCAAAAATATAGACATTTTGACCACCATGATTATTTTTCAAAGCCACCAATCGTTCAGCACGCTCCTGCAATACATCAAAGGGTATTTCATGAGTGCGGGAAGCAACTAATCCACCATATAAAAGAGCATCCGATGATGCAACTACTGCGACACTTTCATCAGCCTTTTCCTCAAGCCATTTAAAAAGCTGCTCCGGGTCACCAGCACGTTTGTCATTGGCAATATATTCCAGAGGCGGAGTTTGTACATCCCAGCCTGCAGCCTGCATAGTTTGCACCGTATAATCAAGACACACAGGTCTATTATCCATAGGAATATACAAAATGGTTCCATTAGCTGCCAAAGCAGTACTGGGAACAAGCATCAATGCCGTAACGAGCAATTTTTTTATCATACGCATAATCTCACATCCTCATTAGAACGTTATTAGCCTTCTGCCATCACATGACGCAGCAGCTGTAAAAAGCCAAAGGTCAGAATAAAAATATAAATACTGCTTACAGTAACTCTATATGAAAATATTCTGAACAGTACTGCTCTCCAGGCAAAAAACCTGCTATTTCTAGTGATTATTGGCAATAAAAACAATACAATATATACAACGAACAGACCAACTAATAGCATATTTATCTCCTTTTTATAAACTATGTATAAAAAATCCCCGACTGTATATTTCGCCAGTCAGGGACAATATCCTGCTATTAACTTTGAAAACGACTCAGGAAATCGCGAGTACGCTGATGCTTAGGATTGCTGAACAGCTCTGCAGGAGGTGCGTCCTCAGCAATCAGACCTTGGTCAATAAAGATGACACGGTTGGAAACATCACGGGCAAAGGCCATTTCGTGAGTAACGATAACCATGGTCAGACCTTCCTTCGCAAGGTCACGGATAACACGCAGTACCTCGCCAACCATTTCCGGATCAAGTGCGGAAGTAGGTTCGTCCATCAGCAATACTTCGGGCTCTAAAGCCAGGGCTCTGGCAATAGCAACACGCTGCTTTTGACCACCGGACAGCTGATGGGGTTTAGCGTTGATATATTTGTCCATACCTACGTGCTGCAGGTACTTCATTGCATTAGCATTAGCCTCGTCCTTGCTTTTACCCAGAACCTTAATCTGACCAACCATGCAGTTTTCCAGAACAGTCATGTTGTTGAACAGGTTAAAGGATTGGAATACCATACCAACCTTGGTACGATACATGGTCAGCTTTTTGAAGGCGTCCTTAACAGATTCACCGCGATACATAATATCGCCGCCGGAAGGCTGCTCCAAATAGTTGATGCAGCGAATCATGGTAGATTTACCGCTACCGGAGGGACCAATGATGCAGACAACATCACCACGATGAATATCAAAGCTGATATCCTTCAAAATCTCGCGTTCGCCAAATTTTTTATTCAAATTGCGGACGGAAACTAAAAGCTCTCTTTCGTTTGCCATAATTAATACCGTCCTTTCTGTTTCTTAGTGGGCAGAGGAACATGACCACAAGGGTCCATCATAGGATCATAGGTTACGAGCTGATAATCCTTGGGACCATCCATTTTGCTTTCTACCCAACGCAGCAGGCGGGAAGCAGTAAATGTCATAATGAAGTAGATTACGCAGGTAATGAAGAATACTTCAAAGTATTTGTAGTAAACACCAGCTGCAGATTTAGAAGCAAAATACAGCTCAGTTACAGAGATTACATTCAATACGGAGGTATCCTTAATATTGATAATCAGGTTATTGCCCAGCTGCGGCATAACATTACGCAGAGCTTGAGGCAGGATTACGCAGCGCATGGTTTGGAGATGGTCCATACCAATAGCAATTGCAGCTTCCTTTTGGCCATTGTCAACAGATTCAATACCACCACGTACGGTTTCAGCCATATATGCGCCGGTATTAATAGAAACTACAAAGAAGCCTGCAAACATAGGAGACATATCGATATTGAACAGGCTCATTGCGCCATAGTAAAGTACCATTGCCTGTACAATCATAGGAGTACCACGGAAAATTTCTACATAGGCGTCCAAAAAGCGCTGCAAAGCTTTGATACTGAAGCGTTTTACTGCGCTGTCGCCTTCTTCCATAGGAATAGTTTGAATGATACCTACGATAAGACCAATAATACAGCCGATGAAGGTACCGACGATCGCCAGCAGCAGGGTTGCTAAAGCGCCCTTTAAAAGCACAGCGCCATATTCATTTAAAAGGAACATTACCCAGCCAAAAAATGTCTCTGGCATTAGTTACACCACCTTAAATCATTTAACAGTAAAAAGGGCGGCATATTAAAGCCGCCCTGAAAAATCAATCCTTATTTTGCTAAAGGTTGTTTTTTGATTGCTTCGTCCATAATTTTGTTGAAGTCATCTGCAGTCATGGAACCAAGAACCTTGTTCATGGAATCAGCCAGCTCTTTATTGCCTTTTTTAATAGCAATACCGATTTCAACATCTTCAACAGAGGTTTTGAAGCCTTTATCCTCAGGGAAGGTTACCATTACCAGGTCATTGTTGGCATAAGCAGCAGCTTTAGCAGTCGGAATATCGGTAACAATCAGGTTACATTTACCGGATCTCAGAGCAACGATCATGCCAGGAACATTGTCGATAGCAGGCAGCTTGGTTACTTCGGGAACTTGGTCGATTTGGTCATACCAAATGGTGTTCAGCTGAGAGGTAGCAATGGAGCCTTTCAGGTCAGCAACGCTCTTAGCTTGTGCTTGGGGAGAATCTTTCTTAACCAGAGCTACTACAGTTGCATAGTAGTAAGGTTTAGTAAAATCTACAGCTTGTTTACGCTCGGAGGTGATGGACATACCAGCGATAGCAGCGTCAATTTTGCCGCTTACTACTGCAGGAGCCAGACCATCCCATTCAATTTTATGGATTTCCAGTTCTGCACCCATGGAATCAGCCATTTTCTTAGCCATGATTACGTCATAGCCATAAGCATATTCGCTGGTGCCAGCAATTTTTACAGCGCCGCCGTCAGCAGAGGTTTGAGACCAGTTGTAGGGAGCGTATGCACATTCCATACCAACTTTCAGAATCTTTTTGCCAGTTTCAGCTTTTTTATCATCGCCGCCGCAGCCAGCAGTCAATGCTACTGCTGCCATCATAGCAGAACACAAAAGAACTTTTAATAATTTGGAAAATTTCATCTTGTTACACCTTTCCTCTCAACAAAACAATAATATGAAAAACAAATTACTAATACTTTACTATATAAATTCAGAAAATGCAAGTGTATACGTAATAAATAATGTATACATTACAAAACCATAAAAAACAGAGTTTTTTACCTTACTTTTTTGTACAATATTTTACATATTTTCACAGTATTCTCTTTTTCTATTTTATTACTGCAGGACAAAATCCAACAAATTCGTTTATGTCCTCCCTATTTTTTCAAGGATTGACAAGAATAAACTGCTTTTTTAGTCATAGAGATACGCCACATTCATCTCAACATTCATATAAAAAGGGACGTCCCGAATTTCTTCGGAACGCCCCCTTGCGTCCATCTGCAAGCAGCAGACTTATTATTTAGGATAGTTGCTGTTAGCGTTATCCTTCAGCAGAACGTCATGTGCGCCGCCTTCAACCAGAGAGGTTGCAGATACCAGAGTCAGCTTAGCTTTAGCTTGGAGCTCAGGAATGGTCAGAGCGCCGCAGTTGCACATGGTAGAACGAATCTTGCTCAAAGTCAGGTTAACGTTATCTTTCAGGGAACCTGCATACGGAACGTAGGAGTCAACGCCTTCCTCGAAGGAGAGCTTGGAAGCGCCGCCCATGTCATAACGCTGCCAGTTACGAGCACGGCTGGAGCCTTCGCCCCAATATTCTTTCATGTAGGTACCATTGATATTTACTTTGTTGGTCGGGCTTTCGTCGAAACGAGCGAAATAACGGCCCAGCATCATGAAGTCTGCGCCCATAGCCAGAGCCAGAGTCATGTGGTAGTCATATACGATACCGCCGTCGGAGCAAACAGGTACATATACGCCGGTTTCTTTATAGTATTCGTCACGAGCCTTGCAAACTTCAATCAGAGCAGTTGCTTGGCCGCGGCCGATACCTTTTTGTTCGCGGGTGATGCAGATGGAGCCACCGCCGATACCAACTTTAATGAAGTCAGCGCCTGCGTCAGCCAGGAAGCGGAAGCCTTCAGCGTCAACTACGTTGCCAGCGCCTACTTTTACGCTGTCGCCATAGTGTTCACGAATCCAGTCCAGAGTGATTTTTTGCCATGCGCTGTAACCCTCGGAGGAGTCAATGCACAGTACGTCAGCGCCAGCTGCTACCAGAGCAGGTACACGCTCAGCATAGTCGCGGGTGTTGATACCAGCACCTACGATATGACGTTTTTTGCTGTCCAGCAGTTCCAAAGGATATTCCTTATGGGTTGCATAGTCTTTACGGAATACCATGTACAGCAGACGGCCTTCATCGTCGATGATGGGCAGAGTGTTCAGCTTCTGTTCCCAAATAATGTCATTAGCTTGTTGCAGGGTGGTATCCTTGCCAGCTACGATCATTTGGTCGATAGGAGTCATGAACTCTTTAACTTTGGTGTTCAGGTCCATGCGGCTGGGGCGATAGTCACGGCTGGTAACAATGCCTTCCAGTTTGCCGTTTACAGTACCGTCAGAGGTTACTGCAACAGTGGAGTGACCGGTTTTCTCTTTCAGAGCCAGAATATCAGCAAGAGTGCTGTCAGGACGAATGTTAGAATCGCTGCTAACAAAGCCTGCACGATGTGCTTTAACACGAGCTACCATAGCTGCTTCATCTTCAATGGTTTGAGAACCGTAAATGAAGGAAACGCCACCCTCTTTAGAAAGAGCAATAGACAGTTTCTCACCGGATACGGACTGCATAATAGCAGAAACCATAGGAATATTCATTACAATGGAGGGTTCTTCGCCCTTTTTGTATTTTACCAACGGAGTACGCAGATCTACATTAGTAGGAATGCATTGCTCGGAGGAATAACCAGGTACTAACAGATACTCACTAAAAGTATGAGCAGGTTCATCATAATAAAAAGCCATTCTTTCATCATCCTCTTTTCCTTAAAAATTTATATATGGGTTACGTTATAGGTATTCTATATATTTTACCTCTTTAATGCTCTCCATGCAATATCTTTTCGATAAAAAGCCTTATCAAATTTAATTTTTTCTACTGCATTGTAGGCACGATCACGAGCAGCCTTGATATTAGCGTCAAAAGCTGTTACGCCCAGAACACGTCCGCCGCTGGTAACAATCTTGCCATCAGCTTCTTTTGTGCCTGCGTGGAAAACAACTACACTGCTGTCAGTCTGAGCAGCTTCCAAGCCAGTGATTTCCTTGCCTTTTTCATAGCTTTCAGGATAACCTCCGGAAGCCATGACTACGCATACTGCAGCGCGGTCATACCAGCCAAAGTCAACCTGATCCAAAGTACCAGTTGCGCAGGCCAGCATAATCTCAGCCAGATCGCCATCTAAGAGAGGCAAAACTACTTGGGTTTCAGGGTCGCCAAAGCGGCAGTTGAATTCAACAACCTTAACGCTGTCGCCCTTAATCATCAGACCTGCATAGAGGCAGCCCTGATAGGGCATACCCTCTGCAGCCATAGCCGCAACTACAGGTTTCAGCACCTTCTCAGTTGCCTTCAGACGGAGTACGTCAGTCATAACAGGAGCAGGAGCATAGGTACCCATACCACCGGTGTTAGGACCTTCGTCACCATCAAATACACGCTTGTGGTCTTGAGAAGCAATCATGGGAACAACGGTTTTGCCATCGGTAAAAGCAAGGAGGGATGCCTCTTCGCCTTCCATGAACTCTTCCAGGACTACACGTGCACCTGCAGCACCAAATTTATGGTCGCCCATCATATCGTCAATAGCATCAAGAGCTTCCTGCTCGGTCATGGCAACTACTACGCCCTTGCCTGCAGCCAGGCCATCAGCCTTAACAACAATAGGAGCACCCTTTTCTTTTACATATGCTTTGGCAGTGTCAATATCCTCGCAAACCTTAAAGAAGGCAGTAGGAATATTGTACTTAGCCATAATCTCTTTAGAGAAAGCCTTGGAACCTTCTAACTGAGCAGCAGCCTTAGAGGGACCAAATACAGGAAGTCCACGGCTTTTGAAAACGTCTGCCAAGCCTGCTACTAAAGGAGCCTCAGGACCTACAACGGTCAGGTCAATGCTTTGCTCCTCAGCAAAATTAGCTACACCGTTCAAATCTTCAACATCAAGATTAATACATTGGCATTTAGGCAGGAGTGCAATACCGGGATTGCCAGGCGCTGCCAGAATGGTCTCTACCTTCTCGCTTTGTGCCAGCTTCCATGCTAAAGCATGCTCACGACCGCCGCTGCCGATAAGTAAAATTTTCATAAGAAACCTTCCTTTACTCAGCCAGCTGTTTTTTCAGATATTCGCTAATCATAGCATCATATTCAGCAGTGTGGGAGAATGCCTCCAGAGCCAGCTCCTTACGAGTACGAGCATCAACGTCGCCTTTTTTAGCCAGCATTTCCATCAGACCAGCATAACGGCTGGGATAGGTTACGATAACTACGTCCTTGAAGTTCTTTGCAGAAGCACGAACCATTGCAGGACCGCCGATATCAATGTTTTCAATAGCTTCAGCCTCGGTTACACCAGGTTTTGCTACGGTTTCACGGAAGGGATACAGATTTACTACTACCAGGTCGATAGGAGTAATGTCATGGTCAGCCAGAGCCTTCATATGCTCAGGGTTGCTGCGTACTGCCAAAATAGCGCCGTGAATCTTCGGATTCAGGGTTTTAACGCGGCCGTCCATGATTTCGGGGAAACCGGTTACGTCGCTAACGTAGGTTACGGGGATGCCTGCGTCCTTAATAGCCTTCATGGTACCACCGGTGGAGATGATTTCAACACCATTTTCGTTCAGGAATTTTGCCAGCTCAACAATGCCGGTTTTATCAGAAACACTCAGTAAAGCTCTTTTGATTTTCATTATTTGCACCTCGTCTAAATTATGCCAAAACTCTAACCTTGCGGCCATTAATTTCCAGCTTATCTTCAGCCCACAGCTTCAATGCTTCAGGCAGAGCAATATGCTCTTGTACCAGAATACGTTCTGCCAAAGTATCTTCAGTGTCATCGTCCATTACCGGCACCACCTTTTGCAGAATGATAGGACCACTATCGGTGCCCTCATCTACAAAATGTACAGTACAGCCAGAGAACTTAACACCATAAGCTACAGCCTGTCCCTGACCATGAAGGCCTGGGAAGCTGGGCAGCAGCGCAGGATGAATATTAACAATCTTGTGATGCCATTTATTAACAAAGCCACCGCCTAAAATACGCATAAAGCCTGCCAGAACAACAAGTTCGCAGCCTTCAGCTACTAATGCAGCAGTAATTCTTTCTTCAAACTCGTCCTTGGATGCGCATTCCTTACGAGCAACAACAATAGTCTTGATACCCGCCTTAGCTGCACGCTCCAAAGCATAGGCGTCCGCCTTATCGCTGATTACGACAGCAATCTCCAACGGCAGATAGCCGTCTGCGATTCTGTCCATAATAGCCTGCAGATTGCTGCCGCGACCGCTTACTAAAACGCCTATCTTACGCACCAAAAACGCCGCCCTTCATGATGGTTTTTTGTTCACCGGGAATAACCTTGCCCAGTTCATAGAAGGTTTCACCTGCTTCAGTCAGGTGTGCACGTACAGCATCAGCTTCTGCAGCATCCAGAACCAGAACCATGCCTACGCCCATGTTGAAGGTACGATACATTTCCTTCCAGGGTACATTGCCCCATTCTTGAAGTTTTTTGAATACAACAGGAACTTCCCAAGCCTCTGCATTAATTTCTGCATCGCAGTCAGCAGGAAGGATACGAGGAATATTTTCATAGAAGCCGCCGCCGGTAATGTGAACCATGCCGTGAATATCGAATTTTTCGATCATGGGCAGGCAAACACGGGGATACAGACGAGTCGGGGTCAGCAGCTTTTCGCCCAGAGTGCAGCCAAAGTCGTCAATAAATGCGTCCATAGCATAGCCCATTTTTTCAAAGCAGATTTTGCGAACCAGGGAGTAACCATTGGAATGTACGCCGCTGGAGGGCAGACCCAGAATAACGTCGCCAGCCTTAACCTTAGCGCCGGTAATCATTTTATCTTTATCAACTACGCCAACGCAGAAGCCTGCGATGTCGTATTCACCCTTAGCGTAGAAGCCTGCCATTTCAGCAGTTTCGCCGCCAATGAGGGCACAGCCGGATTCCTTGCAGGCATCAGCAACACCTTTAACGATGTTGGCAACCTTTTGGGAATCAACCTTATCAACAGCAATATAGTCAAGGAAGAACAGAGGCTCTGCACCTTGTACCAGAATATCGTTAACGCACATAGCAACTGCATCCTGACCAATGGTGTCATGCTTATCTGCCATGAAAGCCAATTTCAGCTTAGTGCCTACGCCATCAGTGCCGGAAACCAGAATAGGCTCCTTGTATTTACCGCTGTTTAAAGCAAACAGACCGCCAAAGCCGCCCAGGTCGCCGATTACCTCGGGACGGTAGGTAGCGCGTACACTATCCTTCATCAGCTCTACGGCTTTGTTGCCAGCATCAATATCTACACCGGCATCAGCATAAGTAAGTTGGTTTTTTTCTTCGCTCATGACTGCCTCCTATTAATCAAAAATATTTTTAGGTTCTTGACTGATCACCTTATCAGCATTATCAGGATATTTGGAGCTAAAGCAAGCACAGCACAGACCTTCCGGATCGATTTGGTTGATTGCGCGGCGCATACCGTCCATGGAGATATAGTGCAGACTATCAGCACCAATGAAACGGCAAATTTCTTCATTAGAGCAGCGAGAAGCAATAAGCTGTTTGCGCTCTGCAGTATCAATGCCGTAGTAGCAGCTGTCGGTTACCGGGGGAGAAGAAATGCATACATGTACTTCTCTTGCGCCAGCATCCTTAAGCAGCTTAACAACCTTGCCACTGGTAGTACCACGAACGATAGAGTCATCCACCAAAATTACGGACTTGCCTTCAACAACGCTGCGTACCGGATTCAGCTTCAGACGTACCGCGTTAGCACGCTGCTTTTGAGTAGGCTGAATAAAGGTACGGCCTACATAACGGTTCTTGGTCAGGCCTTCCATAAAGGGAATGCCGGATTCCAAGGAGTAGCCAATAGCAGCCGGAGTACCGGAGTCCGGAGCGGAAATTACGATATCTGCTTTAATGATATCCTTAGTTTCCTTTGCCAGCTCGCGACCCATTTGAACACGGGATTCGTAAACAGGCTGACCGTCAATAACACTATCATTACGTGCAAAATAAACATATTCAAAAATGCAGTGACCGGTTTTTTCCGGAACATTCTCACACCACATCATGCTGCGGGGCTCAGAATTATCACTGTCAATAATAATCATTTCACCTGGTTTAACGTCGCGGACAAATTCTGCATCTACTAAATCGAAGGCACAGGATTCAGAAGCAATGCACCAGCCATTTTCCATCTTGCCAATGCAAAGAGGACGGAAGCCATAGGGATCGCGTACTGCGACGATTTTGTCATCAGTCATAAAGAGCATAGCATAAGCACCCTTAATTTGTCTTACAGCTTCAGCAACACGCTCTTCGATTGTTTTTCTTGCACTGTAGGCAATCAGAGTCAACACAACCTCAGTGTCAACAGTAGTAGTGAAAACAGCACCTTCCTTAGCCAGGTTGTAGCGAAGCTGACCTGCATTGGTCAGATTGCCGTTGTGGCACATAGCCAGATTGCCGCCGTCGAAATATACTTTCAAAGGCTGAACATTGTAGGCCATGCTGGAACCGGTGGTGGAATAGCGTACGTGGCCGATTGCCTGATGACCCTCAAGACCAGCAACGCCGTCTCTGAAAACCTCGTTCACGAGACCCATGTCTTTTTTTATCTGCATATTCTTGCCATCAGAAACAACCATACCGGCACTTTCCTGACCGCGATGCTGCAGGGCAAAGAGACCCCAATAGGTATTCAAAGCTACGTCATCAGTATGACTGTAGATACCAAAAACACCGCACTCCTCATGCAGCTTATCATCTTGCATAAAATCTTCCACAATAACACTCCTTGCTTTTATTAATTCTTTTCAGCACGTAATTGAGCTAATTTTTCACCTTTGGCTTTAACCTCTTCCTGCATTTGCTTACGGTTATCAGCCAGTTTTTCTACTAATTCAGGGTATTTGGTAGCTAAAATCTGTACTGCAAAAAGAGCAGCGTTTTTAGCACCGTTAATTGCCATGGTAGCAACGGGGATGCCGGACGGCATTTGTACGAAGCTCAGCAGAGCGTCCATACCATTCAGAGGGGTAGCATTAATAGGAATACCGATAACAGGTACGGTGGTATAAGCAGCAATAACACCGCCTAAATGTGCAGCAGCACCTGCAGCAGCAATGATTACCTCTACGCCGCGTTCACGGGCACCAGAAGCAAATTCGTGTACAACGTCAGGAGTACGGTGAGCAGAAGCCACAACAACCTCTACCTCTACGCCAAATTCCTTCAGAGTTTTTTCTGCAGGTTCTAAGATAGGCCAGTCAGAATTACTGCCCATAATGATAGCAACCTTCATTAAAATCAGCCTCCATTTCCACAAATCCTTTAATCTAGGACAATCTCCCTAATTTTTACTAAATAACAAAGCCCAAGCAAAGGCATTACTATATATTCTACTAGGAAACCAACTTTCTCGGGCCATCTTACGTAATTGTATACACTTTAATTTTACCAACCAAGAGGCTAAGTGTCAAATAAAATTGTGAACTTTTTAACAGTTTTCACTTTGATTGTTCGGATTTTTATCGAAAATCACCGTCTAGACCATAAAAAAGGCCAACACCTTCGTATCGACCTTTTTTATTACAAATTTTTTATTTTTCAGAACGATTAATAGCACAAATAATTCCCAGCAAAGCTGCTACGTTGATATTTGCATGAATGCCTGCACCAAAGATATGTCTGCCGTCAGGACGCTTCAATTCAATGTAGCAAATGCCTAACGCATCGGAGCCGCGAGAAATAGCATGCTCGTGATAGTTAACGAATTCATAGCCATTAATGCCAATGTGGTCTAAAGCCTGGAAGAATGAGTCAATAGGACCATTGCCTACACCTGCAATGTTTTTCGCCTCTCCGTCCACTCCTATAGTACCCTCAAAACGGCTGTGAACGCTGCCGTCAGCATCGTTAAGCTCTGTGAAACGATGACGCTGCAGGCTGTAACGACCTGTGTAGTCTATATATTCACTGTGGAACAAATCAACAATCTGCTGACTTGTCAGCTCATCACCATAGCGGTCAGCTGCTGCCTTAACAATATTGCCAAACTCGGGGTGCATCTCCTTAGGCAGGTTGTAGCCCATAGCCTGCTGCAGAACAAAGGCCGCTCCGCCCTTGCCGCTTTGGCTATTGATGCGGATAACAGGCTCATACTCACGATGAAGGTCTGCAGGGTTAATTGGCAGATAGGGAACCTCCCAATAGCTTGTGCCGCTGTTCTTCATATATTCATAGCCCTTGCGGATTGCGTCCTGATGGGAGCCGCTGAAGGCGGTAAAGGCCAAGGCACCAGCGTAGGGCTGACGCTCGGGAACACGCATTTTAGTACAGTCCTCATAAATCTTTTTAATGGCCAAAATATTAGAAAAGTCCAGTTCAGGCTCCACTCCCTGGGTAAACATATTAAGAGCTACAGTTACAATGTCAAGATTGCCTGTACGCTCACCATTACCAAAGAGAGTACCCTCGATACGGTCAGCGCCAGCCATCAGGCCCAGCTCTGCAGAGGCAACGCCAGTCCCGCGGTCATTATGAGGATGGAGACTAATGATGGCAGCCTCACGATTTTTCATATTACGGCAGAAATATTCTATCTGATCCGCATAGGTATTAGGAGTGCACATTTCCACAGTTGACGGCAGGTTGATAATAATGGGATTTTCCTTTGTTGCACCCATCTCCTCCATAACAGCCTCACAAATAGCAATAGAGAAATCAATTTCCGTACCTGTAAAGCTTTCAGGAGAATATTCATAGCGAATATTCATACCGCTGCGGACAACCTCCTCCTCTGTCAGCTGACGGATAAGGCGCGCACCCTGTACAGCAATATCTATAATACCGTCCATATCCTTGCCAAAAACAACCTTGCGCTGCAGAGTAGATGTGGAATTGTAGAAATGAATAATTACGTTCTTGGCACCGCGCACCGCCTCAAAGGTTTTGCGAATCAGCTCCTCACGAGCCTGCACCAGAACCTGCACAGTAACATCATCAGGAATATGATTGCCTTCAATCAAGGTTCTTAAAATTTCATACTCAGTTTCAGAGGCAGAAGGAAAGCCGACCTCGATTTCCTTAAAGCCGCAATCTACCAAGGTATGGAAAAATTTCAGCTTTTCCGCAATACCCATGGGGGTAATCAAGGCCTGGTTGCCATCGCGCAAATCAACACTGCACCAAATAGGCGCTTTATCAATAATCTTTTCCGGCCACTGACGATCCGGAAGACTGACTCTTTCAAAGGGAACATACATTTTTTCCTGTTTCATTTATAATACCTCCAAAATTTAGGGCATAAAAAATCGCCCCTTAATAAAATATTAGGGGCGAAGAATATCCACGCTGTACCACCCTATTTCAGCCTGACTTACGCCAAACCCTCTAACCTCCAACAAGGCCTTGTCTGTAACGTGACCACACGTCCCTCCCTACATATCAGGATGGCAGCTCCGGGACCAGTATCCACATCTAGCCGTGCACTGCCTTGCACCAAACGACAGCTCTCTAAAGCACCAGCTATATGTCTTCTTCCCTTCACAGCATTTAAGGTGAAATTTTAAGTTTATGTGCCATATTATGCCATTCAAGCAGTCCTTTGTCAACAGAAATATTGCATTTATTCCCTTTTATGCATTTTTAGCACCCACCATTGTAACATATTAACACTTTTTATGTTTATTCAGTGGATTTGAATAGTGTAATTAGTGTACAGAAAATTATGAAAATTGCAATTTATTATCTAATTCACAAAAGTAAAAAAATATATAATAATCTGTTATTTTTCTTCTAAATGAATATGTGGTATAATTTTATTTAGCAACATATGAATACCTATTCCTGTAATAAGAAATTTTAATATTGGAGAAAGAAGATGTATATATGAGTATTACTTTGGTATTAAGAGGATTTGTTGTTTTAGGTGTTATTTTGATGCATACAACGTGGTATTTCAGTCATACTCGTGCTGAATCGTGGGTAACGTTGTCGGAAATGGTGTTGGATATTATTTCTTTATTTGCAGTACCCTTGGTCATGTTTGTGTCCGGCTATATGTTTATCAGTCATAATGGGCATGCAGATCATTACAAATGGCCGTTTTTTAAGAAGATGTTTTTGTCAGTATTTGCACCATATGTATTGTTTTCACTATTGTATGTCGGCGGTGCTTATCTTTTTGCCAATCATGGATATAGTCTGCATAAGGTAATTTATTTATTAGCTACTGGTAGTAGTGCTGTACACATGGGTTTTTTTAGGGCATTATTTGGCTTTTATGTTATTTATCCGTTGCTTCTACGTTATTTCAATAATTGTCGTATGAAAAATAGATTACCGAGTTTTTTTATTCAAATGATTTTTTTGCAGGTAGGATGGAAGATATTAAATAATATTGTTTTTACTGATCAATATGTTTTATTTTTGATTGGTACAACGACATTTTTACGTTATATTGCTTATTTTACTTTTGGTATGGCAGCAGCAACTTATTATAAACAGTTATTACTTTGGTTAGATTGTAATCATGGTATTATTGTTGGATTATTTGTCATATCTTTGCCAGCAGTTATTGTTTGCTGGATTGCTAAATATTATTGGCATAGTTATCATTTTCTGGACTTTGTATGTTTTCCGTTAAATCTTGTTTTGTATACGATTACTATAGCTATGCTTTTCCGTCATGCCCATACATTAGAGGCACAGGATAGCCTGAGCAAGCGCTTTATTATGTATTTAGGAAATTATTCCTTTGGTATTTTTCTGATTCATATTGTCTTTATGTATTTAGGAGATAGATTACTGACTTATATGCATATTACTCCTGTACAGGTCTATTTCTATCCATTGCTATTTGTAATTATGCTGAGCTTGAGTCTGCTTTCTATGGAGTTGCTCACAAAGATTTCTTGGAGCCATTATTTAGTTGGTAATGTCGGTAAGGTGAGCTGTCATAAGCATAATGAAAAATTTTCTGAATAGGAATTATTCTAATTTTATTAAAATTGGTTCATTGTAAAATGAAATTGCACACCTTGAAAACAGAATAAAAATAGTCCATTGTGACCTCTTCATGTTAAAATTAAGCTACTACACAAAACTTACAAGGAGGCAATCACAATGGACTATACTCAAGATACCACAAAACACATAAAAGGTAAACATTTTTCTTATGGTGACCGCAGAGAATTACAAGGGATATTATCCAATAAATCTGTACGTTATTCTCTCCGCCAGTTGGCTAGACATTTTAATTGCGCTCCCAATACTATCCGTAATGAATTGAAGCGTGGTGCTCATCATAATACCGGTAGATATGGAGCTAGACGTGCACAAAATGCATACGAACAAAGCCATGCTAACAGTATTAGGAAATCTAGAAGATTTTTGTCCAGTAAGTTTGTCTCCTGGGTTGTTGAAATGGTTCTTGAAAAAGGGTGGTCCTTGGACGCCTGTTACGGTTATGCAAAAACACACAAGCTGTATGTAGATTCTGAGATGGTGTGCGTAAAAACACTGTACAACTATGTTGACTCTATGCTTCTTGCACTGCGTAACATCGACCTACCGCTAAAAGTTCGTAGACGCAAACGCCGTCATAACGTTAAGGAATGCCTAAAACATCTAGGTCGCAGTATTGACGAAAGACCGACAGAAATAACTGGTCGTAGCGAGTTTGGACATTGGGAGATAGATACTGTTATAGGCAGTAAAAGCAAGAGTGATAACGTTATATTAACTCTTGTAGAACGTCTTACACGCAAGTACATAGCCATTAAAATCGAAGGAAAAACAACATCTTCCGTTAGTAAAGCTATGGAATACTTGAAAAATTACTATGGCGATAAGTTTAGCCAGATATTCAAAACTATAACAAGTGATAACGGTAGTGAATTTGCTGAACTCGCAAAGCTTGAAGATAACACAAAGACAAAAGTATACTTTGCCCACCCTTACAGTTCATGGGAAAGAGGTTCTAACGAACGTCACAATGGTCTTTTAAGAAGATTTATTCCTAAAGGAAAGAGAATAGGCAAATATACTTCTGATGATATTCTGTTGACAGCAGATTGGTGTAATTTGTTACCCAGGAAAATACTCGGATACAAATCACCTGATGATCTATTCGAGAATGAGCTTGATAAGATTTATGCAGCTTGATTTTTAAAAAGTGTGCAACTTCTTATTGCAATTTAGGATTTCATTTTTGTGCTAAATATTCAGTAAAAAATATGCTTATTAAGTGTAAATTTAGATAAAAAATGTCTAATGTTAAATTTAGAATAAGAATATGTTAAATTTAAAACAAAATATTAGGCGATTTAACATAGATTTAACATTCAACTGCT
>URGS01000024.1 GCA_900547415.1 uncultured Phascolarctobacterium sp. | reverse complement strand
CATCGCACTTAGATAAATCTATTTTTTCAACTGCTATATAACTGCCATGATACAATAACATACCATCCTTTAGATTCATATATTTACACCCTTCTCTTTTAATATATCTATTACATCATCGAGCGCACACTCATCTCCGTTTATATGTAGTACATCATAAGCATCTTCTAAATATTTCCAAATACCATATTGATCAAATATCATATTTGCATCGTGAGCAGAAAGCTTAGCTTTATCACAAAAAATTCTAAAGATACGTGTTTGAAAAAAAATTACCTCATCAAGCATTGCCTTCCCTCCTTGCACAACATACATCTATTCATTAGTATCTCATTGCTTATCTAGTCATATTCTACCTAAAAAACATTAGCTTTACAAGCACATATAAAAAGAGTCTGAAACAAAACTACCCTCATAAACTAAAGCAAGGCTTACGGCATATAAGCATAGTATTTCTATATAAAGAATACAAAAAGAGGCTGGGACAAAAGTGGTCTCATAAACTAAAGCAAGGCTAGGGGTTGAGTATTACTCAACCTCTAGCCTCTTTGTTTTTGCATATGTTTAATGATTTTTAATTTTAGCTATATACTTTATATGCTTTATATGCTTTCTTATGATTATCTGTCTATATCTGAGTTTTGTCCCAGCCTCGTCATTACTAATGGCGGAGTACAATGGATGCAAAGCCTATGCTTAATCTCCTAATTTTACTCCAAAGGCCTCTAAACGCAGCTTTTCTTCGGCCATAAGATCAAAGGAAAAATTTACCATTCCTTCTAAATCCATATCATTAAGGCAGCTTATATAGCGTTGCTTTTGTTTTACAGGTATTACAATAGGCAATATTCCATTCTGTAAACAGCTATATACCAATAATGCTCTGCCTACTCTACCATTACCATCTGAAAATGGATGAATACGTTCAAAAGCAAAATGTTGACGACATACAGACTCAACAATATCACGTTCAGTCTGGGCGTTATCCAGCTGCACTTTTAAATCTAATACCCAATTCTCCATATCCATGGGAACACGATAAGGCGGAGATGGTATGAAATCAGCACCAATAACCATATTGGGCTGTGTTTTAAATCTACCGGGAACAGACTCAATAGCCTCGTGACATAAAATTCCGTGGATTTCCTTAATAAAGTCTGTGGAGATTGCTCTATCTTTATGTAAATAATCGACCATGTGGCTGGTAAAGCTTTTATAATTCAGTACCTCATTCAATTCTCTAAGGTTGATAGCACGAGGAACATATCCATCAATCAAAACGCTTTTCGTTTCGCCTTGAGTCAATGTGTTGCCTTCAATAGCAGTACTATGATGAGCCATGCGTACCATCAAATCATCAAAATAATCCTTAGGCAGAGAAGATATATCTATAATATTCAGCTTCATAAGAATTTTCCTTCCTTGCTTAGCTAATAAATTATATCATTTAACAAAAAAGAGCAGTGAATATTCACTGCTCATCATTTCTAATGGCGGAGTGGCAGGGATTCGAACCCTGGCGCGGTTTGACCCGCCTAACGATTTAGCAAACCGTCCTCTTCAGCCAGCTTGAGTACCACTCCGTTAGGTTACTTGTATATTATAGCAGGTAATATTATTTTTGGCAAGAGCTTTTAGAAAATTTTCTTTTACTTCCAATGTTCTCCCTAACCTATTTCCAATAATCACTTCATATGTACAGATACCATACCTTCATATTACAACTAAAACTTTATAACCCTCCGCTAAGTATTGAATAACTGCATAGGAATGCATATAAAAACAGGATGACTTGCGCCATCCTGTTTTAAATATCAAATATTAAATTTAGAAGGAGAAGGTTAAGGAAGTCCAAAGAATTTGGTCATCTTTGTCCTTGTATTTACCGGTTTTAGCTTTGCTTTCAGTGTCGTAGTAAGCTAAAGTACCAACTATGTTCTTAGCAAAGGTATAGTTTGCACCTACGCCATAACCTTCAAAGCCAAGGCGACCAAAGGTGTTAGCATCAGAAGTATGTACAATTACAGTTTGACCGCCTTGATCATAGTAATTAGCCCACAGACCATAGGAGCCAACCTCTGCAGCTTCTGCACCCTTGTAGGATACGCCAACCATGTAGCCATCCTTGTCAGCTTCTTGCTGGATAGGAGTTTTACGGGAGGTGTCGCCATGCAAATACATACCACTTACAGTCACATCACCTACAGAATATTCAGCACCTATATGCCAAATTTTGTTGTCCACACCACTTTTAGTCAGACATAGACATTTTTTATTTTGAAAATTAACTACATAGTATCCTAAAAACACTTTCATCGTCTCCTCTATATAAAAAATTCCTCTACGGATACTTTAAATTGTATCAGTAGAGGAACTGAATTGTAAAGAAAAAGATATTAACTTTTTACTAGACCCCAACAATAGTTAAAGAACCATATTAAATTAGAAAGTGAAGGTTACGTCAGCCCAAACTTTTTGGTCATCGTAGCTGTAATCAAACTCGTCAGCCAATTTGGACTCGGTGTCATAGTAAGCAACGGTACCAACGATGTTCTTAGCAAAGGTGTATTCTACGCCTGCACCCCAACCTTTGAAGCCAGTCATACCAAAGGTGTTAGCATCGGTGGTGTGTGCTACATAGGTTTGTGCACCTTGGTCATAGTAGTTAGCGAAAACGCCATAGGAACCAACTTCGTCAGCTTTAGCGCCTTTATAGGTCAAACCAACTACAAAACCATCGTCATCAAGATATTTATCAATAGCATCAGATGCACCCGGAACTGCATCCCAGCTTGCATCGCCTTTCAGATACATAGCATTCAGGGTTACATCGCCCATAGTGTAATCAGCACCAACATACCAAATTGCGTTGTCAAAATCAGTTTCGCCAACAACTTCATCACCGTACACACCTGCGCCCATGTCTTTGAAGTTTACATAACCGCCCATCAGGTTTACGCCACCCAGAGCAGCAGATACTTCTGCACCTGCATAGTTACCACCAGAAGTTACATCACCTTCTGCTTTAACTGCAGGGAGTACACTAATATCATCGGTTGCTTTACCAGCAAAGCCTTTCAGTTGTACTTTATCGCCATAAGCCAGTTCTACGCCATCAGCACGGGTATCGTATACATAGCCATTAGCGAAGAATGCATTGTAACGACCAGCAGTTACATCCATACCGCCCAATTTACCTTGTACATAAGCACGTTGGAATCTTACGTCGCCATCTTCATTAGCATCATTATCGAAATCTTGAACGTTTTCAATCATACCAGTGTAAGACCAGTCATCGTTAACTTGACCATTTACCCAGATACGGGAACGCAGGTCATTAGTGTTGCCATCCAGATCGCTGTCAGCATAACGATAACGCATTTCACCAGTTACTTTAACGTTGTCAGCTTTTTTCTCCAGGTTAGCTACACGAACGCCCAGGGTATCCAGTTCGTCAGCGAATTCAGCAGCCAGTTTGTCAACGTTAGCGCCTTTTGCCATAGCTTTTGCTACGATTTGAGCCATTTCATAACGGGTCATCAGTTTGTCGCCGCCGAAGGAGCCATCGGTGTAGCCATCAACTACGCCTGCAGCTGCCAGTTCTGCTACGGAATCATATGCCCAGTGGCCAGCCGGAACGTCGGAGAACGGATTTGCAGCGTATGCGGAAGCAGTTACGCCAAGAGCCATAGCCATTGCGAGTACTAAGGATTTTTTCATAATAAATTTCCTCCTCTTTTTCTCTATCTTCGGATAGAGTTGAAATAAATTTATTACAAAATTCCTCCGGTTTAGCATTCTTCTTACACTCTGGTAAGAGTTGCCTTGTTTCCTCTACCTTGTAAGCATCTTGCCTTGCCTTTGGACTTTTATAATCAGGGGTGAGGCAATAAAAAGTTGCATTCTGACTGTACCGTCAGCACTTCTTACTGCTACGTATAGTGTAAAGCATATTCACAAAAAAAGCAAGTTAAATTCTCTTAAAATTTTCATTCCACAGGGATATTTTTCAATATTATTACACTTTATCCCTAAATTTTGCCATTTACACTATAAAACTGTTCTATTTTCAATGGGTTCACCATCATATGAGCTATGGCTCACAATACAGTTTCACAATTATAACTGGTTGTTTTTAATAAAACTGTAAAGCGTTTCACGTTTTCAGAAAATTTAGCAGCTAATAGGTCCTGATATTAGGGGTTGGTACTAATTTTTAGGGTGTCACACATCTCAGTCACCTTCGCAGAAAACTATACCGCACCCCTCAGTCAGCTTCGCTGACAGCTCCCCTTAGTAAGGGGAGCCAGGAGTTCGCAATTCTAATTTACGTTTACGCCAAACTCTCGGTCCCCCTTATTCAAGGGTCACAGACGCAGCTTCGCTGCGCAGGGGGTCAGCGATCAACTTTTTCACTTTTCTATCAATATCTTTACAAACCTCATCAAATCGTTTCTTAATATCATCATTAGAGTAGCGAACAACATTAACTCCAAACTTTAATAAATACTGACTTCTTTCTTCATCGTATGCTATACCTTGTTTCGTATAGTGTTGTCCGCCATCAATTTCTATTGCTAAATGAGCTTTTGCACAATAGAAGTCTAAAATGAAATTACCCATTATTCTTTGCCGATACCATTTCACATAATGCCTAGAAAGAAATAAATACCACAACTTTCTTTCCGCATACGTCATTGCTTTTCTCAATAGACGAGCACGCTTAACCAAATCAGGATTATATTTTTTGTTTTCTCTATACATAGAAATTCTCCTATAGAGCTTTTACTCCGCTGACACACTGTACCGCACCCCTCAGTCAGCTTCGCTGACAGCTCCCCTTAGTAAGGGGAGCCAGGAATTCGTAATTCTAATTTACGTTTACGCAGAACTCTCGGTCCCCCTTATTCAAGGGGACAAGGTGAATTGGCCTTAGGCCAAGAGAGGGCGGTCTGGACCGGACGGATGTGCCGTTAGGCACACAGGGGGTATGGTCACGAACCGGACGGATGTGCCCCTAGGCACACAGGGGGGGGTGTGGCAACTTGTGCATTTTTTGCACATGTTGCTTAGACTACAATTTTCACCAGCCAATAGAACAGCGGCGGCACTAAAAGTGCAGGCAGCATATTAAGAGTTTTGCAGTCCCTAAGCTGCAAAATTCCTAAGCCTGAGCTCATGAGAAAAATTCCGCCTAATACAGAAATCTCGCCCAAAAGACTTGGCGTCATATAGGGCGCAATGACACCTGCAAAAAGATATATGCTTCCCTGCCAACAAAACAATACTAGAGCTGCAATGGCAATGCCTATTCCATAGGCCGAAGCTAAGATAATAGACGAAACGAAATCCAGAGTCGCATTAGTAAAAAGATAGGTATTATTGCCATTGAGTCGGCTTTCTATAGGTCCTAATATGGATAGCGTACCTATGCAAAAGAGCAGTATAGCCGTTGACAGTCCCTCTGCCAAGCGTGAGCCACCTTTGGCCTTTTCCAACAGGCTATGGAATTTACCATTCAAGTCCAAATATGTACCTAGTAGTGTTCCCAAAGCTATACTGGCAATAAAAAGCACTGGGTATTCTACCTTGGGCATATTGCTGACGAAGGCGTTTACGCCTAAGCCTACAGTTGCCAAGCCTAGTCCGTCAAAAAGTGCTGTTTTATAATTTTCCTTGATGCCTCTGCTCAAAAAGCTGCCAATAATAGAGCCTGTTAAAATTGTTCCTACATTTACGATTGTTCCTAACATTATTGCACCGTCCTACCATACTGCAAAGTATATATTATTTCTACAGCAATTATAATTTACCTAATTATTCTAGTGCATTCAGGCTAAATCTGCAATAAAAATGAGGGCCAACTTCCGTTAGCCCTCTATAAGTGTATTAGTTTTTACGTTTATGCTCGTCCAAATATTGTCCTACAATTTTTACTGCACAGTAATCACCGCACATGGAGCAGGCTTCATCATCGGACTTATTCTTTTTGTTACGATATTCCACTGCTCTAACAGGATCCAGTGCCAGCTCTAGCTGTGTTTTCCAATCCAGCTCTTTACGAGCCTTAGCCATAGCCAAATCCCACGCCCAGGCCTCTTTATTACCTTTCGACAAATCTGCAGCGTGAGCAGCAATGCGGGATGCAATAACACCTTGGCGAACGTCCTCCAAGTCAGGCAGTCCAAGATGCTCTGCCGGAGTTACGTAGCAAAGGAAATCTGCACCGCTGATAGCGGCCAGGGTTCCGCCAATGGCACCAGTAATATGATCATAGCCAGGAGCAACATCTGTTACTAAGGGTCCAAGTACGTAGAAAGGTGCACCATGACAGATGCGCTTTTGCAGCTGCATATTAGCTGCAATTTGATTATAGGGCACGTGTCCAGGACCTTCTACCATTACCTGCACGCCTCTGTCCCAGGCACGCTGAGTCAGCTCGCCCAAGTTAAGCAGCTCCTGAATCTGCGCTCTGTCCGTAGCATCGGCAATGCAGCCAGGACGAAGTCCGTCGCCCAAGCTAATGGTAACATCATATTCCTCGCAGATATCAAGAATTTCATCATAGTATTCATAAAGAGGATTTTCCTTGTCATTATGAAGCATCCAGCCAGTAATAAAGCTGCCGCCGCGGCTAACTACGTCCATTACACGACCTTCATCAACCAAGGCTTTCAGCACCTGACGATTTATGCCGCAGTGGATAGTCATAAAGTCAGCTCCGTCCTTGGCCTGCTGGCGGATAACATCAAAAATATCCTCTTTAGTCATTTCTACAACAGCGCCGCGCTTTTGGATGGTTTCTACAGTAATCTGATAAATAGGCACTGTGCCTACCATAACCGTAGAAGCGTCAATAATGGCTTTGCGTGACGCACTGATATTGTTGCCAGTTGATAAATCCATAACAGAGTCTGCACCCGCTGCAATGGCTGCCTCAAGCTTTTTCAGCTCCGGCTCCGGATCAGGATAACTGCTGGAGGTACCAATATTAGCGTTTACTTTGACCTTGAGGCCTTCGCCTACGCCTCTGGGAATAAGATTTTTATGATTAACATTGCAGCAAATGGCGATTGTTCCCTTTGCTACGCCCTCGCGGATAAATTCGGGAGACACCCTTTCCTGCTCCGCTACTATTTTCATTGCTTCTGTAATAATGCCCTGACGTGCCAGCTGCATTTGTGTTGCCATTAAGCTCACGCTCCTTATTTTGCTTTTTGCATCAAAAAAGCCGCTTCCCTGCGGAAACGGCTGGTAAAGCTTTGGCAAGCCCAAATTTTTCGCTTTCCTACGCCGGTATTATCCGTAATCAGGTTCAAAGGGTCGGACTGTGTCCTCTCAGCAAAAATTGCGCCCCTAGCGTTTTCTTATGCAGTTATGAGCTTACTTTATCACGAATACAGTCATTTAGCAAGCAAAATAAATGTGTCAAAATGCATTCCTTGCATAAAAGCTCCTATTGGTCTATAATATTTATAGAGATAGTTGGCGTGTGTTGCGCTAACTAAAAAGAGACAGCTGATGTGTGGTAGCGTCGGCTCGTCTCAAGAAAATTTACGTGAAGGCGTCCTTACAGCCCCTACAGGCTTGCATCAATAATTACTTGGAAGCAATTATGATAGTAGCAACTAAGATGCCGAAGGCTATCATCAAAGATAGTACCTCAAAGGTCGTCATAGTATCACCACCAATCCTTGCGGATTGACAAGCCAACTCATCAGCTATCTCATATAATATTATACCCTAAGCAAAAAATCTGTGCAACTAGCTTTCGCTAATACGCACAGATTTTTGTTTTTATTTTACGATATCAATCTTAATGCCAGAGGCCTTCATCATGTCCTCAGCCAGCTTGTCTGGATAAGGATTGGCGTAAACAATGCGCTCAATACCTGCGTTAATGAGAATTTTAGTACATACAACGCAGGGCTGATGAGTGCAGTAAACGGTGCCACCATTAACGGACACACCATGATAAGCAGCCTGTACTACAGCGTTCTGCTCAGCATGAATGCCACGACAAAGCTCGTGCATTTTGCCAGATGGTACATTGAGCTGCTCTCGCAGGCAGCCAACCTCTGCACAGTGAGGCAGGTCCTTAGGAGTACCGTTATAGCCAGTCGCTACAATTTGACGATTTTTGACAATAACGGCGCCTACACTGCGTCGCAGGCAGGTGGAGCGTGTGCTTACCACCTTGGCGATTTCCATAAAATATTCGTCCCATTCGGGTCTGCTTTTTGCTTCCATAGTCTTACAGGGTGCCAAAAATTCTATCACCGGCGTCACCCAGACCGGGAACAATATAACCATGCTCATTGAGGCATTTATCAAGAGCTGCAGTATAGATAGTTACATCAGGATGTGCAGCGTTAAGCTTTTCTACACCCTCAGGAGCTGCTACCAGGCACATAAAGCAAATGTTATGATAGCCGCGTTTTTTGATTTGGTCAATAGCTGCTACAGCAGAACCACCAGTTGCCAGCATAGGGTCAACTACGATGGTATAAGCGTCCAGATCCTTAGGCATTTTGCAGTAGTATTCCAAAGGCTCCAGAGTTTCTTCGTTACGGCTCATACCGATATGACCAACGTTAGCTTCGGGCAGTACAGTCAGTACGCCTTCCATAAAGCCTAAGCCTGCACGCAGAATAGGTACAACAGTAACGGAGTTTTTAATTTTATGACCTTTAGTTGTACAGAGAGGAGTTGTTACATCAACCTCTTCCACGGGAATGTTTTTTGCAGCCTCAAAGGTCAGCAGCATAGCAACTTCGCCAATAGCACGACGGAAGGATGCGCAATCAGTGTTAGCGTCACGCAATACGGTCATTTTTTCCTTTAACAGGGGATGATCTACGATTGTAATCTGCATTGATATATTCCTTTCTTTTGAAAAATCAGCAAAACAACTCCACACCTCCGCTGCGCAGTGAGATAGCTAATATGAATAGCCGTCATACATACAGTGGTGCAGTATAAAATTGATTTGCATATGCAATTTTATTCAAAAATATATGAAGATTCTGTTTATTTTGCTTTTAAAGACACCGCTCCCCATAAGAGAGCGGTGACATATGTATAGCTTAAATATTAGAGATTAGGATACATGGGATATTTAGCACAGAGAGCAGCTACACGTTTAGCAGCCTCTGCGTGCTTAGCAGCATCCTCAGGATTGTTCAGTATCAGACCGATGATTGCTGCAATTTCACGGAAGTCGTCTTCATTAAAGCCACGAGTAGTAGCAGCAGGAGTGCCTAAACGCAGACCGCTGGTAACAAAGGGGCTTGCAGGATCAAAGGGAATGGTATTCTTGTTGCAGGTAATACCTACTTCATCCAACAGATGCTCTGCAACCTTGCCAGTCAGGCCTTGGCCACGAACGTCAACCAGAACCAAATGGTTATCAGTACCGCCGGAAACAAGACGGAAGCCTTCTTTAACCAATGCTTCAGCAAAGGCTTTAGCATTTTTCACGATATTTTCCTGATATTCCTTGAATTCAGGCTTCAGTGCTTCGCCGAAAGCAACAGCCTTAGCAGCAATAACGTGCATCAGAGGACCACCTTGAACGCCAGGGAAAATGGATTTATTGATTGCCTTAGCATATTCCTCGTTATTGGTCAGAATCAGACCGCCGCGAGGACCACGGAGGGTTTTGTGAGTAGTAGTGGTTACTACGTCAGCATAGGGCATGGGGCTGGGATGAAGACCTGCAGCAACAAGGCCTGCAATATGTGCCATGTCAACCATAAAGAGCGCACCTACACTGTGAGCAATTTCTGCTACACGAGCAAAATCAATTACACGGGGATAAGCGCTGGCACCTGCAACAATAATCTTGGGCTGATGCTCTTTAGCAATCTTTTCCATTTCATCATAGTCAATTACTTCGGTTTCCTTATTTACACCATAGGGAACTACTTTGAAATATTTGCCGGAAATATTTACCGGGGATCCATGGCTCAGGTGACCACCTTGAGACAGATTCATACCCATAATGGTATCGCCAGGCTGCAGGAACGCAAAGTATACTGCCAGATTGGCATTTGCGCCAGCATGAGCTTGGACATTGGCAAATTTAGCATTGAACAGCTTTTTAGCGCGCTCAATAGCAAGGGTTTCTACCTTATCTACGTATTCGCAGCCACCATAGTAGCGATGACCAGGATAGCCCTCCGCATACTTGTTAGTCAGTACAGTGCCCATAGCCTCCATTACTGCCGGGGTTACGAAGTTTTCGGATGCAATAAGCTCAATCTTATTTCTTTGACGGTTAAGCTCTTCATTAATATAGCCGTTAAGCTCTGGATCCGCAATAGCCAATTTGTCTAAGTTCATGTTCTTAGTTCCTCCTCAATTTTAAGGCTTATTTTATCTATTAGCAGGATATTTGGCGCGCTCGCCTCCAATAAGAGGCGGACGTGTTCTGGCAGCAGTCAATACTGCATCACCAATCAGCTTATGCTGCAGGCGCACAGGAACTGCTACCCGTCTTAGGTGCATACCAATAAGGGTTTGTCCTATATCCATACCTAAATGACCTTTAACAGCTTCTACAACAACGGGATTTGCAAAATTTTCATAGGCAGCCGTGCCCATAGCACCGCCTGCATGGGGCATAGGACGTACGGTCACCTCTGTCAAATCGTATTTTTCAGCAGCAGCTTCATCAACTACAAGACTGCGGTTTAAATGTTCACAGCATTGCACTGCCAAAAAAAGCTGATGCTTATCGCATACAGACTTTAAGGCCTTGAACATAGCAACTGCCACCTCACTGCTGCCTCCGGTACCAATCTTGTTGCCAATAACCTCACTAGTGCTGCAGCCCAGCACAAAAATCTGTTCCCTGCGGGGTTTGGCAATTTCAATAAGCTCCTCAGCACAGTCTGTAAGCTGTTTAACGATTGAAGTTAGTTTCTTGTCCACAATATGCCTCCGATTATTTTTCCAGTGCCATTATTTTATCTACACGGCGCTGATGTCTGCCACCTGCAAACTCAGTCTCCAGCCAGGCATCAGTAATCATTTCTGCAAGACCTACGCCAGTAGTACGCTCGCCCATGCAGAGTACGTTGGCATCGTTGTGCTCACGGCTCATTTTTGCAGAGAATACGTCTGCGCACAGAGCTGCGCGAATACCCTTGCATTTATTAGCCGCAATAGAAATACCAATACCAGTACCACAAATCAAAATGCCGCGTTCAGCACCGCTGGCACCGCTAGTAATGTCCTGACAAAGCTTCTCTGCAAAGTCAGGATAGTCGCAGGATTCTTCACCATAGGTACCATGGTCAACAACCTCAATACCCTTGCCCTGCAAATAATTCTTAATATGTTCTTTTAAATGAACTCCGCCATGGTCACTTGCCATTGCAATTTTCATAAGACATCCTCCTCGCATTACTTTATAGCTAGTTTCATTTTACCATAAAAGCTGGTAATTGTGCACCATTTTTTAGCATTAGTATACCATTTTTCACAATTATGCTCTGGTACCCTGCAGCCTTGCGCATTCTGTTCATAATAGCCAAGCCGATGCCATCCTCACTTACGCCTTCTGCCAAAATTACATCAGGCTGAGTACGGTCAAAGCGGCGCAGCAGCTCGAACAAATCTGCTGCCAGCTGCTCACGGCTGTTGCCCCAGCAGGAAAGCTGCAGATTTTGATGAGGCAGCAGCCGCATCTGCATAGCCTCACTGCAAAGCACACCTACCTTGAGCCCTGCGGCCAAGCCCTGTTTAACTAAAACAGGAAGCTGCTCCACAGCCTGTTCCTCCAAAAGATAAACAGGTGCCTTAGGTGCATAATGACGATATTTCATTCCCGGAGCCTTAGGCTTAAAGTTCTTGTCTCCCTGAAGTGCAGGATCAATATCTACAGCACCAAGAACCTCTGTCAGCATTTCATAGGTAATGCCGCCTGGACGCAAAATTACGGGTACAGGCTCAGTAGTATCAACCACGGTAGATTCCAGACCAATACCGCAGTGACCGCCGTCTAAAACAGCTGCCACCTTGCCCTGCATATCCTCCAGGACGTCCTGCGCATTAGTAGGACTGGGACGACCGGAAATATTAGCAGAGGGCGCTGCAATAGGACAACCGCAGGCTTTGATAAATTCCTGCGCAAAATGATTGCCAGGAAAGCGTACTGCTACAGTGTCCAGACCTGCGCTTACTGCATCAGGGACAATACTAGATTTATTAACAATCAGGGTCAGAGGGCCAGGCCAAAAATGCTCCATCAATACCTTGGCGTTATTATTAAGACCTGTAGTCAGGGGCAGAATATCCTTTTTATCTGCAATATGCAGAATCAAGGGATTGTCATTGGGCCGCCCCTTGGCCGCAAAAATCTTGGCTACAGCCTCAGAATTAAGTCCGTTGGCACCTAGACCATAAACTGTTTCTGTAGGGAAGGCCACAACCTCGCCAGTCTTGATAAAATAAGCGGCCTGACGCAGGATTTCTGTATTATCACATGTTTCTTGTAATTTCCAATAATAGGTCAGCATATTTACTGCCATCTCCTTCTTCTTTAACAGCAAAAACCATTCGCTCAATGTCTGCATAATCCTTACGGATTGCTGTAGCCTTAAAGCCAGCCTTGCGGCACAGCTCTGCTACCACCTGAGCCTGATTAATGCCAACCTCAAAGGCCAAAATGCCCTCGTCCGCCATATGGTCCATAGCCTCACTGATAATGCGGCGATAGAAATCCAAGCCATCAGCGCCGCCATCAAGAGCACCACGAGGCTCCTTCTGCACATCCTTGGCCAAGCCCACAATGTCAGCGGCAGGAATATAGGGCGGATTAGACACTATAATATCGAATTTTTTATCTGCTGGAATGCGACTGAACAAATCGCTTTGCATAAAGCCCGCACGTTCCCTTACGCCAATGCGCCTAGAATTTTCTTCGGCAACAATAAGAGCATCCACGCTAATATCCACACCAACACCCTTAGCATTAGGCAGATAATCTAATAAGGACACAATAATAGCACCGCTGCCTGTGCCAATGTCAAGAATTTTAACATCACCATCAGCCTTCAGTCCCTGTGCTGCCTTAATAAGGCTTTCTACCAGCAGCTCCGTCTCAGGACGAGGAACAAGAGTTGCGGAGGTAACCTTGAAGCTGTTGCGCATAAATTCCTTTTCGCCTAAAATGTAAGCCAAAGGCTCGTGCTGTCCACGACGTGCTACATAATTTTTGTACTGAGACAGCTCCGCCCCAGTCAAAGGACGTTCAAAGTCCATATACAGCTTGATTCTCTCGCACTGTAAAACAGCACAAAGCAGCACTTCAGCATCAAGGCGTGGATTTTCCACGCCCCTATCTGCGAAGTACTGCTTCGTCCAATCTAAAATTTTAATGATAGTCCAAACAGGCTTATTCATCTTATTTCACCTGACGTAATTGTTCACTTTGCTTTGCAGTAATCAGAGCGCTTACAAGCTCCTCCATATCGCCATTGACAATTGCTTCCAGCTTATGGAGAGTCAGACCAATGCGATGGTCGGTTACGCGTCCCTGAGGATAGTTATAGGTACGAATACGTTCGCTGCGGTCGCCGGTGCCAACCTGGCTCTTACGGTCCTCAGCAGTAGCTGCACGCTGCTCTTCCTGTGCTTGTTCCAAAATACGGGCACGGAGAACACGCATACATTTTTCGCGGTTCTTCAGCTGGGATTTTTCGTCCTGACATTGAGCAACAATACCAGTAGGAATATGGGTAATACGTACAGCAGATTCCGTTTTGTTTACATACTGTCCGCCTGCACCGCCTGCACGATAGGTATCTACACGCAGATCTGCAGGATTAATTTCTACATCAACCTCTTCTGCTTCAGGAAGAACAGCAACAGTAACAGTGGAGGTGTGTACACGGCCCTGGGACTCTGTCTCAGGCACGCGCTGCACTCTATGAACGCCACTTTCAAACTTCATGCGGCTATAAACACTGTCACCATTAATCTGGAACACAACCTCTTTAAAGCCACCCAGCTCAGTAGGACTGGAGTCCATAACTTCAATCTTCCAACCACGGGTTTCAGCATAGCGCATATACATACGGAAGAGTACGCCTGCAAAAAGAGCAGCCTCATCGCCGCCAGCACCGCCGCGGATTTCCACAATTACGTTCTTGTCATCGTTAGGGTCGGAGGGCAGCAGCAGAATGGTCAGCTTTTCCTCATATTCTTCGATTTGGGGCTTCAGCTCTTTAAGCTCTTCCTTAGCCATTTCTACTAAATCAGCATCCTCGTTGGCCTGAAGGATTTCTTCAGCCTCCTCCTTAGCCTTGACCATATCGCGGTACTCACGAAAAGCAGTAACTACAGGTTCCAGCTTAGCGTGAGCCTTGGTGCATTTCAGCCATTCACCTTGGTTGGCTATAACATCAGGATCACTGATTTTCGCTTCTAAATCTAAATATCTATCTTCAATTGCTTGTAATTTATCCAGCATTTCTTTTTCTCCTGTAAATTTTTTCAGGGGTAAGCATTAAGAATTCACTAGCCTATCTTTCACCCTTCTCAAGCCTCAGCAGGCTGAACCTCTTCCTTTTCCTTGGCTTCGGCCTCTGCAGTGGCTATCATAACCGGATCATCCTCAGGCAGCACTGCCTTAAGAGAAGCAATAGCAACCTCCATCTGGGAATCATCGGGCTGACGTGTAGTAAGCTTTTGCAGCAGTAATCCCGGCATAATAGCATAGTGGACACAGGTATTATCTGCATGGGCTCCTGCAAAGCGGATTATTTCATAACTGACACCAGCAATAACAGGCATCAGGATTACTCTTGATAAGATACGCTCTACCAGATTAGGCCATCCTAAAAATGTAAAGATGAACATACTGATAAGCATAACAATCATCAGGAAGTTGGTGCCACAGCGGGGATGCAGAGTAGTAAACTGACGCACATTCTCTACCTTCAAAGGCAATCCAGCTTCATAGGTATATATTGTTTTGTGCTCTGCACCATGGTACTGAAACACTCTTTGGATGTCATTCATAGAAGATATTGCTGCAATATAGCTGATAAAAATGAGCATACGCAGTACGCCCTCAGCCAGATTAAGCAGCATAGGGTCATTGGTCAGGGTATGCAGAAAACGCATAGACCAGGTAGGCAGAACGATAAACAGGCCTACAGCCAAAAGCACAGAGGTCAGAATGGTCATCACCATTTCTCTGTCGCTGAGCTGTTCCTCTTCTTCTCCTGACATTTGGGCAGAATATGTCAATGCCTTCATGCCCTCATACAATGACTCAAATAAAGCTACAACGCCGCGAAGCAGCGGTTTTTTCAAAATCGGATATTTGTCTCTAATGCTGCTGACATTTCTAACATCTACAGCAATTTCCCCATCAGGCTGACGCACAGCAACGGCAATTTTATCCTGACCGCGCATCATTACGCCTTCAATAACAGCTTGGCCCCCTACACTTAATTTCTTCTTTTCCATACTCAAGCTAACTTTCTTTCGGATATAAACACAGCAGAGCTATATAAGCTCTGCTGTGAATGTAGATTATTGTTCTTTGTTGTAACGTTTGTTGAATTTTTCAATACGACCGCGAGCAGCAACGTTACGTTGTTGACCGGTGAAGAATGGATGGCATTTAGAGCAAACATCCACGCGCAATTCTTTTTTAGTGCTGCCAGTAACGAAGCTTGCGCCGCATGCACAGGTAGCAGTAACCTCACCGTAGTTCGGATGAATCTTTTCTTTCATTCTTTACACCTCTCTTTACATAAGAACATAAGTTATATATTCAAAAATTATTGACACTAGATGATTGTATCATATAGGTCATTAATAAGCAAGCTATTTTTTGTGAATAATTTTAGCATAGACCGTCAGAGCCAGACTCCACTACTCCACGAACATAATTCAGGAACTGCTGAGCAGTTCGGCCGCTGATGCCACCATGATTAAGCTCCCATTTACGTGCCTCTGCGCAAAGCCATTCCTCACTTTTATTTATGCCCTGACGCTTGGCAAGCTCCAATACAATATCAAAGTATTCCTTTTGGCTTGGCTGACCAAAATAAATAGTACAGCCAAAGCGATTTACCAGGCTAAGCTTTTCCTGCATATTGTCAGATTTATAAATGCCATTTTCCTGAGTCACATCGCTGCGGTCACGCCAGGTTTCGTTAATCAGATGACGACGGTTTGATGTTGCATAAATCAGAATATTGTCCGGACGCACCTCAAGACCGCCTTCTATTATCGCCTTCAGGTATTTGTACTCCGTTTCGAATTCTTCAAAGGAAAGGTCATCCATATAAATAATAAAGCGATAGTTACGACTCTTAATCTGAGCAATAACTGAGGACAGATCCTGGAACTGATGCTTGTAGATTTCAATAAGACGCAAACCACGGTCATAATATTGATTAATCAGTGCCTTGATGCTGCTGGACTTACCTGTGCCGCTGTCACCAAAAAGCAGGACATTATTGGCGGGCCGACCTTCGATAAAGGCCTCTGTATTTTCAATAAGACGTGCCTTTTGCCGTTCATAGCCAATTAAATCCTCAAAGCCTATACATTCTGTATTATTTATGGGCTGCAGCACAGCCTGCTCACTTTCGTGAACAATACGAAAGGCTTTATTAAGACCAAGGACGCCTACGCCATAGCTCTTGTAAAAGCCTGTCACCAGATTGTAAAACTCATTTTCATCCTTGGCCTGTGCCAGTGTCTTACTTAAAGCACGCACCTTGTCGCTGATGTTTTTATTATAACGACGCTCACTTTTTACAACGGACTGGTAATTACCGATAACACTAAAGCAGCTAATACCCAGTGCCTGCTCCAAAGGTGCAAAATCATAGCTGAAAAGCTGCTGAAAGATTTTAAAATCTCTTTGAGCAAAAATATTAACGGAGCCATTGCAAGCACCAACCTTCTCACAGGTAATGCTAAAGAGATTTTCACAGCTAATCAATAGATAGGCAAGGTAGTTATGCCATAAATTATTGTCAAAGCCATAGGCTGTTCCTATATCAAGCAGCTTGTGTACCAGCTCATAGCATCTGTTGATCAGGTTCCCCTGCTCATAGCTGCCTGATTTAAAATCCCTGCAAATTCCGGCCATAGAAGCCAGCAGATTATCATCACCAAGGTTGCGATAAATAATTAATTGTGAAACCAGCTTGTCCATATTATCCCCTCGTTTATCTTCTTATAAAAAAGGCGTCCACCAAAAGGGACGCCTAAAAAATTTTATTTGATGAAGCAGAAATGCTCTGCATCAAAAAGACCCATATCTGTTATGCGCAGCTTGGGAATTACAGGCAGTGCCATAAAGCTCAGACTAATGAAAGGATCAATTCCCTCCGGAACACCATGTTCATGAGCAGCCTCTCTAATAGCATCTAAATCTGTATTTAGAGTTTGGCTGTCAGATGTACTCATAAGTCCGCAAATGCTTAGAGGCAAAGTTACTGTAACGCCATTTTTTACGATGGTGTAACCACCTTGGACCCTAACCAGCTCCTGAGCCGCTAAAGACATATCCCTAGGATTGGAGCCTAATACAATAAGATTATGGGAATCGTGAGCTACGGTAGTCGCAACAGCGCCGTTTTTAAGACCATAGCCGCGAATAAGACCTAAGCCCACATTACCAGTACCATGATGACGCTCCAGAACAGCAATGTAGTGAACTGTACCATCAGCCAAGTCCTGTTGAACTTCAGCACCTGTCAATACGATATGCTCTGTGAAGATTTCGCCTGGAAGCATATCAATAACATGATATTTCTCAGCAGGGTCAATTGCCATAGTAAATACCTTTTCACTGACATCAGCAGGACGTACACTGCCGCGCAGCTCCGGTGCAGGAACAGTACGCTCCACCTTGGCTGCTGCTTCTATAGCATCTACACCCTTATGGAATACGTGTAAGGACTGCAAATCCTGCAAATTATTGAAGACCACAATGTCAGCCTGCCAACCGGGAGCAATAGCACCTAAGCGCTTTAAGCCATAAATGCGGGCAGCATTTATGGAGCCAATGCGGATAGCACGCACAGGGTTCATACCCAGCTCCACTGCCATCTTCACACAATTGCGAATTGTACCCTCGCTGTGAATAGCAGCTAAATGCTTATCATCGGTACAAAAGCTTAAACCGCTTACATCTATGCCTTCTGCAAGAACGCCTTTGATGATGGCAGCCAAATTACGGCTTGCGCTTCCCTGACGCACTGGCAGATTAATGCCTGCACGCAGCTTTTCTTTGGCTTCTTCCCAGCTCATGCTCTCATGATCAGTTTCGATACCGCTGGCAGCGTAGGCCTGCAGTGCCTTGCCCCTAAGACAAGGGCCATGACCATCTACAACACGGCCCTTGTCTGCAAAAAGAGCAATTTTTTCCAGAACCTGAGGATCGTTATTGAGAACGCCGGGAACATTCATCATTTCGCCTAAGCCAAGCACTCCTGGCAAATCCATCAGTTCAGCAATATCCTTGGCTTCCATAATGCAGCCAGCATGCTCAAAGGGAGTTGCAGGTACGCAGCTAGGCAGCTGCACGTAGTAGTTAATTGGCATGCGTCTGCCAGCCTCCAGCATATAGCGTATTCCTGCAGCGCCAGCTACATTGGCAATTTCATGGGGATCTGTAATAAGTGTGGTTGTACCCCAGCCCAGCTCCTCAGCACAGTATACCTCAGGTGCTGCCATGGAGCTTTCCACGTGGCAATGAGAATTGACGAGTCCAGGTGCAATATATGCACCCTTCAGGTCAATAACCTTCTCAGCCTTAGTGTATTCACCGATACCGGCAATCACACCATCAGCAATAGCTACATCAGCCTCATAAATTGTTTCGGTCAGCACGTCAACGACCCTGCCGTTCTTCAGCAGGAGATCAGCAGGGTCGTTTCCTAATGCGACCGCTCTTACACGGTCATTCATTTTATTTACCTCGTCCGCTGACACTTTCTCAAAGGAGAGAATTGTCGAAGCGTTTATACAAAGATATATTTCAGAACAAAAATAATAGCTAGAATATACAGCAGCCAGTTAGTTTTCTTTCTGGTTTCGCCGCACATCAGGTTAATGGCAACATAAGAAATTACACCCAAAGAAATACCCTCAGAAATAGAGTAAGCAAAGGGCATTGCAATTGCTGCGATAAAAGCAGGAACAGCCTCGGTTACATCATTAAAATCAACATTCAGCAGACCGCTTACCATCATAAAGCCTACTACAATCAATGCAGGAGCTGTTGCGAAGGCAGGAATTGCCAGAAAAATAGGAGCGAAGAAAAGGCTCAGCGCAAAAAGAATTGCTACAGCAATAGAGGTCAGACCAGTACGACCGCCAGCAGCAACACCAGCAGAGCTTTCTACGAAGGTAGTTACAGTAGAGGTACCCAAAACAGCACCACCAGTAGTAGCAATGGAGTCAGCCAGCAGTGCGCCTTCAATTTTAGGCAGACGACCATCCTTGTCCAGCATATCGGCCTTAGATGCAACACCAATCAGTGTTCCCAAAGTGTCGAAAAGGTCAACAAACATAAATGCCAGTACAACGGTAATGAAGTTAAAGGAAAGAATAGCACTAAAATCAAGATGCATAAAGGTAGGAGCCAGGCTGGGAATAGAAATACCACCAGAGAAATTAGGCATTACAGAGAACATACCCAGTTCAGGATTAGGAATGTATATACCAGTCAGCTCAAAAATCATACCTAAAACCCAGGTAAAGAGAATACCCAACAAAATACCGCCAGGAACCTTTTTAGCCAGCATTACTGCAGTAAAGAGCACGCCGAACATAGCCAGCAGCGCACCAATACCAGTGGTCCAGAAGGTACCATCAGCCAAGGAGGCCTTGAAGGGATAGAGAGTTACCAGAGTAACACCATCTACAACAATTTTGGAGCTTTGCATACCAATAAAGGCAATAAAAAGGCCAATACCTGCAGTAACACCAAATTTTAAGGCATTAGGAATACAGTTAAAGATTGCTTCGCGAACCTTAGTCAAGGACAAAATAATGAAGATAATACCTTCAACAAAAACAGCAGCCAACGCTACCTGCCAGGAATAACCCATTTGTCCTACAACAGTGAAGGCAAAAAAGGCGTTCAGGCCCATACCAGGAGCCAAGGCAAAGGGATAGTTTGATAATACCGCCATCAGTACAGTACCTAAGCAGGCACCCAAAGCAGTTGCGGTAAATACAGCGCCTGCATCCATACCAGTAGTGCTCAGAATACTGGGGTTAACAGCCAAAATATAGGCCATGGTCATAAAGGTTGTCAGACCGGCTAAAAGCTCTGTTTTTACATCAGTTTTGTGCTCAGCCAGCTTAAAGGTTTTTTCCAAAAAGGAATTCAAAGAGATGCACCTCCAAAAAAAATTTTATAAAGCTGCTTTTATAAAATAATGCTCCAACCACTGAGACAATATCACATAAAAGCAGCAAAGCTTGGCAAATTAATAAGTCAGAATTTCAGGACCATTTTCGGTAATCAGCACAGTGTGCTCCCATTGTGCTGACAAACCGCCGTCAACAGTATAAACAGTCCAATCATTAGCAGCATCAATAAAAATATCTCTACGGCCAGTATTAATCATAGGCTCAATGGTTATAATCATACCAGGAACCAATACCATACCAGTTTTGCGTTTGCCAACATGGCAAACAAAGGGCTCTTCATGGAAGTCGTTGCCAACACCATGACCACCAAACTCCTCTACAACAGAGTAACCATGCTTACGTGCCAACTGAGAAACAGCAGCACCAATATCTCCCAAATGCGCCCAAGGCTGAGCAGCATCAATACCACGCTGCAGGCACTGCTTAGCAATAGCAACTAAATCAGCGGCCTGTTTGTTGACCTTACCAATCATGAACATGCGAGAAGCATCAGCGTAGTAGCCCTTGTAGATGGTGGATACGTCAACATTGACAATATCGCCGCTGCGCAGAACCACCTTCTCATCGGGAATACCGTGGCATACCTGATCATTTACAGAGGTGCAGACACTCTTAGGAAAACCGCAGAAGCCCAACGGAGCAGGAATTGCATCATGAGCTACAGTAAAGTCGTAAACAATACGATCAATATCTGCAGTAGTCATGCCGGCCTTAATGTGCTTGGCAACCTCATCTAAAACAGCTGTATTAATTTTGCAGGCCTCACGGATACCAGCAATCTGTTCCGGAGTTTTAATCATATCCCTATCAGTAACCTCTTGTCCCTGCTTACGCAAAATCGCAATTTTATCATCAATAATCTTATGGCAGTCTGCATATGCTTTGCCACTGCCGCACCAACAAGCTTCGTTTTCCATTTCATACTCCTTTAACATTATTAAACTATAATTTTTATTATGATAATTATTTCGTTATTCCGCTTCATTATAACACATCAGCCACTTTGCCGCAAAAGCTTTTCCAAATAGCTATGATAAAAATTTCTAGGCTTCTGAAAAAATTTTACGAAATTTATGACAGACGACCTCATTTGTGGTAGAATAACTTGACTAGAAATAATTGGAGGCATAAATAATTTATGGAAACATATTTGATGTATTTCATTGACCTTATTTTACATTTAGACAAACATCTGCCAGAAATCATGGCAGCCTATGGACATCTTATCTACGCAATTCTCTTTATGGTAGTGTTCTGCGAAACTGGTCTGGTTGTCACCCCTTTTCTCCCCGGCGATTCCCTTCTTTTCGCCTGCGGTGCCCTTGCTGCAACTGCACCTGATGGCATGGATATTAAAATTATTACCGTTATCTTTCTTATATCCGCAGTACTTGGTGACGCCTGCAACTATATGATAGGTGAGCACCTAGGAATGCGTATGATCAACGCCAAGAACAGCCTTATTAAGAAGGAACATATTGACAAGGCTTCTGACTTTTACGCCAAGCATGGCCACAAGGCTATTTTCCTGGCACGCTTCGTTCCCATTGTCCGTACCTTTGCGCCCTTTGTAGCAGGTATTGGCAAAATGCATTATCTGACCTTTGCTCACTACAATGTAATTGGTGCTGTAGTATGGGTACTGATTTTTGTTGGCGGCGGTTACTTCTTTGGCAATATTCCCATCATCAAAAAGAACTTTACCCTTGTAACTCTGGGCATCGTTGCTTTTTCCCTGTTGCCCATTCTTTATGAGACCTTTGGCAAAAAGCTTCTTGGCAAAAAGGATTAATACTCCTGCTGTGCTGGAACACTCCGGCACAGTTTTTTTATTTTTCCGCATGAAAATGCTAGTTTAAAGCGGTTGCCACCACCCACCCCCAGATATATTCAAATTATGTTTTATTAGTTTTATCAACTATCCCAAGGCAAGAACCGCCTTTTTTAGCATAGTCATAGTATTATGAATGTCATATTGTGGTATAATGTAGCTACATATTTCCTATAGCTGTGGTCTTTTGCAAGGCAGCAGCTCATTCACGAAATTTTCTGAGGGGTGATTATAATGTATCGTTTTAACAGTGACTATACAGAGGGCTGTTATCCTGCCGTATTAGAAAAATTAGCAGCAACCAACATGGAGCAAACTGATGGCTATGGTCTGGACCCGTATTGCGACGAAGCCAGAGAGCTTATAAAAAAAGCCTGCGGCCGACCTGACGCCGATGTGCATTTTCTCGTTGGCGGCACCCAAACCAATCTGACCATTATCTGTGCATCTCTGCGACCTCACCAAGCTGTGCTGGCTACAGTACAAAGTCATGTCAACACTCACGAGGCAGGTGCCATTGAGCATACTGGTCACAAGGTAATTGAACTGCCCAGCGAAGACGGCAAGCTGACTGCAGCTATGGTCAAAGCTGCATGGGAGCAATATGATACTGATCCGTCCCGCGAGCATTGGGCACAACCTAAAATGGTCTATATTTCCCAGCCTACTGAAATCGGCAGCATGTATTCCAAAGAAGAAATGGCAGAGCTTTACGCATACTGCCATAGTGTAGGTCTTTATCTCTTTGTCGACGGTGCACGTCTCGGTTATGCTCTGGGTGCACCAGACTGCAATATGACCTTGGAGGACTTGGCCAACAGCTGCGACGTTTTCTACATTGGCGGTACTAAATGCGGTCTGCTCTTTGGTGAAGCAGTAGTTATTACTCACCCATACTTAAAGCCAGACTTCCGTACCATTGCTAAGCAATGTGGCGCAATTTTAGCCAAAGGACGCCTTTTGGGTGTACAGTTCGGCACTATCTTCAAGGATAATCTTTATTTGGAAATCTGTGGCAAAGCTACAAGGCAAGCACTAAAAATTCGCGATTTACTTTTGGCTAAAGGCTTTAAATTTGTCACCGACTCTCCTACCAACCAACAATTCGTTATTCTTACCCCTGAACAATATAAAAAGCTGAGCGAAGACTTTGTGCTTAGCCTCAACGCCTATCTTCCTGACGGAAACTACAGCGTCCGCATCTGCACCAGCTGGGCTACCAAAGATGAAGAGGTTGAAAAGCTGATGGCAAAAATCAACGAGCTGTAAATGCAAAAGAGACTACCATATTGATGGCAGTCTCTTTTTTTGCCTTTTCTCATAAAGAGTATTTATACTTTACACACTAAATCTTAAGCAAAGCATTTTTTGCCTTCTCTAGCTTATCCTGCCAGTCATCGCAGTAAGGTGCACCGCCCTGAGCACAGTCAGGCTTACCACCGCCGCGACCAGCAAATATTTCATTTACAATCTTAATATAGGTACGGCAATCACCACTAGTATCAGCTCCTAATACTAGAACATAGCTTATTCTTTCAGACTGAACAGAAAAAATAACAGACACAGTATTAGTCAAGGTCATTAATCTTGGCATCAGCAGCTTACTCTCCTTGCCGTCATCGGTAAGAGCCATTACCAAAAGCTTGGAGCCATCAGCTCGCAATGCAGCTTCCGCAAGCTTATCCTCTAAGCCACGCTCCAACAATGCTAAGGTTTTTGCTTTAAGCTGTTCATAGAGCTCTTCGACTTCTTTATGCAGCTTGGCCAAACGCTCAGGCACCTGCTCCGGCTTGGCAGAAAAATCTGCAGCTACACTTAGTAGAATATTGTTCTTCTTATCTGCATCGAGCAAAGCTCTGCGTCCGCACAAAAATTCTACACGACAACCATTCTTATGCTTATCACTGCGAATAATCTTGACGCTGCCTACCATACCTGTAAAGGGCGGATGAGTACCGCAACAGGTACAGATATCTGCACCTTCTACAGAAACAATGCGTAAGATACCTGTTAGCTTGTCATTAAACTTACGCATCTCATTCTTATGAGCCTCAAGCTCGGTGCTGTCCATATAATTGACACTTACAGGACGATTGTCCCAAATAATTTCATTAGTCAAATGCTCTGCCTTAAGCAGCTCTTCGGGTGTCATTTCTTTATCTAAATCTATAGTAACGTTATCCTCATTCATGTGAAAGCCCACATTATTGGCCTTAAAAAGCTTCCAAAAGGCGTAGCTCAAAATATGCTCGCCTAAATGCTGCTGCATCCGATCAAGGCGAACCATCCAATCAAGCTTAGCCTCAACCATTGAACCGACTGCCAATGGTTTATCACATTCGTGAAGAATATGACCATTCTTTTCCGCAACATGGGCTACCTTAGCGTCACTAATTATTCCCTTGTCACTAAGCTGACCGCCTCCCTCAGGGAAGAATACAGTCTGGTCCAGTTCAATAAGATATTTACCTTTAGATTCAGTACAAGCGGTAACAACAGCCTGACAGCTTTTCAGCAGCGAATTGTTTTCATATAATTTTACAGTCATGGTCAATTCCCCCTCGAGATAAAAACAAAATATAAACTAGAAGCGATGAAGCATATTACCTCACGTTCTCTTAAAAATATGCTGCTACGTGCAGTATACTTAGCATCAACTACCCTTTCATTGTATCACTATTATAAATTATATGTTATAATTACTCTGTATTTTGTAAAAAATTTCTTTAAAAATCATCATAAAGGAGATTAAAATGTTTCAAAATTTATTGTTTGATTTAGATGGTACTCTTACCAACTCTGCTGAGGGTATTACCAAATGCGTGCAATACGCTCTTCAAAGTATGGATATTGAAGAACCTGATTTGGAAAAGCTGAACGCTTTCATCGGTCCTCCTCTTTTAGATTCTTTTATGAAATATTACGGTCTGAACAGAGAGCAATCCCTCTACTGCGTAGACAAATATAGAGAACGCTACACTGATATTGGCATCTGGGAAAATCGTCCCTATGCAGGCATTTTAGAGCTTTTGCAGGACTTGAAGCAGGACGAACGCAAAATAGGTATGGCAACTGCCAAGCCGGAAGTTTTTGCAGTACGCATTTCCGAACGTTATGGCATGAACCCCTATATGGAAGACATTACCGGCTGCGACCTTGAGGGTAAAATGAACGATAAAGCATTAGTTGTAGCAAAAGCTTTGGAAAAGTGGAATATTACTACTCCTGAAGCAAAGGCTAAAACTTTTCTAATCGGCGACAGAGAGCACGACGTTTTTGCTGCTCATGCCAATGATATTCCCTGCATTGGTGTTGGCTACGGCTTTGCTCATCCTGGCGAGCTCAAAGCAGCCAAGGTTGATTACTATGCCGAGGATATGGCTGCTCTGCGTAAGCTGCTCTTAGGCTAAGCGAGGTTAAAATGCACATTTACGCTATTGGTGACCTACATTTATCAGGAGAGACTCCAGCTAAGCCCATGGAAATTTTTGGAAAGCATTGGCTTGGACATAAAGAAAAAATTAAGGCCAATTGGCTAAATACCGTCACGGATGAAGACACCGTCATAATCTGCGGCGATATTTCCTGGGCAATGGGATTGGCCAACGCTGCGGAGGATTTGAATTGGATTGCCCAGCTGCCTGGACGCAAGCTGCTGCTTCGAGGCAACCATGATTACTGGTGGGGCAGCCTCAAAAAGATGCAGGATATGTACGGCAAGAACTTTGAGTTTATCCAAAACGGCTGCATCATGGTTGGCACTACCGCTATCTGTGGTACTCGTGGCTGGATTCTGCCATCCTCTGACAGCTTTAGCGAGGAAGATAAAAAAATCTATGATCGTGAAGCAATCCGTCTGGAAATGTCTCTGCAGGCAGCAGCGGCACAGAATCCTGAACGCATCATTACTGCAATTCATTATCCCCCCATCTTTGCCGCAGACGAAGTAACTCTATTTTCTGAGCTGATGGAAAAATATCATGTCCAAAACTGCGTCTACGGACACATCCACGGCCTAGAGCACGTCTACACCTTTGAAGGTGAACGCAACGGCATCAACTACAAGCTAGTCTCCTGCGACACTCAGAATTTTGAGCTGTATAAGATTTTGTAAAAATATTATAAGGAATGATAGGCAAAAGCAATTATATATTCTTTCACTCCTAAGGGCTTTCTTGACGCTTGCTTCGAGCAGAACCATGACGAAATTGCGGGATTAATCTGTTCGTAGTAACAGAAAATTCATTGAACCCTTATTTCTATGGTTCTAAGCCCTTGCAAGCTAAAAGTCCTATGTCATTACAGAATATAATAATTGCTGTTTAAGTTTTTACCTTCTAAATATCTATATTGGGACTAAAGTAAAAATGAGGCTGGGACCTTCGCCCCAGCCTCATTTTTATTATCCTTATGCTTCTTGTTCAACTGCAGACTCTTCCTTACGCAGCAGAGCCATAAACTCATCACCGGTAATAGTTTCCTTTTCCAGTAAATACCCAGCAAGAACATCAAGCTTATCACGATTCTCAATCAGAATATTTCTTGCCTTCTGATGAGCCTCTTTGATAATCTCCAGCACCTTAGCATCAATCTTACCAGCAGTTTCCTGACTGCACTGCAAGGAAGTATCGCCGCCAAGATACATATTATTGACTACCTCAGTAGCCATCATATCAAACTCTTCAGTCATACCAAAGCGGGTAACCATACCACGGGCAATACGTGTCGCCTGCTCAATATCATTGGAAGCACCGGAGGTTACACAGTTAAACACTACCTCTTCAGCACTGCGTCCGCCAGTCAGTGTAACAATTTTGTTGAAAAGCTCCTCCTTCTTCATCAGGACGGAGTCGTTTTCAGCAATCTGCATAGTGTAGCCAAGTGCGCCATTAGTACGCGGAATAATAGTAATCTTATGCACCGGAGCAGAATTCTTCTGCATCGCAGCTACCAAAGCATGACCAATCTCATGGTAAGCAATGACGCGCTTCTCCTCAGGAGAAACTACTGCACCCTTGCGCTGATAGCCTGCAATAACGACCTCAATGGATTCCTCCAAATCAGCCTGTTCAACCTCCTTGCGCTGCATTTTTACAGCACGTAGAGCAGCCTCGTTGACAATGTTGGCCAACTCCGCGCCGGAAGCGCCGGCAGTTGCTCTAGCTAAAGATTTGAAATCAATATCATTTGCCATCTTCACGTCTTTGGCGTGTACCTTTAAGATGGCCTCACGACCGCCAATATCAGGCAGCTCAACAGGAATACGTCTGTCAAAACGACCAGGACGCAGCAGTGCCTTATCCAAGGATTCAGGGCGGTTAGTCGCCGCCAAAATTACTACACCCTTGCTGCCATCAAAGCCATCCATTTCACTAAGCAGCTGGTTCAAGGTCTGCTCACGCTCGTCATTGCCGCCAAACTGACCATTATCACGACGCTTGCCAATAGCATCAATCTCGTCAATAAATACAATACAGGGAGCCTTTTCCTGGGCCTGCTTAAACAGGTCACGTACACGAGCTGCACCCATACCCACAAACATTTCTACAAACTCAGAACCACTGATGGAGAAGAAAGGCACCTTAGCCTCACCAGCTACAGCCTTGGCCAACAAGGTCTTACCAGTACCAGGAGGGCCTACTAAAAGAGCACCCTTAGGCATATTGGCACCTATTTCCTTGTACTTTTCAGGATTATGAAGAAAATCAACCAGCTCCATCAAAGCTTCCTTAGCTTCGTCCTGACCAGCTACATCAGCAAAGCTTTTGCCAGTCTGAGCCTCAACGTATACCTTAGCATTGCTCTTGCCAAAGGTCATGGCATTGCCACCACCCATACGCTTGCCCATAAAGTACATAAAGAGCTGTCCCAAGCCAAAGAACAGCATAATAGGCAGAACCCAGTTCTTAAAAAAGCTTACAATAAAAGAATCCTCTTTAGGAACAACCTGGGAGAATTCAACTTTGCTTTTCATCAGACGATCAGCCAGCTGCGGATCATCTACACGACCTGTTACAACAATCTCCTTATTGTTCTCATCCTTGCACAGGGCCGCAATACGCTTGTCAGTAATCTCTACCTTGGAGAACTTACCATCATCGGCCATCTTGATAAAGTTGTCATAGGAAACCTCTTTAACCTTAGGACTGAAGAATGTAGGTACTATTACGGTGTTAATCAGCAAAATTATCAGCAGCGCCATTACATAATAATATAAAAGAGGACGTCGCTTTTTGTTATCATCCATTCTTTTCATCTCCTAATCTATCATAATGTGAACTTTTACTGTTACCATATATGTTACTAGGTTGAGCAGATTTTAACAAGCGAAATATTTGTAAATTAACGGAATGGATAAAACAACTATTGAAAGCAAAGAATTATGTATACATGCGTTCATCATCTTGCAATGCCGAAAGCATTTTTATACAATATGCTTGTACTATTTCAAAGGAGGTTTACAATATGCCTAAGATTAAAACAGTTTTAGTTGCAAATCGCGGTGAAATCGCCATCCGCGTATTCCGTGCCTGCAACGAATTAGGAATCCGTACTGTTGCTATATATTCTAAAGAAGATACTCTT
>URGS01000023.1 GCA_900547415.1 uncultured Phascolarctobacterium sp. | reverse complement strand
CCCCTGCTGCTGCCAGCTCTGCTACGGAATCATATGCCCAGTGGCCAGCAGGAACGTCGGAGAACGGATTTGCAGCGTATGCGGAAGCAGTTACGCCCAGTGCCATAGCCATTGCGAGTACTAAGGATTTTTTCATAATAAATTTCCTCCTCTACATCTCTAAAGAGACTGAAATTAATTTATTATAAACATCCTACAGCTTAGCATCACTCCTAAGAGTTGCCTTGTTTCCTCTTAATTTATGCTTTGCCTTAGGATTTTATAATCCAAGAGAATATTTATAGGGGTATAATTCTCTCTTTTCGTCACAATTATAACACACTTGTACCCCCCCCGCAAGACATTTATGAAATGTTTTTAAAATTCTTGCATCTTGCAAAAAAATTCCCGCCACTTTCGTGACGGGATTTTGAATTGATACAAGTTGTCAGAGTTGGATCAATTTGCTATGAAGTTGTGATTATTTCTTTTCAACAAGTTTCAGAGGAGCAGAAACTTTAGCTTCAACTTTTTCACCTTTAGCTGCTTTTACAGCAACTTCCAGACCTTGTTGGCCCATTACGTCAGGTTGTTGAGCGATGGTTGCGGACATGGTGCCGTCTTGAACAGCTTTTACGCCGTCATCGGTGCCGTCAAAGCCAACGATCATGATTTCTTTGTTAGCGGATTTAGCAGCTTGGATTGCGCCCAGAGCCATTTCGTCGTTATGAGCGAAAATAGCTTTGATGTCCGGGTTAGCTTGCAGCAGGTTTTCTGCTACGGTCAGACCTTGGCTGCGGTCAAAGTTAGCGGATTGTTTAGCAACAACAGTCAGCTTTTGGTCAGCAACTTTATGGAAACCTTCACCACGTTCACGAGTTGCAGATGCGCCAGGAATACCTTCCAGCTCAGCTACAGCAACTTTTTCACCCATTTTTTTCAGGATGTATTCAGCAGCCATTTCGCCGCCTTTTACGTTATCAGAAGCAACCAGAGAAGCAACTTTGCCTTCGTCAGCGCTGCGATCCAGGCAGATTACAGGAATGTTAGCCTTGTTAGCAGCTTTAACGGAGGTAGAGATAGCTGCGGAGTCAACGGGGTTTACCAGCAGTACGCTGATGTTTTGTTGCAGCAGGTCAGCTACGTCGTTTGCTTGTTTAGCAGGGTCGTTTTGAGCGTCAACAACTTTAACAGTTACGCCCAGCTCTTTAGCTTTAGCGTCAACGCCTTGAGCCAGAGTTACGAAGAAGGGGTTGTTTTGAGTGGAAACAGAGAAACCAACTACGATGTTTTTGCCATCAGCAGGTTTAGCTTCTTTCTTTTCGCCGCTGCTGCAGCCAACCATAAGCATAGCCATGGTGAAAATGCAAACCAGCATCATTAAAAGTTTTTTCATTATTCATATCTCCTTTTGATTTTTAATTTGCCTTTGACAACTTGCAAAGTAAAGCTTAGGATTTTTTACGGTCCATCAGAACAGCCAGAAGGATTACAATACCCTTTACTACCTGTTGGTAGAAGCTGGATACGTTCAAGATATTAAGACCATTATTCAAGGTACCAATAATAAGAGCACCGATCAGAGTACCTACAATGCGTCCTTTACCACCGGAAAGGCTAGTCCCGCCTAATACAACTGCTGCGATAGCATCCAGCTCATAGCCAGTACCTGCAGTAGGCTGAGCACTGTTCAGACGGCTGGTGATGATAGCGCCTGCCATGCCGCAGAGCATACCAGTAATGGTATAAGCAAACAGCTTAATACGGTTAATCTTGATACCTGCAATGAAGGATACCTTTTCGTTGCCGCCTACAGCGTAGGTTTTACGGCCTAAGGTAGTGTGATGCAGTACAAAGTAAAGAATACCGAACATAAGCAGCATCATAACTGCGGGCACAGGCAGCTCCAAGAAGTAGCCCTGACCAAAGGTGTGGAACAGCTCATCATCAGTAAGACCGCTGATAGGGTTACCATTAGTATAAACCAGAGTTGCACCGCGGAAAATAGTCATGGTAGCAAGAGTTGCGATAAAGGGAGCAACCTTGCCCTGAGTAACGATAAGACCGTTAACAGCGCCAAGACCTGCACCAATAAGGCAAGCCAGGACAATAGCAAAGATGGGATCCATACCACCTTTGATCATGCTGCCCATAATAGCACTGGACAGTGCCAGAATACTGCCTACGGACAGGTCAATACCGCCTGTCAGAATGACAAAGGTCATACCAAAGGAAATCAGTGCGTTAATAGACACCTGACGGAACAGATTCTTAATATTACCTGGGTCAACAAAGCTGCTGTTGAGGCAGGTAATGACAACAAATAGAATTACCAGACCAATAACAGAGCCTGATTTTTTCAAAATTGCTTTCATATCCATAATTAATGTCCTCCTGTTGCTAAGGTCATAATTTTTTCTTGAGTTGCCTCTTCACGAAGCAGCTCGCCGGCAATATGTCCCTCATGAACAACCATAATACGGTCACTCATACCAAGAACCTCCGGCAGCTCAGAGGATACCATAATAATGGATACTCCGTTGGCTGTGAGCTCATTCATCAGCTCATAAATATCTCGCTTAGCGCCTACGTCAATACCACGAGTCGGTTCGTCCATGATGATAATATCAGGCTGCTTGCCTACCCATTTGGCAATAACAACCTTTTGCTGGTTGCCGCCGGACAAAGTACCAACCTCCAAATCAAGGCTGTGCGCCTTAACACCCAGCTTGGAAGCCATTTCTTCAGCAAAGCCGTTGACCTGCTTAAAGTCAATAACGCCCTTTTTAGCAAAGCTGTCAACGCTAGGCAGCGCTATATTACGCATAATGGAAAAATCAAGAATAAGTCCTTCGGATTTGCGGTTTTCTGTTACAAAGCCAATGCCCGCATTAATAGCATCCTCAGGCTTAGAAATTTTCAGCGGCTTGCCATTAAGAATAATCTCGCCGCCCTTGCATTTATCCACGCCAAAAATAGCACGCATGATTTCAGTACGACCGCTGCCCATCAGGCCAGCAACGCCTAAAATCTCACCCTTACGCAGCTTAAAGGAGACATCCTTAAAGAGTCCGGGCTGCTGGAAGCCCTTAACCTCCAGTACAACATCACCAGGTTTATTACGGCGTTCAGGATAAAATTCAGTAATGGAACGGCCAACCATATCCCTAACGATGTCTGCCATATTATATTCGGCAACGGTTTTAGTATTTACAGAAACGCCGTCACGCATAACAGTAATAACATCGCAGTTGTTGAATACCTCTTCCATACGGTGAGAAATATATACCATTGCTACACCACGCTCTTTGAGAGTACGCATAACCTCAAAAAGCTTTTCTGTCTCTCTGTCAGTCAGCGCTGCAGTAGGTTCATCCATAATTACTACTTTGGCATCGAGGAGCAGATTACGTACAATCTCTGTCATTTGCTGCTGACCTACGGAGCAGGCACCAGCCTCTGCGTCCAAATGCAGGTCAATGCCAATCTCCCTGCATTTTTCCTCAGCAATGCGACGCATTTCCTTGTAGTCCAAAACACCAAAGCTATTGGTTACAGGGTGCATCATGAAAAGATTTTCCAGGATATTCAGATTCGGCCAGATGTTCAGCTCCTGATGGATAAAGGCAATACCGTGCTCTTCAGCCTCCAAGGGATTTTTGTAGCTTACTTCCTTGCCGTCTACAAAAATCTTACCCTTGTCCTGTTTATGCAAGCCAGTAAGAATGTTCATCAGGGTAGATTTACCTGCACCATTTTCACCCATAAGTGCATGAACCTCGCCACTGGTCAGCTTTAGATTAACACCCTTCAGAACCTCATTAGTACCAAAGGCCTTATGGATATTTTTTAATTCAATCTCCATAGTAATTCCCCTTACCTATTAAAAGAATACGTTGCTATGTAAAATAACATTAGCGTAAGGAGTAATTTCACCGGTGCGGATCACACATTTTGCATGTTTAGTAGCCTCCTTGAAGGCTTCATGGTTTTCGTCAATAATCCATTCTTCTTTAGTGAAAAGCTGGTGCATTGCATCCCATACAGCAGGATTTTTTGCTTCCATTTCACCGGCAATCTCTACCTTTTCGATAACCATGTTTTTAGCAACCTCTTCTACTACCTCCATAAAGGAAGGTGTACCAGGTTTTATAGCCAGGTCAATCTTTAAAACGCCAGCAGGCACAGGCAGACCGCAGTCTCCAATAACAATGGTATCAGTATGGCCTAAATCTGCTAAAACCTTAGCAATTGCACTATTTAACATTCCACCCTTTTGCATTATTTAAGCATCTCCTCTACTTCATTTAAATAAGGCATACCACTTTGAGCACCCAGCTTTTGTACGGACAAAGCTGCCGCTGCATTAGCAAAACGGATGCTGTCAGCCATAGTTTTGCCATTGGCACGAGCTACTGCAAAGGCACCGTTAAAAGTATCACCGGCACCGGTTGTATCCACAGGCTGAACCTTGAAGGCAGGAACCTTGCATACCAAATTATTTTCACCATAAGCTACACCTTTGCTGCCCAAAGTCATAATTACCTTGTCAGAGTTCTGCAGCAAAATGTCATCACTGCTTTTGCCATCGAACAGAATAGCAGCCTCGTGCTCGTTGGGAGTCAGATAAGTTACCTTTTCCAAAAGCTCTGCAGGAACAGGAGCAACAGGGGCAGGATTAAGCAGCACAGGTACACCTGCAGCTGCACATTTTTCTATTACATAGGCATTAGTTGCAGCAGGGATTTCGTGCTGCAGCAGTACCATGTCAGCATTCTTAATATCTTCCCAGGCCTCTTCTACAAGAGCAGGAGATACAAGGTCATTGGCAGCCTTGATAACGATAATAGTGTTATCATCCTCTGCCACAGTAATATGAGCAGTGCCGCTGTTTTCGCCAGGAAGAACCTTTACATAGCGTGCATCAATATTGTTTTCCTTAAGAGTTTTCTGAACAATCTGTCCATAAACATCGTCACCGATGCAGCCAACCATCATTACCTCAGCCCCAAGACGAGCTGCTGCAACAGCCTGGTTAGCACCTTTACCGCCCGGATTAATAGTCAGACGGCTGCCAAAGATTGTTTCGCCAGGCTTAGCCCAACGATCGCATTCAACTGTAACATCAATGTTACAACTACCAATTACTACTATTTTTGCCATAACAAAAACCTCTTACTACAAAAATCTTTCCTTGGTTAAGGAAAATAATTTAGATTATCTTTTGCAAAAGCTCTGCGTATTCCGCTGTGATTACGCTTGGCTCAAGCAGCTCTTTTAAATATTTCATCTGCTTGCGGCTTGTTCTTGGTCTTGTTTCCTTCCAATATAGAATGGAAAGCTGTACCAAAAGCTTCATCCGCAGCTGTCCCTTAGGATTGCTGCTTTGCTGATACTGCAGCATAGCATACCAATCCTGAAAAACCTCCAGCTCATCTAACATCAGGGCTCTGGAAATATTGGAAACTACTCCGCGAATATTACGCAAAGCAAGTAAAAAATATTTACTGCGTTCCTCTGGAGGAGTACTGCTGCTTACTGCCTTCTCAATAAAATAAGCATATAAAAGCTGTAGCTCCTTATAGGCAGCTACAGCTTTTTCAAGACCATCCCACTGACAGTACATCACGAAATTCATCTGCAGATGCAGGAGCACTGTATCATAAAGCTTGAGATTCCTTTTACGTAATAAAACAGAAAGCAATACCTTCAGCAACCAGTAGGTTTCCTCCTGCCAGCCTCGACGTGACATGCGAGCTATCATACTGGACCATTCGCAAAGAAAGTCTTCCAAGAAACTATCATCATTTGCGAATTGCAGATATTTTTGAACGAGCCGTCTAAGTATGGAGAGTACCTCTATCCTACGACCATCGCAGGCTGCAAAGGAAATGCTTAGCAAAAAATCCCCTGCCGCAACACTATAGGGCCTAGTACCCGCTATCAGGCTTAGCCTTGGCTCCAGCTGCTCCAGCCATCTGGCGAAAAGCTCGTCATTATGCTTGCGAGCAGCACATAAAAGCATACTACATGCTCCCTGAAGAAATTCTTCAGTAGAATAATCTCCTGTAAGCAGCTCTTCAACACAGCTCTGAGCCAGCTCAGGATTATCCTCACGTATAGCAATACAGCCAGTTAAAATAGTTCTTTGTTCCATAAGAATATAGTCTTTACAAATTAATTGCACCTTCAAAGACAATGCCTGCCACAGGATCAACGGTTACAAGCTTGCCATCTTCCAACAAGCTTACAGCATCCTTTGCTCCCACAATAACAGGGATTCCACAAGTAATGCCTACAATAGCAGTGGTAGATGTCAGTCCGCCCTCCTCAGCAATAATAGCTGCTGCCTTTTTAGAGACAGCAGGAACATACTCATCATTAAGTACATCCACAACTACTACATCGCCTTTTTCCAGCTTACGTTCAACATCAGACGCATCATGGATGCGGAAAACCTTACCGGTTACAGTCTTGCGACCTATACCAGTACCACCCAACAGCCTGTTGCCCACATTTACTACCTTAATCAGATTAGTGCTGCCAGGCTTGCCAATGGGCACGCCTGCAGTAATGACCACAGAAGCACCGTCCTTAATAACGTTGTGCAGCAAAGCACACTTCAAGGACAGCTCTATCATTTCATCAGTATTGGCAGAATAAGGTCCTAAAATAGGCTCCACTCCCCAATACAGCTGCATTGCACGCACACTTTCAGGTACACGTGACACAGCAACAACCTTTGATTGAGGCTTATATTTAGCAATCATTCTAGCTGTAAAGCCGGACTCTGTAATTGTCAAAATAGCATCAGCATCTATTTCATGGGCAATCTGTACAGAAGCATGACTAATAGCATCAGCAGAATGAATTCTGTCATGAAGACCTTTGCGCCGGAAAATTCCTTCGTAGTCAAGGGATTGCTCCGTACGCTTGGCAATACGTGCCATAGTCTCCACCGCCTCCAAGGGATAACGACCGGAGGCAGTCTCACCGCTGAGCATAATGACGTCGGAGCCGTCCATAATGGAGTTGGCTACGTCGCTTGCCTCCGCCCTTGTAGGACGATAGCTGTTCATCATGCTTTCCAGCATCTGGGTTGCAGTTATAACAGGCTTGCCTGCTAAATTACAGCGGGCAATAATATCCTTTTGTACCAGCGGTACCTCCTCAGCAGGTATTTCTACACCTAAATCACCGCGAGCAACCATAATACCGTCGGATACTTCTATAATATCATCAATATGTTCTACACCAGCTTCATTTTCAATTTTGGAAATAATGCCCATTCTATAGCCGGACTCTTCCAAAACCCTGCGGATAGCAATTACATCCTCAGCCTTTTGTACAAAGGAGGCTGCAATATAGTCCATTCCCTGCTCTGCAGCAAAGAGAATGTCGGACCTATCCTGCTCAGACAAAAATGGCAGCTGAAGCTCAATGCCAGGGCAAGCCCCACGCTTACGTGAGCTCAGCTCACCGCCATTGATAACCTTGGTATAGATTTTATTATTCTCTACAGATTGTACCTGCAGAGACAGCAGTCCGTCAGCAAGCAAAATTCTGCTGCCAGGCTTCACCTCTTGGGGAAGGCCGGAATAGTTAACGGAGGCCATATGCCTATTGCCTAAAATTTCCTCAGTAGTAAGGATGAACTCGTCACCCTCCTCCAGAAAAATCTTATTTCCCTCTAAAATGCCCAAACGCATTTCCGGGCCCTTAGTATCAGCAATAGCAGCAATAACCTTTCCAGCTCTATGCTCAGCCTCTCGCACCAGCTTAAGCCGCTTGCCGTGGTCCTCATGGCTGCCATGGGAAAAATTGAAGCGTGCCAAATCCATTCCGGCCTGCATCATTTTCACCAGCAGCTCCACACTATCCGTGCTAGGACCTACAGTGCAGATAATTTTAGTTTTTTTCATGACAACGCCTCCTTAGCACTGAAACTTATGCTCACACAAAACCTCGTAGGCATCCTCCGCTTCAGAATAAGGTACGCAGATTTCATAAGCCTTATTATGCTTTCCGCCAGAGCTTTTCAGCTTTACAAGGAAACCATTTTCGCTGAGAATCTGCTGCAAACGCTGTGCATGCTCTTCTCTTTGAGCAATATAAATTACCTTCCACATTTGGCAAATGCCCCAAAATTGAACAGATTAAGCTTCTTTATATGCTTTGATTTTTGCAATCAGCTTAGGAAGAATTTGAGTTACGTCGCCAACAATGCCATAGCTTGCTACGTCGAAAATAGGAGCAGAAGCATCTTTATTAATAGCGATAATTACATCAGAATCCTTCATACCGGATAAATGCTGAATTGCACCAGAAATGCCGCAAGCAAAGTAAATGCTCGGAGCAACAGTTTTACCGGATTGACCAACCTGATGGGAATGGTTCAGCCAGCCTTCGTCAACAATAGCACGAGAGCCTGCAACGGAGCCATTTTCAAAGAGAGAAGCCATTTCCTTAAGCATAGCCATATTTTCGCAGCAGCCAATACCACGGCCGCCTGCGCAGATAACAGCAGCGTCTTCAATTTTAATTTCAGAACCGCTGGTCAGTTCAGTTTTAGAGATAATTTCTACTTTAGAAGCAACCTCTCCAGCAGGAGCAAAAGCAATTACTTCGCCGGTACGGGAAGCATACAGCTCTCTTGCCTTGAATACTTTAGGACGAACAGTACCCATTTGCGGACGATGCTCATCACAGATGATGGTAGCGTAAATGTTGCCGCCCAAAGCAGGACGAGTCCATGCTACCAGTTTATCTTCGGTAATATCCAGAGCGGTGCAGTCTGCACAGAGACCAGTATGGAGACGAGCTGCAATGCGGGGAGCCAAGTCACGGCCGTCTGCAGTTGCACCCATTACCAGTGCAGCGGGCTTGTAAGCCTCTGCCAGCTGGCAGATCGCATCAGTATATAAATCAGTATTATATTCAGCATATTTAGCTGCTTCGATTACATAAACCTTGTCAGCACCTGCTGCAATAAGTTTTTGCGGCATATCGCCTGCTTCTGCAGCAATCAGAACTGCGCAGCATTGCTCGCCAGCTTTAGCAGCCAGATCAGCAGTAACGCCTAAGAGCTCATAGGTAACACCCATAGGAGCACCATTTTCCAGCTCAGCAATTACCCACAGGTCCTTGCCCTCGTTATTTGCAACCTCTGCCTTCGGAGCAGAAGCCTCAGGAGAAATTGCCTCTACAGGACAATCACCAACGCAGGCACCGCAGGAAATGCATTTATCAGCATCAATCTTCGCCTTGTCATCAACAATATCAATTGCGCCCACGGGGCAGGTAGCTACACAGGATTGGCAGCCAATACATGTTTCTCTATCTACAACCATTGCCATTATCAGTCACCTCAACGAGTAATAATTTTTGCTTCTACAAGCTTTTCAAACAGCATATCTACTGCCTTATCAATATCTTCTTCATTGATAATTTCGCTGTTGATTTGCGGCTGCTCCGGAGTGAAGGATTTTCTAACCTTAGTAGGAGAACCGGACAGACCAACGGTAGAAGGATCTACACCAAGATCAGCAACAGTCAAAGTAGGAATAACAGCCTTGCGAGCTTTCATTTTACCTTTAATGCTTGCAAAACGGGGCTCCTTTTCAGCCTTTGTAACAGTTACCAGCAGCGGAGCAGGACAAGCCATGGTCATAGCGCAGCTTTCGTTTTCGCGCTCTACAACAAATTTGTCATCCACATAGTCCAGCTTCAGAGCGCCGGTAATTTGAGGAATACCCAAATGCTCAGCAATTTCAGGACCAACCTGAGCGGTATCGCCGTCAACAGCCTGCTTGCCGCAGAGAACCAGATCATACTCGCCCAAATGCTTGATTGCAGCTGCCAGAGTGATGCTGGTTGCCAGAGTATCGGAGCCAGCCAGTGCTCTGTCGCTAATCAGAGCGCCGTCGTCAGCACCCATAGCAATAGCTTCCTTTAAAACATCAGCAGCCATAGGCAGACCCATGGAAACACAGGTAACCTTGCCACCGAATTTGTCCTTCAGGCACAGAGCAGCCTCTAAAGCCTGACGGTCAAAGGGGTTCATAATGTTCTCTACGCCATCACGCAGCAGAGTACCAGTTTCAGCGTTAAATTTTACACTTGCCGTATCCGGCGTTTGTTTTACACATACTATAATATTCATTTGCAGCCTCCTTGCAATGTAAATTACAAACTCTCCAGTTTATTGTAACATTTTTACAGCTATTCTTGCAAGCTTGTTAACATCATTATTAGAAAATACTCTATAAAAGCCATAACTTTTATCTGGAAAATTTATCTGCTATTAAACTTTTTATAGAGACTTATCAGTCACAGTATTTATTTTTCCGCTAACTTAACAGACTCCTTGCCTAATATACGTTCAATTTCTTCAACAAAGCCATCGCTTGCTGAATCTACCCAAAAATCCTGAGAAGTCTTGATAGTTTTTCTGGAGCCCATAAGATACAAAAGCACCATATCATTGCCCTTATGGTTTTTGAACACCCGCATCAGCTCACGCTGAACCAGATTATTTTCCAAATACGCATCAATTTTTACATGCACAACTACCTTGGATGACTGTATCTGCTCATCAGCCTTTAAGGGATATACTCTCGCAGCAATTACCTTGCGTTCACGCTCATCTACGCTGTAGCGTCCCTCTACGGCCACAACTCCATCCTTATAAATATCTCTGATAGATTTTTGGAAGGCTTGAGGAAAAACAATAACCGGGAAACGTCCCGTAAAGTCCTCCAAGACCAATGTTGCCATGGTGTCGCCCTTTTTGGTATTACGCAGACTGCACTCAGAAATAATGCCTGCAACCTTGACATAGGTTCCATCAGCAAGAGTACAGTTATCACCAATGAACTGGTACAGAGGTGTATAGCTACGGAGAACCTTTTCGTAGGCACTTAAGGGATGACCGCTGACATAAAAGCCTAAAAGCTCTTTTTCCTGCTGGAGCATAATGCTCTTTGGAAGCTCCTCCATATCAGGCAGCCTGATTTCCGTAACCTGAAAAACATCAGTGTCGTCGAAAAGTCCCATCTGACCTGACTCTGCATCCTTCTGATAGGCACTGCCCTGCTCAATGGCTGCGTCCATTACACTTAAAAGCTGAGCACGATTAGCCTTAAAGCTATCCATGGCACCGCTTCTGATAAGGTTTTCCACAACACGTTTATTTACAATACGCATGCTGACACGGTTGCAGAAATCAGCTAAATCCTTAAAGGGACCACCCTCGCTGCGGGCTCTGACAATCTCCTGCACCGCACCCACGCCAACGCTCTTGATGCCACCCATACCAAAGCGGATTGCACCAGACTGATGTACGCTGAATTCCTCCTCGCTTTCGTTAACATCAGGAGGAAGAATCTTTATTTTAGCACTGCGGCAGACGCTGATATACCAGCTAACCTTGTCGCCATCACTAATGACGCTGTTTAAAAAGGCTGCCATATATTCTGTAGGCCAATGAGCCTTAAGATAAGCTGTTTGATAAGCTACAAGAGCATAAGCAACAGAGTGAGATTTATTAAAGCCATAGCCTGCAAAGTGCTGCAGTAAATTAAAGATATCTTCGCTGACAGCTTCAGGAATATCGTGGAGTTTTTTTGCACCTTCAATAAAGTCGTTACGCATAGAATCCAGCTCTGATGCCTTTTTCTTGCCCATGGCACGACGGAGAATATCTGCCTGACCAAGAGTAAAGCCAGCCAATGCAGAGGTTATCTGCATTACCTGCTCCTGATACAGAATAACGCCGTAGGTATCAGCCAGAATTGGTTCCACCAGCTGGTGCAGTACCTTAGCTGTACGCTGACCATGACGGCCTGCAATAAAGTCATCAGCCATACCTGTTCCCAAGGGGCCAGGACGATACAATGCTACCAAGGGAATTAAATCCTCAAAGCTTGTAGGAGCAAGGTCAACAACAAGCTTGGTAATTCCTGCAGACTCCAGCTGGAATACGCAGGATGTTTCGCCCCTGCACAGCATTTGGCATGTTTTTTTATCGTCCAGCGGAATATGGTCAATATCTATTGTTTCGCCAGTAGTTTTTTCTATGAATTTAATAGCATCACCAATGACGGTCAGGGTACGCAGACCCAAAAAGTCCATTTTTAAAAGGCCAAGATTTTCTACCTTATCCTTATCATATTGGGTAATGATACTGCCGTCACTTTTGCCTGTTTCGTTGCCCACCTGCAGAGGCACATAGTCCATCAAATCCTGGGGAGCAATAATTACACCTGCAGCATGAGTACCAGGATTGCGGGGCAAGCCCTCGACGCTGCGTGCCAGGTCTATGAGACGCTGTACCTCAGGCCTCTCCTTGTATGCATTGCTCAAATCATTGCTGGCCTCAAGAGCCTTTAACAATGTCATACCCAGCTCTCTAGGAATCATTTTGGCAATTTCATCAACTTCGCTATAGGACATGCCTAAAGCCTTACCTACATCACGTACTGCAGCTCTTGCCTGCAAAGTACCAAAAGTAATAATCTGAGCCACACGCTCTTTTCCGTAGCGACTAACAACATAGTCCAAAACCTTTTCGCGGTTTTTATAGCAAAAGTCCGTATCAATATCAGGCATGCTGACACGCTCAGGATTGAGGAAGCGTTCAAAGAGCAGATGATATTTAAGAGGGTCAATATTAGTAATCCGCAAAAGATATGCTACAACGGAACCGGCCGCACTGCCGCGACCAGGACCAACGAGAATATCATGCTTACGGCAATAATCTATAAAATCCCATACTATTAAAAAGTAGCAGTCATAGCCCATTTTGTGGATAATATCCAGCTCATAGTTAAGTCTGTCCATAACTTCTTGTCCTGCATTGGGGTAATGGTTGGCCATGCCCTCCATACACAAATGACGCAGATAGCTTTCAGCATCAAATCCCTCAGGAACAGTAAATTCCGGCAAAAGCAAATGACCAAATTCCAAAGTCACATTACAGCGGTCTGCAATTTTGGCAGTATTTTCCAGAGCATCAGGACATTCCCCAAAAAGCTCCGCCATTTCATCGTAGCTTTTCAGATAGAAGCTGTCATTGGGAAACCGCATTCTGTCAGGCTCATCAACAGTAGCCGTAGTCTGAATACAAAGAAGGATATCCTGAGCCTCAGCGTCCTCCTTGCGTACATAGTGCAGGTCGTTAGTAGCAGCCAGTCCAATTCCAAATTCCTTGGCCAGCTCCTTCAAGGCAGCAGTAACCCTATGCTCCTCCTCGAGACCATGGTCCTGAATTTCCAAAAAGTAATTGTCCTTGCCAAAAATATCAATATATTCCTTAATGGCACGTCTTGCACCATCAAGATTATTTTGGAGCACAAGAACGGGAACCTCACCTGCAACACAGGCACTAAGGCAGATAATGCCCTTGCTGTGGGCACGCAGCACATCTTTATCAACACGGGGCTTATAGTAAAAGCCTTCAATCTGAGCAATAGATACTATTTTCATCAGATTATGATAGCCCTCGTCCGTTTCGGCCAACAAAATCAGATGATACATGCCACGATTTGTTTTCTCCAGATGAGAACCAGTTGTTAAATAAACCTCACAGCCAATAATGGGCTTAATTCCCTGCTTTTTACACTCCTGATAAAAATCTATAGCACCATACATAACGCCATGGTCAGTAATGGCCAAGCTGTCCATTCCCAGCTCCTTAGCGTAGGATACCAGCTGAGGTATCTTAGAGGCACCATCTAAAAGGCTGTATTCTGTATGTACATGCAAATGGGTAAAACGTTTCATTTTTTCTCTCCCCACATTAATCCTGGAATAAGAAACAGCAAATTATAGACTAAAGCCGGAAACAGGCTGTTAATCTCCCAGGGACTAATATACTTCCAACTGCAGGCCGCAAAAATACCGGCAGCAATAGCTCCAACACCCATGGAGGCACGAACTCTGCCCGGAAAAAATACGGCAAATGTCAAAGGCAAAAAAATGCCGCTGCCCCTAAGGGCCATGGACAGATAATTCCACTCCAGCACAGAGGAATCAAGATGACGGAAAACAAACATAATTGCACAAAGACTTACGGCAAAAACACTAATACGGCTGGCCCAGAGCAGATTAAATGTATCAGCGTTTTTCCAAATATCTTTGACAATGTCACGAGAAATCATAGTTCCAATTCCCAGAGAAAGTCCGGCAATGGAGCCAAGGGCTGAAAGGAGCACTGCTCCTAAACCGATACCGCCCAGCCAATCAGGAAGATAGGTCGCCAAATAAAGAGGCAGAGCATTAATAGAATTTATTTCAGGATGCTGAGCCTGCATGAACATGCCAACCATTACTGAGGGCAGTCCTACTGGTATCACAACCAGAGCAGCCGTAACGCAGCCGGCGGCCGCCGTCTTGCTGTCCTTTGCTGAAAAAAGTGCCTGGACATAGGTCTGGGTAGAAATTACACCAACTATCATGGAGCCAAGGCTAAACAGTCCGTCCTCCAAGCCTCGCCCAAACAAGCTAAACCAGGGATAGGCCTCATATTGAGCTGTCAGACCTGTAACGCCGCCCATATCCTGGTAGGCAAAAATACCTCCGACAAAAATACTGATGAAGATAAAGCCTATTTTTAAAAGGCCAGCCATACCGCTGCCGCTCAGGCCGCCAAACAGCACCAGTCCCATAACAACGCCCATAATAATCCCTGCTGCTATGGACAAGTCTACATTAAATATACTGGCCACAAGGTGCAGAGCCGTCAGGGTACTAGCCACTATACTAAAAAAGATTCCGGCAGAGGCAGATATACCGGCTAACCAGCCTGCAGGCTTGCCGTAATTTACCACCAGAAATTCGGATACAGTTGTCAATCCGCTTCTGCGGAGAGGAACAGCATAAAAAATTGCCATTATCAGAAGGGCTATGCCGCTTCCAAGAGTAAACCACCAAGCCGTAAGCCCCAGCTTAAAGCCAAGCTGTGCTGTGCCTACAGTGGCAGCACCGCCTACAATGGTTCCTATAATGGCACCTGCCACAAGCCCTGCATCGGAGCTGCGTCCGCCAATATTATAATCATCTGCGGATTTTATTTTACGTGCCGCTAAAAGACCTGGCAGCAATGTTACTGCTACAGTCAGCACCAGGCTGATTATATGAATTATGCTTAGTCTCATAAGGCTCCTCCCTACTGTAGAAGGTGTAGTGTTTTATCATTATAGTATAACACGTAGGCGACCTTTATAAAAGCGGCTTGAAGTTTTTCACTGAGTATTTAATAATAAATTAAACATAGTTCAGATTTTTAGCAGGATTTTTTTCTTTCTTTCGCTAATATTTAGTGGTATGAAAAGTTGAAAAGCCTTCAGCTTTTTTGTATAATATTGTGTATACTTATTATGTTATTGTGTACAAGAAAGTCAACATAGTAATGAATTAAGACTGCTATTATGTAAATTTGGAGGAGAAATATGAGTCGTTTAAGAATTGAAACACCTGATCAGGCTCAACTGACGGTAGAACGCTTATACAAGGACCTGGAACGACATATTATTGCCAGTCCGCCCGGTCTCTGCCCTGTAGACCTGCAGCTTTCCTTTTTAAAGGTTTGCCATGCTCAAACCTGTGGTAAATGTGTACCCTGTCGTGTAGGTCTGGCACAGCTGCAAAAGCTGATGGAGGACGTCCTCGATGGTCGTGCAACCATGAAAACCCTGGACCTTATTGAAGAAACCGCTCGCAGCATTGCCAACAGTGCTGACTGTGCAATCGGTACTGAGGCTGCTAAAATGGTTTTGGCAGGCGTTGAAGGCTGCTATGAGGACTACATGAACCATATCAAAAAAGGTAAATGCTCCGTTCACGTGCACCACTCTATTCCCTGCGTAGCACTTTGCCCGGCACAGGTTGATATTCCCGGTTATATTGCTTTAGTAGGTGCAGGCCGCTATGCTGACGCTGTAAAACTTATCCGTAAGGATAATCCCTTCCCCACTGCCTGCGGTCTTATCTGTGAGCATCCCTGTGAAGCACGCTGCCGCCGCAATATGATTGATACTGCTATCAATATTCGCGGTCTGAAGCGTATGGCTGTTGACAACGCTCCCAGCAATACTGTTCCTGTACCTGAAAAGGCTGAAGCTACAGGCAAGCGTGTAGCTATTATCGGCGGCGGCCCCAGTGGTCTGTCTGCAGCATATTATTTGGAGCTCATGGGTCACCACGCAGTTGTCTTTGAAGAAAAGAGCAAGCTGGGCGGTATGCTCCGTTATGGCATTCCCAGCTACCGTTTCCCCCGCGAACGACTGCAGGAGGATATTGACGCAATTTTATCCACCGGCGTGGAGGTTAAGCTGAACTGCAAGGTTGGCAATGGTCCTGATGATATTTCCTTCGAGAAGCTCCGCGAAGAATTTGACGCTGTCTATATTGCCATCGGTGCTCATACTGACAAAAAAATCGGTATTGAAGGCGAGGACTCCCATGGCGTAATGTCTGCCGTAGAAATGCTCCGCAGCATTGGCGAAGACAAAATGCCTGACTTTAAGGATAAAACCGTTGTTGTCATTGGCGGCGGCAACGTTGCTATGGACTGCACCCGCAGCTCCATCCGCTTAGGTGCCAAGAAGGTATATATTGCTTATCGCCGTCGTCAGGAGGACATGACAGCTCTTCCTGAAGAAATCGAAGGTGCAATTGCGGAGGGTGCTGAACTTTATGGCCTGAAGGCTCCTCATAGAATTGAGGCCGATGAAAACGGCAATGTGGCTGCTCTTTGGGTTGAGCCCCAAATCATTGGACCTATTGATGCCTGGGGACGTGCCCGTCCAATCCACGCCGATGTTGAGCTGGAGCGTATTCCCTGCGACATCATCGTCGTTGCTATTGGTCAAGGCATTGAGCTGCGTCCCTTCGAAGAAGCTGGCATCAAGATTAAACGTGGTACTATCTCCGCACTTAGCAGCAGCGAGCTTGCTAACAACGAGGGTGTATTTGCCGGCGGTGACTGCGTAACCGGTCCTGCAACTGTTATTCGTGCTATTGCGGCAGGCAAGGTTGCAGCAGCTAATATTGATGAATATCTGGGCTACGAGCATAAAATTTCCTGCGATGTGGAAATTCCCGAGCCCTCCTTTGAAGATAAAAAGCCTTGCGGACGTATTCAGCTTACCCTTACAGAGGCAGGCGAACGCAAGCATAACTTTGAACCTATCGAACTCGGCATGACTAAGCAGGAGGCCTGCCAGGAGGCTGGACGCTGCCTGCGTTGTGACCGCTTCGGCTTTAGTGCATTGAAAGGAGGCAGAACCTTAAGATGGTAAGCTTAACAATTGATGGCCGCAAGGTCACCGTTCCTGAAAAAACTACTATTATGGAGGCTGCTGCTTCTACCGGTATCGAAATCCCCCGTCTCTGCTATTTAAAGGGCATTAATGAAATCAACGCCTGCAAGGTATGTGTTGTAGAAATCCAGGGCGAAGAAAAGGTTGTTACATCCTGCTGTACCCCTGTTCAAGAAGGCATGGTGGTTTTCACCAATTCCCCCAAAGCACGTACTATCCGCCGTACTAATGTAGAGCTGATTTTATCCCAGCACGACTGCCTGTGTGCAACCTGTGTACGCAGCGGCAACTGCAGCCTGCAGACCTTGGCAAATGACCTTGGTATTTACGAAATTCCCTATGAGCGCGAGGTAGTAGATACTCCCTGGAATCACGACTTCCCCCTGATCCGCGATTCCAAAAAATGCATCAAGTGCATGCGCTGCGTAAATATCTGCGACAAGGTGCAGGCCCTGCATATCTGGGACGTGCAAAACACTGGCTCCCGCACCACTGTTGACGTAGCAGGCAACATTACTATTGAGGCATCTGACTGCAGCCTGTGTGGACAATGCATTACCCACTGCCCCGTTGGCGCACTGAAGGAGCGCAATGATGTTCCCAAGGTATTTGACGTTTTGGCTGACCCCAACAAGGTAACCGTGGTACAGGTTGCGCCTGCAGTACGTACTGCCTGGGCTGAAGCCTTCAATATTCCTGAGGAAAAAGCTACTGAAGGACTGATGGTAGCTGCTTTAAAGCGTGTTGGCTTTGATTATGTTTTTGATACCAGCTACGCAGCTGACGTAACCATTTGGGAGGAAGCAAATGAGCTTTTAGAGCGTCTGGGCAAGGCCGACGAGCATAAGTGGCCTATGTTCACCTCCTGCTGCCCTGGTTGGGTAAGCTATCTGAGCAAAAAATATCCCGCTTACCTTCCCAACCTGTCCACAACAAAGTCTCCGCAGCAAATTTTTGGTGCTTTAATCAAGACCTATTTTGCACAGCAAAAGGGTCTGCAGCCTAAGGATATCTGCTCTATTTCCATTATGCCCTGCGTATCTAAAAAGCGTGAGGCTGCCCTCTTCTCCATGCGCAGCTCCGGCAAGCCTGATATTGATATTGTTCTCACCACTCGTGAGTTCATCCGCCTGCTTCGTGCAGAGCATATCAATCCTATGACACTTCAGGAAATGCCCTTTGATAACCCCTTAGGCGACAGCACTGGCGCTGGCGTAATCTTTGGCGTAACCGGCGGTGTTATGGAAGCGGCGCTCCGTACTGCCTACTTTAACCTTATGGGCAGCGAAGCTCCAGCAGACGCCTTTGTTGATGTTCGCGGAGAAGCAGGACGCAAGGTCAAGGAATTCCAATTAGGCGAAACTACTCTCCGTACCTGTACCGTAAGCGGTTTAGGCAGCGCCCGTAATCTTATGGAGGATATTCGTGCCGGCAAGGTACATTATGACTTCGTAGAGGTTATGGCCTGTCCCGGCGGCTGCGTTGGCGGCGGCGGTCAGCCTATTCATGACGGTCAGGAGCTGGCTTGCAGTCGTGGCGAAAAGCTGTATGGTCTGGACGAAAAGCGTCCGCTCCGTCAGTCCCATAATCACCCAGATGTACAGCGTCTCTATGCTGAATTCCTGGGCAAGCCCCTTAGTGAGAAGGCAGAATTCCTGCTCCACTCCAACCATGTAAAAGAAAAGAACTATTTATAAATTATATGTAAATTTAAAAGCACAAGAGACTGTAACAAAAATATTCCCATAAACCACAGCAAGGCTAGAGATTGAGTATTGCTCAACCCCTAGCCTTTTTGCTTGTCCATATATATATTAAAAGATTGCAAGTTTCACCAATATACTTATTATGATTTCTCGTGTTTATCTATTGAAAACGAGCTCTGTCCTAACCTATCTTATATAGTAAGATATAATTCCCCTTAATTCGCTAGGCAATATCTCTAATAGTTTGATAACTAAAACAAATTACCATATGATTAAAGTGGATTTGGAGATTTATGGTTCCAACACAATAGTTTACGAAAGTATAGTCCTTTTTTCTTCATCTTTATTCCCATTATGCCCTAAAACTTAAGGCTGCCGTTACAATTAAGTAACAGCAGCCCTTTTAGTTTTTATGCTTAGGCGATGAACATTTTATTTCTCTTTTTTAGGTCCCTGACGACGGTTACTGCCTGTTTTAGGAGCCTTGCGCTTATTGGCAACTGCATTGCGTCCACGCTTAGGAGCATCAGCCTTTTTCTTTTTAGGCTGAGCAGTCTTAATGCGGCGAGCAACAGTATCACCCTCTAGATTTTGACGCTCCATCAGCACATCAAGCTTAATTTCGATGTTACGCAGCCATTTTACTTCCTCTGCAGTATATAGGGTAATAGCCATACCGTCCTTGCCTGCACGACCTGTACGGCCAATACGGTGTACGTACCAATCAACGTCGTGGGGAATATCATAGTTAACTACATGGGTTACGCCTTCAACATCCAAACCACGAGCAGCCAAATCACTGGCAACAAGAATTTGGATTTTAGCATCGCGGAAAGCCTTCATAACGGTCTTGCGCTTAGCAGGAGACATTTCACCATGAAGAACATCAACATTATAGCCCTTCATTCCCAACCAATCGCCTAACTCCTTAGTACGCTCCTTGCTCATGCAGAACACAATCATAAGATAAGGGTTAAGACGATCAATCAGGCTGGCAACAGCTCTATTTTTATACTCTTCAGTAGTTTTCAGGCAAATTTGCTTAATCTTATCTACAGTAGCCTTATCAGGGTTAATATCAATCAGAGCACTGTTTTTAGTCAGCTTTTTACCAAGCTTGCGCACCTCTTCATTCAAAGTTGCGGAGCACAGCATAGTCTGGTGCTCCGGAGCAGTCATGGCAATTAAATCAAGAGCCTCATCCATAAAGCCCTGCTGCAGCATTTCGTCAACCTCGTCCAGAACCAGATATTTTACGCCGCCCAAATCAGTGTTGCCCTTGCGGATATGGTCCAGAAGGCGTCCCGGAGTGCCAATAAGCACATGGCTTTTGCCCTCCAGCTTAGACTTTTGGTTCTCAAAATCACGTCCACCTGTAACAGCCAAAGCCTTGATTTCACTGTCGCCAAGAATCTTCTTCAGCTCCACATAAATCTGCTGAGCCAGCTCACGAGTCGGAGTAATAACAAGTGCCTGAGCATAAGGCTTAGACGGGTCAATCTTCTCTGCCAAAGGCACTAAAAATGCCAGGGTTTTACCAGTACCGGTCTGGGCTCTAGCAATTACGTCGCGACCTGCAAACAGCGCAGGAATAGCCTGCTCCTGAACGGGCATAGGCTTTTTAATACCCATCTTATTAAGATTTTCAACAGTATGAGCACACACCTTTAAGGCGATAAATCCATTTTCCATATTCTTCCCTCTTTTCCTGTAAAATCATATTACAATTAAATTATTTTCTACTTAATACACTGAAAGTGACATCATCGTGGTGCATTTGACCTTCAACATAACAAATAAGCACATTTATTGATTATATCATACCAAAAAGCTTTAGAAAAGTCGAATAACAGAAAAATTATCTAATATTCTCTAACAAACATCTTTCTTTTAAGGCTATGTTTTCAGGAAACGCAGCAGCATATTATCCATTGATTTACAAATTCCAACAAAAAATCCAATGTCCTTTAGAAACTAATCTTAAAGCACTAAACCTTAATATTACTTCCAAAAGGCTCATTGGATTTTTATTACATCAGATATTTAATATTTTATACTGGACCAAGCTTAATAGCAGTTGCATAGGTCAGGAAGCAGAAGGCTACCACCCACCATACGGCTACTAAAGGCAGTATAAAGCGCAGCCATTTTTTATAGGGAACGCCTGCCATAGCCAAATAGGACATAGTCGCACCGGAGGCAGGAGTAATGCAGTTGGTAAAAGCATCACCCAAAGTAAAGGCAAAAACAGCAGTCTGGCGAGTAAGGCCAACAATATCAGCCAAAGGTGCCATAATAGGCATAGAAATAGCAGCCTGACCAGAGCTGGAGGGAACAAGCAGATTAAAGCAGTCCTGGATAATAAACATACCAAAGGCAATAAAGGAGGACGGGAAAATGTCCAGCATACCAGCCAAATAGTAAATAATAGTATCCATTACGCGAGCATTGTCCAGCAAAATAGTTGCTGCCTTACACATAGCCACTGCTAAGCAGGGCAGCATCATACCCTTGCAGCCATCGAGGAAAGCATCACAAATCTCGTTGGGAGAAAGACGACAAATAATACCGGAGAGAATACCCATAATAATGAAAAGAGCAGAAATCTCATTCATATAGAAATCAAATTTCAGCACGCCCACAATAATGCCAACAAAGTTCAGTCCTAACAGTGCTAGACAGATAGCCTGACGACCAGTCAGAGCAGGATGCTCGTCCAGATTAATCTCATGGGTTTTGACTTTATCAATTTCATAAACAGGGCTGCTTTCAGGATTATTCTTAACCTTGCGAGCATGATACATTACAAAAGCAATATTGATAATAAGCAAAACAAAGAATAAACCTACACGATAAGGCAGCCCAGAGAAAATAGGTACGCCTGCGATACCCTGAGCAACACCTACAGAAAAAGGCTGAGTGCAGCCTGCACCATAGCCTGCAGCGACAGAGCAGAACAAAATGCCAAGAGCAGTGAGAGAGTCAAAGCCCAGTGCCAGACAAACACTTACTACCAGAGGAGTAAAGGCAAGATATTCTTCGTTGCAGCCTGCCAAGGTAGAAAAGGTTGCCAAGGTTGTCATCAATACAGGAATCAGCAGCAGGCTGTTGTTACGCATCTTTTTAACAAGAGTGCTTAAACCTGCTACAATAGCACCTGTTTTAGCCAGGATATTCAGGGAGCCGCCTACCATGAACAAAAAGGCAATAATAGTAATACCACCCTTAAAGCCCTTGTTGATAGATGTAAAGAAATCCATAAAGCCTGTGGGGTTTTGAGCAACATAGTGGAAGGTTGCAGGGTCTACAACCATTCTTCCGGTATGCACGTCTTTGACACGGTCATAAACACCAGCAGGAATAATATAGCCAGCTAAGGCACAAAAAGCAATAACACATACTAAAATAATAATAGGATTAGGTGCCTTAAAGGTTTTTACTTGTTCTTTTATCATGCAGTGCATCTCCTAACTAATTTTGATAATTTTCTTCAAAAGCTGCTGCTTCCATAATGCAGGACATAGCAATTATCCAACGCTCAAAGAAGCTTGCTACAGAAGCGTGCTCCTCCTTAGTATGAGCACCTGCTCCCTGTGCTCCCATAGAACAAACTGTAGGAATTCCCAGAGTGCTAAAATACGCAGCATCTGACATACCACCAACGTAAATGGAGCCAAACTCAGGATAGCCGTACTTTGCAGCTACACTGTTAATATAGTCCAGCAGCCTGTAGTTAGCCTCGGTTTCAGCAAAGGCAGGCATAATGCTGATAAATTCCACCTCAGTAGTGGTTCCTTCAATATAGGTTTTGGCACATACATCATTAATCTTCTCTTTAATATATTCCATATGTGCGGGGTTTTTATAGCGGATGTCCAGTTCAGCATAGCAGCAGTCAGGTACAACATTGGAAGCCATACCACCCTTAACAACGCCTACGCTGACCGTAAGGCCTTCATCATAAAGGCTAAGATTCTGCAGCAAAGGCAGCTTGTGGGACATTTCTATAATAGCGTTTCGGCCTTTCAAATAGTCATTGCCGGCGTGAGCAGCAACGCCATGGACAGTAATATGGCAGTCCATACCACCCTTACGACCTACGGTGAGGCAATTATCCATACGTCCGCTTTCCATATTAAAGCAGCACAAAGCACCCTTACCCTCCTGCAGCAGCAATTCACCAGTAATACCGTTAACGTGACCATTTTCTTCATCGCCAACAATAAGAGCTTTAACATGTCTGTCCTTAAAGCCCATTTGTTTTAAAGCGATAAGGATAAAGCACATTTGAGCAATGCCGTTTTTCATATCCAACACACCAGGTCCGTGAGCAAAGCCCTCCTCATCTATGGTGAAGGGATTTGCAGGATAGCTGCCTGCGGGAAATACAGTATCACAGTGACCACACATTAATACAGGCTTCCCCTGAGCCTTACTATTAATTTCGGCGACAAGAACATTAGTACTGCCCCTGCTGTCCAATACTCTGCACTCAACTCCTTCTGCTTCCAGAGTTTCTTTAACAAAATCTATTACCTTATTTACATTGTCAATCTCATGAGAGCCACCCTGCATATTAACAAGCTGTTCCCACAAGCCCAGCATTTTTTCTCTATTTTCATCAACATAAGCACGTAATCTTTCAATTTGAGTTTGCATAATCAAACCTCCTCGTATACTATGTCCGTAAGACTTAGACCGTCATACTTACAATACATATTCTGTTTTTTCATACCTAAGTATTTACTATACCCAAAGATTGGTACTGCAATATTCTTATCAAATCATGGCGAAGATAACTACTCCTCTATCAAACTAAAGCTTAAAGGTTTCCTTGCCAATATCGGTTCATACCTTTTCTGAAGTATAATAGACAATATCACAGCCATTTACTTTACTATAATAAAGTATTAAAATGATACGTCATATTTTACTAGAATCAGCCTTGGTTGTCAATAAAAAATATGAATGATTTATGCATTTCTCTGAATTATAATAAGGTCACCAACCTATCTTTTATAGCTATTGACTACACCTGCACTCAGTAATAAAATTATTACTACCAACCATAAACATCATCTTTTACATATCAGGAAGTGAGATATATGTACAAGCTGCTTATAACAGGCTTTGACCCCTTTGGACATTACCAAATAAATCCCTCATGGGAGGTTGTTAAAACTCTCCCAGATAAAATTGGAACTTTTTCATTAACCAAGCTCATGCTGCCTAATATTTACGGACTGGAGACACGCATGCTGCTGGAAAAGGCTCAGGAAATAGAGCCAGATATTATCCTAATGCTGGGTATGGACAGTGGCACCACCAAAGTGCATATTGATACAGTCGCCATAAATATACAGGACGCACTTATGGAGGACAATATGGGACGCAGACCATGGAACAAGCCCATTATAGAAAATGGACCTGCAGCCTACTTTGCCACCATCCCTGCCCACGAGCTTGTGCAGCAGCTGCAAAAGGAAGGGCTCCACGTCCACTTAGGCTACTCCAGCGGCGGCTACGTCTGCAATGATGTCTTCTACAGCGTAGCTCACAAATTTAACAACACCAACACAAAATTTGGCTTTATCCACATTCCCCTGCTCCCCCAAATGGTCTGGGACGAAAAAGAGGCCCTGCCACTGGAGCAGAGCCTCAAGATAGTAACACGCATTATAGAGCTGTTGGGAGAAATGGTGGAATAAAAGAGATATAAGGGAGCTCTTGCTTTACAAAAAGCAGGAGCTCCTTTTCATGTTCTGCACTACCATATATACTTAAAAAACATTTCGTTCAGTTCATCGTAGCCATGTAACTTTTCCTCTGGAAGCTCCTTAATCTCCTCACATATCCGAGGCAATTCACTTTCAATGTAACTATTAATAACATTCACTCTAGGAATAAGTTTCAGCTCTGGAACCTCCATTTTTATACGCAGCAAATCCCGTACTGGCACCATCAGCTCCCATTGACTAATCAAGGCTAGAAAAATCCGTGAAACCTTCAGCAGGGGTGTTGAAGCGAAATTAACGGAAAACCCGAAACAAACCGTTGATAGTGAAGCGGAGAAATCTGTGTATAACAGAATTCCAATGAACTGATTTTAAAGAATAACTAATCCTAGAATCTAGTTTTCACTAGACCCCAAGATTAGTTAAAGAACCAAAAAATTAAAGGGAATCCTCTGCCTCTCACCATGCATCGGATTCCCTTTTTATTAACAAGGCTACTGGATTTGTCAGTGCTCTTAGAAATACAAGATATAAAAATAGTTAGCTCTATATCGTGTTATCGTCTAATAGCGATTGACTGTTGTCGAGTTATCCCTATATCGTTTGCAGAATGGACAACGAGGTTGCGATCTTTTTCCCTCGTTCCTGCTTAGGTCAAGTCATTGTCATTTCCATAATTAGCTTTTAGATAGCATAATAAAAGATTTTTAAAAGTCAGCTCAAGGCCAAACTCTTACGGAATATCCAATAATTCGTCAAGCAACCGGCTCATTCTTCGCCCTGATAATCATTTATAAATTGCAATTTGATTGTTTATTCTTTTTTGGTTTTGGCTTTGGCAATTCATCATACATAGCATTAAATAATTCTGCCAAAAATTTCTTGTCAGCAACTTCATTTATCAGCAACATTTCTTTAGAGCCATCATATGGTAATCCATACTGTGGTGTTGAAACATAAGAAATTGCTGATTTCACTGGTTTTACAAGCAATCTATCATCATAGATTCCACCTATAATCTTGCCACGATAATAAATAATAAATTCACCCATCATAGCTTTATAAGTAATTTCTTCTAGCTCAGATAACTGATCTAAAATAAATTCTAGGTACTCTTTACTTGATGCCATATTTCCACCTTTAATCCAAATAGCTAAAAGCTTATTTATATTCCTCGAAATGCTTGTAGATATAGTCCAAATCAGCAGTAACGGGGAACGGAGGTTCTGCCTCCTTCGGCAGCTGGCAGTTCAAGGCAGCAGCTTCAATAGCATCGCTCAAGTCGTTAACCATTTCCTGAATTTTTTCGTATTCAGTGCGGGCAGCCTCTACTACTCCCTCCTGAGGAGCCTTAGTTGTAGTGATAGTATAGCTTGCGCATACACGCTCAGTTCCCTGCATAAAATTGAGAGAAGCAGAGGCATCATTTTCCTCCTCTACAATTCCGGCGACAATTCTGCAATGGACTGCGCAATTACGCATATCATTTGCTTTCAGCAGTGCTGCGTCATAGCTCAGGCCCTCGTCACCGATTTTCATGCTGTCTTTAGCATTAGAAACAGCCTGAGCCAGCCTGGTACGACAATCAGTAAGATAGCTATAAATAGCAACCAGCTTGGTAAATTCATAATTTTTTAAGTTCTTGCTCTTCAATCTTTTAATTTCATCCTCATATTTGTTCTTGGAATCGTTAAAATAAAAGTTAAGCTCGGAACGCTTGTGATTTTCTTCCACGACAATAAAATTGTCAGTGTCCAATTCTCTATAAAGGATTTCGTGCAGAATTACGCCAATGACCTTTTGATAGTGAAATGCCTTCTTTAAGTTCATTATAACACCCTACTTTCTTTCAAATTACCCACAATTATCTATATACATTTCAGCACAAGGCTGTTTTTAATCCTCTGATCCTGTTTATGCCGATAAAAAAAGATCATGACGGCCGTCACAGCCCATCTGATCCTTCTTTTTACGGTTATACAGCTTGGCAGACGGCTTAACCTTAGTAACAGGCTTTACCAGACCCCAATTACTACGTTTGGCAGCATTGAGCTCCTTCTGCTTTTTCTTGGACAGCTTTTCATAAGAAACGAATTTTTCCATTTGCTTCAGCTCCTTCAAAACACTCAAAAGGTAAATCTATAAAAAATCATCAGCTAAATCGAAAACTATTGCTTAACAGCTACGTCTTTACAAACTACTAAACCATAACATTTATTATATTTTAAGGTCTATCTGTTCCAGAGGAAAAAAAATACTGATTGACTTCTCCACAAAAGTTACAATCAGCAATTCTTTATTCACTAAGTTATACCATCCATATTTATGAATGGTGCCGCGGACCGGAATCGAACCGGTACGGATATCACTATCCGAGGGATTTTAAGTCCCTTGCGTCTGCCAGTTCCGCCACGGCGGCACAATGTACAGCTAACTTTAGCATACATACGCGCAATTGTCAAGCTGTACGGTGGGCGAGGTGCCCCCTGCTTATCGCAAATTGTCACCTTGGAACGTTAAATTTTATCGCATATTCCCTGCCCGTGGATTTTTATTTAGGCCCTGCTTATTTTGATTTTTCAATCAGCTCCCGGGCGTTGGCCAGGCTCAACTCGGTGACTTTATCGCCGGAGATCATGCGGGCCAGCACTTCCACGCGGCCGTTCATATCAAGGGTATGGATCTCAGTAAAGGTGCGGTCATCGCGTACGTTTTTCTGGATGAGCAGCTGGTTATCGGCAAAAGCGGCCACCTGCGGCGTATGGGTGATGCAAAGCACCTGATGACCTGCCGCTGTCTGGTGCAGCAGCTGGCCGATGCGCCCCGCCGCCAGGCCGGAAACACCGGTGTCGATCTCATCGTAGATGACGGTGGGCAGGGCGTCGCGGTCGGCCAGGGCACTCTTGAACGCCAGCATAATACGGGAAAGCTCACCGCCCGAGGCGATTTTGGCCAGGGGCTTGGGGTCCTCGCCAGGGTTGGTGGAGATGAGGAATTCCACCGTATCCTGCCCGTGGGAGGACAGCGGCCCCCGTGCATGCTTGAGGGCAAAGCGGATGCCCGGCATGTTCAGAAATTCCAGCGCCGCCCGCATCTCTTTATTCATTGCCGTAAAGCCCTTTAAGCGGCTCTGGGTCAGGGCTTCCGCGGCCTTTTTGGCGTCGGCATATAAGGCCTGCACCTGAGTCTTCAGTTCGGCAATCTTCTGACCGGAGGACTGGAAGTTTTCCAACTCCGCCGCGGCGGCTTCCCGCCGGGCCAGCAGTTCTTCCACTTCCATGCCAAACTTTTGCTTAATGCGGTAGATCGTGTCGAGGCGGCTTTCGATCATGTCCAGTTCGCCGGGGTCAAAGCCGTAGGCGTCCAGGCGGTCGGCCAGCTCGGTGGCCAGGTCGCGGGCGCTATAGTACAAGTCGTTGAGGCGTTCGGACAGCGGGGCCAGCGTTTCGTCCAACCGGGCGCTGTTCTGCAAGCCCTCGACCGCGCCGCCCAACAAGTCGGCGGCACCGGGCTGTTCACCGTCCTCGTCCCCTGCCAGCGCCAGGTGGGCGGCGGTGATGCCGTCCAAAATGCCTTGGGCGTGGGTGATGACGGTCTTGCGCTCCTGCAGGTTTTTCTCCTCACCGGGCTGCAATGCGGCGGCATCGATGGCGTCGATTTCAGCGGTCAGTGCTTCGATCTTGCGCTGCTTGTCGGCCTCGCTGGCATTGAGGGCGTCCAGCTGGCGCTTGACGGTGACCAGCTCGCGGTAGCGGCGGTAGTAATCTGCAAACAAATCACGGTTCTGGGCATACTGGTCCAGCAGACCCAGGTGCAGGGCAGGATTCGTCAGGCTTTGGCTGTCGTGCTGGCCGTGGATGGACAGCAACCCTGCGGAAATATCCCGCACGACGGCGGCGGTAGCAGGCATGCCGTTGACGCGGCAGCTGCCCTTGCCCTCGGCGTTGATCTCGCGGTAGAGCAAAAGGTCGTCGTTGGCCTCATAGCCGCACTTTTCCAGCTGCTTTTTCACCGACTGGGGGATATTTTCAAAGGTTGCCCAGATGCAGGCTTTCTGTGCGCCGCTGCGCACCAGTTCCCGCGAGGTGCGGTTGCCCAGGATGGCGTTGATGGAATCGATCAGGATCGATTTGCCTGCGCCGGTCTCGCCGGTAAGCACGTTAAAGCCGGGGGTGAAATTCACCTCGGCTTTTTCGATCACGGCTACATTTTCAATTTTCAGGTTTGCCAGCATGGGCCAGCCCTCCCCCGTCCGTTGTTATGCTTTGCTTAGCCGCGGCGGACATACTGCTGCAAAGACTTGCAGATCTCGGCCGCGCCATCCTCGGTACGCATGAGGATAAAGAACGTATCGTCGCCGGAAAGCGTGCCGACAACCCCATTCCACTGTTTGGCGTCAAACACTTCGCAGGCGGCGTTGGCCATGCCGGAGAAGCACTTGACCAGCACCAGATGCCCGGCGTAGTCGACCTTGAGGACTGACTCGCGGAAGATCATCTCGAACCGGCTGGGCGAATGGGTCACCTTGCCGGAGGCTGCGGCGGGCATGTAACGGTAATGGCCGTCGGCATCGGCCACCTTGACCAACTGCAGGTCACGGATGTCGCGGGAAACGGTGGCTTGGGTCACATCGAACCCCTCCTCCCGCAGGTGGGCCAGCAGGTCCTCCTGACGGTCGATGGGATGTTTTTCGATCAGATCGAGAATTGCCTGATGACGCGCACTTTTCAAGTGAGATCAACTCCTCATCAATTTATTTTCAATGGCGTGGAACTGCTCGGAATCATAAAATGTGATCAGCTGCAATTTTTGGGGCGCAGCTGTTACGGTAAGTACATCGCCGGGCTGCAGATCGCACTGGGCGGTGCTGTCAGCGCAGGCATAACAGGTATCGCGGTTTTCGGCATCAGCCACCAGCTCC
>URGS01000022.1 GCA_900547415.1 uncultured Phascolarctobacterium sp. | reverse complement strand
CTCCAATGGTCTTCCGGCATAAAACCCTGCATCTCACGGCAGAGCTAACCGGCAAAGAAAATACAACCAAAAATTTGCAACAGCAGGAAGCCGGACCGTCCGGATTATTTCCAGTGAGAATAATCTTTCTTAAATCAAGACTGGTTTGCAATTCAGTGATAACGTAAGTCGGAGGTGATCGGGATTGGGGACCCGGTCGCTTCTGTCGGTCAGTGAGGGAAAGACTTAACAGACCGTTCCAGACGAACCGGTCTGACGACACAGAGCCCGAAATCGGAATAGAAAGAAAAAATTATACCTACACCCTTACCTCCTTTAAAAGTTAAATAAGCTCTTCTTCGCAACTTCTCGAACACATTCAAGGTATAAATAACAGGTTTAATTTATAAAAAGCGTCCCAAAATTAACATTCAATGCTATGCGGGACAATACTCATGCTCCTATGGAAATGAAACATATCACTCCTGATGTTTTAATGCGTTTAAGTATTGCATTTACATCCGGTAGTAAATTTTCTCAAAGTTTGGAAAAGGCTTTGGAATTGATCGGCAAAATCAGCAATCATGATCGTATATACATCATCGAGGTTCATCACAATATGACTTATACGATCACTTATAACTGGCATGAAAAGTCGTTAAAAGCCATTCCCGAAGAATTCAGGCACAACAGCCTGATATACGACCGGGAACTTGTACAACAACTTTGTACACAAAATCAGGTAATTATTCAGGAATCGGATGTGTCGGGTAATCCGGAATTAGCAGAGTTACTAAAAGCTACCGATTGCCGCCAAATGTTACTATTACCTTTATTCGAATCGGGATCACAATTTGCTTTTATCGCTTTCACCCAATGTTCGACGACTCACCCCTGGACTCCGGAAGAAATTAAATGCCTGCAAGATCTGTCCTCGGTTATCGCTTTACAATTGGATAATTATCAACTTATAAAACGCTTAACTGTCCACCTCAAACAAGAGAGAGCTGCCCGGTTAGAGCTGGAAATCAAACAGAATCATTTACGTCATTGGTTACAAGAGATAAAACCGGTCTGGGATCAACTTAAAAACAAAATAGAGCATCCGGAACTCCCCGAAGTGACCAGTCTGGAGCAACATTTTACAAATTTAGATAAAATTTGTTCTATTCCTTCTGTAAAATAATCCTACATGCCAATTAACAACTGTCAATACACTCTTTTAGTGATTACTTCATCCTTTAGTGATCCGGAAAAAATCCTAAAGACTCTCCGGGAAGCTGATTTTATGCTTCTCGAAGCCAGTAATCAACAGGAAGCCATTCAACGAATCCGTACCACCTCTCCGGATCTGATCCTATTGGATATCGACAAATCGGTCCGGCAAGAGAATACGATCTTACAGGATTTCAAAACCAATAAAATCACAGGCGCCATCCCGGTTTTATTCATCACTTCCATGACTAGTGAGAATCACATTCCGGAATGCCTGAATTATGACAATATCGATTTTATCACCAAACCTTTCCGTCCCCAAGAACTGGTCATCCGGGTTCAGCACCAGTTATCCCTGCTCCGGGCCGAACGGGTCATCCGCCGGCAAAACGAGAAATTGAAAAAAAGTCTGGAAGCCCGGGATAAACTGTATTCCATCATCGCTCATGACCTGAGAGCCCCTATCGGCACCATTAAAATGATCAATTCCTCCATCGAGGCACAAAAGGCTAAAATCAAAGATCCTCAAATTTCAAAGTTATTCGAGATGATCAATGAAACGACAGAGGAAGCTTTTAATCTGCTGGAAAATCTCTTGCGCTGGACCCGGAACCAAAATGGTAAAACGAAAATTTATGCTACTCTTTTCAACCTCACACCTGTAGCCAGACAAGTCGTCTCACTATTCAGTGCAATAGCCAATGCAAAAGAAATCGAGCTGATCAACCGTATTGAAGGGAAGTTCGATATTTTCGCCGACGAAGACATGATAAAAACCGTATTACGCAATCTGATTTCCAATGCCATCAAATTTACCTATACAGGGGGACAAGTCGAACTATCTCTTGCAGACTCGGGTGATTGCTGGACAATATATGTCAAAGACAACGGGAAAGGCATACCCAAAGATCTTCAGACCCATTTATTGAAATCCGATGAATACATCACCACCTACGGTACTCACAATGAAAAAGGAAGTGGATTAGGCCTGATTTTATGCCGTGATTTTATCCGCATGAACAAGGGGAAACTCCATTTCTGTTCCCAAGAGGGAATAGGAACCACTTTCTATTTCACTATTCCCAAAGCCTCTTCTTCTGCAAAAGCCGCAAGCCGTTGATACATTTTCAACGCCCCCCATGCATCGGTAGCGGCATAGCGAATCTGGGCTTCAGTCAGTACCGGAGCTTCCCAGTTGGAAGTGCGCTGACGTTTAGAAATCTTCACCCCGAAGATAATAGCCATCAATTTTGAAAAAGATTTATCTTCAATTCCAAAATATCCGGCATATTCCTGCAGATCCACAAAGGAGGCAGGTGTAAAATCGGCCAACTTACGCAAATTCCGGTTATCGTCGCGGATACCGACACCGATCTTTATAATCCGGGGACTAGCCAGAAGCCGAACCAAAGCCGGCTGGAAACCGCATTTATTCAACCGGAACAGAAAAACCCGTTCCGGGACAGCCAGTTGCAATAAGCTCACTTTATAAATTTCACCTTTCCGAAAAGAGGGACGGGTCTCCGTATCGAATCCCAGACAAGTATGTTTACTTAAAAAATCAGCCGCCTCCCCGACCTGCCTTTCCTCTTCTATTACCTTCACTTCGCCCGAAAACACGTAAGGAGGTAACAGATCTATTTCTTTCCGATCTATGGTCTTTTTTAAATCAGTCAACATTTTCTCAAACTTAATCGTCCTCATCTTTTACCTGATAGACAGCATGATGTACCGCCCTCAACACTCCGGCACAAGCTTTTCCCCAATACAATTCAAAACTATTATTCAATTGCCATAAAGCCTCTCCGATCACTTCCGGTATCCCACAGCGGAAAGAAGAAATAAAATTCTTCAGGTCCTGGTATATATCACAAGTTTTCTCTGCTATCGAATGTACGACAGGAACTTCACTAAACTGCATATTATCATCGAAAACTTCCAGGTATTCATCGTACTCTCCCAACAGTCGATGAAGCTGTCCATATAAATAATTATAATCGTCTTCGGTGACGATATCTTCGATCAATCCACTATCTCCGCTATCACTCTCCGGCAGCAAGGAGCCCTTCAAATAGATCAAAGGAATAAACTTCTGCAAACGCTGGATAAAATCCCTGCGTTGCATCTGAGGTGCCGTCTCCACAAAATCACAAAATTCCTTGGCTACTGCAACAAACTCGATGACTTCTTTGCTATATCCAACATGTTGAAAATCTTCCATAAACTACTTTCTTTTATTTTACAAAGGTAACATTTTACCTCCTATCCCGGTATACTTACGGGAAATAAAAATGACATTCCAGGTCCCTCCCAGAATGTCATTCTTTGCGGAAAGACGGGGATTCGAACCCCGGAATCCCTTTAGAGGATTACACGCTTTCCAGGCGTGCCAGTTCAGCCACTCCTGCATCTTTCCTTACTTTGGCGGGGCAAAGATAGGATAAAAAGTAAAAAGTAAAAAACAATCCGCAAAATTTTAACATTCTTATTTTTAACGTATCCGCTCAAAACCTGGAAACATTGAACAATAACTATATAGTATTATAGACCATAAACGTTTTAGTTTACATACAAATTTTATAAAATAAAAAAATATCAGAATATTTACATAAAAATTATATTACCAAATGAAATATTAATATATTTGTATCAATTTTATTCAACATTAATTATATACACAAATTCTTTAATTATGAAAAAAAGTAAATTAACAGTAGTAGTAATCATGCTTTGTATCATGGCATTCGTTGGCTACAAAAATCACGGTTCCTCCCAATTAGGATTAATTATTGGAAATATTGAAGCAATAGCAGGACCTGAAACGGGAGCCATAAACATGGAGTTTTGTTTCGAGAATGGAGCTAGTGGAAGCTTGTCCAAAAAACCGGAATGCGCCAAGGGGACAACTGTATCAGCGGGCACTCCCGATATTCCTATGGGAGATATTTATCCCTGTCAGAATGAAATAATGGGAGGTCTCCTGACTAAAATAGGATATTGCTATAAGTCCAAGTAAAAATACTCCGCCTAAAGTTTTCTTTAGGCGAATATTAATATTACACATCATCATGAAATTATATTATTGGATATCTCTATGTTTATGCATAATTATCATTTCTTGTAAAAAAAATCCTTACTTTTGCAACGTTTTCCAGTTATCATTCGTTATATAAGTACAGGGTACATGATTGACGGACGTGAAAACAAAAGTAAGGAGTGTGATTTTATGAAAAAATGGCTCTAGGCCTGCTATAAAGCATAATAATTATTAAAATTTTGAGGAGACATTATGCATATTCCCAACATCAAAAACGGTTTAGCTAAACTGCAATTACAAATTAATAAAATTGTAGATGCAGTTATAGAAAAAGTAGACGAATGCAAAAACAAAATGCAGACTGCTACCGATGAGTGCAAAACACAACTGCATACTAAAGCCGAAGAGGCTTGTGAATATAAAGCACAACTGCAAGCTAAAGCAACAGAAACTATGAACAAGGCTACAGAAACGGTTCATACTGTAACGACCGTCGCTAAACTTCAGGAGGCATCCTTCGAGCGACGTACCATAAACCGCTATCAAAAAGCTATTGCTTCCATCGAAGCTAATATTCAGGAAAAATCTCGTAAATTGAATGAAACTAGGCGTAAGCTGCATATGATGTGGGTCAATAATCATTCTTTTACCTTCTGGTTCATTCCTGCGGACGGCTCCCATATTGCTAAAAAGCATATCAAGAAAACCAGCCTTAAATTTGCAGCAGTAACCTTTGCTACTGTTTTCTGCTCCCTGCTGGTTACTATTGGTGTTTTGGGATATATGGCACATGTCAACGAAACTCAAAAGCAAGAGCTTGCTGAATTCCAAAAAACTCGCCTGGCTCAAGAGCAAACTATTAAAGAGCTCAAGGAAATGGCTGAAAAAAATCAAAAGCAGCTGGCATATTTATCTAAGCTGGAAGATAAAGTACGCACTGAAATGGAAAAAAATGGTGCTGAGCTTCCCCCCAAGCAGGATGTTTCTACTTTTGCAGGTACTGGCGGTCCTAATATTGCAGGTGCATCTCAAACCGATGTTGTTTTACTGCAGGAAATGAACATCAAAAAAGAGGCTGATGCGAAAAAAGCCGACCTGGAGAATCTCCTCAATGTTATTGAAAACGAAAACTATCGTCGTGCATACACTCCCAGTGTGTGGCCTACTAGCGGCGGTTATATATCCTCTTATTTTGGCGGTCGCCGCAATCCCTTTGATGGCTACAGCTCTGATTGGCATTCCGGTATTGATATTGCCAATAACTATGGTGCACCTGTATACGCTACAGCTAGCGGCTACGTTAACTTTTCCGGCTGGTACGGCGGTTATGGCCGTTATGTTGAAATCAATCATGACTTTGGCTTCAAGACAGCCTATGCCCATATGTCCTCATTAGCGGTAAGCTCCGGTTCCTATGTAGAAAAGGGCGACATTATTGGCTATGTAGGCAGCAGTGGCAATAGCACTGGCCCTCATCTGCATTTCGAGATATGGCGTTATGGTGAAGAGGTTGATCCCTTAAACTACGTATAAAAACGAATATCACGGCTTAGTCTTGGATTATTTCTTATAGTGTAAGCTTTCACTAATCGGAAGAATCTACAGACTAAGTCTTTTTCTTTATATCTGTATAGAAAATAAAATCTAAAATTCTAATTTACCAATATTTTCACTATCCAAAAGGCATTAATATTGACATCCTTATAATCTTGCTGTAACATAAGCATATCATATTACTAGGAATTGAAAATAAAGGATTTTTCAACCTAAAGAAGAATTCTTAAGGAATGATGCTATAGAGCTACGAAGGAGGAGCAAAATGTATAATGAAGCTGAACTAATTGCAAAGCTGGAGCAGGAAGGCTCTCTGAATTATGTGGAGCTTGCTGCTCTCATTGACTCCAATGCTCCTGATACTAATATGCTCCTAGCTAGTGCCGCCGATAAGGTACGCCGCCGTCATTACGGTGATGCTGTTTTTATCCGCGGACTTATCGAATTTACTAACTACTGCAAAAACAACTGCTTCTATTGCGGTATTAGAGCTGGTAATAGCTGTGCTCAGCGTTATCGTCTTAGTGAGGAGGATATTTTAAGCTGCTGTGCCGAAGGCTACGACCTGGGCTTTCGCACCTTTGTACTTCAGGGAGGCGAAGATCCATATTTTACTGACGATAAAATATGCAGTCTTGTTGCCGCAATACGCACCAACCATCCTGACTGTGCTATTACCCTTTCTATTGGCGAAAAGCCTAGAAGCAGCTATCAGTCCTACTTTGACGCAGGTGCCAATCGTTATCTGCTACGTCATGAAACAGCAACAAGGAAACATTACTACCAGCTTCACCCACAAGGCATGAGCTTTGAAAATCGTATCCGCTGCCTTTATGACCTTAAGGATATTGGCTATCAGGTTGGTTCAGGCTTCATGGTGGCACCACCCTATCAAACTACGCAAAACCTGATTACAGATTTGCGTTTTCTGCAAAAGCTAGCGCCTGATATGATTGGTATTGGCCCTTATATCCCACATAATGAAACACCATTTAATGATAAGCAGGGAGGCTCATTAAAGCTTAGCCTAAGAATGCTATCCATATTAAGGCTTATGTTCCCCTACGCATTGCTGCCATCTACTACAGCCTTAGGCTCCATCCATCCCCATGGAAGAGAGCTTGGATTACAGGCTGGAGGCAATGTAGTAATGCCCAACCTATCACCTGGTAATGTGCGTAAATATTATGCTATTTATAATAACAAGCTTCACAGTGGCTTGGAGGCTGCTCAAAGCCTAGCTGCCCTTAAAGAAGAAATACATAAAGCCGGCTACCAGGTTGTTATTGATAAAGGCGACGTTCGTCGCTAAATATATATAGAGCTTGCTTTCAACAAGACTCTATCCTATTAATGTAAAGGAGAGAATTTTATGAACAAGAAAGCAATAGTCGCCATGAGCGGCGGTGTTGATTCCAGCGTTTCAGCTCTGCTGATGCTGGAAAAAGGCTATGACTGCATGGGCTTGACCATGCGTCTTTTCGACAGTAAGGAGCTGGGAATTCCTGAACGCAGTACTGATGATGCAGCTGATGCTAAAGCAGTTTGTGACAGGTTGGGTATATCCCACACCAGCTGTAATTTTCACCTGGAATTCAAATGTCATGTTATCAGCCCCTTTGTATCTGCCTACGAAAAAGGCCGCACTCCTAATCCCTGTATTTACTGCAACCGCCATCTTAAATTTGGCAAAATTCTTGAAGAAGCTCAACAGCTTGGATATGATTATATAGTCACCGGTCACTATGCACGCATAGTATATGACCAAGACAAAAAACGCTATCTGCTCCGCAAAGCTGCAGACCCAGCCAAGGATCAGAGCTATGTTCTTTATAATATGACTCAGGAGCAGCTTGCTCACACCATTTTCCCCCTAGGAGAGCTAACCAAACCCCAGGTTAGAGAACTTGCGGAAAAGCATGGCTTCAGCAATGCACACAAAGGTGATAGTCAGGATATTTGCTTCATTCCCGATGGTGATTATGCGTCCTTTATCGAAAGACGACGTGGCAGAAAGTTCCCACCAGGCAACTTTATTGACGAAAATGGCCAGGTTTTAGGACGCCATAAGGGCATTATTCACTATACAGTTGGTCAACGCAAGGGCTTAGGCTTAGCATTGCCCCAACCAATGTATGTCAAAGCCATTGATGTGAAAGCCAATACTGTTATACTTACCACCAATAGTGGTCTTTTCACCACTAAAGTAGTCGCTAAAAGCATTAATCTTATTGACTGCGATAAAATTACTGAGCCACGTCGCGTTAAAGCACGCATTCGCTATCATCAGCAGGAGCAATGGGCAACAGTTATGCAAACTGACGAGGACACTTTAGAGCTGGAATTTGACGAACCTCAAAGAGCTATTACAAAAGGTCAATCCTTAGTTATGTATGATGGCGATTTTGTAGTTGGCGGCGGTATCATCTGCTAAAATTAAATCTCCTATAGCTGTAAAAATAGCTATAGGAGATTTTCATATTCTATAAGCAACAATAAAAAAACCCGTCTGAGACGGGTTTTTGCTTCGCGTGACACCACTCTTCATTCATCATGAACAGCTTCTTATTTACTTTTCTCCAAAAGTCCCCTCATTTGGCCGCTTCCGCGAACCGCTTTTTATCTTTTATATGTCAGCGGTAGATGCAGCCACGCGATTATAAGCTTTTACTTATAAAAAAAAACAACAAGGCACAAGAATAATCTCTCAACGCCATTGTTGCTCGATGTTTGAATTATACATCTTTTAATTTTTCTTGTAAAGTTTTTCGAACATTTTTCTTGAATATTTTTATTTCGTTCGTTATATTGTATTATTCTTTACACTTTTGACAAATTTATAAATAAAATAAAGGCTTTCCCTTTTTATATATCAGGGAAAGCCTTTATGCTATTAAAAAGCAAATTTTTTTCCAGTCAAAAGCTCATAAGCTTCAACATACTTGCCAATAGTTTTCTCGATAACAGCATCAGGCAAAGTATAGTTGTTATTAGGATTTGCAGATAACCAATCTCTTACAAATTGCTTATCATAGGAGCTTTGCTCCCTGCCTACGCAGTAATCATCAGCCGGCCAAAAGCGGGAACAATCCGGAGTAACCATTTCGTCACCAATAACAATCTCCCCTGCTTCATCTATACCGAATTCAAATTTAGTATCGGCTACAATGATACCACGGCTCAAAGCATAATCAGCACATTTCTTATACAAGGTCAAAGAATACTCCTGCAGCTTAGCAGCATATTCCACACCCTTGCCAGGATGGAGCTTCTCCAACAGCTCAGCACATTGCTCCAGACTAATATTTTCATCATGAATACCAACCTCAGCCTTAGTGCTGGGAGTAAAAATAGGCTCAGACAGCTTTTGAGACTCTTGCATTCCAGCAGGCAAAGCAATACCACATACTTTGCCAGTTTCCTTATAGCTTGTCCAACCACCGCCAGACAGATAACCACGAACAATACATTCCACAGGCAACATTTGCAGCTTACGGCATTTCATGCTGCGGCCAGAAAATTCAGCATTGTGGAAAAATTCAGGCATATCCTCAACTGCAACTGACAGCATATGATTAGCTACTACATCCTTGGTAAAATCAAACCAAAATTTAGATAACTGTGTCAGAACAATACCTTTTTTAGGAATATCAGTTTTGAGAATATGATCAAAGGCCGAAATACGGTCAGTAGCAACCATAATTATGCTATCGTTCGCATCATACATTTCTCTTACCTTACCAGATTTAAAAGGTTTATAAACTTTCATAATTTTCCCCCTCATTATGGCATTAATTTATTTTTGCCATCTATTATCTTACCACTTATAGAGGAAAAAGTCGAACGTTTTTCTCAATTGTTTTATTATTGTTCACATTTATTTCATGGTAATCAGCTCATAGGAGCGAGTACCTAAACCAATCTGTTCTGCATGCTCAAGACATGTCTTCCACTCAGATTCAGGAGTGGTGTTATGGAAATGGTCATGGCCCTTGCAAGCCTCTGCATCAGCCTGCAAATGCTCACCCAAAACAGAGTTAGCAACAGCAGGAGCAGCATTTACAAGATCAGCACAAGCCTGGTCCAAAGCAACAGGATCAAAGGAAGCCAGCATGCCAATATCAGCTACGATGGGAGCATCGTTTTCTGCATGGCAGTCGCAGAAGGGAGAAACGTCAACAATTAGGCTGATATGGAAGCAGGGACGACCGTGGCAAACTGCCATAGCGTATTCAGCCATCTTTTTGTTGAGGTTTTCCTTGCTGGCATCATTAAGAGCATGAATTGCATCCATAGGGCACAGACCTAAGCAACGACCGCAGCCTACACATTTATTAACATCAATAGTTGCTTTACCATCGGTAATAGTCGGAGCGCCATGAGCGCAGATATTTACACAGCGGCCGCAGCCAATGCATTTCTTTTGCTTAACTACGGGTTTACCATCATTATGCATCTCCATTTTACCTGCGCGAGAGCCGCCGCCCATGCCAATATTTTTCAAGGCGCCGCCAAAGCCAGTCATTTCGTGACCTTTAAAGTGAGTCAAGGAAATAACAATATCAGCATCCATCAGTGCGCGGCCAATTTTAGCTTCTTTTACAAGTTCGCCGTTAGGAACAGGAACATATGCTTCATCAGTACCTTTTAAGCCGTCAGCGATGATTACCTGGCAGCCAGTGGAAAAAGGAGAAAAGCCATTTTCATAGGCAGTATCCATATGCTCTAAAGCATGCTTACGGCTGCCTACATACAAGGTATTGCAGTCAGTCAGGAAGGGACGACCGCCCAGCTCCTTAACTACATCTGCTACAGCTTTGGCAAAATTAGGACGCAGATAGGAAATATTGCCAAGCTCACCAAAGTGCAGCTTAATAGCTACAAATTGCTTTTCAAAATTAATATTGCCGATACCAGCCTTTTTAATCAGCTTTTGCAGCTTTTGAGGAATGCTGGCACCACCATAAGGAGTACGAAAATCAGTAAAATATACCTTTGCTTTTTCCATAATCATAACCCTCCAAAATATGAAATTACTATATAATCATGTTCAGCTCTGAGCTAAACAAAAGAATCATCACAAAAGTCCAGGTAAATACAAATCTGTAGTATCTACCTCAGGAACTCCTAAAAGACGGCCTGGAACAAAGGTTCCATGACAGTCACTGCCGCCGCTGATCATTAGTCCATATTTGTGGCAATGGTCTAAAAGAGCCTTGGTTCCCTCTTCTGTATGACCTGAATGGTAACATTCAAAGCCATCAAAAGGCTCCTCTTGCAAAATCTTGAGAACCTGCTCCAAGCCAGGACCATGAAAACCACTGGCTGCATGAGCACAAAGAGCTACGCCACCTGCACCATGAATAGCATCAATAACCTCTTTAATACTTGGGAATACAGGAAATCCCAAATCATGCTCTGCTGTAAAAATTCTCTTGAAAAAATCATTTACGCCTGAGCATAATCCCTTATCCTCTAAATATGCCAAGGCTCTCCAACCACCGCGACGTCTGTCGTAGTCGTAGGAAGAAAACTCCTGTAGGTACACAGGCCAGCCATCCCTTTGCAAAAAAGCAATGCTGTCTATATCCTTTTGAGCTAGGAGAGCTTCATTATGAGCCATAAGCTCGCAGAGAACCTTATTATCAATATCAATTCCGTAGCCTAAAATATGAAAGGAAAAATCCCCCTTAGTGGAACAAATCTCCGCCGCAGGTAAAAACTTAAGCCCAGCTTCTGCTGCCAGTCGCCATGTCTCTCTAACATTAGCCACACTATCGTGATCCGTCACAGCTATAGCACCAAGACCAACCTTGAGAGCCTCCTCCACCAGCTCTGCCGGAGTCCAGGTTCCATCGGAAGCCGTAGTGTGAATATGCAAATCAGCTCTCATGCTTTGCCTCCTTCGCCTTGCGTTCCTCACATACCTTGCAGTTATGCTCAAGCGCAGGTCCCTGTCCCACAGAACGTTTGCCCAGTACAATACTAAGCAGAAAAAGAGCTGTACCGGTCAAGATAATTGTACCACCAGGAGCCAGATTAGCATAATAAGACAATGGCAAGCCAATAAGCACGGTCAAAATACCATAGGTCATACTTTGCATAATAGTTCCGCCAAAGCTGCGTGCAGTCTGCAAAGCGCAGGCCACAGGAATAACGAGCATAGCAGATACTAGAAGCAAGCCAACAATACGCATAGACAGCGCTACAGTCAAAGCTGTCAGCAGTGCCAAAAGCAGATTCAGACGCTCTACAGGAAGTCCTGCAACCTTAGCTGCCTTTTCATCAAAGGTCAAAAACTGCAGATTGCGGTAAAAGAGCATTACAAAAATAACGGTACACAGAGCCAAAGCTGCTACAATAAGCAAATCCTTGCTGCTTACTGTCATCAGGCTGCCAAAGAGCACGCTGCCCAGGTTAAAGCCGCCTTCCTTATTAAGTCCAGTAAAGATAGCAGCTAAGCCCATGCCGCTGTAAAAGAAAATTGCCAGCACCATATCAGCAGACTCACTAAGACGCACACGCACACGTTCAATAGCCAAAGCGCCAATAATTGTAGCCACTGCTGCACTGATTACAGGGCTATAGCCCCATAGAGCGCCGCCGGCAACACCTGCAAAAGCAATATGCCCAAGTCCGTCACCAATAAGAGATTGACGACGCAGCACCAGAAAGCTGCCGATGAGAGGACAGATGGTAGCCATAATCAGACCTGCCAGCCAAGCCCTCTGCATAAATTCCATTTCTAACATTTCCAGCATAAAAACAACCTCTATCTATAAAAATAGCCATGAGCATGATGGTGCTTCAGCGCCGCATGAACCTCACCGCGGAAGCAAACACCATGATTAATGCAAAGAGCACTTTTAGCAGCCTCTGCCGCCAGCTCTAGGTCATGGGAAATCATAATGATAGTAACACCCTGCTCACTATTAATGCGCTTCAGCATAGCGTAAAGGGCCTCCTTGGAGCTGGTGTCAATACCAGTAGCAGGTTCGTCCAAAAGGAGAATTTCCGGTTTTTTCACCATAGCTCTTGCCAAAAAGACACGCTGCTGCTGACCACCGCTCAGCTCACCAATCTTGCGATGACGCAAGTTTTCTAGCTGGAACTGGGCCAGAAGCTCTTTAACACGGGCCTTTTGCTCACTGCTGAAAAAGGGCAGACCAATGCTGCCATCCAGCAGTCCCAAGGAAACAACCTCTTCTACACTGATTGGAAAGTTGCGCTGCATTCTAACAGGATTTTGAGCTACGTAGCCAATCTTATGCCATTCTGTAAATTTTTCTATAGGCTGACCATAGTAATAAATCTCTCCAGCTGTTGGAGGAATAACATTGGCCAGCATTTTCATTAGGGTACTTTTGCCTGCACCATTGGCACCAATAACTGCTACAAAATCACCCTTAGGTATTTCCAAGTCCAGCTTGTGAAAAACCCAGCCCTCGCCATAGTCAAAGCCAAGATTTTCAACCTTAATTATAGTTTCCATTTTTATCCTCTATTCATTCAGCGCCTTTTCCAAATTCTCTACATTGCGCTGCATAATCTTCAGGTAATTGAGATTTTCCTTACGACCTTCCTCCGTAAGTCCCTCCAATGGATCAAGAACTGATACCTGAGCACCTGTTTCATCTGCCAAAAGCTTAGCTGTCTTGGGATTGGAGAGAGTTTGGAAGAAAATATACTTTACATCCTCTTTGCGGACAGTATTAATAAGTCGCTGCAAATCCGCAGGAGTAGGCTCTGCCTCAGGAGAAAGCCCTGCTACCGCTAACTGACGCAGTCCGTAATCATTGGCAAGGTGGCCAAAGGCAGCATGAGCCGTTACAAAGCTTTTTCTTTTAGAGTCACTAGCAATCTGGTCAAGCTTTTTATCCAAGGCAGACAGCTCGTCGCAATATCTTTTGCTGTTAGCGCGATAATAATCAGCGTTAGCTGCATCAGCTGCACAAAAAGCATCAGTTATCCGTTCCACCTCAACTAAAGCCTTTTTAGGGCTAATCCAGATATGAGGATCCTGCTTTCCATTACATTCATATAGGCCCTCACCTGCCTGCACACCCATAATATTACGTTCACTAAGAGCATTCAAAGCCTGCTCCGCCCAAGGCTCTACAATACCATTATAAACAAAAACCCTGGAGCGTCCCAATTTTGTCAAATCCTTAGGAGCAGGCTCCCAATCGTGGGGTTCTGCGCCTGCAGGCACCAAAGTAGTTACCTGTACCTTGTCGCCGCCAACAGCCTTGGCAAACTCAGCCATAGGATAAAAGCTGGCAGCAACCTGCATTTTACTTTTATCCACTGAATCAGAGCTGCCGCAGCCGCTGCTAAATAATAAACATAAGCATAATAGAAGTAATTTTTTCATATTTTCCTCCTTGCCACAGCAAGTATCAATTCAAAAGCACTTAAATGAGCCTAAAAACCCATTATTCTTTATAAATATTATTGTAGCATATTTTCAGCTGCAACGTAGCATTTTTTGTATTAAACAGAGGCGGAGACTATAATGCAAATGATTTGCTTATTTTTCTGCACTGTACTACAATAGTAATAATTAAAATTTTGAAGAGGAAGTGCTGATGATGAATCTACCTGAAAAGCAATATATTGCAGCCTTTGATATTGATGCCCAAAACACCTTTACTCCTGTATGTCCAGATGAACTTCCCGTTGTAGACGGCGACAAGATTGTAGACGAGCTTAATGCTCAAGCAAAATTTGCCAGCCTGCGCATCGGCTCCCGCGATGCTCACTCCATGAATGCAATTTGGATTAGCGATGCTGAGCACGCTCCCCTGACTCCTGTTGAGGGCGAGCATCCTGATGTAGATATTCACTGGCCCGCTCACGCTATTATTGGCACTAAAGGCTTTGACTTCATTGATGGTCTTGATCCCAAGGCTTATGACTTCCAAGTATTCAAGGGTATCGAACCTGACAAGCATCCCTACGGCGCCTGCTACCATGACCTGAAGAACACTCTTTCCACCGGCGCTATTGAATACCTGCGCTGCCACAACATTACCACCGTAATCTGCGGCGGTTTGGCAACTGACTACTGCGTAAAGAACACTGTACTTCAACTCCGTGCTGCTGGCTTTGAAGTTATTCTGAACAAAGCTGCCTGCCGTGGCATTGCTCCCGAAACCATTGCTGCTGCCATGGAGGAAATGGCTGCTGCCGGCGTACAATTTGTAGAATGTGCTGCCGAACTGGCATAAGTAAATATTGCTCTTATAGACGTGCTGTATATATGGCACGTCTTTTTACTTTCACTAACTCATTACAACCAACATTTAGGCACAAACCTCCTATTTAATGCACCACTCCATTATTATAAGTAGTAAAGCTATAAACAAGGCCACATATTAAACAAAATACCCCCAAGATCAAGAATACTATAGCTATTCAAGACCTTTGGGGGTATTTTTATGATTGTTAATAATCTGCTATTTTATTTTGCAGTCAGCTTACGCAGAACTCTTTCCAAAAGCTCTACGCCTCTAGTGATTTCTTCAGGACGGCTCAGTTCTTCCTTAGCATGGCTCACGCCGTTGATGCTGGGAACAAAAATCATTCCTGTAGGTATGCCTGCCTTGGCAAAAATCTGAGAGTCGTGACCTGCCCAGCTAGGCATTTTCATGGCGTTCAGCTTTAGCTCCGCTGCAGACTCTACCATAGTATCAATGATTTTCTCATCCATAGGCATAGCAAAATTATGGTAGTCACCTTCAATTTCGTACTCCACATTATTGTCAGCCGCAGCCTTTTCTACAACCTGCATTACCATTTCTCTTACTTCCTGCAGAATTTCGTCAGTATAGGAACGTGTTTCCACGCACAGGCTTACTTTGCCAGGAACAATATTAGGTACATTAGGCTCAACAGTAAAGCTTCCCACTGTAGCCACAAAGCGTTTATCCTTACGAGCCAAGGCCTGAACGCCTAATGCTATTGCAGCACCTGCAGCTACTGCATCCTTACGACGATGCATAGCAGTAGTACCTGCATGATTGGACTCACCCTTAAGCACTAAATGAAGACGGTCAAAGCCTACAATGCTGGTTACAATACCTGCAGGCAAACCCTGCTCATCCAGCTCAGCTCCCTGCTCAATATGCAGCTCCACAAAGGCACCTGGCAGCTTTTCCTCGGCAGCCTTTTGCAGTGCATCCTGTTTTAACCCTGCATTTATCAAACAATCAGCCAAATTACCATCATTTACTATGCAAGGAATATCCTGAGGCTGCTTATGGGCAAATTCACCACAGCGCGCACTTACACCAAAGCAAGCCATACCAAAGGAGGTTCCTTCTTCCTCAACGGTAGCAATTACCTGCAGACTGCGCTTAGGAGTGTGACCCTCCTCATGCCAGCTGCGTGCGACCTCTAGGGCAGCAACTACACCTAAAATACCATCAAAATTTCCGCCCAAGGGAACTGTATCCAAATGAGAACCGCTCATTATAGGAACAAGTGTGCCATCAGTACCTACATAAGTACCAACAAGGTTACCTATGGGGTCAACCTCTACCTCCATGCCTATTTGCAGCATTTCCTGACGCAGATATTCCTGTGCACCAAAAAACTCCTTGGAGTAAGACAAACGGGTAGTGCCGCCGTCGGGAGCAGCTCCAAACTCTGCCACCTTATGTAATGTATCTTGAATTCGTTCACTTCTAATCATAGTTATCACTCCAAATAAGTTAAAATTTCTTTTGCATGAGGGAGAATAATATCAGGTTTAATGCTGCCCTGCTCCACATCCTCCATAGTTGCCTCACCTGTCAGCACCATGATGGAGAGAATATCGTTGTTTAAGCCAAAGGCAATATCGGTAGCCAAACGGTCACCAACCATGGCAAATTCGTCCTTCTTATAGCCAGTACGGTCAAGAACTACATCAACCATATATTGATACGGTTTGCCAAAAATAAGCTCTGGAGATTTGCCAGTAGCAGTTTTGATAAGCTCAATCATGGCACCGGTATCAGGTATGAATTCGCCGCCTTCAATAGGACAGCGTACATCAGGATGGGTTGCTACATAAGGCACGCCTTTGTCAATCAAGCGGCAGGCAATAGTCAGACGCTTATAGGTCAGTGTCTGGTCAAAGCCAACTACTACGTAGTCAGCTCCTTCCTCCAAGGTATTAGTCAAGGTAAAACCAGCCTCTCTCACAGTTTCCTGCAGCTGCGGAGTACCAAGAACAAAAAGACGGGCATCGGGCTTGTTTTTCTGCATCCAGTTAGTCAGAGCATCAGAAGAAATCAAAACACCATCTTTAGTTACGGGAACACCAAGTCTATTCATCTTTTGCACATAATGGTCATGGCTGCGTGAGGAATTGTTGGTCAGCAGATAGTAGTCACGACCGCTGTCCTTCAGCTTATCAAAAAATCCTTCCATACCAGGAATCAGTGTATCACCTAAATTAATAGTTCCGTCCATATCAAAAAGAAAGCACTTGATATTCTTCAAGCGCGCATAATCATAGCTCATAAAGTCCTCCAAAAGTTTAAATATTATATCTATTATAATGTATTTAAGTAATTTTGGCACGTCTTTTAACTTTTTATAGCAAAAGACCGCATCCGCAGCATTATAGCCAACGCTGTAGATGTGGTCTTTGTATTTGTCAATATTGTACTTATCCCAAAAGCAGACGGTCGCTTGCCATTTCTGCACCGCTGGCCTTTTCGAACATTTCTAAAAGGTCTGGAATCTCCAGATGCTTTTTATCCTCACCCTTAACGTCAATGATGACGCGTCCATTATGGAGCATAATCAGACGATTGCCATAGCGCAGAGCATCGCGCATATTATGAGTAATCATCAGAGTAGTCAGATTATCACGAGTAACAATTTTTTCCGTAAGGGCCAGTACCTTAGCAGCAGTTTTGGGATCAAGGGCTGCAGTGTGCTCATCCAAAAGCAGCAGCTTAGGCTTTTTAAGAGTTGCCATCAAAAGAGTCAAGGCCTGACGCTGACCGCCGCTCAAAAGGCCAACCTTGGCAGTCATACGATTTTCCAGACCTAAATCAAGCTCTTTCAGCAGCTCATAGAAGCGGTTATGCTGCTCCTCAGGCAAACTCCAGGCAAAACCTGGACGTTCACCGCGGCGTGCAGCAATAGAAAGATTTTCCTCAATCTGCATACCTGCAGCAGTACCAAGCATAGGATCCTGGAATACACGTCCAATATATTTAGCACGCTTGTGCTCCGGCTTTTTAGTAATATCTTCGCCATCAATAATGATACTGCCCTTATCAATAGGAAAAACGCCTGCGATAGCATTAAGCATAGTGGATTTACCTGCGCCATTGCCGCCGATTACGGTAACAAAGTCGCCAGGTTCCAGATGAAGGGACAAACCCTGAAGTGCTTTCTTTTCGTTAATAGTTCCAGGGAAGAAAGTTTTAAAAATATTATCTACATGTAACATTTAGCCAACCACCTTTCTGGAATTTAATTTAGCTTTGATCAGGGGCAGAGACAGAGCAATTGCCACCAATACAGAAGTAAAGAGCTTCAAATCATTAGGCGGCATACCCATAGCCAGTACTGCCGCAATAACAATACGGTAAACAACAGAGCCTAAAACAACGGAAATCAGGCAGTTTTTAAAGCTGCGGGTGCCAAAGAGCACTTCGCCGATAATAACGGATGCCAAACCAATAACGATGGTACCAGTACCCATGCCTACATCAGCAAAACCATTGCTTTGAGCTACAAGAGCACCGGAAACAGCAACCAAGCCGTTGCTTAGCAGCAGACCGAGAATAATAGTATGGTCAGTATTAATGCCTTGAGCACGAATCATTTGTTGGTTGAAGCCAGTTGCACGAATGGCAGCACCAATTTCAGTGCCAAAGAACCAATATAGGAAAACACCAACAGCTACAGTTACTACTAAACCAACAACTAATGTAGTCTGTGCAGTATTCATTCCTAATGCAGATTTTGCCAGCTTGAAGGCTGTATCAACGCCCAAAAGAGACAGGTTTGCCTTGCCCATAACACGCAGATTTACGGAATACAAAGCAATCATAGTCAAAATACCTGCCAAGAGAGCCGGAATTTTCATTTTAGTATGCAAAAGTCCAGTAATAACGCCTGCCAACGTACCTGCCAGAAAGGCTGCCAAAAAGGATACGCCGGGCCCATAGCCAGCAACCATCATAGCGGCAGCAGTAGCTGCACCTAAAGGAAAGCTGCCCTCCACAGTAAGATCAGCAATATCAAGAACTCTAAATGTAATATATACACCCAAGGCCATAACCGCCCATAACAAACCCTGAGCAACTGTAGGAATCAACAAATCAATCATAACAATCTCCTTATCCACGCTTTATCAGAAAAAGAAGCCTGCCAAAACTCGGCAGACTTCTCAAATTTACTTATTATTTAACGAGCTCTGCATTTTTAAGCACATCTTCAGGCAGCTTAAGACCAATCTTCTCGGCAGCCTTTGTGTTAATAGTTGCTTTAAATTCCTTTTGATGCTGAATAGCCATTGTCTCCGGCTTAGCTTTGCCAGACAGGATATCAGCAGCCATTTCACCAGTTTGGACACCCAGTTTATAGTAGTCAATACCTAAGGTTGCCAGACAACCAGCCTTAACCATGGAGCCTTCACCTGCAATTACAGGAAGCTTAGCTTCATCAGTTACACTAATAAGAGTGGGTACAGCAGAAGCCATTACGTTATCTGTTGGAATATACAGAGCATCAACCTCGCCTACTAAGCTATGAGCAGCCTGTTGGATATCGTTAACAGTAGAAACAGTAGCCTCTTTAATAACGATATTTTTATCCTTAGCAGCAGCCTTAAGCATGTCTACCTGTAACTGAGAGTTAACCTCACTGGAACAGTAAATAGTGCCTACAGACTTAGCATTAGGCGCAATTTTGAGCAAAAGCTCCAGCTGCTCCTTAACAGGATTCATATCGCTGGTACCAGTAACATTAGTACCAGGCTTATCATTAGACTTAATCAACTTAGCAGCTTCATAGTCAGTAACAGCTGTTGCTACAATAGGAATATCGCTAGTTACATTAGCAACAGTTTGCGCTGCAGGAGTTGCAATAGCGCAGATAAGATTTACCTTGTTATTTACAAAGCGATGAGCAATATTCTGCAGATTTGACTGGTCAGCCTGAGCGTTTTGCTTGTCAAAGGTAATATTTTGACCTTCCTTAAAGCCCTTGCCTGCCAGGCCATCTACAAAGCCTTTATTAGCAGAATCCAGAGCAGCGTGCTCAACTAATTGCACAATACCTACACTAACCTTTGCATCCTTGCCTGTTTCAGCCTTATTATCGCCACCACAGCCAAGAGCACCCATAGCCAAAGTCATCATCAACGCAGCAGTCAACGCCTTCATTTTCTTATTTTTCCAAGAAATCATAACTACCATCCTTCCATTCTACAAAAATTAATAATATGGATGTGTTAATTTTATGCCTTTTCTTATTTATTGTAAACAAAAATATACGAATTGCCAGAAATTTTTAAAGCTTTGAACAGTATTGTTCAGAACTTTACAAGATTAGTCAAATAAGTTCTTCTCAGAAAAAACAAAATGGAGCTGTCACTTTTGACAACTCCATTTGATTTATAGCTTAGTCTCCTAAAAGCTCTTGAGCCTGTTCTCTGCTTACAACCAGATGAGTAATAAGACCAGTTGCTAAAGCTCCTCGCAAGGCTTTGACACCTACATTCAAGCCAACACCTACAATTTTACGGCAGCGACGCAGCAACGCCAAGGGAATATGCAGGCAATAATCATTATTACCGCTAATAAATTCGCCTCTCTCATTGAAATAGTAGGACAAAAAGCTTCCGACAGCTCTTTGCTTTTGCAGTGCATCACCAAAACGAGTGGCCGTACCTTCATCAGGTACGCTAGGAAAATTACGGAGGAAAATAATAGAAGCATCCATTTGCCCCCACAGAGCCTGCACCACCTGATAATCAGCAGTAACCTCCAAGGCATCTCGCTGCTCTACTGAATCAGGCAGAGCCGGACAATTCAGATAATATGGAACTCTTCCCATAGTTTCCCCCCATCTGCGTACCAGTTGGTCAGGATGATAGCCATTAATATTAAAATGAGCATGGCCTATCAAAGGATAAATAAATCCATCCTGATTATGGAGCTTAGTAGCAGACATTTTCTCCACAATATCGCCAGCTAAATAACCCCAGCCTAAGCCAAGATTTTTATCTGCAGCTGTCTCTAAAGCTAAATAACGTGCAGCCTGTTCAAGCAAAGGCTTACCATTAGGCAGCACCAAACCACCGCTGAGTCCATATTTACGCTGCAGCTGTTCCAAAACATCTGAATCCTGATCATCACCGCCACGAATTTCAATATGCACTATGCCAACCTCCCTGGCGCGAGTCAGCATTTTGCTGACTATAGGACGGGATACGCCCAGTCGCTTGGCAATTTCAGCCTGAGTCAAATTGTCTTCATAATATAAACGGGCAGCAGCAATAAGCTGTGCACGTTCTCTTGCACTAAGCCTCAATTATTTTACTTCTTCCATCAATTCGAACAGAATGCCGTCCTTCATAACGAAAGCTATACGGGTGTGCTCATCAGCCATCCATGGTTCAACAATAACCTTGTTTTCCTGCAGCTGTTTATCCAGGTCATCTACTTTATAGGCAACGTGTACCAGAGTTTGCAGCTCTTCCGGCAGCGGAGTATCCTTTTCAAAACGCAGATACTCAATATGGAATTCGTTAGTTTCGGGAGCTACGATATGAGTTTTAATGCCTTCAGCATAGAACTCGCCTTCGCGGGAAATATCTGTCGGAACACCAATATGCATAAATTCTTTCATTTATTTCACGTCCTTCTTCAATAATTCATAAGCGTGGAACGCCTCTTCCGGCTTAGCATTTTCATGGACAACCATACGAATTGCCTGCAGCATTGCACTGGGGCACTCGGATTGAAGAACGTTGCGTCCCATATCTACGCCAGCAGCACCTTCGTTAACTGCACGGTATGCCATTTCCAGAGCTTTATTTTCCGGAATCTTCTTGCCGCCGGCAATAACGATGGGCACCGGGCAAGCAGCAGTAACCTGTTCAAAGTTATCGCAGTAATAGGTTTTGATAATATGAGCCCCCTGCTCAGCCAGCAAACGGGTTGCCAGAGAGAAGTAACGGGTAGTACGCTCCATTTCCTTGCCTACAGCCACTACACCCAGAACGGGAATACCAAAACGTTCGCCTTGGTTTACATAGTAGGAAAGGTTTCTCAAGGAATCAATTTCTCCTTCAGAGCCTACAAAGCATTGCACTGCCATGCAGGAAGCATTCATACGGATTGCATCCTCAATATCAACACCAACGGTACCAAAGCTCATATCGTCCTTCAGCACGCTGGTATCAGCAGTACAGCGCAGAGCAATAGCCTTGTGATTGTTGGAGGGAATGCAAGCGCGCAGTGCGCCGCGGGTTGCCATCAGGCAATCTGCATATTGCATAAGGGGAGGAACAACCAGGTCAAGACGCTCAAGACCTGCAGTGGAGCCCATAATGTAGCCATGGTCGAAGGCCAGCATAATAGTGCGTCCATCATCACCAAAAATAGTAGCTAAACGGCTTTGCATACCCCAGCCAACGCTGCTCATACCCTTTACAGGGAATTTGCGCTCAGGGGGAGCAATGCCAATACCATAATCTTTTGCTAAGATGTTACCATCTTTATCTGCCATAGTTTTAAATCTCCTTTAGAAGTGCGCCGCCTCTCCGTCATTGCCAACGGCCAGTTCACCTTGTCTCTTTAAAAGGAGAGGCTAATCTACTATAGAAATGCAGGAGAGACAGCACCTAAGTATTTCATTTAAATGAACATAATAACAACAAAAATCACGATGTCCTCTAATGCACTAGAAATTCATATAACGCCACGGCACGCTAGAGTGCAGCAGATTTGAGGAAGGACGACGACAGCGTACTGACTAGTACGTCTAGGAGTCCTGACAAAAAAGATGCTGTGCTATAGCGTGACGCTTATGAATTAGTTCTTATAATAAGGAGTGCGGCAAGGAGCATTCCAATAACCCAGCATCTCATCATCCATACGAGCGATGAACATTTGGAAGCCAGCTGTCTCTTGAACAGTCAGGACTTCACCGACTACGCTTGCAGCAACTTCAATGCCTTTTTCTGCCAGGAATTTATGGCAAGCACGGAATACGATCAGTTGCTCCATAAGAGTGGTAGCGCCGCTGCCATTGATAACAACCAGCAGTTTTTCGCCAGCTTTTACGTCCAGATCTTTCAGCAGAGCGTCCATCATGATAGCTGCAGTCTCATCAGCAGATTTCATAGGTTGGGTACCGCCGCCGCCTTCACCATGTTGGCCCATACCAACTTCCATAGTACCTTCTTCAATATGAGCAATTTCCATACCAGTTGCAGGATGGGTAGCACCTACGGTCGCAACAGCGATGGTTGCCATGTTATCAGCAAATTTTTGAGCAATTGCAGCAACCTCTTCCAAAGATTTTCCAGCTGCAGCAGCTGCACCAGCAATTTTATACAGAGGAACGCAGCCAACCAGACCACGACGATCGTCAGCATTTTCACGAGGAGCGTTAGCAATATCTTCTTGGGTAACAACCTTGATTACAGGGATGCCAAGTTTTTTGATTTGTTTCATAGTCAGGTTACCAGTCAGCATATCGCCAGCGTGGTTCAGAACTACAAACAGAACACCATGACCCTTGTCAGCCATTTTAATAGCTTCTACGCAAGCTTGAGGACCAGGAGCAGCAAAGATGTTGCCTGCTACGGAAATATCTACCATACCTTCGCCAACAAAGCCGCTGATTGCAGGCTCATGGCCGGTGCCGCCAAGGGTAACGATGGTTACACGGTCAGCATCTTTCAATTTTTTATTAACAACCAGGTTGCCTTGCTCTAAGGAAATAATATCAGGGTTGGACAGAGCCAAGCCTTCCAGCAATTCAGAAGTTAAATTTTCGGGATCGTTGATAAATTTTTTCATGTTAGTACGCCTCCAAATTTTGTTTTAAAAATCACTTTAGAAACTACATGGAATACATATTTTTAACACCGCAGGTGCTTAAAACTTGATAAGATTACAGAGCCTTAGCCATGGAATCAAAGAGAATGGATATAGATGTTGCACCAGGATCAGGAGTGCCTATGCTGCGTTCGCCTACATTTTTAGCGCGGCCGAATTTAGCAACCATGTCACTGGTTGCAGCAGCGCCAGCCAGTGCAGCCTCTGCCATAGCCGCAAAAATCGCCTTTACATCGCCTTCAGCCTTCATGCCAGCATCAAGTGCAGGATAGAGCGCGTCAACCATAGTCTTGTCGCCAGGCTTAGCCTTGGAAATATCCATAAAGTCTTCCTTAGCCTGCTCCAGCATTTTGGCAATGCCAGCTGCGTTCAGCTCCTTAACATCATCGTCAATGCCCTCAGCAAAGCCACCAAACACAGTTCCCCACAAAGGACCTGCACTGCCGCCGTTAATGCCCATAAAGGTCATGCCCAAATCATCCAGTAGCTCCTTCATATCAGCACTATCGTTAGCTTCAATTTTAGCTTTCATAGCATCTGCCATTCTGCCAATGGTAATACCATGGTCACCATCACCAGCTACACTATCCAGCTCGCACAGATACTTACTTTTGTTCTTCAGCTCAATAGCTGCTGCCAAAAGCATTTTTTGTAAAATTTCCAGAGTCAACACAATTATCACCCCGTTAATTATTATTACTAAGAAAATTTTAACATTTGTCAGAACATTTGTAAACGATTTTTCTGACTATTCTCCTTATTTAATTCGATACAACCTCAGCAACAACCTTCAAGAAATTTTTATCTTTAGAGAAATTATCTTTACTATGAGCAGAACCATAAAATGAGAACTATGATGATTCTGCTTTTATTTAGCAAAACAACCGCATAGAAAAGCTCTATGCGGTTGCCACAATTATTAAACTGTACCTTCCTCTAAAATTCCTAATTTTCTACGCCAATAGCGAGAATAAACAGCACCGGCAGGATTATTTGCTAAAACTCTGTCCTTGGTAATCAAAGCAGATACTGGAGCCTCACTGTGCTTGGTAAATACCATATCATGACCTACGCAAAGACCAACGATAAAGTTCAGCTCTGTTTTTGCATCATTAAGTACCTGTGCCTGAGTTGCAGGATTGCACATTCCCTCAAACTGACCTGGTTTAATCTTTTCCAGCCCTAAAACATCTTTATCTACACCACAGTTTTTGCAGCAAATGGATTCAACCTGAAAGCCAGCATTCTTGAAATACTGGGCACAGAATTTTGCTTCTACTGCCAAGCCAATGCAAAAGGCAATGCCAATCTTTTTCACGCCCATTTGCTGAGCAAAAAACACACTTTCCTCAAGACGTGTCATTTTAAGATAATTGCGGCTTTCAGTAGCAGCTGCAGCCTTCATCATTTCCACATCATTTTCATCATAAAAATCCACAACCTGCTCATGGGAATAACGAGTACAGTTTTGTCCCTTTATATAGCAGTTGTGATGTTTGCAGAATGCACAATTCATGAATTCTTCCTCCCTACTAAAGTATTTTTACAAAGCTATTCCTTATACTTAATATGAGTATTCGTCACCAAAAATAATTCTCCTGCCCCCTATTAGCTACATTCAAAAAATGTCTCCCATTCAAACATAGCTCTCCCCAAATCAGTGTTTTCTATGGTTTTTTAAAGGAATTTAAGCAAATTATAGACTTGTTAGCTTTAAAAATCTTAAAATTTATGGTAGAATAAATCAGTTGATATTGCTTTTTAATGATATTTATTCTCAGTATTTTTAGGAATGTTAAACGATGCTTAATAAGAATACTTTCGATTATGCTGCAATGCTTAATATAACAGGTCAGAACTGCGTCATTATCGGTGGTGGCAGTGTAGCTGCACGTAAGCTGGCGACCTTAGGAGAAGCTGGTGCAATGATTACAATTGTAGCTCCTGAATTCTGCAGCGAGGCACTAAATGGCGCTGACAAATATTCCTGCAATGTGCTTCTGGAACACTACAGACCAGAGCATCTTAAGGGTGCGTTTATTACTATTGCGGCAACGGACAGCAAAGAAATAAACCGCAAAATTACAGCTGCTGCACCTTTCTTGGTTAACAATATTACTGAGCCTGAGCTGAGTAATTTTATCGTTCCTGCTTCCATGCAGGTTGGAGAAATCAAGCTTACCATTGCAACAGGTGGAATTCCAGCCTATACAAGATTTCTGAAAAGCTTTTTAAAGCAAAAGCTGACCCCTGCCTTTGCAGAATTTAATGAGTTTCTCAAGGAACAACGTCAGCAGGTTAAAAATATACCCTCTACACCGGCAGAGCGCACCGCCTTTTGGCGTCAGGCTCTAAGCCCCGAGGTTTTAAATCTATTGGAGAACAATGATGTTCTTCAAGCAAAGGAGAAAGTACAATATGCAGTTAACAGTTTTAGGGCTCAATCACAAAACGGCACCAGTCGAAATCCGCGAACGCTTTAATTTTTCCGCGGACCGTGTTGCCAACATTATGCGACGCTTCCGCAATTTTGATGCTATCTCTGAAGCTATGCTGCTTTCCACATGTAACCGTACAGAGCTGTATATGGTTATAGACGATCCTAATGAAGCAATTCCTGTTATCAAAAGATTGGTGAAGCACTTAGCCGGAGAACATTATAGTCCAGAATACTTCTACAATTTATCAGGTACTCTATGCGTGCGTCACCTTTTCTATGTGGCTGCCAGTCTGGACTCTCTGGTTGTAGGCGAAGGCCAGATACTAAGCCAAATCAAAAATGCTTATCAGCTGGCGCGCAGCAATGAAATGACTGACACGCTGCTAAATACCATTATGAACAAGGCTATTGCCGTTGGCAAAAGAGTACGTACGGAAACCAAGATTGCCTACAGCAGCGTTTCTGTTTCTTCTGCAGCCGTAGACTTGGCAATTAATATCTTAGGTGATTTAAGTACTGCCAAAATATTGGTTGTAGGTGCAGGTCACATGAGTGAGCTGACAGCTCGTCATCTGATAGATAAGGGCGCTAAAACAATTATTGTCAGCAACCGTAATTTTGACCATGCTCACGAACTGGCAGAAAAATTTAACGGTATTGCCATCCCCTATAGAGAAATGTTTAATCAAGCCTCTGAGGCTGATATAATCATCACCTCTACAGGTGCACCTCACTATGTACTAACTGCAGAAAATCTTGGCTCTCTGCTAAAGGAGCGCACCAATAGACCGCTTATCCTAATTGATATTGCAGTTCCTCGTGACGTAGACCCTGCTTTAGGTGATATGAGCGGCGTTACTGTTTATAATATTGACGATTTAGAAAACGTTGTGGATATGAATAAAAGCTTCCGTACTAATGAAGCTAAAGTAGCTGAGGCTATTATTGATGAAGAAATAGACTCCCTTAAGGAACGCCTGCGCTACTATACAATGCGACCTGTCATGGTACAGCTCCACGACAAAATGAACTTCCTGCGCCAGAAGGTATTGAAAAAGGCCTTTATAAAAATGCCTGACCTGACTGACAGAGAGCGTCGTATTATAGATTTAATGACCCAAAGATTAGAGCATAAATTCCTGAGAGAGCCTATGATTGCCATGAACAGTGTGGCTGGCACTCCTGAGGAAGAAAGATATAAACAAATGATTTGTGAGCTGTTCCTGCTCAACGAAACAGGAGAGGAGTTTGGCGATGAAAGCAGAATTGAAGATTGGGACTAGACAAAGCCTTTTAGCTCTCTGGCAAAGTAATTTTATTGCTGGCGAGCTGCGCAAGGAATACCCAAACTGCGAAGTTACCCTGAAAAAAATTGTTACTAAAGGTGACAGAATCTTGGACGTGCCCTTGGCTCAGATTGGCGGCAAGGGTCTTTTTACCAAGGAGATAGAAGAAGAGCTTTTAGACGGTACTGTTGATTTGGCTGTCCACAGCTTAAAGGATATGCCTACTGTGCTTCCTGAAGGACTGTGTCTGACAGTTATTACCAGCAGAGCCAATGTTGGAGATGCTTTCGTCAGCAACAAATACAATAGCTTTGCAGAACTGCCTCAAGGTGCAGTTCTTGGTACCTCCAGCCTACGCCGCAGAGCACAGCTTCTGGCCGCTCGCCCAGACTTAAAAATCGTAGATTTACGCGGCAATGTAGACACTCGCCTGCGCAAACTGGATGAGGGCAATATGGACGCTATTATTCTTGCTGCTGCAGGTCTGCAGCGTTTGGGTCACGGCGACCGCATCAAGGAAATTATTCCTACCAGTGTCTGCCTGCCAGCTGTAGGTCAAGGTGCCCTGGCTATTGAATGCCGCACCGATAACACTGAAGTACGTGAAATGCTGGCCTTCCTTAACGATAAGGCTACCAAACAGGCAACTGACGCAGAACGTGCCTTTTTAGGTCTGGTTGAAGGCGGCTGTCAGGTTCCCATTGGCGTTCATGCAGAAGTACAGGACAATGAAATTAAGATTGAAGCTATTATTGCTTCTTTAGACGGTAGCACTGTGCTGCGCAATACTATTTCCGGCGATGCCGAAAAGGCTGTAGAGCTGGGACAAAAACTCGGTCACCAAATGTTGTCCGAGGGTGGTCAGGACATTCTGGCTACAATTCTTTAAGGAGAGTGAAAACATGGAAAAAAAGGGTAAAGTATATTTAATCGGCGCAGGCCCTGGCGACCCGGGTCTTTTAGGCTTAAAGGCTAAGGAGTGTTTGGAAACTGCAGATGCAGTTGTCTATGATCGTTTAGCTGACCCCCGTATTATTGAGTTCTGCCGCAAGGACGCAGAAATGGTCTATGTAGGCAAGGCCAGCGCTAATCACACCATGCGTCAACCCGATATTAATAAACTGTTGGTTAAGCTTGCTGCTGAGGGCAAAACCGTTGCTCGTCTCAAAGGCGGCGACCCCTTTGTATTTGGTCGTGGCGGCGAAGAAGCAATCGAGCTTTTAGAAGCAGGTCTTCCCTTTGAATTTGTTCCTGGTGTAACCTCTGCTATTGCTGTAGCAGAATATGCAGGTATTCCTGTAACCCATCGTCATGTAGCAACCTCCTTTGCTGTTATTACTGGTCATGAGGATCCTACTAAGGGTGAATCCACCATTAACTGGAAGGGTCTGGCAACTGCTGTTGACACCCTGGTTTTCCTTATGGGTGTTGAAAATATCGAACGCATCAGCAGCCAGCTGATTGCTAACGGACGCAGCGCTGACTGCCCGGCTGCAGTTATCCGCTGGGGTACCCGTCCTGAACAACGTACCCTTATTACTACTGTAGGCCAAGCTGCTGCTGACGTTAAAGCAACCGGTATGAAGCCCCCTGCAATTTTCCTGGTAGGCGAAGTAGTTAAACTGCGCGAGCAGCTCCAATGGTTTGACAACAAACCCCTCTTTGGCAAAACAGTTGTCGTAACCCGCGCTCGTGCACAAGCTAGTGTCCTGACTAAAAAGCTGGAGGCTCAAGGTGCAAGAGTTCTTGAGGTTCCTGCAATCAAGATTGTTCCCCCTGCTGACTTTGCACCTCTTGACAAAGCAATCTCCGAGATTGATACTTATAAATGGCTTATTCTTACCAGTGTTAACGGCGTTGAATACTTCTTTGACCGTCTGTTCAAAGCCGGCAAAGACTCTCGTGCCCTCTGCGGCGTAAAAATTGCAGCTATTGGCAGTGCAACTGCAGAAGCTCTTAAAGGCTACGGTATTACTGCAGACCTTATCCCCTCTGCTTATAAGGCAGAAGAGCTGGCTGACGCTTTAGCTGCAGATACAAAAGCAGGCGACAAGCTGCTTTTAGCTCGCGCCAAGATTGCCCGCAACGTACTGCCTGAACGTCTTCGCGCGCTTGGTGCACAGGTTGACGTTGTAACTGCCTATGAAACCGTAGCAGACTGCCAAAACAAAGAAGAGCTCCTAGAGGCTTTGGAAAGCGGCGAAGCAAGCCTGGTAACCTTTACCAGCTCCTCCACCGTAACCAATCTGCTGGATGTTTTAGGCGATAAAAAAGACCTTCTCAACAAGGTTGCTTTAGCCGCTATTGGTCCTGTAACTGCCGAAACTCTGGAAAAGCATGGCTTAAAGCCTGCAGTTTCTGCTGCTGAATATACTATTGACGGCCTGATGACCGCTATTGAAGAATATTACAAGGAGTGATTTTCATGAGTACTGGTTTTCCGGTTTACCGTCCCCGTCGTATGCGCGCTAATGCTAATCTGCGTGCTATGGTTTGTGAGACTGAAGTATCTGCAAAAGATTTAATTTATCCCCTGTTCGTCGTTCCCGGCGAAAATATTAAACATGAAATCGAATCCCTGCCCGGCAACTACCATTGGTCCCTTGACCGCGTAATGGAAGCTGTAGACGAAGTTGTAGAGCTTGGTATTCCTGCTATCATCCTCTTCGGTCTGCCCTCCTATAAGGATGCTATTGGCAGCAGTGGCTGGGATATGAATGAGCCTGTCCAAAAGGCCTGCACCCTGATCAAGGCAAAATACCCTGAACTGGTTATCATTACTGACGTATGCCTGTGCGAATACACTGAACACGGTCACTGCGGCGTTCTAGAAAACGGCTGCACCGTAAATAACGACGCAACCCTGCCCCTTCTGACCAAGGTTGCGGTTTCCCATGCTCAAGCAGGTGCTGATATGATTGCTCCCTCCAATATGATGGACGGCTACGTTCGTGCCATCCGCGAAGGTCTGGATGAAGCTGGCTTCAACCATATTCCCATCATGGCTTACTCCGCTAAATTTGCTTCTGCCTACTATGGTCCCTTCCGTGCAGCTGCAGACTCCACTCCTGCTGCAGGCGACCGCAAAGGCTACCAAATGGATCCTGCTAACACTGATGAAGCTTTGCGTGAGGTTGAGCTTGATATTGAAGAGGGCGCAGATATCGTTATGGTTAAGCCTGCACTGGCTTTCCTTGATATTGTTCAACGTGTTCATGAAACCTTTAACCGCCCTCTGTGCGTGTACAATGTCAGCGGTGAATATGCTATGGTTAAGGCTGCTGCCGAAAAAGGCTGGATTGACGAAAAACGTATCGTTATGGAAACTATGCTGGGCTTTAAACGTGCCGGCGCTAAAATGATTATTACTTATCACGCTCTCGATGTAGCTAAATGGCTGCAGGAGAAATAAGGAGAAGATTATGGATCATACAAAATCTAGTCATGTTTTCGAAGAAGCACGCAAATTTATCCCCGGAGGCGTTAACAGCCCTGTACGATCCTTCCGCAGTGTAGGCGGTGTTCCGCCCTTCATCACCGGCGGTAAGGGCAGCAAGATTTTCGACGTTGACGGCAACCAATATATTGACTATGTACTGTCCTATGGTCCTCTGCTGATGGGCCATGCCCCTGAATGTGTAACAGAAGCTATCAAACAAGCTGCAGAAAGAGGCACCTCCTATGGTGCGCCTACTGTTGCAGAGGTTGAGCTGGCAGAAATCGTTTGCCATTTGGTACCTTCCATGGAGATGGTACGTATGGTAAACAGTGGTACTGAAGCTACCATGAGTGCTCTGCGTCTGGCTCGTGCTTACACCGGACGTGAATGCATAGTAAAATTCATTGGCTGCTACCATGGTCACCACGATAGCCTGCTGGTTAAGGCTGGCAGCGGTGGGGCTACCTTTGGTGTTCCTGACAGCCCTGGCGTACCATCTGCAGTAGCAGCAACAACTATTACTGTTCCCTTTAATGATATTGCTGCTTTAGAAAAGATTTTCGCTGATCGAGGTCAGGAAATTGCCGCAGTCATTTTAGAGCCTACTCCCGGTAATATGGGTTTGGTACTACCTAAAGAAGGCTATCTGGAAGCAGTTCGCAAACTGACTAAGGACAATGGTGCTCTCCTTATCTGCGACGAAGTAATGAGCGGCTTCCGCAGCGCTCAAGGCGGTTCTCAATCCCTCTACGATATTGACCCTGATATTACCTGCTTAGGAAAGGTTATCGGCGGCGGTCTGCCTGTTGCAGCCTATGGCGGCAAGCGCGAGATCATGAGCCTTGTATCTCCTGCAGGCCCCATGTATCAGGCTGGCACACTCAGCGGCAACCCTCTGGCTATGGCAGCAGGTATTGCGGCCCTCAGCTACATGGTTGACCACGACGTATGCCTGAAGCTGGAAAGCAGAACTGCAATCCTCACTGGTGGCCTGGAAAAAGCTGCTAAAAAAGCAGGTGTCCCCGTACAGGTACATCGCTTAGGCAGTATGTTCACTGTTTTCTTCAACGACAAGCCTGTTGTAGACTTTGATACCGCCGCTGCAAGTGATTTGGAAGCCTTCAAAATTTACTTCCATTCCATGCTGGAACAGGGTATTTATCTGCCTCCCTCCCAATTCGAGACCAACTTTATTTCCTTTGCTCATTCTCCTGAAGACATTCAGGCAACTATTGACGCAGCAGAAATTGCTTTCCAAAAAGTTGCAGAAATAAAAGGCTACAAAGCTGAATAATCTGATAAAACATTTCTAATCCTAAAGCATACCATTTACAAGGTCTGCTTTAGGATTTTTTATTGCCAAAATTCCAAAGTCTTTCGCCACATGCTTGGTTTTCTAATATATCTTTCTAGGAATAAGCTTAGTTTGCTAAAAAAAAGAACCGCAGTCAGATTTCTCTAGCTTGATATGTACCCTCTTTACTGGACAAAACCAGTAAGGAGGGTATTTTTATGCGC
>URGS01000021.1 GCA_900547415.1 uncultured Phascolarctobacterium sp. | reverse complement strand
CCCGGTGCTGCTGGGCATTACCTTTCTGTCCTTCGCCATCCTTGTGGTGACCGGAGTTGCCGATCTGGCATCTCCTCTGACCGGCTGGGGATTTCATCAGGATCATTACGGAATCTGGTATGAAAATATCCTGTCCACTCCTTTTATGGTCGGATATCTTCTGTATCTGGCGGTGATCCTCTTTCTGTTGGTTTGCTACCGCCGCAGACTTCCTACCGCACTGTTCCATATGCTGATATTTACTGAGAAGGTCTGTGGATTGATCGTAGTCATGGAAGCTGCCATGAATACGACTTCTTTCCTGGCCACAACCTATTTTCTGCCGCTTCTGGTGGTATTGTACATGCTCCATGCCAACGCCTACGACCCGAAGACCGGTGCCCTGGGTTCCGCATCCTTGGATGAATATCTGCGCCAGCAGCGGCAGACCGCTCAGGATACCTACTACCTGTGCCTGCGCTTTGACATGGATTTCGAATACGTCATGACAGAGGAAATAGGAAAGCTGTTCTACAGCTTCTGGACGGATTATTTTCGAAAGGGTATGTTGTTCAATCCTTCCACCAGCTTCTTCGTACTGGCAGTGGACAGCCACAATATCCCGGATGCCACAGAAAGGGCAGTATCCCTGATTAAAAAGGTGTTCCAGAAATATTATGAAGAATATAAGCTTCCCTACAAGCTGGTACTCTTCGACCATCTGGACTTTTGTGAGAATCTGGAACAGTTCTACGAGGTATTCAATTACTTTTCCGAAAAAGTAGCCCAGAATTCCTATCGTGTCTTCGGGGAAGAAGATTACCAGACTTATAAAGAAATGCATTATATCAAGTCCCAGTTGAAAGATATTGCGGAACACGGCTCCTTAGATGACGAACGCGTTCTGGTCTATTGTCAGCCGGTACGGAATGTCCACACGGGTACTTACGATACCGCAGAATCCCTGATGCGTTTGCGTCTGCCACAGACAGGACTGGTATTCCCGGATCGTTTTATTCCTCTGGCAGAAAAATACGGCTACATTCACCGCCTCAGCATGATCATTCTGAATAAGACCTGTAGGCAGATCAAGCAGATGCAAGATGAGGGCTATCAGATCTCCCGTGTATCCGTAAATCTTTCTGTGGAAGAGCTGGGCGAAAAGGACTTCATGGAAGAATTCAAATCCATCGTACGAGCCACCGGAATCGACTTCCACACCATTGCCGTTGAGTTTACGGAGTCCCAGAACGATACGGAATACGAACTGGTACAGGAATGCGTCAGTGAGTTCAAACAGTTGGGGGTATGTACTTATCTGGATGATTTTGGAACCGGTTATTCCAATTTCGACCGGATCTTAAGCCTGAAACTGGATGTGGTCAAATTCGACAGAAGCCTTTTACTGATGGCGGATCAGGATGCCAATTCCCGCTTCATGCTGGATTACTTCTCTACCGCCTTTGAGCGTCTGGGTTACAAGGTACTGTACGAAGGTGTAGAGACCGATGCCCAGGAAGAACTGTGTATCATCAGTCATGCAGATTATTTACAGGGCTATAAATTCTCCAAGCCGATTCCCATTGAAGAATTGCCCCGGTTCCTTACGCGGGGCTGATATTGCGATTGCCGCATCCATTATTATTCCGGACACCGCTTCTGCGGTCCCCGCATACACAATAAAAATCCCGAAGGCCTTTCACAGTCTCCGGGATTTCTCTTTGCTTAACTTTATTTATCTTTTGTATCTTGCGCTTATATTAAGCAGCCTTCTTAGCCTTCTTCTCTTTCATCTGCTTAGCGAAGGTCTGTGCGCCTTCCACTACCAGGAAGATTGCCAGAACTGCCATTGCAGCTGCGAAGAACAGCTGGAACCAGTCACCCCATGCAGCGGTGCCGGCACCGATCGCCTTGCACTTGTTGATTACAGTGATCACCAGGCTGGTCAGGGTTGCAGCAAGCATGAATACCATAGGGAAGAAGAACATCTTGTTGTTCTTACCAACTTCACCCAGCCATGCAGCTACTGCCATCAGAGCGATACCTGCGAGCAGCTGGTTCGCTGCACCAAACAGACCCCAGATCTGGCTTAAGGACAGACCGCCGAGGATACAGCCGATCAGTACCATGGATACAGTACCGAACAGAGGATGAGCCAGCACCTTACGTGCGCCCTTGGCATCCTTGTAAGTAGCTTCGCCTTCCTTCAGGAACAGCTCGGAGAACATGAAACGGCTCAGACGGGTACCGGTATCCAGACTGGTCAGTGCGAATACGGATACAGACAGTGTGAGCAGTGCGTAGATCGTACCGTATGCCTTGGAGGTCTCGGTACCGAACATGGATGCAATACCTGCAGCGAATGCAGCTGCGGGAGATCCGAACTCACCGTTTAAATACTTCTGATATACTGCACCGACTGCTACCAGCGCGATGATACCCAGAGCAGACTCGATCAGCATGGAGCCGTAACCGATAGCCTTGGCATCCTTCTCGTTCGCTAACTGCTTGGAAGAAGTACCGGTAGCGATCAGGCTGTGGAAACCGGAACATGCACCACATGCTACAGTGATGAACAGCATAGGGAACAATGTCTGTCCTGCCTTGGGCTCCCAGCCATTAAACGCAGGGATATCGAATGCGACAGTACCGGTGAAAGCACCGGCAACGACACCGATGAATGCCAGACCGATCATAGCATACAGCAGGAAACTGGACAGGTAGTCACGGGGCTGTAACAGGATCCATACGGGAACCAGGGAAGCCACTGCGATGTAAACACCTACAAATACGATCCATGCGATACGGTTCATTGCAAATCCAACGTTCAGACCTAAAACAGTAATAGCTACGATACAGATGATACCACCGATGGTAGCGGGCAGAGTCTTAACGCCCATTCTGTTGGTCACATAACCATAAATAACAGCCAGAACGATGAACAGCAGAGAGATCATTGCGGTAGACTGATTACCGGTAGGATTGGTCACAAAACCGAAAGCGGTCTTGCCGGCATCATCCGCCAGGGTCAGGAAAGTACCTGCCACAATGTTAACGAAGGAAGCGATTACCAGGATCAGCACCAGAAGTGCGAAGATGATGAAAAGCTTCTTAGCTCTGGATCCCATGGAATCCTCAATGATCTCACCTACAGATTTACCGTCATGTCTGATAGATGCGAATAAAGATCCGAAGTCCTGCAGACCGCCGAAGAAAATACCACCGATGATACACCACAGGAATACGGGAACCCATCCGAAGATGGAAGCCTGAATCGGTCCGTTGATCGGGCCTGCTCCGGCGATAGATGAAAAATGATGACCCATAAGTACGGCAGGCTTAGCTGCAACGTAATCCACACCATCTTCCTTCTCAATTGCAGGAGTCTTCTTGGTAGGATCGATACCCCACTGTTTTGCCAGCCAGGAGCCATAGAACACATAGCCGATAAACAACAGTACAATAGCGGCTACAACGATTAATAATGCTGTCATTTGTGTTTCTCCTTTTCTTAATACACAGATTTAATTTTTGTAAATACACGAATTGCTCCGCAAAATACTGCTCTCGCAATTCTAAACTGTTCGGAATTCGTTAATTTACTTCGTAAATTACTACTTCCTCACAGTTTTTCGGTCCATAAATTCAAATATCTTGCCATGCAAGCATGCCCGATATTTGGAATTTCTGTCCCTTGTATTTACTGTATTGCCTTTTTTACGAGCTTCTTCAGAATCTGTCCGTGGCGGTTGTGGACGATCCGACCCGAAGACAGCTCGGCGACAATCAGACGATAATTGCTCCAGCCATGGAATCCCCAGAGATAACTCTGATAATGCCTGCACTTTTTCACCTGTGCGAGAGCATCCTCCCCGGCATGAGCGGTCAGAATGATCAGGACGACATCACTGTTCCTGTGATGGGAAGACGGCTGCACATTTGCAGTTCCCCGCTCCCAGGCGATAGCGTCCAGTTCCAGAAGACGTTCCTTAGATAAAGATTCTTCTGTGGCAAAATACACTGTCTCGTTGGTGTCAATATCTGCCACCTTGGCTTTCTTGATCAGAAAGTACTGCTCATTATGGGATCCGAAGATTGCTTCGGCTGCGAATGGCGGTTCTACAGCCTCTGTTTTGATATTGTAGTAGGTCTGATAAAATCGCAGGACGCGTTCCAGCGCTTCCCCGGGAGTAAGTGCCTTTTGTAATTCCATTCTGCTTTCCTTTTAAGCATGCGTAATCGATTACATTTACGTTCATGCTATTGATAACTTTAGCACGTCAAAGTGTCAAATGCAACGGATTTTTTAGCATTTCTTTACACTTTTTTTATAAATACATACTTTATCGTTATATGTTAGTCCTCTGACAGCTTTTTTCCAAGGTGCAAATTTAACCTATATACCATTACAAATTTAATCTCTTTATCTGGATAAACTTATTGACTTTTGTTGGGTAACCGGAAATCATTCTTAAAAAAAGCAGCCGATTTTCATCAGCTGCCGATTTTTAGGAATGATTCTTCTCTTCCTTGATCTCCCAATGGATCAGGAAGGTCAGTGCCGCACGAAGTCCGATGATACCGGCTACGGTAACGATCTCCTTCCAGTCTCTGACAATAACGGTCTTAAGGATCTCACTGCACAACTTGAATTCCAACCCTACAGCAAGCCCCTGCGCCAGGGTGATCTTCATATCCGGCACCCGCCGCACATAATTATAAAACCCTTTCAGACCGGAGAGAATAATAACGATCACTCCGACAAATTCAAAGAACAGTATTGCCACCTGGACAATATTGTTCATCACGTTTTCCAGGAATTCAATGATAAGCTCTATGTGGAACATGCACAGCCCCCCCGCTTTACTTACACTTCTTTTTTCATTGTAGCGTATCCAAAAAGGGCGTGCAAGATGTATCTTTATCTTTTTATCAGCTATTTTTCTTCTGTTTTCAATAATTCCTGCATAGTATGCCAGCCAAGCACCGCGCATTTTACCCTGGCAGGCATGTGGGCGATATCCTGCAATACGGAGGCCTCTTCCAGCTCATCCTTCTCTTCATCGGTGATACTTCCCTTGATCATTTTCAGGAACAGATCTGCCAGATGCAGTGCCTCTTCCTTACTTCTACCAATGACCAGTTCCAGCATCATGTCCGCGGAAGCCTGGGAGATGGCACAGCCGTCTCCTTCAAAGGCACCGTCCACGACTACACCGTCCTCCACCTTCAGTTCCAGAAAAATATCATCGCCGCAGCTGGGATTGACACCTTCTAACACCAGGTTTGCATCCTCCAGCTTGTGCTTGTGATACGGATGCAGGTTGTGCTCCGTCAGGATCTCATTATAAAACGTTTTATTCTCCATAGCCCATCTGTCTCCTTATCCCGGCAAGACTTGTTAAAAATGCCTGTATCTCTTCTTCCGTATTGTAGACACCCAGACTCACTCTGGTGGTAGACAACACTCTCAGGTGCTGTAGTAACGGCTGGGCGCAGTGATGTCCCGCCCGGACTGCGATGTGATCTGCATCTAAAACAGATGCCACATCATGGGGATGCACGCCGTCCAGCTTAAATGTCACGATACCGTGATGATCCTCCGCTTTCTGTGATCCTAAAATATGCACCGCAGGGATCTCCTTCATCCCATCCATCAACAGTTTTGTCAGCTTTGCTTCTCTCTCTTCGATGAAATCAAAGCCGATCTTCTGCACATAACGGATAGCCTCTGCGAGGGCATAAGCACCGGCACCGTTCACCGTACCTGCCTCGAACTTATGAGGCACCTCTGCCCACACGGCTCCTGTACGGCTGACGGAATCGATCATTTCTCCACCGCATAAAAACGGGGGCATCTGCTCTAACAGCTCTCTCTTCGCATATAACACACCGATTCCCATGGGAGCGTACATTTTATGCCCGGAAAATGCCAGAAAATCCACATTCAGATCCTGTACGTCCACTGCCATATGGGGCACGCTCTGGGCTCCGTCTGCCACGAAATAAGCGCCTGCCTCATGTGCCAGCTGTGCAAAACGCTTGATATCATTTTTACAGCCCAGCACATTGGATACCTGGGTCATGGCAACGATCTTCGTTCGGTCGCTCAGTGCCTCCTTAAAAGCTTCCTCGGTATATTTTCCGTCTTCGGTGCACTCCAGATACTTCACCACTGCTCCGGTCCTGGCTGCCGCCTGCTGCCAGGGCAGAAGATTGCTGTGATGCTCCATAATAGTGGTAACAATCTCGTCACCAGGCTTTAAGTTATGGAGTCCATAGCTATAGGCAATCAAATTCAGGCTTTCAGATGCGTTGCGGGTGAAGATAATTTCCTCAGCACGCTTAGCATTAATAAATTTTTGTACAGCTATACGTGCGTCCTCATAAATATCAGTAGCCTCCATAGCCAGCTGATACAGTCCACGTAAAGGGTTAGCGTTATGCTGCAGGTAGAATTTTTCCATAGCATCAATTACGCATTGAGGGCGCTGAGAGGTTGCTGAATTATCTAAGTAAGCAATATCCTTGCCTGCCAGCAGGGGAAAATCCTTCTTGAAATCAAGAGCTAAAATCTCTGCTTCATTCTGCATCAGCAATCACTCCTTCCAGATAGCGTTCAACCAGCTGAACAGTATCCTCGTCGTCAATTTTACGGCACAAGGACTCAATTTTAGCCTTGGCCATCATATCAACAGCCTCCTGCTCGTTAAAGCCGCGGCTGCACAGGTAAAACAATAAATCCTCATCAAGCTTACCAATGCTTGCACCATGAGTACCCTGAACATCCTCTTCACTGCACAGAATCAGAGGAATGGTTTGATTCACCACGTCATCAGTAAGCATCAGAACGGTTTCATGCTCGGAGCCAACTGCGCCGGAGCTGCCATTCTTGAAATCAATAGTACCGCGATAAATCTTGAAAGCGCCGTCCTTCAGAACGCCGTCAGCAGTCATATCGCAGGTAGTCTTTTTACCAAAGTGGTCAGCTACAAAATTCATATCAATACGCTGACCTTGACGGCCATAGTAGCCAATAGCTGAATTAAAATCAGCATGGTCGCCCTTTAAGGCAGAACGCACACCGTTATAAATGCGGCTGCCGCCTAATTGCAGCTGCAGCACGTCAAAGGCTGCATCCTCAGCCAGCTCTGATCCAACATCATTCAAATGTAAAAAGTCCTGACCTAAAAGCTGTACCTGTACTAATTTAACCTTGGCGCCCTTAGCGGCAATAACCTTGGTCTGTACAGCAGCAGTACCAGCTGCCACGGCAGTGGAAATATAGGTCATAATTACAGTAATGTCTGCACCCTCTTTAGCTTCAATCTCTACTTTATTGTAGAAATTCTCGCCGTCATTATAGCGCAATGTTACAGAAGCTGTGCTTTTAGCCTGAGCATCTGCTACAAGACGCAGAGCCTGGGGCTGCATAAGCTTTTCCATATCCTGGCCCATACCAGTTGCTACAGCTCCAAAATTGAAGCCATGGACGGAGCAGTTGCTGCTGTTGGCGCAGGAGCAGCAGTTTTTACCAACTACACTGCCACCAGTGCTCTTATTCAGGCACACACTGCCCTGTAAAGCCACCTTGGGCTCACAGCTGCCGCTGATTACTACATCAGCCAGCTTGCTTTCATTCATTTTCAATCTGTTCCAGGTTGGTGCAGGCAGCCTGTTTACAGTCATATCTATTTGCTGCATCATTATCTCCTTATATCAGCACAGCATTAGCCAATGCTGCCCTGCATCTCCAATCTGATTAAGTTATTCATTTCTACTGCATATTCCAAAGGAAGCTCCTTAGAAACATTATCAGCAAAGCCGCTGACAATCATAGCTCTAGCCTCTGCCTCACTAATGCCTCTGGACATCAGATAGAACACTGCATCGTCACTGATACGGCCAATCTTAGCCTCGTGTCCCACATCAGCATCATTAGTGCGCACGTCAATAGCAGGAATGGTGTCAGAGCGGGAAATGCTGTCCAGCATCAGACTTTCGCAGTTAGTAGCGGATTTGGCACCCTTAGCCTTGTTTGTTACTACAACGGAACTGCGGAAGGTGCTGATACCGCCACTCTTGGAAATGGAACGGGTATTTACAAAGGAAGAGGTTTTAGGCGCATTTAAAACTACCTTGCAGCCAGTATCAAGATTTTGACCCTTGCCTGCAAATGTTACGCCGGTAAACTCAGAATGAGCACCCTCTCCGTTTAATACGCTCATTGGATAGAGGTAGGAAACATGGGAGCCGAAGGAACCGGAAACCCATTCAATGGTACCACCCTCCTGTACCAGAGCACGCTTAGTATTCAGGTTATACATATTCTTGGACCAGTTCTCAATGGTGGAATAACGCAGCTTAGCGTTCTTGCCAACAAAGAGTTCTACGCAGCCTGCGTGGAGATTGGCCACATTATGCTTAGGAGCAGAACAGCCTTCAATAAAGTGCAGATCCGCACCGTCATCAACAATAATCAGGGTATGCTCAAACTGACCTGCACCGGCAGCATTCAAGCGGAAGTAGGATTGGAGAGGAATCTCCACCTTAACTCCTTTGGGAACATATACAAAGGAACCACCGGACCATACTGCACCATGGAGAGCAGCAAATTTGTGGTCAGTAGGCGGAACAAGCTTCATGAAATGCTCCTTAACCATATCTGCATAGGGTCCGTTCAAAGCACTTTCAAAGTCTGTGTAGACAACGCCCTGCTCCGCAACCTCCTTGCGGACATTATGATAAACAACCTCAGAGTCATACTGAGCGCCAACGCCTGCCAAAGATGCCTGCTCAGCCTGAGGAATACCTAAACGCTCAAAGGTGTCCTTAATATCCTCAGGAACATCGTCCCAGCTTTCCTTCATCTGAGTGTTGGGACGAACGTAGGTAACGATATTATCCATATCAAGACCTTCAATGGAGGGACCCCATTGAGGCATTTGCAGGTTATTGTAGATTTCCAGGGATTTTAAACGGAACTCGCGCATCCATTCAGGGTCATGCTTTTCAGCGGACAACTGATTTACAATATCAGCAGTCAGACCCTCCTGAATACGATAATCATTGTTTTCGTCCTTATGAAAATCGTACATACTGCGATTTATATCTTCAACATAGGTTTTTTCTTCCATTATTGTACTCCGTCAATACTGCAGTACTAAGACTGCAGCCTTTTATTTTTGCAGAAACTGTTCAAAGCCGTTCTTGCTGATTTCCTCCACCAGCTCAGGACCAGCGTTCTTAATGATGCTGCCATGAGCCAGAATATGTGTTTTGTCAACGTGGAGAGCTTCCAGAATCTTAGTATTGTGGGTGATGATTAAAAGAGCGCCATTACGATGCTCCTGGAAAGTTTTAATACCTTGGGAAACAATTTTTACAGCGTCAACGTCAAGACCGCTGTCAGTTTCGTCAAGAATAGCCAGCTTAGGATTGAGCATCAAAAGCTGCAGAATTTCAGCCTTTTTCTTTTCGCCGCCGCTAAAGCCCATGTTCAAATCACGCTCAGCATATTTATTATCCATTTGCAGCAGAGCCATTGCCTGCTTCAGCTCCTTGCGGAAGTCCCAAGCCTTAATGCGCACGCCGCGCTGCTGCTCCAAAGCAGTCTTCAAAAAGCTGCTTAAGGAAATACCAGGCACCTCCAAAGGATTTTGAAAGGACAGGAACAGACCTGCCTTGGCACGCTTGTCAACGGACATGGCAGTAATATCCTCGCCGTCAAAAAGGATTTTGCCATCAGTAATAGTGTATTTGGGATTACCCATAAGGGCATAGCCAAGAGTGGATTTACCAGCACCATTGGGGCCCATCAGTACGTGGGTTTCACCAGGTGCAATATCTAAATTTATGCTATGCAGAATTTGCTTGTCTTCAACATTTACCTGCAAACCCTGCACCTGTAATAATTGTTCAGCCATTATATCCTCCAATCACTTCCGCTGCTGCGGAAATTTAATTCCCTTAATTTTACTATGAATTATCTAATAATATTATAAAAGCTTTTCCCTTGGGACGCAAGGCAGAAACCCTACTTAAACACTCAGAATTTGCAAAATAATTGCAAAATCTGCAGTGCTCCCAATATAAAACAGTGTACTTTTTATTATATAATATTTTCCCTAATAAATAAAGGGAAGAAGCACAGATATCCAAATACAAAAAACAACCACCGACATAAGCCGATGGTTGTTGATTTACATTAAATTATCTATGCTTACAGCACATTAACATCATGAACCTCTTCAATGTTGTTGTTCTTAGCATAGCCAGTAAGCATCAGGGTCAAAGCACCGTCACCGGTTACGTTGCAGGCAGTACCAAAGCTGTCCTGCAGAGCAAAAATAGTCAGCATCAGTGCAGTACCAGTAGCATCAAAGCCCAGTACACTGATAATCAGGCCCAAGGACGCCATAACAGTGCCGCCGGGAACGCCGGGAGCACCAATAGCAAAAATGCCCAGCAGTACACAGAACAGAATCATGGTGCCAAGCTCAGGCAAGGTACCATACAGAACTTGGGATACTACCATAACAAAGAACACTTCGGTCAGTACACTGCCGCACAGGTGAATGTTGGCAAACAGAGGAATACCAAAGTTTACTAAGTCCTTACGCAGAGTTTTAGCCTTTTGTGCACATTTCAGAGCAACTGCCAGAGTTGCTGCAGAAGACATGGTGCCAACAGCTGTAATATAAGCAGGCCAGTAATGCTTGAGAACCTCACCAGGATTAGTACCGGAGTACAAACCAGCCAGTACGTACAGCAGAGCCAGCCAGATGTAGTGCCCAATCATTACAATCACAACTACCATAAGGAATACGGGCAGCTGTTTAGTAATGGTGCCTTCATAAGCAAGACCGCTAAAGGTGCAGGCAATGAAGATAGGTAGCAGAGTAATAACAACCTTGGTTACGATTGCCAATACGATCTGTTGGAATTCCTCCAAGCATTTGGTAATGGTAGAAGCCTTAGTCCAGGCTGCCGCCAAACCAATAAGAATGGAAAGCACCAGAGCACTCATTACGCTCATAATAGGATCAATGTTCAGTACAAAGAGCAGTTTAGGCAATTCACGCAAACCATCAACAGTAGGCGTAATATTTAAAAAGGGAATTAATGTATAGCCTGCTGCTGCAGAGAAGAATGCTGCACCGACAGAAGAAATATACGCCAAAATTACTGCAACTCTCAGCATGGTGCTGGCATTCTGGCCCAGTCTGGTAATAGACGGAGCAATAAAACCAATGATGATCAGCGGTACACAGAACATAATCAAGCTTCCCATTAAGCTTTTACATGTTAAAATCACCTGCATCAAAGACTCTCCGGACGTCAGACCTACACCGATACCAATGATAACGCCAAATAAAAGACGCATTGGCAGGCTTTTCATAAAATTACCCATTTTAATCCTCCTTTTCACAGAATTTTGCGGCTTTACCGCTTATTTTATTTGCTGCAGAAACTACATACATTATATTTATTGAAGGAAACATTACTAATGCTGCAAAATATAATGTTTACAGTGTGTTCCATGCAACATGCTAATATAATAGCTCATTGAACAGTAAAATTCAAATTATTTTTGAAATTTTTGCAATTTTTCTTTGATTTTGCGTATTTTTTGCTAATTATCTTCCATTTTGTGTAAACAATGGTACATTTAGCATTTTTCTGCATGTCCTTACAAAAGACATAACGCAAATTAAATGAATTAAATGAATATAAATGTTTACATAAAAGTGTTAATTTTCTTGATTTTTAGATTGAAATAAATGTGTCAAAAATGTTACAATGATACTGTAATGCATTGACATTAAGTCTAACAGCCTGATTATCATTTTAGGACGGATTTGTGATGAACAGGCTGTATTAGTCTTGTATGTCATGTAATCGGAGAAAAATAAAAAGGAGGATTTGTGATGAAAAAAATTCTTGCGTTTTTATTCAGCGTGATGATGATTTTCGCTCTGGTAGGCTGCGGCGGCGATAAAAAAGCTGACTCCACTGGTGCTGGCCACAAGGAAAAATTAGTCATCGGTACTGACGCAGACATCAACAATCTGAACCTGCAAAAACAGCAGGACGCTGCAAACAATGTTATCTTGAAGTGCACCCACCAAAACCTGGTATACTTCAACAATGGTGCTAAAGGCGGAGACCGCTTTGTTCCTGGTCTGGCAACTGACTGGAAATTTGTAGACGATACTCATATTGTAATGCACCTTCGTAAAGACGTATACTTCAACGATGGCAAGAAAACTCCTATGACTGCCGACGACGTTAAGTTCACCCTGGATATGGCTATGGACAACGTTGTAAAATCCGCTCTGTCCGGCTATGTAAGCTGCACCGTTGTTGATCCTCACACTGTAGAAATTGAAATTTCCAGCTACAACAACGAATTTATCCAATCCCTGTCTTCCCTGCCTCTGGCAATTCAATCTAAAAAAGCTTATGACGAAGGCGTTAAAGAGCCTTGGTTCATCGGCACTGGCCCTTACAAATACGAAAACTGGGTACAAGGCGAATACTGCCGTCTGGTTAAAGTAAAAGATTACTGGGGCAACAGCCTGCCTGCTGACCATGACTTTGCTGCAGGTCCTTCCGACATCATCGAATTCCGTCCTATTATTGAAGCTTCCTCTCGTGTAATGGCACTGCAGGCTGGCGAAATTGACGTTTGCGTTAATCCGCCTATTAACGACCTGAAGTTCCTGAAAGAGGACAAAAACGTTGAAGTTTACGAACAACCCGGCACCCGCCTGTTCTACTTTGCATTCAACGTTGAACAAAAACCCTGGGATAACAAAAAACTGCGTCAGGCAGTTGCTTGTGCTATCGACAAGAAATCCGTTCTGGACGCTGCTCTTAACGGCAAAGGCACCCTGCAAAAAACCATTCTGAACCGTGGTCTGTGGGGCTTCCATGACGACATGAAAGGTTATGATTTTGACCTGAAACGTGCTAAAGAGCTGATGGCTGAAGCTGGTTATCCTAACGGTGGCATCACCACCACTCTGACTTATGCAACTGGTGCTCCCTATGAGCAAATTGCAACTGTTATTCAAGCTAATCTGGCTCAAATCGGCATTAAGGTTAACCTGGAACCCATGGAAACTGCTGCTCTGAAATCCTACTGCAAAGATGGCAAGCAACAGCTGTTCCTGTGGAGATGGAACGAAGACTCCAAGGTTGACTTCGTATACCGTGACCTGTTCTACACCGGTTCTGGCTCCAACTACCATCATTTTGCAGACGCAAAAGCTGACAAGATGATTGACGATGTTGCAACCCTGAAAGATCAGGACAAACGCCTGAAAACTGCTGTAGAGCTGCAGGAATACTTGGTAGAAGAATGCCCGCAAGTTCCTCTGTACATTGCTAACCTGGTTGTAGCATACAACAAGAACCTGAAAGGTCAATGCTTCTACGGCGGTGGCAACCACAACTGGAGCCACGCTTATATCGCTCAATAACTTTTTGCAACCCCGCTAAAGAAGAGAGGCCTAGACCTCTCTTCTTTTATGTAGGGGCTTTTCTCTAATTGAGGTACTAACAACTATGATTAAGTATATTATCAAAAGATTGCTGGCTCTGATTCCGGTTATCTTCGTCACCTCCTTCCTTATTTACTGGGCTATGAGCCTTACCGCAGGTGACCCGGCACTGATGATTGCCGGAGATAACGCAACTCCTGACCAAATCGCTAAAATCCGCGAGGAGCTGGGTCTCAATGACCCGTTTATTGTTCAATACGGCAACTACATGAAGGGTATGCTCACTGGCGACATGGGTAAATCCTATGTTACCAATAAAGACGTATTTAAAACCTTTATGGACTATCTGCCCAATACTCTTTATCTGGGTGGTTTCTCCGTTGTTATCGCAATTCTTGTTTCCATTCCTCTGGGCATCTACACTGCTATCAACCAAAACACCTGGAAAGATACTGCAGGTATGGTATTTGCACTTTTTGGTACCTCCATGCCTAACTTCTGGCTTGGTCTGATGCTGATTATTCTTTTTGCCCTGCATTGGAGACTGTTCCCCACCGGCGGCAAGATGGGCTGGTCCAGCCTTGTACTGCCTGCTGTAACCGTAGGCTTTGGCCTGGCTGCTCTGATTACCCGTATCACCCGTTCCTCCATGCTGGACGTGCTGCGTCAAGACTATATGACTACTGCACGTGCTAAAGGCTGCAGTGAAAAACGTGTAATTTATCGTCACGGCCTGAAAAATGCTCTGATTCCTATTATCACTGCAATCGGCCTGCAGATGTCCCTGGTTATCACCGGCTCTGTACTGGCAGAAACAGTTTTCTCCTGGCCCGGTATTGGCCGTCTTGTATATGAATCCATTACCCGCCGTGATACACCCATGGTTACAGGCTCAATTATTATGTGCTCCATTCTGATGTGCCTTATTAACCTGTTCGTCGATTTAGTTTATGCGTTCTTTGATCCCCGTATTAAAGCGCAGTACAGCAAGAAGGGGTGATAAGGATGGCAAAGACTACTGTAAGAAAAAGAAGAACCATGACGCAGGAGGTTATTCACCGCCTGATGAAAAACAAAGGTGCAGTACTTGGCGCAGTCTTCCTTATTCTGCTGACCATTGCTGCAATCATTAGTCCCTTTATTTTTGATTACAATACCGATGTTATTGGTCAAAACCTGGCTATTAAACTGCGTCCTCCTGGAGCAGAGCATTGGTTCGGCACTGACGAATACGGACGTGACCTTTTTGCTCGTGTTGTTTACGGCTCCCGTTATTCCCTGGCGATCGGCATTGGCTCCGTCGGCCTGGGCCTTATTGCAGGCACCATTTTGGGATCTGTAGCAGGCTTTTACGGCGGCTGGTGGGATAGCATTATCATGCGCGGCATTGATATTTTCTATTCCATCCCCAACATTCTGAAAGCTGTTGTAATCGTTTCCCTGCTGGGCACCAGCACCATTAACCTGATTATTGCTCTGGCAATCTCCTGTGCAACTAACTTTGCCCGCATTGTCCGTGCATCTGTTATGACTATTAGAGATTTGGAATATGTCGAATCCTCCTATGCAATGGGCCTGCCCACCTGGAAGATTATTATGCGTCATATTCTCCCCAACTGCCTGTCCCCCATTATCGTACAAACCACCCTGCTCATTGGTACCACCATTATTTCTGCGTCCTCTCTGAGCTTCTTGGGTATTGGCGTTCCTGCACCCGCTCCCGAATGGGGTGCGCTGCTGTCCTCTGGCCGCGGCCACATCCGCGACGCCAGCTATATGTGCGTAATCCCCGGTCTGGCAATTTTATTCACCGTTTTGGCGCTGAACCTCTTAGGTGACGGTCTTCGTGACGCCCTCGATCCTAAGCTGAAGAAATAGGAGATAGCTGCTATGGAATTACTTTTAGATATTAAGGACCTTGTTGTCCACTACGAAACAGAAGATGCTGATGTTCATGCGGTCAACGGCATTGACATCTCCATTGGTAAAAAACGTACTCTGGGTCTTGTAGGTGAAACAGGCGCTGGTAAAACAACTACTGCTTTATCCATTCTTAACCTTGTTCCCAATCCTCCTGGAGTCATCAAAAGCGGTACCATTAAACTGGATGGCGAGGACGTGCTCACCATGACTCCCCAACAGCTGGAAAACGTTCGCGGCAATGATATCGCTATGATTTTCCAAGACCCTATGACCGCTCTGAACCCTGTTATGACCGTAGGCGAGCAAATCGCTGAAAGTCTGGAACTGCACCAAAACCTTACTCCTGAGCAGGCAATGGAAAAGGCTGAGGAAATGCTGCAGCTGGTAGGTATTGCAGCCTCCCGCTCCCACGACTACCCCCACCAATTCTCCGGTGGTATGAAGCAGCGTGTAGTTATTGCAATTGCGCTGGCATGCAGCCCCAAACTGCTTATCGCCGACGAGCCTACTACCGCTCTTGACGTAACCATTCAAGCACAGGTACTGGAGCTGATGAAGGAGCTCATCAATAAAAAGGAAATGTCCATGCTGCTCATTACTCACAGCTTAGGCGTAGTTGCTGAGGTTTGTGACGATATGGCAGTTATGTATGCAGGACGTATTGTAGAAAAAGGTACTGTAAATGACGTATTCAACAACATGCGTCATCCCTACACCGAGGGTCTCTTCAACTCCCTGCCTAATTTGAAGGAACGCAGCGAAATGCTGGTTCCTATCAAGGGCCTCATGCCTGACCCCTCCGACCTGCCTCCTGGATGTGCCTTCTCTCCCCGTTGCCCCTATGCAACTGAAGCTTGCTCCCAATCCGTTCCCAAGCTGGAAGCTGTAGATGGAAGCGAAACTCACTTTGTAGCCTGCCATGCGTATGCACGTAAAGGCTTTGCTTTAAGGAGAAATCAAAATGGCTAAAACAATCTTAGAGGTACAAAACCTTACGAAACACTTTACCACTGCCAATGGTCTGCTGCATGCTGTTGATGGTGTAAGCTTTAAAATCGAAGAGGGTCGCACTCTGGGCATTGTAGGCGAATCCGGCTGTGGCAAATCTACTACCGGTCGCTGCATTTTAAAGCTCATTGAGCCTACTGACGGCAAAATCATCTTTGATGGTCAGGATATTACTAAGCTGAGCCGTAAGGAAATGCGTCCTCTCCGTCAAAAAATGCAGATGGTATTCCAGGATCCCTTTTCCTCCCTGGACCCTCGTGAAACCGTAAGCCAGCTCATCAGTGAGCCTATCATTGAACACAAGCTGCTCCCCAACAAGGCTGCTGTTGAACAGCGTACTTTAGAGCTTATGGAAACCGTTGGTCTGGCAGAACGCTACGTTAACGTATATCCTCACGAGCTGGACGGTGGTCGTCGTCAGCGTATTGGTATCGCTAGAGCTTTAGCAATGAACCCTAAGCTGATCGTCTGCGATGAGCCTGTTTCTGCTCTGGACGTATCCATTCAAGCACAAATCCTTAACCTCCTTAAAGAGCTGCAGGAAAAATATGGTCTGACTTACGTATTTATTACTCATGACCTGTCCGTAGTAAAATATTTCTCTGACGATATTGCAGTAATGTATATGGGCCAGATGGTGGAAAAAGCACCTGCTGACGTGCTTTTCTCCAATCCTCTGCACCCTTACACCAAAGCACTGCTTTCTGCAATCCCCCTGCCCATCGTTGGCAAGGAAAAACCCAAGCGCCAGGTTATTAAGGGTGAAATCACCTCCCCCGTTAACCTGCCTGACGAATGCCGTTTCTATCCTCGCTGCGATTGCCCCCAAGCAATCTGCAAACAGGGTAACCCGCAGCTGCGTGAGGTTGAACCAAACCATTTCGTAGCCTGTGCCTGTGTAAAATAATCCCACATACTAATCGCCGTTGCATTTATAGTGCAGCGGCGATTTTTATTATCTTTTCTGGGCTATACTTCTTTTTGACATAAAAAATCTCCTAAAGTAGACTTTTTATATTTAATCAGTCTACTTTAGGAGTATCATATCAAAGAGCTACGACTCCGTTTAAGGTTGAGATGATTTTTAATTTTATAGATACAGATGAACGCAAATAGTGCATTGTTTCTCTGTTCAATAGAACTCCTGCAATACAGTGCGCCTATGTTCTCAGACGCAGGAGAACATAGCTATGCCACACCGCTCCGCCTGCTTACTAAATTCGCATCCACCTTGTCTCCTTACAAGGAGAGGCTTTCTCTTCAATTGAACTTTAGGCTCTCCTTTTAAGGAGAGCTGTCAGCTCAGCTGACTGAGAGGTTTACATTATACTGCGTCCCTACTATAGAACTACGAAATTGTTATTCCATATCTGCTAAATATTCCAAAGCCAAAGCATACCCCTTAAATCCAAGTCCGCAAATCTGTCCTACGCAGGCAGGTGCAGTTACGGATTTATGGCGGAATTCTTCTCTTTGGTGGATATTGCTGATATGCACCTCAATAGTTGGAATATTTACTGCCTTCAAAGCATCAAGAATTGCAATGCTGTAATGAGTAAAGGCAGCCGGATTGATAACAATACCGTCAAATTTACCATAAGCCTGCTGAATAACAGTTACAATATCTCCTTCGTAATTGCTTTGGTAAAGTTCAATTTCAATACCCAGCTGAAAAGCTACTGCACGCAGATACTCACACAAGCTTTTATAGTCCTGTCTGCCATAAATATTTTTTTCACGAATGCCTAGCATATTTATATTAGGCCCATTTATAACTAATATTTTACGCACAATAATCAATACTCCCTCAAATCATCAATAGAACAATAGCTCCCTTCGCTCTTAATTACCTCCTTAGCATGGCAAATCAGCTTATGAATTGTTTCCTCTGAATCACCATTATTAGGAACTATGTAATTAGCGTAGCGTTGGTATAAATCCTTACGTTCTGCATAAAGGTTATAAATCTTCATTTTATCATCTGCTAAAAGGGGACGATAATTATCGTTAATGCAATGATAAATTTTATCAGGACTGCGGTTGATGAAAATAACTATTCCGTTCTCCTTAAGCATTTCCATATTTTCCGGACGCAGGACAGCACCGCCGCCAGTTGCGATTACCACGCCGTCTAGCTTAGAAAGCTCGCGGAGAGTTCTGGTCTCTGCATCACGAAAGCATTTTTCACCCTCATCAAAAATCTCTTTGATAGTATGCTTTTCCCTTGCGACTAAAACATCATCTGCATCATAAAACTTGCGGCCTAAAATCTCAGCCAGCTTTTTACCGAAGGTAGTCTTGCCGCTGCCAGGCATGCCTATTAGGACAATATTTTTATGCTTCATGAGCCAATCCTCCTGTGTATAATTTCAAACCTGCAGCTCCCTCATAATCCTGATAATCAGCTCACTGTCATACTGCTGTCCCTGCCACAGCTCCTGGGCTGCTACAGCCTGAGCTACAAGCATAAAAAGGCCATTTACAGACTGCTTTCCTGCCATCCTTGCCTGACGCAAGAACATGGTTTCCGCAGGATTATAAATCAAATCTACAGAAGCTGCGAAGGCTGCACTTACCTCTGCACCAATTGGCGAAGCATCTGCCTTGGGATACATTCCTACTGGTGTGCAGTTGATTAGTACATCGCCCTTAAGCTGTGATAATTCATCATAGCTAATAATTTCAAGAGCTGGAAACATTTGCTTAAAGCCAGAATCCACCGCCTCAGGTTTGCGGGTTACTAAATAAAGCTCCCCTACGCCCTTATCAGTCAAGCATTTTACTACAGCCCTAGCAGCACCGCCGCTGCCCAACACTACTGCAAGTTTGTTTTTTATTTCAATATTATTATACTCCAAAAGACGCTTAAAGCCAAAATAGTCAGTATTGTAGCCCCACGCTCCTGCAGCAGTAAAGCAAATCGTATTTACGGCGCCAATAGCCTTAGCCTCAGGCGCAATACCGTCTAAAAAAGGGATAACGTGAAGCTTATGGGGAATAGTAACGTTTACTCCTGCAAACTCCCTGCGGAGCTGCTTCATACGCTTAGGCAAATGCTCCAGCTCTGTCTCCAGCAGCTCGTAGCTGCCTTCAATTCCCATATGCTTAAAGAAGGATCGATGAATAGCAGGAGACAGACTATGACCTAGCTTGCCCCCTAATAAACCATATTTTTTCATTCCATCCTCCTATTCTCTGGGAGCAAAGGCACGATAGTTGCCTAAAAGCTTGCAATAGGTACATTTTTCACGTACCTCATCCAGCAAATCCTTTACCAGAGGGTCATTTACATTACCTGTAACATCAATATAAAAAAAATATTCCCAGGATTTTCCCTCCATTGGACGGGACTCAATATTAAGCATATTAAGACCAGTATGATAAAAACTTGCCAGCATCTTGTAAAGAGAGCCAGCCTCGTGCTTAACAGCTACGATTAAGGTAATTTTGTCAGCACCTGGCACCAGCTCAGGATTTTTGGCAATAATAACAAAGCGGGTGTAGTTGTTAGAATTATAGTTAATATTAGGCGCAATAATACGCAGACCATAAAGCTCAGCAGCCTTTTTGCCAGCTACCGCACCTATAGTAATATCCTGACGGGCTGCTACCTCCTCTGCACTTTTAGAGGTGCTAAAGTAGGGAAGCTGTTCCATTTGCGGATAATCCTTAAAGAATTCCTTGCTTTGCTTAAAGCCCTGGGGATGGGAATACACCTTTTTAATGGTCTGCAGAGACGCTCCTGCACAACCCAAAAGATTTTGCTCAATCTTGACGCACTGCTCTCCTACAATACTGCAATCGTAATGACGCAAAAGGTCATATACCTCTGTAATGCCGCCAGTAGAGGAATTTTCAATGGGCAAAACGCCATAATTGAGTTCGCCTTTGCTCACTGCATTAACAACCTCCTCAAAGGTATTGTGATGAGCACGCTCATAATTTTTATCGTGAAAATATTCCTCAAGAGCCTGGTGGGTAAAGGAACCCTCTGGACCAAAGCAGCCTATCTTAAGCGTACGGTTATGTTCCTCGGACAGCTCCGCCTCCTCCAGCTCGCAGGCTGCATCAATAACGCTGCGCATAATACTGCGCATAGCAGGAGCATATTTATCATTTTCCAAATAGCCTACAACCTTATTAATAACCTTGGCCTCGCGAACAACGTCCTTTACAGGCATTCCCTTGGATTTCTTATAGGCTGCTACCTGCATCACCAGATCCAGTCTTGTCTCTAAAACTCTGGCCAGTTCTTTGTCAGCCTTGTCTATTTCCAATCTAATCTTTTCTAAATCAAGCTCCATTTTCCCCTCCACTGCTTTCCCTGAAAATTTTATACCTATAGCTTACCACTTTTTGCTTTCCAATAGCAAATCCCAAATTGTCCAAGCGGTTACTGCTTCAATAACAGGTATTGCTCTTTGAACAATGCAGGGGTCGTGTCTGCCTGTAATAGTCAGAGTGGTATTTTCCTGCTGTGACAGGCTAATAGTGCGCTGCTCCCTAGCAATAGAAGGAGTAGGCTTAATAGCTACACGGAAAAGCATGGGCATACCATTGGAAATACCGCCAGTAATACCACCGTTATGATTACTATAGGCCTTGACCTGACCAGAAGCATCATAATAAAGCTCATCATTGGCCTCTGCACCTGTTAATGCAGCCATGCCAAAGCCATCGCCAAACTCTACTCCCTTTACAGCAGGCACACTGAAAAGTCCATGGCTAAGTCTGCTTTCTACAGAGTCAAAATAAGGACTGCCTATACCTGCAGGTACGTTCAGCACCATAGTTTCAATAATACCGCCAACGCTATTCAAATCAGCCTTAGCACTGAGAATGCGCTGCTGCATTACTTCGCCAATATTATCATCAAGAACAGGAAAGGGCTTGGCCGCCAAATTATGCAGCATTTCTATATTGGTACCAAGAGCAGGAAAGCCCTTCTCCCGAACATCAGCAATCTGCAGAATATGTGCTCCCACCACAATTCCATATTGAGCCAAGGCCTGCTTAGCTACAGCACCTGCAAATACCAATGGAGCTGTCAGGCGTCCGGAAAAAGAACCGCCGCCACGATAGTCATTGCAGCCCTTATAATGAACAAAGCCAGCGTAGTCTGCATGACCAGGACGCATTTTATCTTTCATGATACTGTAATCCTTGGAATGCTGGTCACTATTTTTTATCATGGCACATATGGGAGTACCTGTGGTTCTGCCTGCAAAAAAACCGCTCTGAATTTCAAAGGCGTCCTTTTCCTTACGAGGTGTACTAAGAGCATCCCTGCCAGGAGCACGGCGAGCCATTTCCTTTTCAATAGCAGCTAAATCCAGCTCCAATCCAGGAGGAACACCGTCTAAAACAAGACCAATGGAGACTCCATGAGACTCACCATAAATAGCCATTTTTATATTCATTCCATATATTCCACTCATGCTAATACCTCTATTTTTCCGCCAACACTCTGGTAGTCCTGCCAAAACTCAGGATAGGACTTGGATACGCTGCCTGCGCCAGTGAGCACTATGGGTTCACTGCAGCATTGAGCTGCAATGGCCAAGCTCATAGCAATACGATGATCGTTCCACGCATCAACATCTGCGCCTCCCTTGAGCCCCTCAGGCTTGCCTTCAATAATAAGTCCCTCAGGCAGCTCCGTAACAGCTGCGCCAAGCTTGTTCAGCTCCCTGCTAATCGCAGCCAAACGATCACATTCCTTAATTCTCAGTCGGCCTGCATTAATAATTTCCGTCCTGCCACTGCTGACTGACGCCAAAACAGTTAACACAGGAATAATATCAGGACAATCAGCAGCGTCTATAGTAGTACCCTGTGTTTTGCCGCTTTCTATACATAAGCTAGAGTCTTCCTTATGGAGCATAGCTCCCATAGATTTCATAATATCAACAATGACTCTGTCTCCCTGAAGTACGTCAAAGTCAACGCCCTCGCAGATCACGCCCTTGCCTAAGGCACCGCCAACAGCCCAAAAGGCAGCTTGGGACCAGTCCCCTTCAATATTGCTGTTGTGGGCCTGATAACGCTGACTGCCAGGTATAAAATAGCGCTGATGATTTTCGTTAATAATCTTAATGCCATATTTGGCAAGACAGCTCAGTGTCATATCAACATAGGAGGAAGATTCTAATGACGACGTAAGTTCAATAATAGAGTCCCCCTCCAAAAGAGGCAACGCAAACAGCAGACCACTGATGAACTGGCTGCTAACATTGCCTGGAAGTCTATAGGTTCCTGCCTGCAAGTGCCCGTTAACCGTCAATGGCAGTTGACCTGCTTCGTTAGTATAGTCTATGGCCTGTTCAGTAAAAATATCGTAATATGCCTGCAATGGGCGGGAAACAAGCTTGCCATGACCAAGAAAGGTAAAGGTCTCCCCCAGCATTGCTCCTAGAGGAATAAAAAAACGCAGAGTCGAACCAGACTCACCGCAATCTACGGCAGAGCTATTGGCAAAAATTTTGCCGGTACCAGTAATTTTCAGCGCAGTGCGACTAGCAAAGCTGCTTGCCACAGACTCTATTTTTACGCCTAAGGCCTTTAAGCAGCGACAGGTAGCCTCTATATCCTTGGACATACTAATATTGTCCACAATGCTTGTTCCCTCTGCCAGACCTGCGCAGATTATCTCCCTATGGCCCATGCTTTTAGACGATGGCACCAACACTTTCCCTTTTAACTTGCTAGGTATAACACGAATCTTTTCCATTTATTACTCCAAATACTCTGGCATTTCCTGCCAGGAAATTTTCTTCAAAACGCCTTGTCCCAAGGACTCCAAAATAATCAGGGTAATGCTGCTACCCTGCTTCTTCTTATCCTTGGCCATAGTAGACAGAAGAGCCTCCTTAGGTACTCCTGCAGCTACAGGCAAGGTGTATTTTTCTAAAACCTCTTTAATCCTTGCAGCTGTTCCAGCCTTTGTCAGCCCCAGCGCTTCCGTCCGTTTCGTCAGCTGGTACATACCAATGGCAACACCCTCGCCATGAGTAAAGTGGCTATAGCCAAAATGCTGCTCCACAGCATGTCCCAGGGTATGACCAAAATTCAGCAGCATCCTAAGACCTGTATCAAATTCGTCCTGCTCCACAATGCGGACCTTAATACTGCAGCAGGCAGCAACCACACTGTCAATATCTGCCAAAAGCTCTGCATCACTAGCGTAGGCAGCAATTTTTTCAAACAAGGCAGCGTCCTTAATGCAGCCATATTTAATAGCCTCCGCCAAGCCGTCGTGCAAAAAGCGTACAGGCAGGGTTGCCAAAAGCTCCGTATCAATAAATACGGCCTTGGGCTGATAAAAGGCACCTGCCAAATTTTTGCCAGCCTTTAAATCTACTGCCACCTTACCGCCAACGCTGCTGTCAATCTGAGCTAAAAGCGATGTGGGAACCTGAATAAAGGCAATGCCACGCATAAAGCTGGCTGCTGCAAAGCCACCTAAATCACCAACCACACCGCCGCCTAAGGTCAGCAAAACATCGGAGCGTGTCATACCGGACTCCGCCAGCTGCTCCAAAACTTTGCTTAAAACCTTCATATTCTTGCTCTGCTCACCAGCCTCAATTGTAAGCAAAACAGTTTTCAAGCCTGATGCTTCCAAGCTGCGAACTAAGCGCTCACTATACAAGGGTGCTACGTTGGTATCGCTGACAATGGCCGCCATACGAGCCTTTGGCAGCAGCGCCGCTGTTTTTTGCCCAATGCTATCTAATATACCTCTTGCAATTTCTATATCATAGGCATGTTCGCCTAAAGCTACGTGAATTTTCTTCATCAGTAGAGCTCCTTCCTACGAGCAGCAGCAAGCCTCATTAATGACTTTAGCTGCTCTTCATCGCCAGCTCTTAGGGCATCACGCCACAGAGTCAGCTGCTCCATATATCTATCAATTTCCTCAGCTACCTTGTTACGGTTAGCTAAAAACAAGCTGCTCCACAGCTCAGGATTAATATCAGCTACTCTTGTACCATCTCTAAAGCTGCCTGCAACAAAATACTTAGTTTTATCATCAAAGGAAGAACTGTCCATTAAAGCCACAGCTGTCACGTGGGGCAAATTACTAGTGTAGGCAATGATGCTGTCATGCTCCTCAGGAGTCACACGTACTGTACTGCGACAGCCTAAAGCCTTAGCAAAGCTTTCCAGCCACTCAATCCCAGTATCAGAATTATGCTCAGGAACAATAATGTAGTTAGCATTAACAAAAATATCTGCTGAAGACATTGCCAGACCGCTGCTCTGACGACCTGCCATAGGATGACCGGAAATAAACTCCATCCCCTTAGGCAATGCCTTCTGCACACAACTAATCATATTACCTTTAATTCCTGCAGCATCAGTAACCAAAGCATTTTCTTTGAAAAACTGCACATTACTTTCAATAAAGTCAGCAATAGCCTCAGGATAAATGGCACAGATAATTACATCAGCCTGGGCCAGCTCCGGTCCTGCCTCTGCAAGAGCAATGTCAACAAGTCCCTGCTCCTTAGCCATAGCCAAGGATTCTTTATTCATTTCTACACCAATAATCTGCCGCACCTGCAGTCTGCGCAAAGCCTTGGCAAAGGACCCTCCAATCAGCCCCAAACCAATTACAGCGAAGCTTAGCTCCTGCCATGTAGTGCTTCTAAAACCAGCTTCCATAAAAATCACCTCAACAAAACTTCCAAACTACAATCCTACAAACGTATGGTAAAGGCGGCTGCAAAATGCAGCCGGCACTATAATACCAACGTCCTGCCCTAAATCTACAAATCTACCAAGCTTCTCATCGGGCCAAGCTCTGCCATAATACAATCCTACTTATATCAAAGGCCAAAGCCCTGACAACGAAGATGACGCCTTATAGTGCATCTCTAAATTATAACTCCCTACCTACTATACGAGCAATTCCCTGCAACTCACCCATCAACTTAGCAAACCTCTCAGGTCTAAGGGACTGAGCGCCGTCGCAAAGAGCATGCTCAGGATCATTGTGAACCTCAATTAAAAGGCCGTCTGCACCAACAGCAACTGCTGCCTTAGCCAGAGGCTCTACCATCCACCACAGACCTGCTGCATGACTGGGGTCAACTACTACAGGAAGATGGCTCAGCTTTTTAACTGCAGGAATAGCACTTAAATCAAGGGTATTGCGGGTGTAATGCTCAAAGGTACGAATACCACGCTCACAAAGGATAACGTTCTCATTACCGCCTGCCATAATGTATTCAGCGGACATAATCCATTCTTCAATGGTAGCAGACAGACCGCGTTTTAATAAAATAGGCTTATTGGTTTTGCCAAGAGCCTTCAGCAGCTCAAAGTTCTGCATGTTGCGGGCACCAACCTGAATCAGGTCTACATCCTCCACAAAGCGATCCAGGTATTCAGTGGACATAATCTCTGTTACGATGGGCAGATCAGTTGCTTCCTTAGCTTCTTTAAGGTAATCAAGCCCCAGCTCCTTTAAGCCTTGGAAGGAATAAGGAGAGGTACGAGGCTTGAAGGCACCGCCACGCAGCATAGTTGCACCGCCAATTTTTACAGACTTTGCAATACCGGTAACCTGCTCTACAGATTCTACGGAGCAGGGACCTGCAATAACCTGAATTTTGCGTCCGCCGACAGGAACGCCGCTTACATCTACAATACTGTCACTGGGGTGGAAGGCTCTATTAGCACGCTTGAAGGGCTCCTGTACACGCATTACCTTGTCAACTGCTTCATCAATACGCAGCATATTAATATCAAGGGCACTGGTATCACCAATGATACCGAAAATAGTCATATTAACGCCGTTAATCTCATTAATTTGGTAGCCCTGACGCTCCAAATTCGCTTTCATCTTTGCTTTATTTTCCTCAGGTGCTCCAGGTTTGAATACGATAACCATTCTTCATCTCTCCTTTTTCATCATCAGCTTCATATAATCCTTATTACAGGTATAAAAAAAGCAGGCCCACGTAATGAGCCTGCTCAAAAATACATTATCGGTATATCCTAAATGCAACACAAAAACTTCTCTATTACGATTAAACTGCTTATGATTTTTTCCATGCCAAAGAACCGGTGCTAAAGTAGTAGCTAAAGACCGGTGCATAATAAAAACCATATTCAATTGCAGAATTAATCTTCATAGATTCCATTTTATCACCTGCAAATTAAATTTCTCGCCTACTTTGGCGATTGAAAACATTTTACTGCTAAGTTCTCTTAAGGTCAAGAAAAATTCCCATTTTAAATATAAATTGTTTTATTATGCAGTTAAATGTAAATTTAGTTACATACTGGATTGTTCACTTATGAATTTAGCTATACTGGAAACATTTTTTGTGAAACTCTCAAGATTTAAATATAGATTATGACTTTACTCCTGACTCAGCGTAGGATATACTTTTCTTAATAAAGGAGGCAGTCAACCATGAGTGAAAAAACAGCAAAAATTCTTCTGGCAGCAGTAATATTAGCACGCAGTACTTCCTTTGTTCTTTCCAAAATAGGATTGGATAGCCTGGACGTTTTTAATTTATTAGGCATACGCTTTCTTATTGCCTTTGCCATAATGTATTTCTGGTTTCATACAAGACTGCATAATTCCAACAAAAGCAATATTGTTTCAGGTATTATTATAGGTACTGCTTATTTTATCGTTATGGGTCTGGAGGTCTTTAGCCTTAAAACCTGCGACTCCTCCACAACAGCCTTTTTAGAGCATACGGCCATTGTTATGGTGCCACTTTTCGAAGCAGTGATTCACAAGCGTCTGCCTCTTGCGAAAAATATCATCAGCATGCTGCTGGCCATTACAGGTGTCGCACTTATGACCTTAACTGGCTCAGCTTTGGCACTGACTACTGGCGAAACACTGGCCTTTGCAGCAGCAATTACCTATACTGCAGTCATCATAATTACAGACAGACTGACTAAGGGAGCTGACGCCCTTGTAATAGGTATAGTCCAGCTTGGAACTATGGGAGCTTTATCCACTGCGTCCTCCCTGCTTTTTGAAAATCCCATCCTGCCCCAAACAATGGAGCTGTGGCTGGCTATTCTTTATTTGGCATGTGTCTGCAGCTGCTTTGGCTTTACCCTGCAAACTCTTGCCCAAAAATACACTACCGCTGAAACAGCAAGCCTTTACTGTGCTATTGGCCCCTTAGGAGCAGGCTTTTTCGGATGGTTTTTCCTCGGCGAAGCACTTAGTACCTATGCACTTTTAGGTGCTGCACTAATTCTGGTCAGCATTATTATAGCTCAGAAAAATTAGACACTATGACACCACTATTCAGAAAAACTACCTGTCGTGGTGTCTTTTAGTTTTAAGGACATACTTATTTTTTCCAAAATTATAAGAATGTCCAATAAAGGTGGAACCGCACTCAAGGCCAACTTTATACTCTTGGAACTGTTTTTGACCTCTAGGTCTATAAAAAGCGTAGCTATCTGGAGCATTTCCTGCAAAAAACTCCTTGTAACAGCTCTACAACTCTGTAGGGCTTTTTCCTTATGCTGCTTATTTTGCTATAATTACTATGGCTAAAATATAAAGAAAGGTGCTTTACGATGAAAATTTCCGGACTGCAAAAAATGACCCTGCTGGATTATCCAGGCAAGGTGGCCTGTACTGTCTTTTTAGGCGGCTGCAATTTCCGCTGCCCTTTCTGTCACAACAGTGAGCTTTTAGGACAGAACGCACCACAATTTATTATGGAGGACGAGCTTTTCGCCTTCCTGCAAAAGCGTCAGGGTCTGTTGGAAGCTGTCTGCATCAGCGGCGGCGAACCAACTCTACAGCCCAAGCTGTCTGAATTTATCAGCAAAATCAAGGAGCTGAATTTTTTAGTAAAGCTTGATACTAACGGCTATAGACCTGATGTGTTACGCAAGCTATTGGAGGCCGGACTTTTGGACTACGTAGCTATGGATGTAAAAAATGACCTAGAGCATTATCCCCTAACCTGTGGCCTTAGCTCCATGGATATAAATGCTATTCAAGAAAGTCTCTCACTGCTGCTGCAGGGAAAAACTGAATATGAGCTGCGTACTACTGTTGTAGAACAGCTTCATAACGCTGATAGCTTTAAGGGTATTACAGCTATGCTGCAAAGGCTCTCACCTGAGCACAAATGCCAAAAGTACTTTCTGCAGCCCTTTGTTGATAGGGAAACCGTTATCTACAGCAATTTTACAGCCCCCAGTGAAGAAAGGCTTTTTGAATATAAAAAAATATTGGAACAGGCGTCTGAAATAGTAGCAATACGGGGACTTTAGTAACACTACATATTGTGTGTAATATTTAGAATATATCTATATATTGATTTATGCATCAATATATACTATAATACAAGCAGTGATTCTGCTTACTGATAACAGAAAAATCTGTTAGACTAAAAAAATACATGTGTGTTGTCGGACTTGGAACACACCGCTGTGGACAAGTGGAAGGAGCAAGATTATGTATTCCATCTTAAAAAGAGATGGCAGCATTGTAGAATTTGAAATCAACAAAATTAGTGCTGCCATGATTAAGGCCTTCGAAGCCCAAAATAAAAACTATCATCCCAGCGTCATCAATTTGCTGACATTGCAGGTAACTGCTGATTTTCAAAGCAAGATCAAGGATGATATTATTTCCGTAGAAGATATTCAGGACAGTGTAGAACGAGTTCTCTCTGACGCAGGCTATGCTGATGTTGCTAAGGCCTATATTCTTTATCGTAAGCAGAGGGAAAAGATTCGTAACGTAAGCTCTGCCCTGCTTAACTATAAGGATTTAGTAGACAACTACCTGAAAATCAACGACTGGCGTGTCAAGGAAAATTCCACTGTCACCTACTCTGTTGGCGGCCTGATTCTGTCTAACTCCGGTGCAATTACTGCTAACTACTGGCTGTCCGAAATTTATGACCAGGAGATTGCAGAGGCTCACCGCAGTGCTGCTATTCACATTCACGACCTGTCCATGCTCACAGGCTACTGTGCAGGCTGGAGCTTAAAGCAGCTTATCCAGGTAGGCTTAGGCGGTGTACCTGGTAAGATTACCTCCTCTCCTGCCAGCCACCTTTCCACTCTTTGCAACCAAATGGTTAACTTTTTAGGTATTATGCAGAATGAATGGGCAGGTGCTCAGGCCTTCTCCAGCTTTGATACCTATCTGGCACCCTTTGTAAAAGCTGACAACCTTACTCAGCGTGAGGTTAAGCAGTGCATTCAATCCTTTATCTACGGCGTCAACACCCCCTCTCGCTGGGGTACTCAGGCTCCCTTTACTAATATCACTTTGGATTGGACTGTGCCCAAGGATTTAGCAGATTTGCCTGCTATTGTTGGCGGCAAGGAAATGCCCTTTACCTACGGTGATTGCAAAAAGGAAATGGACATGATTAACAAGGCCTTTATTGAAATCATGATTGAAGGCGACGCTAATGGACGCGGCTTCCAGTATCCCATTCCTACCTACTCCATCACCAGAGACTTTGACTGGAGCGAAACAGAAAACAACAAGCTGCTCTTTGAAATGACTGCTAAATATGGTACTCCCTATTTCTCCAATTATATCAACTCCGACATGGAGCCCTCCGATGTTCGTTCCATGTGCTGCCGTCTCCGTCTTGACCTGCGTGAGCTCCGTAAAAAGAGCGGTGGCTTCTTCGGCTCCGGCGAATCCACTGGCAGCGTAGGCGTTGTTACTATTAACCTCCCCCGTATTGCTTATCTGGCTATGGACGAGGCTGATTTCTACAGCCGTCTTGACAAGCTTATGGATATTGCTGCCCGCAGCTTAAAGACAAAACGTACCGTTATTACCCAGCTTTTGGATAATGGTCTTTATCCTTATACAAAGCGTTATCTTGGCAGCTTTGCCAACCACTTCTCCACTATTGGCCTTATTGGCATGAATGAGGCTGGTCTGAACGCCAAATGGCTTCGTGCAGATTTGACTGACGCCAAGGTACAAACCTTTGCTAAAAATGTTCTGGACCATATGCGTGAACGTTTAAGCGACTATCAGGAAGAATATGGCGACCTGTATAATCTGGAAGCAACTCCTGCAGAGTCAACTACTTATCGCTTTGCTAAGCATGACAAGGAGCAATTCCCAGATATCATCACTGCTAACGAGCATGGTACCCCCTACTATACTAACTCTTCCCATCTGCCTGTTGGCTACACCGATGATATCTTCTCTGCTTTAGATATTCAGGACGAGCTGCAAACACGCTACACCTCTGGTACTGTTTTCCACGCCTTCCTAGGCGAAAAACTCCCTAGCTGGAAATCAGCAGCTAACCTGGTCCGCAAAATCGCAGAAAACTACAAGCTCCCTTATTACACCATGTCCCCCACCTATTCCGTTTGTGCTGAACATGGCTATTTAGACGGTGAGCAGTTCATCTGTCCTCACTGCGGCAAAAAGACTGAGGTCTATAGCCGTATTACAGGCTACTATCGTCCCATCCAAAACTGGAATGACGGCAAGGCTCAGGAATTCAAGGATCGCAAGGTATATGAAATTGGCAGCTCCCATATGCACAAATCCGCAGAAATCCAGGCTGAGGAAGAAAAGGTACTCCCTGCTCAAACAGTATGTGATGACTTGCTGCTTTTTGCAACACGTACCTGTCCCAACTGTGCTCAAGCCGAAAAGCTGCTGCAGAACGCAGGTCTTGCCTTTACTAAGCTTTTGGCAGAAGAAAATTCTGAGCTTGCCAAATCACTTGGTATTCGTCAGGCACCAACCCTTGTGGTTGGCCAAGAAAAAATTACAGGCTTGGGACCAATTCGTAAATACATTAATAACCATAAGAACTAAACAAAAGGGGCTGAATTCAGCAGCCCCTTTTTACGTATTTTAAGAAAGAAGTTTTATGATGAATAGATACGATATTATTATTGTTGGCGGAGGTCCGGCCGGACTCACTGCAGCCATTTATGCAGCTCGTACAGGAAAATCCGTACTGCTTTTGGAACGCAATGTCCTTGGCGGTCAGATTACCTTTGCTCCTTTAGTTGAGAATTATCCTGGTATACCTCAGCTTAACGGCAGTGAGTTTGCTGAGTCCATGGAGCAGCAGGCTATAGGCTTTGGTGCTGTCATCAGCTACGAGGAGGTATTGCAGGTTACTGTTAATGGTAACCATATCTTTACCGTAACTACGGACTGCGAAACATATGAAGCTGCGTCCGTTATCCTTGCTGTAGGTGCTGCCCATAAGCATTTAGAACTGCCAAAAGAAGAAGACTTGATTGGTGCTGGCGTATCCTACTGTGCAGTGTGCGACGGAGCCTTTTACGCAGATAAGGAGGTCGCAGTAGTGGGAGGCGGTAACGCAGCTGTTCAGGAAGCGTTGTTCCTTAGTAATATTTGCAGCAAGGTCCATTTAGTTCATAGACGCAATGAGCTAAGAGCCGACAGCTGCACAGCAGAACGACTGCTCAATAATAGTAAAATAGAACTCCATACCCCTTATGTTGTGCAGGAGCTTTTAGATGAAGCTGGTCAATTAACGAGAATCCTTCTTAAAAATAATCTGGACTGCACCAGTAAGGAGCTGAATGTTGAAGGTCTGTTTATCGCTATAGGTCAGAAAGCAGAAAACGCTCCCTTCTCTAGCTTGGATATTTGCTCTGCAGAAGGCTATATTGAAGCGGAGGCAGATACTATTACTGCCATTCCAGGTCTTTTTGCCGCAGGAGATTGCCGCAGCAAGAACATACGACAGCTTACGACAGCTTGTGCAGATGGCACCATTGCTGCCATGGAAGCCTGTAAATATCTAAACAAATAAATAAAAGGCATGACCTACTTACTTTTATAGTTAAGATGGTCATGCCTATTTTTATATAATCCCATTACACTAAGCTATAAGCATTTGCAGCTTATTCGTCTATGCTTTCATACAAATGCAATATTTAATATAAAAGAAACGGCATGAGCTTCAAGTAAGTATTAGAAGCTCATGCCGTTTTTATTTGATTATAATTCTGCCGTCTCCGTAAGGAATGGACATACCATCAGATAATCTACCAAGAGGCGCTCCTTGCACTGCATCGCCAGAATCTACTAATATTACATTGGGATTAGTCTTTTTTAGACTATTTTTTAACCAGCTGACCTTTGTCATACCTACATTTTCATTAACAGAGCAATGAATATCATTGGTATGCAGAATAATAATATCCTGATCTGCAGTAAGTCCTAATTGCGGATACAATATAGAAACTACTATCCATATAAAGGCAATACACAAGTGTTTTAAAAAGCCTAGCATCTTATATATCTCAATTATAAAAACATACTTCTATTTATAAAAAAAGAACGGTTTAGCGTGAACCGTTCTTTGCAATATTTAAAAATAAAATTATTCAATACCCTTAATTAAGCGCAAAGCCTTAACAATATCTTCAAGTTTGATATTGTCAGTCGGCTGCTCCAAAGGTTTTTCATCCTCAAGAAAGGATGTGATTTTACAATTTAAAGCTTTAGAGATTTTATACAGATTTTCCAAAGTAACAACAGTTTTACCAGTCTCTATATTACTCAGATGCGCTTTAGAAATACCTAACGCTGCTGCCAAATCTGTTTGTGTTATTTGCTTTTGTACCCTTGTTAATTTAATTTTATGGCCAATTGCACATAATTCCTCTTTGGAAACATCAACTTTAGCTATCTGTCCCATATATTTCACCTCTCGAAAATTATAATAGCTTACCTATATTTATTTTAACATACTAGTTTAAATATTACAAGCAGATTAGCAATAGTAGTTTTTCTATAAAAAAGTAACTCTATTATTAATAGAAAATTTCCTACATTCAGATTCTCTTATTAATTTCCCTAAAGCTAGAATATTTTAAATTCCATATTTTTAATATTAGCACATAATAAATAGCCTGAAATCTTAAATGATTATACGGTCAGTAATCATTCAGCATTTTATTCATCAAAAATAGTACTAACTGTAGATAGCTTTTCAATGGGCAAATACTAATAAATTTAAATAGATAACTTTGGGTCTTATATCCGTATTGGCATAGTTATGACAAATACATACGTAATCTTAATGTATTATGCAGAAATAAATCAAAACCACCGGCGTAGCCGGTGGTTTGTCATTTACCGCCTAAAAGGCTAT
>URGS01000020.1 GCA_900547415.1 uncultured Phascolarctobacterium sp. | reverse complement strand
CCCTCCATCGTAACAAGGCTGATGAGGCTTATCTGGTAGGCGAAGGCAAAAGCCCCACTGACGCTTATCTTGATATTGAAGGCATTTTGCAAATCGCCAAAGAGCATGATGTAGATGCCATCCACCCTGGTTATGGCTTCTTATCCGAAAACAGCAGACTTGCTAAACGCTGTAAGGAAGAAGGTTTGATTTTCATTGGACCTCGTCTGGAGCATTTAGTAATGTTCGGCGACAAAATCAACGCCCGCAAACAAGCACAACTTGCCGAAATCCCTATGATTCCCGGCAGTGAGGGTACTGTAAGCAGTGTCCAGGAGGTTCTGGACTTTGGTGAAAAGTATGGTTACCCCATTATCATCAAGGCTGTAAACGGCGGCGGTGGCCGCGGTATGCGCGTAGTAAAAAATGCTGAAGAAGCTGCTACCAGCTATGATTTAGCTAAATCTGAAGCCAAAAAGGCCTTTGGCAGTGATGAAATATATATTGAAAAATATCTGGAGAATCCTAAGCACATCGAGGTTCAAATCCTTGGTGATACCCATGGTAACCTAGTACACCTCTATGAGCGTGATTGCTCCGTACAACGACGCCACCAAAAGCTGGTAGAAATCGCTCCTGCCTTCTCCCTGCCTACAGAGCAGCGCGAAGCTATTTGTGCCGCTGCAGTAAAGCTGATGAAGAACGTAAACTACGTCAGTGCAGGTACTGTAGAGTTCTTGGCAACTCCTAACGGCAAATTCTACTTTATCGAAGTTAACCCCCGCATTCAGGTAGAGCATACAGTCACCGAGCAAATCACCAGCATTGATATTGTACAGGCACAAATCAAGATTGCAGAAGGCTACGAGCTCCACGGCGAAGAAATAGCAATTCCTGAACAAAAGGATATTCATATCTACGGTCATGCAATTCAATGTCGTATTACCACCGAAGACCCTTCTAATAACTTTATGCCTGACACCGGCAAGCTCATTACCTACCGCAGCGGCGGCGGCTTTGGCATCCGTCTTGACGGCGGCAATGCGTTCACTGGCTCAGTAATCACTCCCTACTATGATTCGCTGCTGGTTAAGGCTACCACCTATGGTCTTACTCACCAAATTGCTATTACCAAAATGCTGCGCTGCTTAAAAGAATTCCGTATCCGCGGCGTAAAAACCAACATCCAGTTTCTGGAAAATGTTTTGAAAAATCCTCACTTTGTCAAAGGTGATTATTCTACTAACTTTGTAGATACTACTCCTGAGCTCTTTGTGTTCCATAAGCCCCTGGACCGTGGCAACAAGCTGTTAAACTACATTGCAGACATTACTGTTAATGGCTACTCCAATGTAGGCGTACAGCCTAAACCGGACTTTGCTCCCTTAAATATACCCAAACATTACAACGGCTTTATGTCCTTAGGTGCGAAGCATGTCTTGGATACCCGCGGACCTGAAGGCCTGACTGATTGGGTACTGGCACAGCAGGAGGTTCTGATTACAGATACTACCTTCCGTGATGCTCATCAATCCCTGTTCGCAACCCGTCTCCGCACTGCTGATATGCTGAGAGTTATGCGTGACACTGCAGGCAAGCTGCCCGGTCTCTTCTCCTTTGAATGCTGGGGCGGTGCAACCTTCGACGTAGCTTATCGCTTCCTTGATGAAAGCCCATGGCAGCGTTTAAGCCAATTCCGTGAAGCAGCTCCTAACATTCTCTTCCAAATGCTGCTCCGTGGCGCTAACGCAGTTGGCTACACCAGCTATCCTGACAATGTTGTTAAGGAATTTATCCGCCTGGCTGCTAAAAACGGCATTGACGTATTCCGCATTTTCGACAGCCTCAATGGTCTTGATAATATGCGTCTTTCTATTGATACAGTACGTGAAACAGGCAAGGTTGCAGAAGCGGCACTGTGCTACACTGGCGACATTCTTGATCCCCGTAGAGATAAATATGACCTACAATACTATGTAAATATGGCTTGCGAGCTGGAAAAGGCTGGCGCTAACATCATTGCTATTAAAGATATGGCTGGCCTCTTAAAGCCTGAAGCAGCCTTCCGTCTTGTAAACAGCCTGAAATCCTATGTAGGCGTGCCTATTCATCTGCACACCCACGAGGGCAGCGGCAACGCTATTTATACCTACGCCCGTGCTATCGACGCAGGTGTAGACATTGTAGATACTGCTATGAGTGCCATGAGCTGCGGTACCTCCCAGCCCAGCGGCAGCAGCCTGTACTATGCACTGACAGGACATCCTCGTCAGCCCCGTCTTGATGTGGATGCTATGAACGAGCTGTCCCGCTATTGGGAAACCGTTCGTCCCTACTACAAGGCTGCAGACAGAACTGAGAACTTCCCCAATCCTGAGGTATACGTACACGAAATGCCCGGTGGACAATACACAAACCTGAAGCAGCAGGCTCAAGCTCTTGGTCTCATCAGCCGTTGGGAAGAAATCAAGGATATGTATCATCGCGTATCCATGATGTTCGGCGACTTAATCAAGGTTACTCCTTCCTCCAAGATTGTAGGCGACATGGCACTCTTCATGGTACAAAACCAACTGACTGAAGAAGATGTTTACGCTAAAGGCGACGTTTTAGATTTCCCTGCTTCCGTAGTAGAATTCTTTGAAGGCCGCATTGGTACTCCTTATCAGGGCTTCCCTGAAAAGCTGCAGCAAATCGTTCTCAAGGGTCGTCAGCCTATTACGGTTCGACCTGGTGCAGCATTAGAGCCTGTTGATTTTGAAGCAGTTCGCAGCAAGCTGGCAGAAATGGGGGCTCCAACTACTGACGAAGCCGTAAGCTCCTATTGCCTCTATCCTAAAGTATTCACCGATTGGGTAGAACGCTATAATAAATTTGGTGATGTTTCTGTACTGGATACTCCTACATTCTTCTTTGGCATGAATATTGGCGAAGTTATCAAGGTAGAAATAGAGCAGGGCAAAACTCTAGTAATTAAGCTCATCCATATCTCCGAGCCCAGTGCTACCGGTATGCGCACTGTTACCTTCGAATTCAACGGCCTGCCTCGTGAAATCGAAATCAAGGACCGTAATGTCAAGGCAACTGTAGCCACCCGCAAAAAGGCTGACAAAGCCAATGCAGGTGAAATCGGTGCATCTCTTTCAGGCTCCGTTGTTAAGCTGCTGGTAGAAAAGGGTCAGGCTGTAACCAAGGGCGCGCCCCTTATTGTTACCGAAGCTATGAAAATGGAAACCACTCTTTCTGCTCCCATCAGCGGTATAGTAAGCGCTATCCATGTTAGTGCAGGCGAACGCGTTGACAACGGCGACTGTCTCCTCGAAATCACCTCCCAGATTTAATACGTTGACGAAAAATTACTAAATTGCTATAATGAACGAGGCAGCTCTGTGCTGCAATAATCGTGACTTTATTCAGAAAGGACTGTCATTGGCAGTCCTTTTCTTTTCCTTAAAACTACTCACCAAGGAGGTGTTTACATGAGTGTAGCTCTTTTTCGATATATCAGCAGCCATCTGGACGAGAAAGGATGCTTTACAGAGCCCTTTCTGCCCGATGACCCTAACCCTACTGTTCCCCGTCCCTTTGGCTCAGAGGATGCCTTCTACTATACAACGGACTTTCCTCCCAATAAGGAAGGTGCTAAAAAAACTATCAAGCTGCTGCGTGCTTATTTAAACTCCAGCACTATTGAAAACAGACAAAAGCTTTATAAGCATCTTTCTTCTATTTCCGTATCAACTATTTGCGACCCCTTTGCCGATGAATTTGGCCTGGAGGACGATGAGAAGGACGTTTTAGAATTTGCCCGTACACTTTTCTATCACGCTAACCACAGAGAGCCTCTAAAATTTGCTATCGTACTATGTAGTATTTATGGCATGGATAGAATTCAAAAGGACGAGCCCGAGCTTTGGCAGGATATTGTTACTGCTGCCCACTGCGAGGAATTTACCTTCTTCTTCTTTTTCGCCTGCCGCATCAGCGAACTTTATCCGCAGGAGGAAATTTGGCAGCTCCTGCTCTGTACTAACGGCTGGGGCAAGGTCTACGCTATCAATGAAATTGAAGATTGCACCCCAGAGCAGCAGATAATGCTTATTCAAAACTCCCTTGATATTACTGTTGAATATCCTCCTCTGTCTATTAAGCTGCTGCGTCTCAGCAAGCTTTTAAACGTACTCAGAGAGGACACTATCGCCTACGAAACCTATAAGGGTGCAGCTGCTATCCTAAGCAATCTGCTGCGTCTCATCAATGACTTTCCAGCTCCTGTTTTGGAGGAAAATTTTACTATTTCCAGCATAGATGTTAACGCTCATTTTGAAGCATTCCTAAAAAAGGCAGTCAACTATTGTGATGATCCTGACGATGTCCTTGATATTATTGGCATCAGCATTGGTTTGCGTAATACTATCAGCAACGAAAACTGGCAGCGCTTTACACCTAATCAGCTCCATAGTCTGCTGGCACAATGCGAGCATCTGATTTTCCAAAAGAATTGGTCCGAGGAAATTGACAAAAATCTAATAGTTAACGACGAAGTAAACTATAGCCTCTGCGACCTGGCCTATGAGATAGATTTAGATATCTGGGATAATCTTTTTAAATACTGGTGTCAGCATCCAAGGGAACTTAAGCTTTTCCCCTTTCTGCTGGCCTATGAGGACGATAACCGCGCCTTGACTGTTATCAGCGGCATCGAAAAAAATATCGGCCTCTATATGGAAAAGGCTGATGATATGCTTGTACCTCTGCGCTACCTGCGTTCCCATCCTGGACAAGGAGAAGGCATTGTCATCGCAGCTCTGACATCGCCCTACGATTGGCCCCGCGGCATTGCTGCAGCACTTTTGGACGAATGGGGACAGGAATACCTTACGCCACTCATTCGCGAAAAGCTATGGGAAGCCCGCAAGCTGTCCATGCATCCATTGGTAACAGCACGCATTGATGCCCTGCTCCGTGGCGAAAGCTTTAATCTGAAGGCTATGACAAACACATAGACAAAGATTACAATATAAAGCATAGTTCTGAAACCACAACTATAGAAAAACATACACAAAATATAACCATAATTAACAAGACTCGAATTTGAGAAAATGTATCGACATTAAAATACTCAAACTCGAGTCTTGTTTTTATTTATAAGGCTGGTTTTACTCCAGCATCCTTTTATTTAGCAGCTTAGCTTTGAGGAGGGTAGTCCTGCAGAGCATCAAAGCCTGTTTCGCCAGTACGAATTTTGATAACATCCTCTACATCATATGTAAATATTTTGCCATCACCATACTGGCCAGTATAAAGGACTTCCTTGGCAGTATTAACTACTGCTTCAACAGGTATAGCAGAAACAACCATTTCCAGCTTAACCTTAGGTAAAAGATGAGCGGAAATCTGAGCACCACGATAATATTCTACCTGCCCCTTTTGTAGGCCATAGCCTAATACCTTGGTTACAGTCATACCTGTAATACCCAACTTGTCTAAAGCCTCCTTCAGCGCCTCAAAACGGTTTTGCGCGGTTACAATAACTACTTTGGTTAATTTTGCAGTACCCTTAACTACAGCTTTGCTCTCATAAGCGGGAGCCTTGTACTCTGTAACAAGGCCAGCATTTGCCACACTAGGCATAAAGTCTGCATAGCTGCTTAACAGACCATGCTCCTCCATATCCAGTCCTTTTACCTCTTCATCTTCTGAAACACGCAAACCTATAAATGTATCCAAAAGCTTAAAGATAATAGTCATGACTATAAAGACATATGCCATAACGGAGACAACGCCTAAAATTTGGGTTGACAAGAAGGATGTACCGCCACCATATAAAAGACCATCTTTAGTATGAAACAAGCCGGTCATAATAGTACCAAAAGCACCGCAAACACCATGGACAGAAATTGCACCTACAGGGTCATCTATTTTTAATCTTTGGTCAAAAAACTCTACTGCTGCCACTACAAGTACGCCAGCCATGAGTCCAATCGCCAGAGCACCTGCAGTGCTTACAACATCGCAGCCAGCAGTAATAGCTACCAAACCTGCTAAAACACCATTAAGAGTCATAGAAACATCTGGCTTGCCATAACGGACCCAGGTATAAACCATAGTAGAGATTGCACCAGCACAGGCTGCCATATTAGTAGTGGTAAAGATATGTCCCATTAAGGTCAGCACATCATCGCCAGTTGCACAAACAGTTGAAGCACCGTTAAAGCCAAACCAACCAAACCACAGCAAAAACACACCAAGAGCTCCTAAAGGAATACTATGCCCTGGTATAGCATTAATACTGCCATCAGCATTGTATTTACCAATACGTGCCCCAATCATTTTTGCACCTACCAAGGAAGCAACCCCACCTACAAGATGTACTGCTGTAGAACCAGCAAAGTCATGAAAGCCCATTTGTGACAGCCAGCCACCGCCCCAAATCCAATGTCCGCTAATAGGATAAACAAATGCACTAATTATAAGAGAATAAATACAATATACTAAAAAATTTGTACGTTCAGCCATAGCTCCAGAAACTATTGTTGCGGCCGTAGCACAAAACATAGTTTGAAAAATAAAATATACTGTGCTAGGGTAGCTAGCTCCGTAATCACCGGATACAAAAAAATCAGGAGTACCTATAAAGCCACTAATATCGTGCCCAAACATTAAGCCAAAGCCAATAATCCAAAAAACTATAGAGCCAAGGCACATGTCCATAACGTTTTTCATGACTATATTGCCAGCATTTTTAGCTCTGGTAAAGCCAGTTTCTACCATAGCAAAGCCTGGCTGCATAGAAAATACCAAAAAAGCACCTATCAGAATCCATATAGTGTCAACGGACACGTATTTATCCATTTTTATGCACCTCTCTCCTATTCTGCCAAAAAAAATGAGGTACAGCCAATTATCCGGCTGCACCTCTTTGTGCATTAACTTAATTCAATTTTATTCATTTACTCCAAAAAGCAGCTCACCATATGTAGGATAGTTCAAATACTTACCTCCAGTCAGCTCCTCTGCTGCATCACATGCACTGCGCAGCTCTACCATAGCAGCCAGAACTATATCGTGATAAAATCTTGCCTTATCCTCACTTGCGGCAATGGTATCAGCTTTTTTAAGTGCTACTTTCAGATGAACAGCAGCAGTATACATTTCAGAACCAAGGCGGGACAGCTTATTAGCAAGCTCTGTCTCAAAGCCACTGACAACGCCAGCTGAGCGCTTATCAAGCACAGCCTTAGTCAGGTCAGCAGTATATTCAGAAACTGCAGGTAAAATATCCTTATAGAACATATCCAGCATAGTGGTACCTTCAAGACAGATGGTAGTACTATAATTTTCCAAAAGAATTTCTTCACGAGCCTTTAATTCAGCACTTGTAAAGATATTATGCTTAGCAAAAAGGGCTATATTTTTTTCCTTAGTCAGATACGGAATAGCATCAGGTGTAGATTTCAGATTGAGCAAACCGCGCTTTTCGGCTTCCTCCACCCAAGCATCAGTATAGCCATTGCCATTGAAGATAATGCGTTTATGAGCAAGATATGTCTCCTTGACGACAGAATAAACAGCAGTCTGCAAGTCCTCAGCCTTTTCCAGCTTAGCATAAAGCTGCTCCAGAGCATCAGACACAATAGTATTTAAAACTACGTTAGGTCCAGCAATGGAGAACATGGAGCCTAACATACGAAATTCAAATTTATTACCAGTAAAAGCAAAGGGAGATGTACGGTTTCTATCTGTATTATCCTTTACCAAGGCAGGAATAGTGTCATCACTTAGCTTAACGTAGGAAGCAGTACCAGCCTCATAATCCTTATCAGCAGCAATAGCCTCCAAAACATTGGTCAGCTCAGTGCCAAGGAATATGGATACAATAGCAGGAGGAGCTTCATTTGCGCCTAAGCGATGGTCATTACCAGCACTAGCTACAGAAATACGCAGCAGATCCTGATACTCATCTACAGCCTTGATAATTGCTGCCAAAAATACCAGGAACTGCAGATTTTCATAAGGCTTCTTTCCTGGATCAAGAAGGTTTTTACCCTCAGCAGTAGACAGAGACCAGTTATTATGCTTGCCGCTGCCATTTACTCCTTCAAATGGCTTTTCATGAAGCAGACACACTAATCCATGACGCAGAGCAACTCGCTTCATAAATTCCATCATCAGCTGATTATGGTCAGAAGCAACATTGGTAGATGTAAAAATTGGTGCCAGCTCATGCTGTGCAGGTGCAACCTCATTATGCTCTGTCTTAGCCAGCACACCTAGCTTCCAAAGCTCTTCATCCAAATCCTTCATAAAGGATAGTACTCTTTGCTTAATAATGCCAAAGTAATGATCTTCCAGTTCCTGACCGCGAGGAGATTTTGCACCGAATAAAGTACGCCCTGTATATACCAAGTCCTTACGCTTTTCCCATAGCTTTTTATCCACTAGGAAATATTCCTGTTCAGGACCAACTGTACTTATTACTCTACTGGTTTCAGTACCAAATAGCTTCAACATCTGGCAAGCAGCCTTACTTACAGCATTCATAGAGCGAAGCAGCGGTGTTTTTTTGTCTAATACGTCGCCAGTGTAAGAGCAAAAGGCAGTGGGAATGCAAAGACAGTTGTCTTTAATAAAAGCGTAGGAGGTTGGATCCCAAGCTGTATAGCCACGTGCTTCAAAGGTTGCACGCAGGCCTCCTGAAGGAAAACTAGAAGCATCTGGTTCGCCTTGAATAAGCTCTTTGCCCGAAAAATCCATAATTACACGACCTTCAGCAGTAGGAGCAATAAAGCTTTCATGCTTTTCGGCTGTAATACCTGTCATTGGCTGAAACCAGTGAGAAAAATGGGTTGCACCATTTTCCAAAGCCCAATCCTTCATAGCATTAGCAATAATATTGGCAATGCCCAAATCAAGCAGTTTTCCTTCAGCTACTGCATTTTTATAGGCCTTATAGGTAACTGTTGGCAGACGGTCTTTCATAACCGATTCATTAAACACTAAGCTGCCGAATAATTTAGGTACATCCATCATTTGTAAAACCTCCTATGTCTTTCTTAGAAGTTTATTGGGACTACTTTCCGTTATCCCCTCAAAAAAATATAAAACAAAAGGCAACAGCCAGGTCTGGATTTTCATCCAACAACCACGCTGTTGCCTACGAGGATATTATAATTTCTGAGCTGTTATTTGTAAATATGTAAACTCAAAGAAGTAAAATTAAAAATTTTCTGTTTTTTTGTAACGATTCTTCAAGGATATTTAACACAACCAAGGCAGGATAATTCTTTAACGCAGAGAACTTATAAATAGTATTATTATTCGTTGCTATAACTCATCTGACAACGAAAAGCGGAGCATCTATAATAATTCAAGAATATTAATTTTACGAGGTGATTATTTCATGGAACTGACAGCTGTTGCCCAACTACGGCGTATGGTATTAGAGCATTTATCACGCTACACCTGGAACGACGTGCTTATCGACCATGTCTATGACATATTACAGGAGGTACGCGAGGACACCCCCCGTTACCGCTGCTGTGTTTATAAGGAAAGAGCAGTGCTCAAGAATCGTATCGATATGGCTTTAGGACAGGAATGCAAGGAAAACATTATCGAAGCGTCAAAAATGACTCTTTATGGACCTGAACGTACTGACCTGCCACTCATCGACGTTCTCCCGGCAGCCTGCGACCAATGCCCTATCGACACCTATTATGTAACGGATATGTGCCGTCACTGCATTGCCCATAAATGCATGAACAACTGCCCCCGCAAGGCTATTAGCATTATTCAGGACAGAGCCTTTATTGACAAAAACAAATGTATCGAATGCGGTCGCTGCAAGCAGGTCTGCCCCTATGGTGCCATTATTGAAATCCATAGGCCCTGTGTACGTGCCTGTGCTTTGGAAGCTATCAGCATTGGTGAAAACCGCAAGGCTGTTATAGACTACGATAAATGTGTTGCCTGTGGTGCCTGCCGCAATGCCTGTCCCTTTGGAGCAATCGACGAACGCAGCAATATCGTCCGCATCATTCGTGCTATCAAAGAAAAGCGTAAAGTTATAGCTATGCTGGCTCCCTCCATCGTAGGACAATTTGGCTTTAAGGTCAGCCTTGGCCAGGTTTATGCTGCACTAAAGAAGGCTGGCTTTGCTGATGTAATCGAGGTTGGCGTTGGTGCTGATATTACCAGTGTTAAGGAAGCAGAGGAATATATTGAAAAGGTGCCAGAAAAGCAAAGCTTTATGACCAGCTCCTGCTGTCCTGCCTTTGTAAAGCTGGTTAAAACGCAAATCCCAGAAGCGGCTGACAAGGTTTCCGATACGGACTCCCCTATGGTTTCCACCGGCCGCCTGATTAAGGCTCAGGATCCATATGCTGTAACTGTCTTCATTGGTCCTTGCATCGCCAAGAAAAGCGAAGCACGCCTGTATAACGAGGCCGTAGACTATGCTATGACCTTCGAGGAGCTTCAGTGTATGCTGGAAGGCAAGGACATCATTATTGCTGAGCAGGAAGTTGCTGAATACGATAGAGATGCTTCTAAGCTTGGTCTTAGCTTCCCTCTCACTGCAGGTGTAACGGCATCTGTTAACGCAACTGTGGAAGCTATGGGAGGTAATGTTCGTCTGGCTCATTACTCTGCAGGTCTTGATAACTGCAAGCGTGATGTACAGGACGCAGCCTCCGGAAAGCTGGACTGCAGCTATATTGAAGGTATGGCCTGCAGCAATGGCTGTATCGACGGACCTGGTGCTATTGGCGACTTCCGTATAACTAAGGTTGCTCTTAACAAATACGCTGCTGCAGCCCCCAACAAGGCTGTATCTGACGACAAGCATACTAAATAGAACTTAAAAATCCTCCAATGCGTATGGCGTTGGAGGATCTATTTTTACAGAGCAGCGTATCTCTAACATTGCTCTTTTTTAATCACCAATATCATAAAATACACTTATAGGTTTTTGTCTAGACTGCCAGAAACTTATTGCAACATTAAAACGAGGCTGACACTCCACTGGAATGTCAGCCTCGTTGATATTTTTAATATTATACTTCCTCTTTTTTCTGCTCCACATCGTCATCAATATGAGCAATGAATTCCTCTCTATGAGCACGAGCATCAGCACCACTGCCCTTTAAGGTAAAGCCACGACCAAATACGTCATTAACATCGTGGATAATCATAAAGGCATCAGGGTCAATCTCGCGGCAGATTGCACGAATTTGTGCCAGCTGTGTAAGTTTGATGATAACAAATAGCACCTCTCTGTCCTGATGAGTAAAGGCACCCTGTGCATGAAGATAGGTTACGCCGCGACCAACAACCTTGATGATTTCTTCAGCAATTTCGTGGTGTTTATTGCTGATAATAATACAATTCTTTTTATAGTCAAAGCCTGTAATAAAGGCATTGCAGGTTTTGGTCATAATAAAGAAGGTCAGTAATGTATACAGAACTGGCTCAATACCAAAGAAGAATACACTGGCAAAAAGCAGCAGCAGATTAAACATAAAGCCCGTAGTGCTGATATTAATAGAATATCTTCTTTGAATAATAGCACCGATAATATCAGTACCGCCGCTGCTGCCACCTACGCGATACATACAGGAAGCACCAATACCATAGAACACACCACCAGCAATGCAGGCCAGCAATGTATCATGGACTACAGTATATTCTGACAAGAAATGGAAAAAGTCTAAGCAGAAGGAAAACATCAGCATACCATAAAGAGCATTGATGGTATACGCCTTATCAAGGTATCTATAAGCAATAACAAAGAGCGGAATATTACATATTAAGCTTGTGATACCCATGGGAAGCCCGGCAATATAATAAACCAGTACCGCGAGACCGCCAATGCCACCGCTGAGCAGCTTATTAGGCATATAAAATACGTTTATGGCAATACTCATCATAACGCAGGCCAAAGTCACCATTGCATACTGATAAAGTGTTTTCTTCATTTTAGTGCTCATCTTTATCTCCTTTTTAGCATACACTAATTATTATAGATATAGTAATGTTAGCAGAATTTTAGAAAAAAGCAACTCTTTATTTCTCAAAGAAGAGTAATTTTCTGAACATTAACGTAAAATATTGCCTATTTTTCAGATAATGTTCGAAAACTGCTTGATATGAATCATAAAGCAGTATAAAATAATACTGTATACAAAACTATGTAGGTGATGGCTATGAAAATTACTGAAACCGCTTATGCAAAAATCAATCTTGGTCTGGATATTCTGGGAAAACGCTCTGACGGTTACCACGAGGTTAGCATGATTATGCAGACTGTGGGCCTTTCTGATGAAATTATCATCACTCCTGGTTCCGGAGAAGGCTCTATTACTATTGAAACTAATATCCCCGGTCTCAGCTGCGGCCCTGACAATCTCGCTTATAAGGCTGCAGTTATTATTTCTGAATATGCCAAAATAATTCCGAACGTTCACATTGTCTTGAACAAAAGAATTTTTTTAGCCGCTGGCTTAGCAGGCGGCAGTACCGATGCAGCAGCAGTGCTCCGTGGCCTTAATAGATACTGGGAGCTGAATTTAAGCAGCAAGATTCTAGAGCAGCTGGCAGCAAAGCTTGGCAGTGATATTCCCTTCTGCATTAACGGAGGCACTTCTCTTGCCACAGGTCGCGGCGAAGTACTGACTCAGCTTGAAGATATTCCTGAAACTATCGTTGTTTTAGCCAAGCCCAAAAATCTTGAAGTGTCTACAGCATGGGTCTATCAGCACTATGATCATGGACGTGTAGTCCATTCTCCCTGCATTTGGAATTTACGTGAGCATTTACCCTTAGGTATTAAGGCTTCCGTTCCCTACATGGGCAATGTTTTGGAAACAGCCACCATCCCGGCACACCCTGTAATAGCTTCCATTAAGGCAGAAATGCTGAGTGCAGGAGCCTATTACGCCCTGATGAGCGGCAGCGGTCCTACTGTCTTTGCATTTGCAGATGATATGGAAACCGCTAAGAATATAGAAGCAGCGTTAGCTGATTTCCAGGTGGAAACAGCAATAACGACCACCATAGGAAGGAGGAAATAAGATGGCAGGTCATTTAAAGCCTATTCAATTGGACAGCTACAAGCCTCTGCGTGAGCTGGTCTGTGAAAATATCCGTCAAGCAATTATAGATGGTACCTTTAGCCCAGGCGAGCGCCTTATGGAAATTCAGCTTGCAGATGAAATGGGGGTAAGCCGTACTCCTGTCCGCGAAGCAATCCGTAAGCTGGAGCTGGAAGGCTTCGTAGTTATGATTCCCCGCCGCGGCACCTATGTTGCCGATATTTCCATTAAGGACCTGACGGAGATTTACGAAATCCGCACCTGTCTTGACGTTTTAGCTGCAGGTTTAGCAGCAGAACGTATTACCACTGAAGAGCTGGAAACACTTAACGGCTATCTTATAGAAATTGGTCAGCATGTAGCCAATAATGATATGAATAAAATTGTTGAAGCAGATACAGCTTTCCATGATGTACTGTACACTGCCAGCCGTAACGAAAGACTGCGCAGCATCATCAACAACCTCCGTGAGCAGATGACAGGTATCCGTGGCCGCTCTATGAGCTACCCGGGCCGTCTTATTGAAACCATGGACGAGCACCGCAATCTGGTAGACAGCATTGCTTCCAGAGACGTGGAACGTGCTCAGCATGCAGCTCGTATTCATATTGAAAACGCAGAGCATACTCTGATGATGTCCCTGAATGAGCATGGCAAGAAGGCGAAGTAATGCAGTACGATGCCTTTATTGTAGCCGGAGGACGTGCTCCCTGGCTGAAAGAGATTGCTGGAACTGATATCCGCTGCCTTGCTCCCCTGCACAACAAACGGATGCTTGACTACATTCTTGGAGCAATGCTTGCGTCTAAGCGTTTTCGTCATATAGTTATCGCCGTAGACGAAGCTGCTATACCAGCTTTGGAGGGAACATTGCCTGAGGGCGTCAGCCTTTGTGCCGCAGGAAATAATTTGCCGTCTACCTGTATTAGAGCAGCTTCAGCCTTAACTAATGACGAAAATGTCAAAATATTAGGTGTGTGCGACGACATTCCCCTGCTTACTCCAGAAGGAATTAATGATTTTTTGAATCAATGCGAAAAGCATCCTTTAGCTGAGCTATACTATCCTATTATTCCTAAAAGTGATTGCCTGAAGTCTTATCCAGAAGCCAAACGCACCTATGGCAAGATGGCCGATGGTATCTTTACAGGCGGTAATATGATGCTGGCTCCCAAAAGAGTAATGGTCCATTGTCAGACTAAGGCCGAGGAAATCTTTGAGCGTCGTAAAAATCCCCTTAAACTTGGAAGCTGGCTGGGCTGGAGCTTTATACTTAAGCTGCTGCTCCACCTTCTGACCGTAAGCGACGCAGAAAAGCGTACCTCTGAACTTTTAGGAGTACGCTGCAAGGCTATTATTACACCCTATCCTGAAATAGGCATGGACGTTGACAAGCCTGCAGATTTACAGCTGGCTGAAAAATATCTGCAGCCATAAACAAATCGCCCTTTCGATGGGCATTTACCATTTTATAAACACAATTATTACTATAGAAAAGAGGGCGATTATGGGAAGAGCCAAAAGAATTGAGCGTGTGGTAGCACTTACAAAACTGCTTGCAGACCACCCATACCGGTTGTTTTCATTTTCCTATTTTTGCAAAATGTTTAACGTAGCAAAATCAACTTTAAGCGAAGATGTCCTGGCTGTAAAGTCTGGCATGGAGCTTTATGGCCTAGGCCGAGTTGAAACAATGTCAGGTGCTGCAGGCGGTGTCCGTTTTGTTCCTGGACATCTTACTCAAGACGATGACAGCTTTCTGGAGGACCTGTCTGCAAAGCTGAAGCAGCCTGATCGAATTCTACCTGGCGATATGCTGTATACTACAGATTTAATGTGTCAGCCTAACATTGTCATCCGCCTAGGTGAAATTATTATGAGCAGACTGGAAAATCTTGAACCTGACTGCGTAATGACTGTAGAAACCAGCGGTATTCCTCTGGCTATGTCCGTAGCCAGAGCCTTTAATGTTCCCCTTGTAGTGGCACGCCATCGCAGTGATGTTACAGAGGGCTCCACTGTTAATATTAACTATGTCAGCGGTTCCTCCAAAACAATCCAGACTATGGCTATGCCCAAGCGTGCACTGCAGTCCGGCAGCAAGGTGCTGATTGTAGACGACGTTATGAAGGGCGGCGGTACCGCCAAGGGAATGGTTGCACTGGCTGAGGAAGTTGGTGCCAAGGTTGTTGGAAAGGCATTTCTGATTGCCACAGCTGAACCGGAACGCAAATTAGTCGAGGAATATACCACCCTATTTATTCTCCACGGCGTAGATGAAGAAAGTCGTACAATTAAGATAGAGGTCGTCCCTGGCGACGAAGGAAAGGAAGAATAAGAATGTCTGAATTGATTGCTGTAATTTTAGCTGCCGGAAAAGGCACACGTATGCGTAGCAAGCTGCCTAAGGTACTTCACAAAGTTGGCGGCAAACCCATGCTCCAGCATGTTATTGACGCATCCTCCGCTGCTGGTGCAGCTGAAAAAGTAGTTATTGTAGGCCACGAGGCTGAATTAGTCGAGAAAATGGTTGGAGAGCAGGGCAAAATCGTGCTCCAAGCTGAACAGCTTGGTACTGGCCACGCAGTTATGCAAACCAACGAGGCCTTGGCTGGCTTTACCGGTACAGCAATGATTTTATGCGGCGACACTCCTCTGCTTGATGGTGAGGAGCTGAAGAAATTTTACGAGGCTCATAAAGCATCAGGTGCAGCAGCTACTGTCTTAACCGCCGTTATGGATGATCCCTTTGGCTATGGCCGCATTGTTCGCGATGCAACAGGCAATGTTCAAGGCATTGTAGAGCAAAAGGATGCAACCGAGGAGCAAAAGCTTATCAAAGAAATCAACACTGGTATTTACTGCATGGAATGTCCCCTGATGTTCGACATGCTTGCTAATATTACTAACCAAAACGCACAAGGCGAATACTATCTGACTGACGTACTGCAAAAGCTCAACGAAGCTGGCCACAAAGTTGGCGGTGTAGTAACCGAAGACAGTGACATGGTTATGGGCATTAACTCCCGCAAGCAGCTTTCTGTTGCAGAAGGCGTTATGCGTCAGCGTATTTTAGACAAGCTTATGGATGCAGGCGTAACCATTATGGATCCTGCCAGCACCTTTATCGAAGGCAGCGTAAAAATCGGCAGTGACACCATTATCTATCCCTACACCTGGCTCGAGGGCAACACCGTTATTGGTGAGGATTGTGAAATCGGTCCTAACGTACGCTTTACTAACGTAGAAGTAGGCAACGATACTCATATCCAATTTACCTATGGTCATGACTGCAAGGTTTGCGACCATGTAACTGCTGGTCCCTATGTACATCTGCGTCCCGATACCGTTATCAGCAATAATGTAAAAATCGGCAACTTTGTAGAGGTTAAAAACTCCAACGTAGGCGTTGGCACCAAGCTGCCACATCTTACCTATATTGGTGACAGTGATATTGGCAGCGGCGTAAACATGGGCTGCGGCTGCATTACCGTAAACTATGACGGCAAGAAAAAGCATCGTACCACTATTGGCGATAATGCCTTTGTTGGCTGCAATACCAACCTTGTTGCTCCTGTTACTGTAGAGGCTAACTCCTACATTGGTGCAGGCAGCACCATCACCAAGGACGTCCCTGAAAACGCACTGGGCATTGGCCGTGCTAAGCAAAAAAACCTTGAAGGTTGGGCTGAAAAATACCGTAATAGCTGAAAAGTCGAAAATAACTTGTAGAAACACCCTATTATAGGGTATAATATCTTTGTCTGAAGATTTACAAAATAAATCAAAGTACTTTTTGGAGGGATGAAGACATGTTGTCTGATGAAAATAAGTTGAGAATATTTACCGGTAATTCTAACCCTGATTTGGCTCGCGAAATTGCAGCATATCTTGGCACTACTGTTGGCGATTCCGTTGTTAACCGTTTTAACAATGGCGAAATCCAGGTTATGATTAATGAAAGCGTTCGTGGTAAGGATGTTTTCATTGTACAACCTACCTGCGGTCCTATTGTAAACGATAACGTAATGGAGCTTCTGATTATGGCTGATGCATTCAAACGTGCTTCTGCTCAACACATTACCGCAGTAATTCCTTACTATGGCTATGCTCGCCAAGACCGTAAGGCTCGTGGCCGTGAGCCCATCACCGCTAAATTGATGGCTGACCTGATGGAAGCAGCAGGCATTACCCGTGTTGTAACTATCGACCTGCACGCAGCTCAAATTCAAGGCTTCTTCGACATTCCTTTTGACCATATGCCTGGCGGCCCGCTGCTGGCTGAATACATCAAAGAAAAGAAACTGGACGATATGGTAGTAGTTTCTCCTGACCTTGGCGGTGTTAGCCGTGCACGTGGCTTTGCAGAAATTCTCCAATGCCCTCTGGCTATTATCGACAAACGTCGTCCTGAACCTGGCGTAGCTGAGGTTATGAACCTGATTGGCAACGTTGAAGGCAAAAACTGCATTATGGTAGATGACATGGTTGATACTGCAGGCTCCCTGACCGAGGCAGCTCGTGCTCTGAAGAAATTCGGTGCAAAAGACATCTACGCTTGCTGCACTCACCCCATTCTCACCGATCCTGCACTGAGCCGCATTGCTCAATCCGATATTACTGAACTGGTTGTTACCAACACTATTCCTCTGGCTCCGTCCAAAAAGCACCCAAAAATCAAAGTGCTTTCCATCGCTCCGATTCTGGCAGAAACCATTCTGCGTATCTACAATAACTGGTCCGTAAGCCAATTATTCGACGTTAAAAAATAACCTAAACTTCTAAAAGGCTTGCCATTGGCAAGCCTTTTCTTATGCTGAACTATGCGAATTATCTATATTTTACTAGCATGCTCCATCCTCAGTGTTTATCTGCTGTGGCTGGGCCGTTTAAAACAACTTAGCAAAAAAACAGCCTGCATCTGTGCTATTATCAGCCTTTTACTTGGAGGAAGCTTACTGCTATTTGCAGTATTGCCTGGAAACAGCTTTTATGGACCTGTCCTGACTCATGTCGATACTAAAGATAAGGTCATTGCCCTTACCTTTGACGATGGTCCCTATCCTCCCTATACGCAGGAGCTGCTGACTGTTCTCAAGGAAAAGCAGGTTCCTGCAACATTCTTTTTAGTTGGTGAAAACGCAGTCAAGCATCCTGAGCTGGTACAGCAGCTCAAAACCCAAGGACACGAAATAGCACTCCACGCTAATGTTCACCAGGACCTGCTTAAGCTGGACAAGGAGCAGCTGCAAGCAAACATTACCAACGGTAAGACTGCTCTGGAAAAAATAAGCAACACTAAAATTAACTACATGCGTCCACCCCATGGCTTTAAGGATTGGGCTGTAATGGATGCTATTAAAAATTCAGGCCTCAAAGCAGTCAATTGGAGCATTATTCCCCGCGACTGGACTAATCCAGGAGTTGATGTCATCACCGAACGTATTCTTAAGGATGCCCAGCCTGGTGCCATAGTCCTCCTGCACGATGGTGACAGTCCCAAACAAACTGCTTCCCGCGAACAAACTATTAAGGCTGCTGCTATTATTATCGACAAACTTCGTGAAGAAGGATATACCTTCGTTACAATTAGTGAATTACAAAAAAGGAGTCATACATGAAATTAATCGTTGGATTAGGAAATATTGGCAAGGAATATGCCAACACCCGCCACAACATTGGCTTTATGGTAGCTGATGAGCTGGCACGTCGTTGGGGCGTAAGCTTCGGCAAGGAAGACCGCAGCGCTACCTGTGCTGAGTACAGGGCACCGGAAAAGGTTTTCATTATTAAACCTACTACCTATATGAATCTGAGCGGCTTTGCTGTAAGCGCTTACGCTAACTTCTATCACATTGACCCGGAGGATATTGCAGTTATCCAAGACGATATGGATATGCCCGTAGGTCAGCTACGCGTACGCCGCAAGGGCAGCGCAGGCGGTCACAATGGTATTAAGCATATTACCGAGCAGCTTGGTACTGATGCTTTCCCTCGCTTTAAGGTTGGCATTGGCCATCCCGAGCGCAATAACAAGGCCGTAATCAGTCACGTGCTCCACCCCTTCCAAGGCGAAGAAAAAACTGCTATTGAAGAAGCTGTTAAAGAAATGGCAGACGCAATAGAGCTGTGGGTTAAAGAAGGTATTGAGCCTGTAATGCAGGGCTACAACAAAAAGAAGCCCAAAAAAGAAGCTGCCCATAAAGAGGAAGCAAAAAGTGAATAATATATAACAATAATCCTCATCCGCAACAAGACGTAAATATCTTAACGAATGAGGATTTTTTGTATCTTCTTATCATAAACAAGGCTCCCACACACTGATGTAGGAGCCTTATCACTTTAAACTTATTATTTAGTTAACAGCTTTCTGATAACATCAACAAAAATGATTGTTACGGATAAACCAATTACAGTAAGCCATTCCTCCATGCTGAGGGGTGCGGTACGCAGAATACGTCCACCTACATAGGTAAGTACAATCTGCACACAGACAATCAGCGCCATTACCTGAATAAAGCCCTTATTCAGCTGCAGATGCTCCCATAAGCGCCAGTTATCAACTCTAACATTAAAGCCATTAGCCACAGCCAGCAAGATATAGGTGCAGAAGAAACCGGTGTACAGGTAAATATCATCAATACCTGCGCGGAAGCGCTCTGTAATCATGGGACATTTAAAGAATGTCAATGCCAATACTGTGATGTAAAGGCCACTGGATAAAATGCTTGTCAGCATCTTTTTGCTGACAATGGGCGCACTTCTCTTTTTAGGAGGCTCTGCCAAATATTGCTCCAAGGCAGGCTCGCCGCCAAAGGCAAGGGCAGCCAAAGTATCCATAACAAGATTAATCCACAGGATTTGAGTAATGGTCAAAGGCTTTTCAATCCCAACAAAAGGAGCCAAGAAGTTAATTGCCACAGCAGAGAAGTTTATGCTTAGCTGGAATGTAATGAACTTGCAGATAGAATGGTAAATAGTACGTCCATAGAGAATTGCCTTTTTAATGCTGAGGAAGTTATCATCAAGAATAACAATATCACCAGCCTCTTTAGCAACCTCTGTACCACTACCCATTGCAAAGCCTACATCAGCCTTTTTCAATGCAGGAGAGTCGTTGACACCATCACCAGTCATACCTACAACAAGGTTCAGTTCCTGAGACAAACGTACCAAACGTGATTTGTCCATCGGCAGAGCTCTGGCAACTACACGCAGTCTGGGCAATATCTCCTTAACCTCATCGTCAGAAAGACAAGCAAGCTGATTAGAGGTCAGAGCCAAATCCTCTGGCTCGCGCAAAAGTCCTGCTGACTCAGCAATAGCTATAGCAGTTTCCTTACGGTCGCCAGTAATCATAACGACCTGAACGCCTGCCTTTTGTACTGCCTCAATAGCTTCAACAGCCTCAGGACGAACATCGTCACGAATAGCTACAACACCAACTAAACACAGGTTACCACCCTGCTCCCAAGGAGTCTTGCCATCAACAGCTTCAAAATCGCCCTTGTAGCTGCATAATGCCAAAAGGCGCATAGCCTGACCAGCCAGCTCCAACATACGAGCGTCTAGCTGCTCTTTAATAGTATCAGTAAGTGGCAGCTTCTGGCCCTCACTGTTCAAATATGTACTTGCCTGCTGCAACAGCTTTTCAGGAGCACCCTTAACAAGACTGTAAGCACATCCAGCTCCCTGCACCCTTGCATAAGAACATTTTGCAGTACTATTAAATGGGATAAAATCCTTGCGTACAGGAAGAATTCCTTTAAAACTGCCTACATAATTGTTCAAAGCAGCCTCAGTCATATTACCGCCAACAAGCTGACCATGGCTCATAGTAGCAGAGGTGTTCAAGGCTACGTTCTCGTAAACCATCTGTTGTATAGGTCCAGGAAGGTTATCAAAGGAGGAAAATTCTTCTCCTGTACCACTAATAAAGCGCATAACCTCCAGCTTACCCTTAGTAATAGTACCAGTTTTATCTGTAAAGAGCAGATTCAGGCTGCCTGCAGTCTCAATACCTACCAGCTTGCGGACCAAGACCTTGTCATCAAGCATCTTACGCATATTGAGAGAAGAAACTATAGCAATCATCAGTGGCAAGCCCTCAGGAACTGCCATAACAATAATAATTACAGCCAGAATTACAGCCTGCACTAAATCTGTAAGAACAATGTCAAAATTAGACATATATGCGTCCCAGCCACCTGCCAAAAGCATGCGGTGAAGCATCAGTCCCAAAGCGATACACGCACTGCCAGCATAACCAAACTTACTGATAGTTTGCGCCAAATGCTTCAGCTTCAGCTTCAGCGGGCTATCACGATCATCATCCTTCAGCTCTTGGGTAAGCTTGCCGTAAACAGAAGCATCACCGACCTGACGAGCCTCTAAAACACCAGTACCCTCAACAACTACACTTCCGCGATACAAGCAGCTAGTATCAAGAAAGTCAACCTCTTTAGGCCACACAAAGCCTTGTGCAGCCGGAAGCTTTTCAGCCTCCTCACTTTCACCGTTCAAAGCTGCCTGGTCAAGCTTTACATGACCTTCCAAAAGCACGCCGTCAACAGGAATTTTATCACCAGTTTCCAAAACTATAGCATCGCCTACAACAAGATCATCTATGGGCAGCTCAACAAGCTCACCATTACGCCATACACGGCAGGTAATGCGGCTAGCTTCCTCCTGCAGTTTCTGAAAAGCGTTTTCGTTGCTATATTCAGAAAACGTTGACACCATTGTAGCTAAAATAATAGCTAGAAAAATGCCAACTGCTTCGTACCAATCGCCATAGCCGCGGAATACACAAACAACGTTAACCAACAGGGCCACTAACAAGATCTTGATAATAGGATCCTTAAAATTACCTAAAAGCTTTTGCCAAAAGGTTTCTCTTGGTGGCTGACTTAAGGAATTCCCGCCAAATTCTTCCCTTGATTTTCTTACCTCTTCTTCATTTAAACCATAGACACTCATTAATACTCCTCCTAGTCCGGCAGGTACACAAAAAGGCGAGCTCTGCCGTAAATATAAATAATTTACAACAAAGTCTCGCCATTTACTTACAAAGCCGGATTACTTTTCGTAATCGTACTGACGACAATGTATACATAGGCGGGGCCTATGCCAGCTACTCCCTTTTACTTGTATATAGAGGTAAAACCTCGTTTCTGGTATTATACACCATAATAGTTATAAAATCAGCTAATGTAAATAAAAAAAGTATAAGACTTTTTTCCGTACACAAAGCGATTTACAAATATAATTTTATAAATCAACATAACGCTCTGTAAAAGCAAAGTTTTTGCCCTGTATTCTCCATAATGAAGTATATATTAAAACCCTTCGTAAGCCTAGACAAACGTCTTTGTATAATTTTTGTAAAATATCTCCTTTTACCTTGCAAAAGCCTTTATTATTCTGCATAATTAAATTGTATACTAAAGAAAGGAAAGATGTTATTGTGAACAAAGTAGAACTTAACGCAGAACGTTTAGCGGAACTCCGCTCCAAAAAAGGCTTTATTTGTGATATGGATGGTGTCATCTATCACGGTAATTTTCTCTTAGATGGTGTAAAAGAATTTGTAAATTGGCTATACAAAGAAGATAAAAGCTTCCTTTTCCTAACTAACTCCAGCGAACGCAGTCCCAGAGAACTGCAGCAAAAGCTGGCCCGTATGGGTTTGGAGGTTGATGAGAGCCATTTCTATACTAGTGCTCTTGCTACAGCTAAATTTATCCATTCCCAGGCTCCTGGCTGCAGTGCCTACGTCATTGGTGCTCCCGGTCTTGTAAATGCTCTGTATGATATGGGAATCACTATGAACGATGTTAATCCTGATTATGTTGTTGTTGGCGAAACCAATACCTATAACTACAACATGATTCTTAAGGCTGTCAGCCTTATCAATAAAGGTGCTCGCCTGGTAGCAACTAACTCTGACCTCACAGGCCCCTCAGACTTTGGCATTATCCCCGCCTGCCGTGCTCTTGTAGCACCTATTGAGCTGGCAACAGGCAAACAGGCCTACTATGTGGGCAAGCCTAATCCGCTGATGATGCGTACAGGTCTGCGTCTCTTAGATGTACACTCTGAGGAAGCAGCTATGATTGGCGATAGAATGGATACTGATATTGTAGCAGGTATTGAAAGTGGTCTGATGACAGGTCTTGTTCTCACAGGTGTCAGCACCATCGAAAACATCCAAGGCTTTTCCTATCAGCCCTCCATCATCTTAAACGGTGTTGGCGATATTCCTGTAAAATAAGTAAATCAAAAATTGGGTACAAAGCGTCTGCTTAGCATTCGCCTTGTACCCATTATTTTTTACTTAATTAGATTTCTTCAAAAAACTCTACGCCTTTGCCGCATACGGGACATACAAAATCTGCTGGCAGTTCGTCGCCCTCATAAATGTAGCCGCATACCTTGCAGCGGTACTTCTTTTCCGCAGCCTTCGCAGCAGCAGTCTCTGCAGCATCGGGAGCATTTTCTCCTAAGAGCTCACTGCAGTCATGATAGCTGGTGTGAAGCATAGCCTCTGCCAGCTCACTTAAGGGTTTGCCATAGAATTCCTTATACATCTCAATCAGCTCTTGGTTTTCATGGCTCAGACGGATAGGAAGCTCGCTGTCATTCTTGTACAAGCCTGCAATACGCTTAGCTCTAAGAGCATTGCCCTTATATTCTCTATCCTTAGGCTGACCGCCGCCTCCAATGCAGCCGCCAGGGCAGGTCATAACCTCGACAAAGTGATAATCTGCCTTGCCTGCTTTAATACGTTCAACAATCTTACGTGCGTTGGCAGTACCATAAACTACAGCAACCTTGATTTCCAAATCCTTAATCTTTACAGTTGCTTCCTTAATACCGTCAAGACCACGTACAGGCTCCAGCTTCAGCAGATCCACTGGTACAGGCTCATTGGTAATATAAGCATAAGCAGTACGAATAGCAGCCTCCATTACGCCACCAGTGTTGCCAAAAATCTTGGCAGCACCACTGGCCTCACCCATAACCTTATCAAAAGCAGAGTCTTCTAAAGAATTGAAATCAATACCAGCATCATTGGCCAGCATTGCCAACTCACGAGTTGTAATAACATGGTCCATATCACGCAGACCTTCAATGCCCAAGTACTTTCCAGCGTCGCACATTTCCTCACGACGTATTTCAAACTTTTTAGCAGTACAGGGAGTCAATGCTACGTTAACAATCTTAGTAGGATCAATACCCATCTTCTTAGCAAAATATGTTTTTACAGTAGGCCCCTGCATACCAATGGGACTCTTAGCGGTAGAAATATGGGGCAGCATTTCAGGATAGTAAACCTCTGCAAATTTAACCCACGCAGGACAGCAGCTAGTGAACTGAGGCAGAGGCAGCTTGCCCTCAGTAATACGTTCTACTAACTCACTAGCTTCTTCTACAATAGTCATATCAGCTGCAAAGGATGTATCCAAAACATAATCAACGCCCAGCTTACGGAGCAGTGCAACCATCTTGCCCTCTACAAAACTGCCATCAGCCATGCCAAACTCTTCACCCAAGGATACACGTACAGATGGAGAAGTATTTACAACTACAATTTTATCGGGGTCATTAATAGCTGCTAAAACCTCATAGGCTTCTACCTTTTCAGTAATGGAGTCAACGGGACAAACATTAGCACATTGACCACAATAAATACATACAGGTACATCACCTGTCTTAGTCAAATCATAGGTACCACAAACACCAATTTCGTTTGTGCAGACCATTTTGCAGGCACCGCATTTAATGCACTTAAACTCTAAACGCTGAATTGCCGGATTATCTTTTTCTATAGCAACGCGTATATTTGTGAATTCATGCTTAGACATAGTTCTTTCTCCTCCATTTACGTAGATATTTCTCAATAGTAATATTTTTTAATCTGTTCCTTTTTTAAGTATATGTGATTTTAAGGTTATTTGCAATAATATATTTCTGATAATAATTATTATTTTTGCCAGCAGGAAGAGTTTATTAACCTATTTTATGATATTTAGCAAACTCTTTGTAAAATGCTGGCAATTTCCGCAGAATAGTATATAATGAAGATAGAGCTTGGGATGTTTTGATTATACTCAAGCATAGAACTCGTATTTCATAATAAAAGGAGTGAATAAAATGGCACAACGTAAATTTTTCATCTGCAAACACTGTGGCAACATCGTAGGTATGGTATTTGACGCTAAGGTTCCTCTGGTTTGCTGCGGCGAAAAAATGGCCGAGCTGACCCCTAACACTGTTGACGCAGCTCAAGAAAAGCACGTACCTGTTATTACTGTTGAAGGCAATCTGGTACACGTTGCTATTGGCAGCGTTGATCACCCCATGCTGGACGAACACTACATTCAATGGGTATATTTGGAGACTGAAAAGGGCGGCCAACGCAAAGAGCTCCATCCTGGTGAAAAACCTGTAGTTACCTTTGCTCTGACCGAAGATGATAAAGCAGTAGCAGCTTATGAATACTGCAACCTCCATGGTCTGTGGATGGCAAAAGCATAATCAAATACCAATTCTAAAGCCCTGGATATCAATCCGGGGCTTTTTGCATAGCTCTTACTTTTATTTTACTGCAGCAAGCTTGACTCTATTTTAAAACATACTATAATTGATGTTATCTTCCAAGGCACTAAAACCTTAATATAAATAAAAGCGAGACTATTTGAATATGAACAACGAAACTGAAGCTCATTTCTTTGGCACTGAAAAAATCAGTAAGATAATTATCCGCCTAGCACCACCAGTTATGCTGGCACAGCTTATCCAGGCACTCTATAATATCGTAGACAGCTACTATGTAGGCTTATTCTCCGGCGATGGTCTGGCTGCTTTGTCAGCAGTTTATCCTATCCAATATATTTCCATTGCCCTAGCTGTTGGCACAGGTGTCGGCCTAAATACGCTTCTAGCAGCCTGCTATGCCAAAGGAAGACTGCAAACTGCACGTAAGGCTGCAGGCACAGGCGTAGCTTTAGCCATAGGACTCTGGGCCCTATTCAGCATACTTATTGCCCTCTTTTTGGAATACTTTGTCAATCTATCCCTATCATCGCCTATAGCTCGAGAGCATGCGCTTACATATGGCTACATAGTATGTATTGGCAGTCTGCCATTATTTTTAGAAAGCATCTTTACTAAAATTCATCAGGCACATGGCAATATGCGTAAACCAATGCTGGCTCAGGTTGTCGGTGCTATGTTAAATATAATTTTAGACCCTATTTTGATATTTGGCTGGGGACCAATTCCTGCACTAGGCATTACAGGTGCAGCCCTAGCTACTGTAACAGGACAAATTGCTGCCGCTGCCATTACCTTTGCCCAAGCCTTTTCTCTGCCTCCTGCCTTTAAAGAACAGTTGCGCTACGCCAAGGTTATTCTGCATCTGGGCTTCCCCAATATCTTGATGCAGCTGCTTTTTGTACTTTATATTCTTGTTCTGAATATTATTTTAGCAGGCTTCTGTGATGAGGCCGTAACAGTTTTAGGTCTTTACTATAAGCTGCAAACATTTTTCTTTATTCCCTTTATGGCTATGGAAACCTGCATTATTCCTGTTCTCAGCTATAATCACGCCTGCAAAGCCTTTGCCCGCTGTCAGGAAATACTTAAAACATCCATTCTGTTCATTTGCGCCTTTATGTCCATTGGCATATTAGCCTTTGAGCTTATTCCTGAATATTTAATAGGATTTTTCTCTGATAGTCCTAAAGTCTTGGAAATAGGCGTACCTGCTTTCCGCGTTATTGCTACATCCTTTATTCCGCAGGTCTTTGCTTTAATGTATCCTAATTTTTTCCAAGCTATTGGCGCAACAAGACCAAGCACTATTTTAGCTATCACAAGGCAGATTTTCTGCTTGATTCCTATATTCTGGCTGTTGTCACATTTCGGTCTTTATTATACTTGGTTTGCCTTCCCGCTCTCCGAAGTCATTACTGGACTCGTAGGATATTACCTCTACAAGCAATGGATTATAGCTACAGTAAAATAACCTTCACAAAAACAGAACCTCGGACACTAGTTCCAAGGTTCTTGCTATTTATATCATCTTATTTTTGACTGCTAAGCTGGCGTGCTACATACACACCGCTGGCAGAAGCATGAGACAGGGAGTGAGTAATACCGCTGCCATCACCAATAACATAAAGCCCCTCATATTTTGTCATCAGGTTGTCATCAACTGCAACCTCCATATTGTAGAATTTTACCTCCACACCATATAGCAGGGTATCGTCATTGGCAGTACCGGGAGCAACCTTATCCAACGCATAAATCATCTCAATAATACCGTCCAAAATACGCTTAGGCAATACCAGACTTAAATCGCCAGGACTTGCACTCAGAGTAGGAACAGTAAAGGACTGCGCCATACGAGCAGGAGTACTGCGCTGACCACGAATCAGGTCACCAAAACGCTGAACCAAAACACCACCGCCCAGCATATTGCTCAGCTTGGCAATGCTTTCGCCATAGCCATTGGAATCCTTAAAGGGTTCAGAAAAATGCTTCGACACAAGCAGTGCAAAGTTAGTATTGCCAGTCTGACGCGCAGGATCCTCATAGCTGTGACCATTAACTGTAATGATGCCGTTAGTGTTTTCGCTTACAACTGCACCCTTGGGATTCATGCAGAAGGTACGCACCATATCGCCGTATTTAGGAGTACGGTAAACAATCTTGCTTTCATAAAGCTCATCAGTCAGCTCAGAGAAAATTTCTGCAGGAATTTCTACACGAACACCAATATCTACACGATTGGATTTAGTAGGAATAGCCAGCTCCTTGCAAATGCGCTCCATCCATTTGCTACCACTGCGACCAACAGAAACAATGCATTTTTTGCCAAGATAGCGTTCCTCGCCACATACTGCACAGTAGACATCTTCAGCAACCTCAATATGCTCAACTTGTTTATTAAAGAAAAAATCTATCTTATCTTTGAGGTGATTGTACAGATGCTCTAAAACAATGTAATTCTTATCAGTACCCAGATGACGAACAGAAGCCTCTAAAAGATGCAGGTCATTTTGCATACAGCGTTTTTTCAGCTTGGTACCTACAGTTGAATATAGCTTGGTTCCAGCGCCGCCAAACTGCATATTAATATCATCAACATAGCGCATCAGGTCCATTGCCTGTTCCTTGCCAATATATTCATACAATGTACCGCCAAAATCATTAGTAATATTATATTTGCCATCAGAAAAAGCACCCGCACCGCCAAAACCACTCATAATGGAGCAGCTGGGACAATTTATGCAGGACTTTATTTTTTTACCGTCAATGGGACAGCGACGCTTGTGCAAAGCATTGCCGCATTCAAAAACTGCTACCTTCAGCTCAGGCGCCTGCTTAGTCAGCTCATAGGCAGAAAAAATTCCGCCAGGGCCAGCACCGATAATAATTACATCATACAACATACGCATTCCTCCAAAAAAATAAATGGTTAACCCTTGGATTCGCAAAATCCGGTAGTCAACCATTTGTGGTAGTTGGTAGAAACGCTCAACCATATTATGAGCTTATACCGTAATATTTAATTTAAGGCCACAGCAATTATAGCATAAGGAACAATATTAAGCAACGGATAAGAATCTCAAAAGTGCTAACTTTTTCGTAAAAGCTGTGTAAAATTTATATATTTTGTAAAGCACAGAATATATACGGCTTTTGAAATGCAAATATAAATAGATACCTATATGGTAATAATAGATTACTACCTTCTTCTAATCTGTCGACCTGCCCTATTTTGCCCCTTTTAGCAAGTCCCAGAAAAACAAGAAACGCCCCCAAACCTAGTCTGGGAGCGTTTTTTTGTGGTGATCCCGGCCAGAATCGAACTGGCGACCTACCGCTTAGGAGGCGGTTGCTCTATCCTACTGAGCTACGGAACCATATTAAATTTGAGGCTGAGGCTTTGCAACATCTGCCTTAACAGAAACATTATACAATACTTGTTCCTTTATTACAAGCAATAAAAAAGCCCTTGTCTACGCAAGCCACGCAGACAAGGACCTTTTAAGCATTAATCAACTACCGGAGCAAGCTTCTCAGCCATACCAGCAGGCATACTCCATTCAACACGGACGCCGGTTTTACCCCACAAACGAGTCATAGCCAACTGAAAGGCCTTAACGCTAGCCAAAGGCTCTACAGTTGTGGTTACAAAATCACGGATGGTCTCACCCAATGGAGCATCCAAGGTCATGGGTGTTGCCAAAAACTTCTCTACCGCTGCCTTAGCATCAGCCACGTTCATGTGTACTGCTACTTTTTTAGTGATTTCATCATATTCTACAAAGCCATAATGACAGTTATAATTAATGGTTACTGCTAAAGTACTCATTATAATCCCCCCTTAGTGTATGCCATCATTATAGCAATATGTATCATGGTTAGCAAGATAAGTTATTAATTGCCTAATTAATTAACTAAATCAACGACGACTAAACATAGGCTGCAATCTCTGCTCCATAGGAAGCTTATCTGCAGCAGCAGACAACAACGCCATCTCGTAAAGTGTGCTTTGAGCGCTCACAGTCTCTGCTTTATTGCGTACTCTGCGATAAGTACCATTGGACTGCATCATAAATGCGCCTACATTATCTCTCAGATACAAATCAAGCAACGCCTTAATACGTTTTACATGCTCTTCTGTTTCTACAGGGAAGAACAGCTCTACGCGATCATTAAGGTTACGCGGCATCCAGTCTGCACTGGACAAATACAGCTGCTCCTCACCGCCATTGGCAAACCAGAAAATACGGCTATGCTCCAGCTGCCTGCCAACAATGCTGCGTACAGTAATATTGTCGCTGATACCCTCAATACCAGTACGAAGGCCACAAATGCCGCGGACAATAAGCTCAATCTGAACACCAGCCATAGAAGCCTCATACAATTTTTGAATAACAGGCTGATCAATCAGAGAATTCATTTTGGCAATGATGTGACCGCCCTTGCCAAGCTTCGCCATAGCAATTTCGTTATCAATCAAAGCGTAAATCTTCTCTCTCAGTCCCAACGGAGCCATAACCAGCTTGTTCCATACAGGCGGCTCAGAATACCCGGACAGCAAATTAAAGAAGGCAGAAGCATCGCTGCCAAATTCATCATTAGCAGTCATAAGTCCTAGGTCAGTATATAATTTAGCAGTATTATCATTGTAGTTACCAGTTCCAAGGTGCAGATAACGCTTAATACCATTGGATTCACGACGTACGATCAAGATAATCTTGGCGTGAGTCTTAAGGCCTACCAAACCATAGATTACATGGCAACCAGCCTTTTCCAAACGACGTGCCCAAAGAATATTGTTTTCCTCGTCAAAGCGTGCCTTAAGCTCTACTAGAACAGTAACCTGTTTGCCGTTTTCTGCTGCTCTTGCCAAAGCTGCAACTATGGGAGAGTTACCGCTGACACGATACAGTGTCTGCTTAATAGCCAATACCTTGGGATCATCAGCTGCATCATTGATAAGCTTAACTACAGGGTCAAAGCTTTCATAAGGATGATGGAGCAAAATGTCATTATGACGAATAGCCTCGAACAAATCCTCGTCATCAGGAAGCTCCTGCGGACGCTGGGGAACGAAGGGTTCGTGAAGCCAAGGCCACATACCGGGCAGGCTGGTAAATTTAAAGAAACAAGTTGCATCAAGAGGACCATTAATCTCATAAACCTCCATATCGGTTACATCAAGATTGGTCTCCAGGAATTTCTTGATTCTATTATTATTAGTCTTGAAGATTTCTAAGCGTACAGCAGCACCACGCTTACGCTTACGCAAAGACTCCTCTACCTCCTTCATCAGGTCAACGGAGTCCTCGTCATCAAGATCAAGATCGCTATCGCGGGTCACTCTGAAGGGAACCACGTCGAGAATCTGACAGCCTTGGAAAACTGCCTGACAATGGCTGATGATAATATCCTCCAAAAACACAAAAACACGCTTATCCTCAGTAGGGACCTCAGTGATTCTATCCAATACGGAAGGGACCTGAATCAGGCCCATGCTATGCTCGCCATCGTTATTCACCAGCTCTACGGCCAGATTAAGAGTTTTATTAGCCAAAAACGGGAAAGGTCTGGAGGCATCTACTGCCATAGGAGTCAGTACAGGATATACAATCTCTCTGTAGTATTCCTCCAACCACTGCTTGCCAGCATCGCTCAGCTCATCTACACGCTTAAGAATAAGGCCTACATCCTTCATTTCCATCATCAGAGCCAGCAAATATTTCATTTGAGTACGTACCTGCTCATGGGCAGACTCAGAAATTTCGTCAAGCTGCTCCTTCACATTGAGGCCGGAAGCATCGCTCTTATCAACACCGCTGTCATAGCTGTTCCACAAACCTGCAACTCTGACCATGAAAAATTCATCTAGGTTAGAAGCCGTAATAGCAATAAACTTCAATCGCTCCAAAAGCGGTGTTTCCTTTACTGTAGCGGCTTTCAATACACGCAGATTAAATTTCAGCCAGCTCAGCTCACGATTATAAAAATATTCAGGCTTGTTAAGATCTACACTTGTCATCATTTATTCACCCGTTCTAAAATTGGTTCAATACCGTATACTTCTTCAAAAAACGCAGCCTTATCAGCAAATGTCCATAGCTCCAGAGCCAAGTCCTGTTTGCTTTCTGCGACAACTGTCATTACATTATCCTTTATGTTTACAGAGCAGCCCCTGATTTTTTGCAGATAGCTGCGATCCATAGCATCTGCCAGGCGCAAAATTGCTGCCAGCTTAGCTACCAGTGCAATTTGAGTTTTTTCTACTACAGGAGCACGCCTGTTGCTTTCGTCAAAAAGCTTGTTAGCATGATAATAGGCTGTCAAAGCAATAATCTGCTTATCTCTTTCACTAAAACCAATAATATCTGTAGCCATGATCAGCTGATATGTATAGATGGAATGGCTGCGCATGCACAAATACTTACCTACATCATGAATCAGGCAAGCACCTCTTAAAAGCAGGCGTTCATGCTCTCCCATACCAAAATCCTTAGCAACTTTATCAAAGATGTGCAGTGCCATACGCTCTACCTGCTGAGCATGCTTTTTATCAAAATGATAGTGCTCGCCAATGCAGTGGAATAAGCTAATCAGCTCCTGCTCCCAACTCTTGCAAAGCTCAGGACTGGTCTTGCGGCCAATATGCAGCAGCTGCATACCGTCAATAAAGCGATCTGCTGTAATAATAACCTCTTCGGCAGGAATCAGATCCAACAGCTGCTCATAAAGCAAAATCGTAGGCAGCACCAATTCAGCCACATGTTCAGGAATCTTATATACATTGATTAGTTGCGCCAAATTCATCTGACGAATATTCTTAAAGAACTCGTGAAAATCCTCTGCCTTGATGCGGTGCACCAGCTGTCGTTCCTCTCTCCCCAGCATTTTCATCAGCAATTCAGTCTCCGTACCTGACAGTACCAGATAATGCACACTATCCTGCTGAAGCTCTGTTCTTACAGGACCAACTGTACTGGACAAAAACTCCGTCAGAGCCTTGTTGAAATGCATGCTTTCACGACGGTTGCGGGCAAAGCTCTCCTTAATACGAATAATGCCTACATGGAAGTTTTCCTGGTATCTGATTTTGTCGTCCTTAATCATGGTGACGCCCAGACCACCTGAGGAAATATCCATCATCAGCATACCCTCGCGGTCGCTGGTAATCTTTTCATTTTTCAGGGTATTGCGAATAGCAACATATTTTGTGTAGATTTCCTGTGGCATATCCACTACGTCAACAATCAGCCCTGTACGGGAATAAATCTGGTCCAATAGGAAAATCTGGTTACGGGCCTCACGTACAGCTGTTGTTGCCTGAAGTGTATATTCCTCAACACCATATTCCTCCATAAGCATTTTAAAGCCGTAGAGTATTTCACAAATTTCATTTACCAAATTGAAGGGAATTATTTTATTTTTAAAGGTTGCCTCACCAAGACGAATACGTCTGTTGCAGCATTCTACAACCTTAACTCTGTCTATACTGCGATATTCGGTAATCTGCATACTTATCATCTCAGAGCCCAAATGAATTGCAGCAAAGGTGGTATACAGTTTGCGCTTCATAAAATTGCCTCCTAAAATATATATCATTATTGATATTCTTTATTAAAGGGTAAAACTCCTGCGTTAAGCCATTTATTATACATTAATTTAACAATTTTACATGGATTTAATAATTAAAATGCAGGATTTTTCAGATTTGTGCTTAATTACTAGAGTAATGAGGTGAGAAAATGGAAAGAATTGCAATCATTGACATCGGCTCTAACTCTGCCCGTTTAGTTATCAGCCATATGTATAAAACAGGCGCCTATAATATGGTGTACAACCAGAAGGAAGCTCTGCGTCTCAGCCAAAAGGTAGACGCACAAGGCATGCTGACTGAGGAAGCCTTTTCCTCCACAATCGAGACTATGAAAAGCTTTGCCTATATGTGCAAAATATACCATACTGATACTATTATAGCCGTTGCTACAGCTGCAATCCGCAATGCAGTAAACGGCAACGAGCTTGTCAAAAAGGTCACCAAAGAAACAGGAATCCAGCTGCAAATCATTACTGGTAAGGAAGAAGCCTATTACAGCTACCTAGGTGTCATCAATACCTTAGATGTTACTAATGGTATCATCTTTGACTTAGGCGGTGGCAGTACCGAACTGATTTATTTTAAAAACCGCAAAATTGTAGAAAGTGTTTCCCTTACCTTTGGTGCAGTAAATACTACGGATAAATTTAACTCCCGCAATGAAATGACTCCTGCAGTCTATGCAGAAATGACTTCCTTCATTATGAAGAATTTAGAGCAATACCCATGGCTGAAGCAGAAAAACCTGCCTCTCATAGGTGTTGGCGGCACAGCACGTACTGTTGCAAAAATTATCCAGCGCTCCCGTAAGTATCCTGCTACTAAAATTCATAACTATGCTATTTCCATGCAAATCTTCCGTAATTATTTCACCAAAATCCGCAGCACTAATTTGGAACAGCGCAAAAAGATTTCCGGTCTGAGTAATGAGCGCAGTGATATTATTCTAGCAGGCAGCAACATTATCAGCTGCCTTATGGATATTAGCGGCTGCAGTAAAATCATCTCCTCTGGCTGTGGTCTGCGCGAGGGCCTTTTCTTTAAATATTATTCACAGGCTACAGGCCGCCCACTGATTGCACCTAATATTTTGGAACGCAGTCGTGACAACATTCTGCACCTTTATACAGCAGATGTCACCCATGCTCTCCACATCAGGGATTTAGCTCTGACCATGTTCGACAACTGGATGCCTCTCCATGGACTGCGCAAGGGCTACCGTAAGCTTTTAGAAACAGCTGCCCTGCTCCATGATATTGGTATTACTATTAACTTCTACAGCCATGCACGTCACAGTGCCTATATGATTCAGAATGCCCAGCTTTTTGGTCTTTCTCATAAGGAACAAATGATTACCTCTGCTATTGCAGGCTGGCATAACGGCGTTTCCAAAAATTACTTCAAAGCTCATATCTACAAAGAAATGCTCAGCAGTGCAAACTGGAAGGTTATCAACAAGCTTGCTCTGCTGTTGGCTCTGGCTGAAAGCATGGACTACACACAAACAAGTCAGATTATAACTATTCTGCCTAGACAACGCAAAAAGCAGGCTATCCTCAGTATTTGCGCACCTGAGCTTCCTAGTATTGAAATGCACCAGCTCCGTACCCATATGTCCTGGTTTAAAAAGACCTTTGACGTAGAACTGAAGGTAGAATTGGCTATGCCTGCAACCGACAGCAAGCATCTTTTAGCTGCGCCTATGCCTCACGCAAAGGATGCCAAGAAAAATTAATATCTAAGCAAAAAACCTCTGGATTACTGATATGTACCCTCTTTACTGGACAAAACCAGTAAGGAGGGTATTTTTATGCGCT
>URGS01000019.1 GCA_900547415.1 uncultured Phascolarctobacterium sp. | reverse complement strand
GCATCCACATGCCTCGCATAATTAAGAAATGTGTCCAGGATTCTGGGTACATATCTTAATTTTTTCTGAGTTATGGCTTATATTTTTATCTGACTATTCTTTAATGCCTAAGTATTTAGGAGGAATCTGTGCCAAGATAATGGCGGAAAAGACAAGAACGCAGCCGCCGATTTCACGGGTGGTCATTTCCTGACCTAAAATGAGCCAGCCGCTTAGTAGTGCAAATACTGCCTCCATACTCATAATCATGCTGGCAGGAACTGCATTAACATGCTTTTGTCCCACAATCTGCAGAGTGTAGGCAATACCGCTGGACATAATACCTGCGTAGGCGATAGGTGCCCAGCCCATTAAAAGTGCATCCAGTGATGGATTTTCAAAGGTAAACATCAGGATGCAGTTTAAAACTGCACTGGTAGCAAATTGAATCAGGGACAGGCGTACACCGTCCAGATAGCTGATAATATTAGCTACAGAAATAATTTGGCCTGCAAAGCAGATGGCACATAGGAAGGTGTAAACGTCGCCCATATTAATGGTAAAGGCTTCGTTGATACAGATAAAATACATGCCTATTGCTGCTACAATAACACTTATAGCCTGCAGCTTGGAAATAGCCTTGCGGAAAATAATAAAGCTGAGAATAGGCACCAGTACAATATATAGTGATGTAATAAAGCCACTTTTGCCAACAGTAGTATACATAAGACCAAGCTGCTGGAAGAATGATTCCATAGTCAGGGTTGCACCGCAGATAAAACCGCCCTTCAGCAGTCGTTCGCAGTACATGGGGTCGTCGCTGCCAAGAATGGTAAATTTCTTTCCTTCTAGCTTATCCTTGACAAAGCAGAGAATTAAAATAAATACGGTTGCGAGTACGCAGCGTGAAAAATTAAAGGTTAATGGCTCTGCATATTTGCCTCCAAGGCTTTGGGCTACAAAGGCTGTACCCCAGATAATGGAGCAGACCGTTAGCATAACTATACCAAGGGCTGGCTTCCTTCCGTTTTCTTGTTTCATTCATAACACTCCCTCAAAAAAAATACACAAGACCTATTTTACCATTTTTTAGTGGATATGACAAAGCTTAATATTAATTGCTATTTTTAAGGCTCTTGAAGATTAGTTTTGTGGAAAATTATTTTTAATTGTAAAAATGTGCAAATAAATTTTTGACTAGGAATTTCCTGGATCTGTAGTGCTTGTCTGTACTGGACAGCAGTGTAAACTAGGGCTTTTTTTGGCGAAAAAAGTCAAATTATGCAACATTTTCTTAGGAGACAGTGGGACGTATAACACCAATATGTTGTGTTGTCAAGCTTTACAGAGTAGATATATTGTGGTACAATAGCTCAGGAAAATCTAGGGCTATATCCGAACGATATACTATAGATTTTTAAAATCATACAGATAATTCTGAAGCTAAAACTACTTTTATAAAGAGAACAGATAAAAAAACAACACCGGAGAGGAAGGATGAAGCAGTATGAAGGTTATTAAACGCGACGGTACAACCGTAGATTTTGACCCTGCTAAAATAGTGGTTGCTATTCAAAAGGCTAACGCTGCCGTTGAGCCCGAATATCGTATAGAGGAGGACAAAATTCATGTAATTGCGGAAAATGTTCAAGGCCGCAATAGAATGCGTCTGTTAGTAGAGGATATTCAGGACATGGTTGAGCATAGCCTGATGGAATACGGCAAATATGAGCTGGCTAAGCAATACATTATCTATCGTTATAAACGTGCTCTGGTACGTAAGGCCAACACTACTGACGAGTCCATTCTGTCCCTGATCAGCAACAAGAATAAGGATGTTATGGAGGAAAACTCCAATAAGAATGCTGTTATGGCTGCAACTCAGCGTGACCTTATTGCCGGCGAGGTGTCCAAGGACCTGACCAAGCGTATTATTCTGCCTGAAAAGATTTCCAAGGCACATGAGGACGGCGTAATCCATTTCCATGACGCTGACTATTTCATTCAGCCTATTTTCAACTGCTGCCTGATCAATATTGGCGATATGCTGGATAACGGTACTGTTATGAACGGCAAAATGATTGAAAGTCCCCGCAGCTTCCAGGTTGCCTGCACCGTTATGACTCAGATTATTGCGTCTGTTGCGTCCAGCCAATACGGTGGTCAGTCTGTTGATATCTGCCATTTAGGCAAATATCTGCGTCGCAGCTACGAAAAATTCAAGGCAGGTATTTTAGAGGCCAGCGGCGGCAATCTGGATGAAGAAACTCTGGAGAAGCTGACCAATGAACGTCTGCGTTACGAGCTGAAGGGCGGCGTACAAACAATTCAATACCAAATCAATACCCTGATGACCACCAATGGTCAATCTCCCTTCGTAACCCTGTTTTTGAACCTGCGTGAGGATGACCCGTATCTGAAGGAGAACGCAATGATTATTGAAGAAATTTTGCGTCAGCGTCTCCAGGGTATCAAAAACGACAAGGGTGTGTATGTAACTCCTGCGTTCCCCAAGCTGGTTTACGTGCTGGATAAGCACAACTGCTTAAAGGGCGGCAAATACGATTACATTACCCGCTTGGCTGTTAAATGCAGTGCTAAGCGTATGTATCCTGACTATATCAGTGCTAAGAAAATGCGTGAAAACTACGAAGGCAACGTGTTCTCTCCCATGGGCTGCCGCAGCTTTTTGTCCCCCTGGCAGGACGAAAACGGCAACTACAAATTTGAGGGCCGTTTCAACCAGGGCGTAGTTTCCCTGAACCTGCCTCAAATCGGCATTATTGCCAACGGCGACGAAAAGAAATTCTGGGAGCTGCTTGAGGAGCGTCTGCAGCTTTGCTACGAGGCTCTTATGTGCCGTCACAATGCTCTGAAGGGCATTAAGAGTGATGTTAGTCCCGTTCATTGGCAATACGGTGCAATTGCCCGTCTTGGCAAGGGCGAGGTTATTGATAAGTTCCTGGAAAATGGCTATTCCACCATTTCCTTGGGCTACATTGGCCTGTACGAGGTTACCAAGCTGATGACCGGCGTAAGCCACACTGATCCTAAGGGAGAGGAATTTGCTCTGCGTCTCATGAACAGACTGCGTGGTGCCTGCGATAAATGGAAGGCTGCCACAGGAATTGCCTTCGGTCTTTATGGTACTCCTGCAGAAAGCCTGTGCTACCGCTTTGCACGTATCGACAAGGAACGCTTTGGCACTATTGAGAATGTAACTGACAAGGGCTACTACACCAACTCCTATCACGTAGATGTACGTGAAAAGATTGATGCCTTCCACAAATTTAATTTTGAAAGTCAGTTCCAAAAAATTTCCTCCGGCGGTGCTATTTCCTATGTAGAAATTCCGAATATGCGTCACAATACTCAGGCTATGGAGGAGGTTGTAAAATTCATTTACGACAATATCCAATATGCTGAGTTTAACACCAAATCCGACTACTGCCATGTATGCGGCTTTGACGGCGAAATCATTATTAACGACGATAACGAGTGGGAATGCCCTGCCTGCCACAACAAGGACCACAGCCTGATGAACGTAACTCGTCGTACCTGCGGTTACCTGGGCGAAAACTTCTGGAATGTTGGCAAGACCAAGGAAATCAAATCCCGCGTACTGCACCTGTGATTGGGTGGGCTTTATAAATGCGAAGCTAATTTATAGGGGACTGCTTTTTAGCAGTCCTCTTTTTTATGCTTAGCCCCGAGGCAAGTCAGCAGGTCTGCCAGGAGCGGGTGTTGACTTTTAGATGATTATTTCAATTATAATCTACAAATATTTCAAGAAAGCGTTGCTTGTCATTTAGATGGTTAAGTTGTATAATCATTAGTAGTATGTATTATTAAAGAAATATATGCTATATATTATTCTTAATAAAATGGTGATGAACATGCGTTATGCAACAATAAAAAAGCTTGATATAGCCAATGGTCCTGGCATAAGAGTATCACTTTTTGTCAGCGGCTGCACCCACCACTGCAAAGGCTGCTTTAACCCTGAGGCGTGGGATTTTCAATACGGCAATGATTTTACTACAGCAGTAGAGGACGAAATTCTGGAGGCCTTAAAGCCTGACTACATCCATGGTCTGTCCCTGCTGGGCGGCGAACCCTTTGAGCCTCAGAATCAGCAGGCACTGCTGCCCTTCCTACGTCGTTTTAAGGAAATGTATCCTGAAAAGACAGTCTGGTGCTATAGTGGCTATGATTTTGAAAAGGATATGCTGACAGGCAGCTTAGGTCCTTGGGAAATTACTCAAGAAATGCTGTCCTATATTGATATTCTCGTAGACGGAGAATTTGTTCTGGAAAAGAAAAATCCCAATCTGCGTTTCCGTGGCAGCGAAAACCAAAGAGTTATCCGCGTGCAGGAATCCCTGAAGGAGGACAGACTGGTTCTCTGGGACGATGAAGAGGGTATTTATCAGGTTTGAGAAATGCTGTAAATCAGTAATCGGAGGCTGCAACCTCTGACATATTAAAATAAGGATGTGTTATTTATGAAAAAGCTTTTAGTAATGTTGACCATGATTATGACTCTTGCCTTTGCTAGTGTTTGTGCAGCCTATGATGGCGGTACCCTGGATAAAGAGCAAAAGGCTGCTGAAATGCTGACTAACGCTGTAACCGGTAAGACTGTAGAGTACCAAAAGGTTACTTCTGGCATGAATGCTGAGTTAAAGGGCAAAATCACTGAGGAAGTTGTAGCTGGTCTGCAAAAGCAGGTTAAGGAGCAATTTGGTGATGTTAAGGAAATCCGTTTCCAATCCTTTGAGCGTTTCGCTGACGGCGACAGACTGGTTTACATTGCAGGCTTCAGCAAGGAAAAACACGTGGCACTTATTTATGTATTCGATGCTAAGCAAAAAATGGTAAACTTCCAGTACACTGCTTTAAAGGAGCAAGCACAGGAAGAAGCTAAAAAATAATATAGGATAAGCAAAAGCCATAACTTAGGCGTGTAGTCTGAGTTATGGCTTGTTTTTTACTTTATGCGTTTATAGCATACTTTTTCGAGAAAAGTACGCAAAAAGCTTTCACTGCTGCTCGGATTCCCGTGTCTATGTGGGGCTCCAGCATAGGGAGCAATGTGCTAAGCTTATGTAAACTGCAGTGGCGACGCAGCTGCTCCTCTTGCCCTGGCCTTTAGTTGTGAGTGCTGTCAAAGTCAGTAAACAGCGGCGTGCTGCTTTATCTGACAATCGTTACTCGCTGATGCGGAAGGGAGACTAGCCGTGGGGTTAGATACTGTTCAGTGCTGCTGCCATTCTTTCTAGTGCTTTTAAAAGCACGCTTCTGGGGCAGGCAATGTTGATGCGGACATAGCCGTCGCCATTGTCTATAAAGATTTTGCCATCTTCAAGGAGTACGCCTGCCTTGTAGGCAAAAAAGTCCGTCCAGCCCTCTGCAGGCTCAGTGTAGCCCCGCAGGTCCAGCCAAGCAAGGTAGGTGGCCTGAGGAATGCGGAGCTTGGCCTTAGGCATGTGCGCTTTGATAAAGTCTGCGGCGAAGGCAAAATTAGCGTCCAGATATTGGCACAGCTCCCTGACATATTCATCTCCATACTCGTAGGCAGCCTCAGCAGCAGCTATGCTCAGAGGGTTGTCTGCAAAATAATGAATACTTTGCCACTCTTTTTGCAGCCAGGGACTACGAATCAAAATATTGGCCAAAAGTATTCCGCCTAAATTAAAGGTTTTACTGGGAGTAACGCAGGAAACAAGCCTGTCATAATCAGCCATAACCTTAGCCAAGGGAATGTGCCTAAGCCCGCTGCGGAGCAGGTCACAATGAATTTCATCAGAGATGACCCATAGCCTGTGCTTGGCAATAATATCAGCCAGACGCTGCAGCTCGTCCTCACTCCACAGGCGACCGCTGGGATTGTGGGGATTGCAAAAGAGAAGCAGGGTGGTTTTTTCATCTGCAGCCTGCTTTTCCAGCAGCTCAAAATTTATGGTATAAAATCCCTCTTCATCAATAAGAGGACAGTAGATACATTCCCTGCTGTTATGAAGGGCAGAGCCCTTAAAGGGAGGATAGGAGGGCGTAAGAATGAGAACCTTTTCGTCAGCTTTTGTTATCATACCAATAAGCTCACGCAGGGCAGGAACAATTCCTGTGGACAGAAAAAGCTCATCCTTGTCAAAGCTCCAGTCATAATGACGCTGACACCAGCTATTGAAAAGCTGACGGTAGCGTGGATTAGTTGGCGTGTGCATTTCTGTATAGCCTAAAAACCTGTTGCTTAGGGCATTTTTAACTCCCTGAAGAATAAAATCAGGAGCACCAAAGCTCATATCCGCCACCCACATCTGGATAAAGTCCTCATCCTTGTAGGGAAGTGGAGCATCGGGCGTCACATGGAGCAGGTTTTTGCGGAATAAATCTACAGAATAGGCATTAATGTTATTTCTATCTAAAGGTGTATCAAAATCATACATAGTGCAAACCTCTAAGCGTTTAATAGTTTGGGAATATTATACTATATATGTTACAATAAAGAAAACAGTGGGAAGGGAGCAATAGCAATGATTTTAGTAAGCTCGTGTCTTTTAGGCAATGCAGTACGCTATAAGGGAGACGCCAATCCCTGTGAGCTGCTGCTTAAATATAAGGAAAAGGGACATTTTACAGCTATCTGTCCTGAGGTGTTTGGCGGTTTGTCCATACCTCGTCCCCCTGCGGAGATTGTAGGCGGCAGCGGTGACGACGTATGGCAGGGAAAGGCCCGACTGATTAATAACCAAGGGGAAGATGTTACGGAAAGCTATAAAAATGGCGTGTTGAAGGCTGCAGAATATTGTAAGGCTCATCACGTAAGTGCAGTTATCCTTAAGGAACGCAGTCCCTCCTGTGGTACACACCTTATTTATGACGGTACCTTTACAGGCACACGCATACCAGGCAGAGGTGTAACGGCGGCGTACTTTGCTCAAATGGGACTGCCGCTGTATTCCGAGGAGGAGCTGACAGAGGAGCTGCTGCAAGACTTAATAGAAAAGGACGGATAAGACAGAAAAAAGGCTATGATTCAGAAGAATCATAGCCTTGATTTTTACCAATGGTTTTCTAGATTATTGTTGTCACCTACCACAAAGAAGGAGCCAGTACCCTTGGCGTAGATTTCGCCATCAGCGTTAGTAATAACTGCTTCGCCAATCATGGTCTTGTGGCCTAAATGAAGCATTGTAGATGTTGCATAGGCTCTTTGGGAAAGAGGTACGCCCTTGATGTAATTAATGGTCATATCAATAGTCACAACCTTTTTGCCATAAGCAAAGCAGGTCAGACCGATGCAGGTGTCTATAAGCGAAGCCAAAGCACCGCCATGAGCGGTAGAATAGCCATTAGTAAGACTATCTGTAATGTCCATGGCAAGTGTAATATGTCCTTCCTCAACCTTGACTGGCTTAATGCCGCAATAATGAATAAAATTATCGTGCTCGCAAGCATATTCAATAAATCTAGCAATTTCCTGATTGGCTTTGTGCATACAAGTCACATCCTATTCCCACAATAATAAAAGCTAACTATATTATAGCATATGTGTATATAAAAAAGGCGACTATATGAGGATAACAGGCTACATAGCCTCTTTGGCCTCGGTCAGAGTCAGACCGTTTTTAGGATTGGCCACAGAAATAGTTTTGGGTACGAGGAAAGGTGTTAGTTTAAAGTGATATAGATTTTTAGCTCAAACTAGGCTACAATAATTGTATATATGTATAAAAGCATTTTGTTGGTTGAATGTGTTATTAAGCAGTAAAGGAGATAGTAGTATGAAGCATTATGAGGTTGTAGCAGCAGTAATTGAATATGACGGAAAAATTCTTTGTATGCAGCGTAATGAAGGCAAATTTGATTATGTAAGCTATAAATTTGAGTTTCCTGGCGGTAAGGTAGAAGCAGGAGAGGAAAATCATACAGCCTTGGAGCGTGAGCTGCGTGAGGAAATGGATATGAATGTAAGCATTAGTGAAGATGACTACTTGATGACTGTAAACCATACATATCCCGATTTTGCAATTACTATGCATGCTTATTTGTGCAAGGTTGATAAACCTGATTTTGTTAGAAAAGAGCATATTTCCCACCAATGGTTGACTGTAAACGAAATGGATAAATTGGATTGGGCAGAGGCTGATAAACCAATTTTAGAGTTTTTGAAGAAGCCTAGAGGATAAAAGCCATGAATAGAAACGAATTAGCAATTTGCTTAGAAGCAGGCTTTATAGACTTTAATGTTGAAAAGGACGAGCGTTTTCTGCCTAAGATTTTGACTAATAATCAGGAAAAGAAGGTAAAGGTTTTAGAAACACTTCTTTACGAAATGAAGAACTGTGACGAGTTTTTCTTTTCAGTTGCTTTTGTTACCAATAGTGGCGTAGCGTGTATGATTGATATTTTGAATGAACTGAAGCAGAGAAATATCAAAGGCAAAATTTTAGCATCACAATACCAAAATTTTACGGAGCCAAGAGCTTTACGAAGATTATTGCAATTTCCCAATCTCGAATTGAAAATCATCACAGCAGATTATAATTTCCACGCTAAGGGTTATTTGTTCCATAAGCTTGGCGATGATAAGCAAACAGAGGATAGTTATAATCTGATTATTGGTAGCAGTAACCTTACACAAACTGCTTTAACCGTTAATAGAGAATGGAATGTTCAGCTTTCTTCTCTTGAAAATGGCGCATTAGTGAAACAAATGCAGGAAGAGCTTAATAGAGCTTGGGAAGATGCAACTGTCGTTGATGATGCATGGATAGACGCATACGAAAATATTTATAAAGAGGCTAGAAGTAGTCGTATTGGTCAGCACAATCGTATTATTGATTTATACAAGGTAAACCCTAATAAGATGCAAGCAGAGGCTTTAAAGTCCTTAAAGGAATTGCGTGAAGCTGGTAAGGATAAAGCATTACTGATTTCTGCAACAGGTACAGGTAAAACATTTTTATCAGCCTTTGATGTTAAGATTGCTAAACCAAAACGCTTTTTGTTCATTGTTCATAGAAACCTTATAGCTAGAACTGCTAAAAAGAGCTATGAAAAAATTATAGATAAAAATATTAAAACTGGTATGTTCTCTGGCGACCAAAAAGAAATTGATAAAGATTATCTTTTTGCTACTGTTCAGACATTATCTAAAGATGAAAATCTGCATATGTTCAAGCCTGACCATTTTGATTATATTGTTGTGGATGAGGTTCATAGAGCTGGTGCAGATACCTATAAAAAGGTTCTTGATTACTTCAAGCCTAAGTTTTTACTTGGTATGACTGCAACACCTGAACGTACTGATAATGCAGATATTTTCAAAACCTTTGATTATAACATTGCCTATGAAATTAGACTTAATCAGGCGTTGTCAGAGAATATGCTTGTTCCATTTCATTATCATGGTATCAGCGAATTGGTTGTTGATGGTAAGGTGTTAGATGAACTGAGCGATTTTAGACTGCTTGTTAGTGAGGAAAGAGTAAAGCATATATTGCATTATGCTGATTTTTATGGCTGTGATGCAGGTAGAGTTAAGGGCTTGGTATTCTGTAGTAAAATTGAAGAAGCACAAGCACTTGCTAACAGTTTTTGCGAACATGGTAAAAAGGCTATTGCATTAACTGGTGCTTCATCTGAGGTAGAGCGTTCCAATGCTATTGAACGCTTGGAAAGTGATGATATAGTGGAAGAAGAGCAACTAGACTATATTTTTACCGTAGATATTTTCAATGAAGGTGTAGATATACCAGCAGTTAATCAAATAATTCTTTTGCGTCCTACACAATCTGCAATTATTTTTGTGCAACAGCTTGGTCGTGGATTACGTAAGAGCGAAAATAAGCGTTATTTAGAGGTTATCGACTTTATTGGTAATTACGGTAACAACTACTTGCTTCCAATAGCGTTATTTGGCGATAGAAGCTATAACCGAGAAAATGTTCGTAGAACTATGCATAATAACCATATTCCAGGCGCATCCACTGTTTATTTTGATGATGTTTCTCAAAAGCGTATCTTTGAATCTTTAAATAATGGTAAAATAGCTCAATTTAGAGAGTACAAAAAATCTTATGAACTCGTAAAAATGCAGCTTGGTCGTGTACCAATGATGATGGACTTTGTAAAATTAGGTGACAAGGACCCGTATCTGTTTGTTTTGAGGGATGGTTCTTACTTCCATTTCAAACAGCACGTTGATTTAGATGAAACTACAATGAGTGACTTGCATCAGAAATTGTTGAAGTTCATTAGTTTGGAAATTGCTAATGGTAAAAGATTGGATGAAGTGTTTATTCTTCAACAATTACTACATAAGCAAAGCATCACTTATCTGGACATTATTTCAGAGTTCAGGATTAAATATAATTTAGAGACAAGTGTCAAGAATATTTCTGGAGCAGTAAATCTTCTGAAGATGGGCTTTTTTAAGGCTGCAGATGTCAATAAATACGGCAATATGGAATTAGTAGCAGAAAATGATGGTAATATTATTCTTACTACAGAATTTTCTGAGTTACTGCAAAATGATGAATTTGTTCGTTATTTAAAGGACGTTTTGGCATATGCTGAATATAACTTTATGTCTACATATGACAAAAATAAATTCTTTGGTGGGTTGAAGTTATATGAAAACTATTCTCGTAAGGATATCTGTCGTATTCTAAACTGGGAAAAAGATGAAAGTGCTACTGTCTACGGTTATCGAGTAAAATATGATACTTGCCCTATGTTTGTTACATATAACAAGCAAGATGATATTAGTGAAAGCACTAAATACGAGGACCGTTTTATTAATAGAAGCATGTTTAGTTGGATGACAAGAAACAGAGTAACCTTAGAATCTGCAGAAGTAGAAGCTATTCAGCGTGACGATGTGCGTAAGCTATTATTTATTAAAAAGAGTGATGGTGAAGGTACAGACTTCTACTATATGGGAGACGTTGATACTCATAAATGTATTCAAACAACCATTGATAGTAAGGATGGTAAAAAGTTGTCTATCGTAAATGTTTTGTATGATATGAAGCAGGTAGTTAACGACAAGATTTATGATTATTTTGAAGATGGTCAGTAGAATGAACGGCTAAAGTCATCAAATAAACTAAATATGGCTAATAAGGCATAAAAAGCACAGCTTTGAGCTGTGCTTTTGCTTATAGTAGTTGTGTTAATCAGGAAATTGGCAAATGCCATTATCTTAAAAATACAACATCATTATGAAATTGGATAAATTCCTTTGATGGTTTAAATTTAGCAGGAAGCATAATTTGTTTATGCTCCGTATCCACTATAAAGTCTCTAGTAACTTGGTCTAAATTCTTTGCCTTCTTTAGCTTATCAGAGACAACAATTCTGTAATCGTTATCCAATGTTATAAAACCCTTATCAAAAGCTCTGTCGTGCAATGCGTTTAAACATAGACCATTTCGTGGATTTGTTTTTTCTTTACCATCACTGTCTTTCCATGGCTTAATATGGCTTGCTGTTAAAAATGCTGGGACACTTATACCTGTAAGACAGCATTTAAAATCATAGGAAGCTAAAACAGTTGCCCTGAAAAAAGATTGTCCAACTCTTTGCTCGATAATAGTTTCACGAGTAGTACCGACAGGAATATCATCAAATCCTAATTCTGAAGGAAGTCCAGATTGCTCTAACAGTTTTTCTTTTAATGCACAAGCTTTTTGGATAAGTGCTTCATTATCACTATTAAAATTATCCCAAATAACTCTTTCTAATTTAGCTCCATTGGAAAGACCTTTAATACCTCTGGCAATTTCCTCAGGGTCAAGGCGAGCTAAATTACACATTTTCATAGAAACAGCAGCAGGTGTTCTATTTAAAAGAAGAGCTAATTTTATTATTTCTGGGTGTGTGCTATTTATTTTTCCAAATGGAATTCTACAATAAAGCTCAAATGCTAGTAGGGTTTCGTCATATGTCCAAATTTTATTAGCCAAGTAAATTCACCGCCTTTAATAGGTGTTTTATTCTCCTACATATTATATCATTGAATGATGATAGAAGGGGATGATTTCTTTCCTGATAAATTGATTTCTATTATACTGTCCTAAGTTGCATGACTTGTCTGTGATGGTTAAGCATGCCTAGCTATTTAGTTAGATAAGCGGTGCTTTAGTCGAGCTTTCGGCTAGAACGCTTTTTTATATTAAATTTTACAAGGAGGTTTACTATGATTAAGGAATACTTACCTAAATTTTCTATTGGAAATATAATTACGTGGTTTTGTGATGATGATGGTGAACTGCATTCTGGTACTGTGCTTTATATTAACAAGGCCATGACTGCTACAGGTATGGAAATAAACTATGAGGCAAGGAATATGCTTTTAGGAGAACCACATACTTTTTTTAGACGAGAGTGATGTTCTGGAGGATGTGGAGTTATGAAACATAACGGTCATAAAGAGACTTTAGTTTTTCAGCTTGCTGGCAGCATTTTCTTTAATAGTTGCTTTTTGGCCCTGTAAGTGGGTATAATTAAAGAAAAAATTTGGAGATGTGTGATTATGACCTTACGCAGTCTGGCGTCTGTGCTTGACGAAAAAATATACTATATGCTGCTTTTTACGGTGGCGATTATTCCTCTGCATCAGGAGTTTGCGGCGGTTTGTACGGCCTTGACTTTTTTGGCAGCAGCCTTTGTTGCTATTGTAAAGGGCAGGCAGCAGCCTGCTGTGCTTAAGGAGTGGCAGCAGGCTCTGTTGTTTTTGCTTTTTATTGCAGGCTGGGCGTCCCTGCATTTTTCAAGAAACCAGTTTATTTCCTCATGGAACTACGTTTACGTTGCCGGTCAATATAGTGCTATGGTTTTTGTGCTTTTGCGTTATGGCTGGAAAAAGCCTCAGATTTTTGGCGACCAGGCTCAGGCTTTGCAGGGCTGGCGTAAATTTTTTTGCTTGCCCAGGCCCATGCAGCTTTTGGGAGCGTTTTTGCTGGTGTCAGTTTTAGTCAGCAGCATTGGTGTTGCGCAAAAGCTTTTGGGTGTTACTGCTGAGGGCATTTGGGTTGATCCTGCTCAGTTTCCTGATTTAAAGGTGCGTGTTTATTCTACTTTGGTTAATCCTAATATTCTGGCAGGCTACCTTGTACTGGTCATTGCTTACGCAGCGGCCTTTTTCAATGTTTTCAGAGACTATCAAAAGCTGCGTCTTGCTTCGTTTGGCACTGGCGTTTTGGCGGCTCTGTGTCTTTTGTATACCTATTCCCGTGGCAATTGGCTGGCTTGTGCTGTAATGCTTTTTGCTTATTGCGTGCTTTTTTATCGCAAGGCCTTTTTGCCTATTATGGCTGGTGGTGCGGTGGCTCTTGTGGTTGGTGGTAATGCTGTTATGCAGCGGTTGGCTTCTATTACCAGCGGTCAGGATACGTCTGCTGCTTTGCGTTTGGCGTACCTGCATTGTACCAAGATGATTATTGAGGATTTCCCCATGGGTGTGGGCTGGTATGGCTATCGCTTTATATATCCTGAATACAATTATTATCTGGCAGATACCAGTGTTATTATGTATCATTGTCACAATATTTTCCTCAATGTGCTGGCGGAGCTGGGCTGGCAGGGCTTTATTGTTTTTATGGCGGTGTGGGCTATGTTTGTCTACAATGGCTGGCAGCTTGCCTTTAAAGGGCGTGTTCCTTGGGTCAGAGCCATAGGTCAGGGGTATGTTTTGGCTGTGGTTGGTATTGCTGTTGGTGGTTTGACTGACCATGTGTATTTTAATACGCAGATGGGGTTGTTGTTTTGGGTGTTGGGTACTCTTGTTATGATTTCTAGGAAGCTAGAGGTGTACTGCAATGATGGAGACTCAGTATAATACTCCATCTGCGTTGTTGCTCGCTCCTAGACGTACTAGTGAGTACGCCTTCGTCGCGGCGTCTAGCATCTGGAGCATTCTCTTTCGTCTGCGAACATAGGCGTTCTGATGTACGAAGTTGTAATACTTAATCTGCTTTGTTGCTCGCTTCTATACATATCAGCACATAGTTGTAACAACCTTTACAAAGTTTACATTCTGCGTAAAATATAAGTAAAAACCTTTAAAAAGTGTTGACTTGAATATAAAAGTGCTGTATCATACAACCCATATTGAAAATATTGAGCGATGAAGAGAAGAGTAGGCGAGGGAGCTTGGCACAGAGAGCCTCCATTTTGGTGCAAGGGGGAGCAGGTGATTTTGCTGAAGATGGTCTTGGAGCTGATGGGCTGAGATGCTTGCATTTAGGTCGTCCGGGCGCACCCGTTACAGTGCTGGAGTATTAAAAGGTAATTAATCCTTGCGTACTTGATGAGGCTCATATGGTGACATGTGGGTGAATAAGGGTGGTATCACGAAGCTATGCTTTCGTCCCTGTAGTTTTACAGGAACGGAAGCTTTTTTTATTGCTCCTAAGGTCCTGTAGTATTTAATGGAATTGAAGGAGGAAAGGAATATGCCTATTAAAATCAATGATAATTTGTCTGCAATCGAACAGCTCCATGAGGAGGGAATTTTTACTATGACTATGGAGCGTGCTTTGAATCAGCGTGTGCGTCCTTTGAAGGTTTGTGTGCTTAATTTAATGCCTTTGAAAAAGCCTACTGAAATTCAGCTCCTGCGTCTTTTGGGAAATTCTCCCCTGCAGATTGAGGTTGATTTTTGTCGTACTGTGAGCCGCGAGACTACTCATACAGATAATAGTTATCTTGATAGGGCTTATCTGGAGTTTGATGATGTTAAGGATCGTTATTACGATGCTTTTCTGATGACTGGCGCTCCCGTTGAGACATATGCCTTTGAGGATGTTGATTATTGGGAGGAAATAGTCAAGTTTCTGGATTGGGCTGAGTACCACTGCTATTCTACTATGAGCCTGTGCTGGGGTGCTCAGGCTGCTTTGTACCATTATTATGGCGTGCAGAAAACCCTGCTGCCTCAGAAGATGTTCGGTATTTTTCCCTATGGCCTGACGGTGAAGAATCACCCGCTGCTGCGAGGCTTTGATGACCGTTATTTTATTCCTCAGTCCCGTCATACTGCTGTAGATGATAATGCTATTGATGCCTGCAAGTCTCTGCAGGTGCTGAGCCGTTCTGTAGAAAATGGCATTAATGTTTGTGCTACCAAGGATTTGCGCCGTATTTTTGTTTTAGGTCATTTTGAGTATGATCGCTATACCTTGGCAGATGAGTATTATCGCGATAAGAAAAAGAATTTGCCTATTGAGGTTCCACGTCATTATTTCCCTGATAATGATACTACTCAGGAGCCTATGTTTAAGTGGCGCAGCTATGCTCATTTGTTTTATATGAACTGGCTGAATATTGTTTATCAGGATACTCCATATGATTTGGCGCAGCTGGCTCCTGCTTCTGGCAGCAAGCTGGATAAGGCGCTGAATGAGTACAATAAAATTTTATATAAGCTGCAGCAGTAATTCTTGTCTGTAGTGCCTATTATAATGAAATAAATATGCTGAATAATGGTTTGTTTTGGCCTATGTGGCTGGCTATGATTTAAGGAGGTAATAATTATGACTAATTTCCATATTAATACAAAATGTGTACAGGGAGGCTATGTTCCAGGCAATGGCGAACCGCGCCAAATTCCTATTGTTCAGTCTACTACCTTTAAATATGATACTAGTGAGGATATGGGCAAGCTTTTTGATTTGGAGGCCAGTGGTTATTTTTATTCTCGTTTGCAGAATCCTACCTGCGATGCTGTTGCTGCCAAGATTGCTGAGCTGGAGGGTGGTGCTGCGGCAATGCTGACTTCTTCTGGTCAGGCGGCTATTTTCTTTGCTTTGTTTAATATTTGCGAAGCTGGTAGTCACATTGTGGTTTCTTCTTCTATTTATGGTGGTACTTTTAATCTGATTAAGGTTACTATGGCGAAGATGGGCGTAAGGGCTACCTTTGTTGACCCTGACTGCACTCCTGAGGAGCTTGATGCTGCTTTTCAGGATAATACTAGGGCTGTTTTTGGCGAGACTATTGCTAATCCTGCCCTGACTGTTCTTGATATTGAAAAGTTTGCTGCTGCGGCTCATAGACATGGTGTGCCCCTGATTGTGGATAATACCTTTCCTACTCCTATAAATTGCCGTCCTATTGAGTGGGGTGCTGATATTGTTGTTCATTCCACTACTAAGTATATGGATGGTCATGGCGCCTGCATTGGCGGCGCTATTGTGGACGCAGGTCGTTTTGACTGGCTGGCTCATGCTGACAAGTTCCCCGGCTTGTGTGCTCCTGATGATTCCTATCATGGTATTGTTTATGCAGAAAAATTTGGCAAAGAGGGCGCCTTTATTACCAAGGCTACTGCTCAGCTGATGCGTGATTTTGGCTGCTGCCAGTCTCCCCAAAGTGCTTTTATCTTAAATCTTGGCTTGGAGTCCCTCCATGTGCGTATGCCCCGTCATGTGGAAAATGGTCAGGCTGTGGCAGAGTTTTTGGAAAATCATCCTCAGGTTGAGTATGTAAATTATCCTGGTCTGCCTTCTAATAAGTACTATGCTCTGGCACAGAAATATTTGGGCAATGGTGGCTGCGGCGTTGTTTCCTTTAATCTGAAGGGAGGACGCAGGGCAGCGGAAGCCTTTATGAAGAAGCTGAAGGTGGCAGCTATTGAGACTCACGTGGCTGATGCACGTACCTGCTGCCTTAATCCTGCTACCAGTACTCACCGTCAGCTGACTGATGAGCAGCTGGAGGCAGCTGGTATTCCTGCAGGTCTGGTACGTATTTCCTGCGGCTTGGAGGACAGCAGGGATTTGGTTGCTGATTTAAAGCAGGCTCTTGAGGGCTTGGCGGAGATTTTATAGGACGCAGTATGACATATCATCTGCTGTGTCAGTGAACATAGGCGTACTGATTGGCAAGGGTTTTATTGCGGTTAGGACAGAACCAAGATAATTCGCAGTACGAATTTAGCATTGCGAACTCTCGGTCCCCCTTACTAAGGGGGACGGATGTGCCATTAGGCACACAGGGGATATGGACATATTTTTAGCTTCTGCCTTCGGGCAGGAGCTTTTCTTATTTTTGCACAAAAATATCCAGGAGGGACTTTGTAAACTTTCTTACATTTAGCGAGAAAAAATAAAAAATTGCAGATGTGCTACACTATTTATTTACAGATGCGGGTGAACCGAGTACAATAAAATAGGATAAGTATATATGAGTTAAATATTTTAGCTGTTTGATTAAATTAGTAATAGGAGCGATGAATATGGATTTGAGAAAGGTTCAGGAGCTGCTTGATGCACAGGTTCTGATGGGGGAGGAGTATTTAGACCGCCCCGTTGAGACCTGCTGCGGCAGCGATTTAATGAGCGATGTTTTGGCGTTTACCAAGCGCAATACTTTGCTGTGTACTGGTCTTACTAATATGCAGGTTATCCGTACTGCTGATATGACGGATTTGTGTGCTGTTGTTTTTGTGCGCGGAAAAAGTCCGGATAAGGATATTTTGGAGGAGGCTGCAGAAAATCAGCTTCCTATTATGGTAACAAGATATACATTGTTTGAGGCCTGTGGTATTTTGTACGAGGCTGGTATTGGCGGTTGTTCTAAAGGAGAGTAAAGATGACTGATAATAAATCTGTAAAGCTTGGCTTTGATGTGGCTGGCGGCGATTTTGAGCGTGCTGGCGAGGCTTCTGCCAAAATCAAGAAGATGCTGCAGCGTCTTGGCGTTCCTGCTGATATTGTCCGTCGTATTGCCATTGGTACCTATGAGGCTGAGATGAATGTTATTATCCACGCAGGGGGTGGTAATGTGGCAGCAGAGGTTTATCCCAACGCTACGGAGATTACCGTAACTGACCATGGCCCTGGTATTCCTGATATCGACAAGGCTCTGCAGGAGGGCTGGTCAACTGCTCCCGACTATGTGCGTCAGATGGGTTTTGGCGCTGGTATGGGTCTTCCCAATATGGTTAAGTGCTCCGACAAGTTCGACATTCAGTCCGTAGTCGGCGAGGGTACTACTATTTTTATGCGTTTTGAGCATGTAAGTGAGGATTTATAAATTTACTTGAGAGAGTGAGGTGCTACGATGGCTCAGACAAAGTATTTCCATTCTGTACAGCTGCAGCTGGAAAAGTGTCAGGGCTGCGTATCCTGCGTTAAAGAGTGTCCGACGGAGGCTATCCGCGTCCGTAATGGTAAGGCAGAGATTTTAGGCGACCGCTGCATAGATTGCGGTGCTTGTGCTGCCAAATGTCCTTATCATGCCTTTAATGTTCAGATGGCGGAGCTAGATGGACTGGCTAATTATGCCTATAACATCGTTTTGCCTGCTCCTTCCCTGTATGCTCAGTTTCCTGAGCAGATTTCTATGGAAAGCATTTGGCAGGGATTGCATAGCCTTGGCTTTGATGAGATTTTTGATTTGTCCCTGGCGTCTGACTATATCGCCGGCGAAATAGAGGATTACGTTAAGAATTATACTGGTGGACGCAAGCCCCTTATTTCCAGTACCTGTCCTGCGGTGCTGCGTCTGATTCAGGTTAAGTTTCCTGAGCTGATTAAGCAGGTTGTGCCTGTGCTTCCGCCGGTGGAGGCTGCTGCTATTTATGTTAAGCGGACCGCTGCGGAGCGACTGCATATGGATGCGGAGCTGATTGGCGTTTGGTTTGTTTCTCCCTGTCCTTCTAAGGAGACTAATATCAGGCAGTCCGTAGATGTACTGCATACCCAGCTTTCCGGCAGCTTTAGTCTGTCCGAGATTTATGGTATGCTTTTGAAGAATTTAGGCGGCGACAGGGCGCTGAAGGTTACGACAGGCTCCTCCTATGGCATGGGCTGGGGCGCCTTTGGCGGTGAGATTGCGGCTGCAGGTCTGGAAAATGCTTTAGCGGTTCATGGTATTGAAAACGTGTACGAGATTTTAGAGCAGATTTCCATGAATAAAATGCCTAATCTTGATTATGTAGAATGCAACGCCTGTCAGGGTGGCTGTATAGGCGGTCTCCTGGCGGCAGAAAATAAATTTGTAGCAGAGAGTAATTTGCGCAGACGTATTCAGGCCCTGAGAAGCTCAGAGCCGGAGGATAGGCTGGCTGCCTTAAATAAGGTGCGCTGTCTGGAGGATTTCCCTTCATCTGCACCATATTTAAAGAAGCTTGTTGCTCGTCCCATGATGCAGCTTGATGATGATATTATGGAGGCTATGAGAAAGTTTGAGCGTATGGAGGAGGTTTTATGCTCTCTTCCGGGGCTTGATTGCGGTGCTTGCGGCGCTCCTAGCTGTCAGGGCTTGGCAGAGGATATTGTGCAGGGCAAGGCCCACGAGATAGATTGTATTTTTAAATTAAGAGCCAGCGTACATAAGCTGGCCCAGGGTATGCTGGAGCTGGCTAAGCAGATTCCCATATCCCACGAACCAGAAGCGATTAATAATTTGGAGGATGATAGAAGATGAAGGTTAAGGAACTGATTGATGAGCTGGAATTAAAACTGCTGACGAAGGATGCATCTGAGGATGCATTGTATGCGGATATTGATGGTGGCTACGTGTCCGACCTACTGAGTAATGTAATGGGTCAGGCTGAGCCCGGTATGGTTTGGGTTACTATGCAGGGTCACCAGAACGTGGCTGCTGTTGCTTCTCTGATTGGCTTGTCCGCCGTAATTGTGGCTGGTGATGCACCGGTTGCCGCTGATACTATGCATAAGGCAGAGCTTAATGATGTGGTTATCCTGACTACTGAAAAGTCTGCCTTCGAGGTTGTAGGCCGTTTGTATCAGTTGGGTATCTGCAAATAGTATGCAGACTCTTTTAGCTGATTTTCATGTGCATACCCTGCTTTCTCCCTGCGCTGCTGTGGAGATGACGCCTAACCATATTGTTTTGCGTGCAGCTCAGTATGGTGTTGGCGCTGTGGCTATTACTGACCATAACGCCTCCGCTAATGTGGAGGCGGCCTTGGAAGCAGGCAGAAGCTATGGTGTCAAGGTTTTCCCAGGTATGGAGGTTGAGTGTCAGGAGGAGGCTCATATAGTCGTACTTTTTGATACTTTGGAGCAGATGCAGCAGTGGCAGCATGTTGTGGATGGGCACATGAACGGAATTGCCAATAATCCGGAAAAATTTGGCGCTCAGTTTGTAGTAGATGCGGACGATAACTTTATCAGAGAAGAGGAGCGTATGCTTTTGGCTCCTTTAAGTCTTACTGCAGCTCAGGTTGTTCAGCAGGTAAGGGAGCTGGGAGGCATTGCCCTGGCAGCTCATATTGACAGACCGGCCTATAGCATTGTCGGTCAGCTGGGCTTTATTGAGCCGGACTTCGGCTTTGCTGCTGCAGAGATTTCTCACGTTGGCTGGCAGAAGAATCTGCAGTCCAGGCTGCAGCGTGTGGCAGGCTTTTTGCCATATGTGACCGATTCTGATGCTCATACAATGCTGGACTTTTTGCAGGGACCGAAAAATTTGCTGACTGTGGCAGATTTGACAGTGGCGGAAATCCTTAGGGCTTTGGCAAATGAGGGTGGACGCAGCTTCGTCCCTGGTAAATTTACTGAATTTAAAGATGATTAAAGAAAATAGCATACACTAATAAGTTGAAAAACAGTAAATAGTATTGCTTAATACGGCTTATAATGCTATACTAGGCTTATTAACTGATGTGTCTAGGAGAATCAGGCTTAGAATAGAGCACAAGAAATAGTGATAGCAGGCTTAAATGGCTCAATAATTTGTGTAGGTGTTTGAACAGCGTGGTTTAACTGCTTGCGTGCATTGGTTTAACACATAAAAGACAGGAGGGGTCGTAATGTGTGAGAATAGACTTGAACACAAGTGCAGCTGCTGCGGCGGCGATAATCCGGAAAAAATTAAAATTGATGCTATTCTGGAAAAGTATAAGGATGTAAAGGGTCCTTTGATTCCGATTCTTCAGGATGTGCAGAATCTTTATAATTATCTGCCCAAGGATGTATTGGAGTATGTTGCTAAGAAAACCGGTACTCCTATTTCTGAAATCTATGGCGTAGTTACATTTTATTCCTTATTCCATCTCAATCCTCGCGGACGCAATATTATCCGTGTCTGCCAGGGTACTGCCTGCCATGTACGCGGCGGCAAGATGATTTTGCAGGAGCTGGAAAAGCAGCTTGGTATTAAGGCTGGTCACACTACTGAGGACCTGCGCTTTACTTTGGAGACTGTTGCCTGCATAGGCGCCTGCGGTCTTGCTCCTGTAATGCAGATTAATGATGATACTCATGGTCGTCTGACTCCTGATAAGCTGGCAGGCATTTTAGAAAGGTATAAATAAAATGCGTGAGCTGGCGCTGCATATTTTAGATATTGCTCAAAATTCCATTGCCGCCAAGGCTACGAAAATTATCATTGAGGTGCACGAAAACGAAAATGGCTTTTTTGTTTTCCGCATCAAGGATAATGGCTGTGGTATGAGTGAGGAAATGGTCCGCAGTGTGCGTGACCCCTTTGTTACAACCCGCAAAACCCGTAAGGTTGGCATGGGAATTCCTTTTATGGACATGGTTACGGAGCAGTGCGGAGGTCACCTGGATATTTTTTCTCAGGTTGGCAAGGGGACTGAGGTTGCAGCATATTTTGAGGCAGACAATATTGACAGACCACCCTTAGGTAATATTGTGGAAAGCATAAAGGTGCTTTTAGTTGGAGCGCCTGATATTGATCTTGATTTTACATATACCTGTCCTGGTGGAGCTGTTGCTTTTAAAACGGAAGAGATGCGGGAGGTTTTGGGAGACGCCTGTGATTTTACCAACCCCGCTGTATATAGCTGGTTAGAGGATTATCTTACTCAGCAGCTCAATAAGGTGCAGAGCAGGGAGGATTATAAATGAAGAGCTTAGCAGATTTACATGCGCTGCGTGAACAGCTGAAGGCTGATATCAAGCTGCGTAAAAGCACTGGAACAAAGATTATTGTAGGTATGGGTACCTGTGGTATTGCGGCTGGTGCTCGTGAGGTTATGAGCGCAATTTTAGATGAGCTGGCAGTGCGCAAGCTGGTTGATGTACAGGTACAGCAGACTGGCTGCATTGGTATGTGCGAAAAAGAGGTTCTGGTTGACGTGGTTCGTCCTGGTGAGCCCAGAATTACCTACGGCAAGGTAACTCCTGCCGATGTGCGCAAGATTATTGCTGATCATGTAGTTAACGGACGTATTGTAGAAGAGCTTGTAGTTGGCAAGATTGAAGACAACGATTAAGCTGGAGTAGAGGAGGATAAAAATATGCAGCATATTAGAGCCCATGTTTTGGTCTGCGGTGGTACTGGCTGTAAGGCCAATGGTTCCAAGGAAATCCAGCTGTGCTTTGCCAAGCTTTTGGCTGAGTTCGGACTACAGGATGAGGTAATGGTTGTTGAAACAGGCTGTCATGGCTTTTGCGAAAACGGACCTCTGGTAATTGTTTATCCTGAGGGAACCTTTTACTGCGGCGTGAAGCCTGACGATGTGCGTGAGATTGTAGAGACTCATTTATATAAAGGACGCATTGTTGAGCGTTTGCTGTACAAGGAGCCTTTGTCTCAGGAGCAGGTTCCTAACTATTCTGAGATTGGTTTCTATAAAAAGCAAATGCGCCTGGTGCTGGCAAACTGCGGCGCTATTAACCCTGAGGCTATTGAGGAATATATTGCTGTAGGCGGTTATGAGGCTTTGGCTAAGGCTGTTACAGAAATGACTCCTGACCAGGTAATTGATGAAATTAAAAAATCAGGCCTCCGTGGTCGTGGCGGCGGCGGCTTCCCCACTGGCATGAAATGGCAGTTTGCTAAAAACTCTGTCAGCGACAAAAAGTATGTTATCTGTAATGCTGATGAGGGTGATCCCGGTGCTTTTATGGACCGCTCTGTTTTAGAGGGCGACCCCCATCGCATTTTAGAGGGTATGGCAGTCTGCGGCTATGCTATTGGTGCAGATGAAGGCTATATTTATGTTCGTGCTGAATATCCTTTGGCTATTAAGCGTCTGCGTATCGCTATTGAGCAGGCCGAAAAACTGGGCCTTTTAGGCAAGAATATTTTTGGTACTGATTTCAGCTTTACTCTCCACATTAAAGAGGGTGCAGGAGCCTTCGTTTGCGGCGAAGAAACTGCGCTGATGGCTTCTATTGAGGGTAAACGCGGCATGCCCCGTCCGCGTCCTCCTTTCCCTGCTGTATCCGGACTGTGGGGCAAGCCTACCAATATTAATAATGTTGAAACCTTTGCTAATGTGGCTCAAATTATTGTTAACGGTGCAGATTGGTACTGCCAGTTTGGTACTGAAAAGTCTAAGGGTACCAAGGTTTTTGCTCTGACCGGTAAAATCAATAACACCGGTCTGGCAGAGGTTCCTATGGGTATTACCATGCGTGAGATTATCTATGATATCGGCGGCGGTATTACCAATGGCAAAAAGTTTAAGGCTGTGCAGATCGGTGGCCCCTCCGGCGGCTGTCTCCCTGAATCCATGCTTGATCTGCCTGTGGATTATGACTCCCTTATTGCTGCTGGCGCTATGATGGGCAGCGGCGGCCTTGTTGTTATGGACGAGGATACCTGTATGGTAGATGTGGCTAAGTTCTTCCTGAACTTTACCCAGTCTGAATCCTGTGGCAAATGCACTCCCTGTCGTGAGGGCACTAAGCGTATGCTGGAGATTTTGACCCGCATTACTGAAGGCCAGGGCTGCGAGGGCGACATTGAGCTTTTGGAAAGCCTAGCCAAGAACATTAAGGAAACTGCTTTGTGCGGCTTGGGACAAACTGCTCCTAATCCTGTATTGAGCACCCTGAAATATTTCCGTGATGAGTATGAGGCTCATATTAAGGAAAAACGCTGTCCTGCACATGTTTGTGAAAAGATGGCTCAGTATACTATTACTGATGCCTGCCGCGGCTGCGGTCTGTGTGCTAAGAATTGTCCGGCTAACGCTATTACCGGAAGCATTAAGCAAAAACACGTTATTAATCAGGATACCTGCATCAAATGCGGTGCCTGCATGACTACCTGTCCGTTTAAGGCTATTAAAAAGGAGTAGGGGGCTAGAGCTATGAAAATGATTAATTTAACCATCAACGATAAACAAATCCAGGCCCCTGAGGGAAGCACTATTTTAGAGGCTGCCCGCAGCGCAGGTGTATATATTCCTACTCTGTGCTATCATCCGGACCTGCGTCCTGAGGGTGCCTGCCGTCTCTGCGTAGTAGAAGCCTCCGGTGCCAGAACTCTGGTTGCTTCCTGCGTATATCCTATTAGCGAAGGAATGGTAGTAAAAACAAATACTAATAAGGTGCGTGAAGCACGTAAAACTGTAGTCGAACTGCTTTTGACTAACCATCCTAAGGATTGCCTCAGCTGTCAGCGCAGCGGCAACTGCGAGCTGCAGAAGATTGCTGCAGATCTGGGCATCCGCAAGCTGCGCTTTGAGGGCGGCGAGCGCAAGGCTCACACTATTGACAGCAGCAATCCGTCACTTTTGCGTGACCAGGAAAAATGCATTTTGTGCGGTCGCTGCATTCGTGTCTGCCGCGATGTTCAGGGCATGAATGTTTACAGCTTTGCAGGTCGTGGCTTTAACACCATCGTTTCTACTGCCTTTGAGCAGGATTTGCTGAAATCCTCCTGCAGCTATTGCGGTCAGTGTGCATCTGTTTGTCCTACTGCTGCTATTGTAGAAAAGGACGACACAGAAAAGGTTTGGAATGCTATTAACGATCCTGAAAAGGTTGTTATCGTACAAACTGCTCCTTCCGTCCGCGTAGCGCTGGGCGAGGAGCTGGGAATGCCTGCAGGCAGCATTGTTACAGGCAAAATGGTTGCTGCGTTGCGTCATATTGGGTTTGACAAGGTATTCGATACTAATTTCTCCGCTGACCTTACTATTATGGAAGAAGGTCACGAATTCCTGAATCGTCTGACTAATGGCGGCGTTCTGCCTATGATTACCTCCTGCAGTCCTGGCTGGGTGAATATGATTGAATTGAAATATCCTGAGCTTTTGCCTCATCTGTCCACTGCTAAATCTCCGCAGCAGATGTTCGGCGCTATTGCTAAGACATATTTTGCTGAAAAGGCAGGTATTGACCCTGCTAAAATCGTTAGCGTTTCCGTAATGCCCTGTACTGCTAAGAAGGCAGAAGCAGCCCGTGAGGAAATGTGCGACAGTGGTTATCAGGATGTAGATATTGTCATTACTACCCGTGAGCTGGGACGTATGATTCGTGAAGCAGGCTTAGACCTTAATGCGCTGGCAGAGGAAAACTTCGATTCTCCTCTTGGTACAGGCACAGGCGCAGCTGTTATCTTCGGTACTACCGGCGGCGTTATGGAAGCAGCTCTGCGTACTGTAGCAGATGTCTATACTGGCAAGGAGCTGGAAAAGATAGAATATACTGAAATACGCGGTATGGATGAAACTAGAGAAGCTACCATTCATATCGGTGATGCTGAGGTCAAGATTGCTGTTGTAAACACTCTGGGCTCTGCTAAGAAGATGCTGGAACGCATTAAAGCAGGCGAAGCTGATTACCAGTTTATCGAAGTAATGGCTTGCCCTGGCGGCTGTATTGGCGGCGGTGGTCAGCCCCTGCCTGTTAATGCAGACATTAGAAAAAAACGCAGAGAGGCTCTGCTGGACTGTGATCGTACAAGCAAATTACGAAAATCACACGAAAATCCTGAAATTATAACACTTTATGATACTTGGCTTGGTAAACCTCTCGGAGAGAAAGCGCATAGTCTACTGCATACGCACTACAAAGCGCAGAATAGATAGCTGTCTCTTAACTAAAAACTAAAATCCCCTTCTTGGTACGCATGGAAAGAAGGGGATTTAGTGATTTTGTAAAGAAAAAGCTTGCTTGTTTACAAAATAATTGGTATTATATATGACGTTAGGAAAATTTTAGGACTGGTCGTCAGGACCTTCTGAAAGAGAAAAACTCTTCCAAACTCTGTAATGTTTTGAATAAATGTGTTATAATTGTTATAGGAAGAAGAAGGAAAAATAAATTTTCTGCAGAATTTAGCAGGAGATTTAATAAGTATGTCGAACAGTATTATAGATGAAGTTTGAAGACTTTGTGAATTTTTTGGTAATGTCTTGTTTGTGAGTTCTCAGGGATTTACAAACGAGTTTTATTTACAAGGGAAACCCTTACTAAAATTTCTTAATTTTAAGGAGGAAGGTAAACATGATCGATATTAAAGATCGCATTTGTGACGCAGTAGCTGGCAAAGTTATGTCTGCTGAAGCTGCTGCAGAATTCGTACAAGATGGTGACAACGTAGGTACCAGTGGTTTTACTCCGTCTGGCTATCCGAAAGCTGTTCCTCTGGCTCTTGCTGAAAGAGGCAAAAAAGCTCCCTTCAAAATCAACGTTTGCACCGGCGCATCCGTAGGTCCTGAAATGGACTCCGCTATGGTTGACATCGTTGACCGTCGTATGCCTTATCAAACCAATGGCGATATGCGTAAAGCTATCAACAGCGGTAAAGTTAAATACACCGACCTGCATCTGAGCCATGTTGCTCAACTGACTCGTTATGGCTTCATGGCTAACCGTCGCGACATTGATGTTGCAATCGTAGAAGTTTGCAAAATCATCGACCTGGGCGAAGGCAAAGTTGGTCTGATCCCGACCACTTCCATGGGCAATACCTCTTCTTTCGTACAAAGCGCAAAGAAAGTTATCGTTGAAGTTAACACCACTCAACCGGTAGCTCTGGAAGGTATGCATGACTCCTATGTACCCCTGGATCCCCCGAACCGTAAAGAGATTCCTGTTTACGAATCCGGCTCCATCATCGGTACCACCTATGTTCCTTGCGAAGTAGAAAAAATCGTAGCTGTAGTTAGCTGCGACATCACCGATAAAGTTCGTCCTCTGGGCGAAATCGACGAAGACGCTCAAAAAATGGGCAAAAACCTGGTAGAATTCTTCAAAGCTGAAGTAGCTGCTGGTCGTCTTCCGAAAAACCTGCTGCCGCTGCAATCTGGCGTAGGCTCTGTTGCTAACGCAGTTATCAATGGTCTGGTTAACTCCGATTTCGAAGACCTGACCGTTTACACCGAAGTTATCCAAGACGGTATGTTCGACCTGATCGACGCTGGCAAACTCCGCGTTTGCTCCGGTACCGCTCTGAGCCCCTCTCCTGAGTGTCTGGAGAAATTCTACAACAATGTAGAAAAATACAAAAAATACATCATCCTGCGTCCGCAAGAAGTTGCTAACAGCCCCGAAGTTGCTCGTCGTATCGGCGTTATCGCTATGAACACCGCTATCGAAGTTGACATCTACGGCAACGTTAACTCCACTCATATCTGCGGCACCAAACTGATGAATGGTATCGGCGGTTCCGGCGACTATGCTCGTAACGGCTTCCTGACCGTATTCTTCACCACCTCCCTGGCAAAAGGCGGCAAGATTTCCTCTGTTGTTCCGTTCTGCAGCCATATCGACCACACCGAGCATGACGTTGACGTTATCGTTTCCGAACGTGGCGTAGCTGACCTGCGTGGCCTGTCTCCGAAAGAACGCGCTCTGGTTATCATCGACAAGATCGCTAACCCCAAATATCAACCTCTGCTCCTCGACTACTTCCATCGTGCATGCGAAGCTTGCGGCAACAGCCAAACTCCGCATATCCTGAGCGAAGCATTCGATTTCCATAACCGTTTCAACGAAACCGGCTCCATGGAAAAATAATTCAAAAACTCTCTTGCTAGGTTTTTGAAAATAGGTTAAAATACATAATGTGCCTTGCCAGAGGATGGGATATCCTCTGGCAGGTATAAATAAAAATGTTGACGAAGCGACTGCTTTGCCATAAAACCGTCACTGACGGACACTCTCACCATTATTTCGGATCCGTCCAATCCGAAATATGTAAACCAAATATTTTAAGGAGGATTTGAGAATGGCATTTGAAGAAATTAAAGCTGGTTTAGAGGCTTACACCGCTGGCGTAGAAGCTAAACTTGCAAAAACCCCTGAGCGTGCAAACCTGGCACCTAACAGACTGTACACCCCGATTGATCTTGGTGAAAACTTTGACTACTGCGAGAAACTGGGCTTCCCTGGTGAATACCCCTTCACTCGTGGCGTACAACCCACCATGTATCGTGGCCGTTTCTGGACCATGCGTATGTATGCTGGCTTCTCCACCGCTGAAGAATCCAACAAACGTTATCGTTACCTGCTGGCTAACGGCGGCAGCGGTCTGTCCTGCGCATTTGACCTTCCGACCCAAATCGGTTATGACTCCACCGACGCTATGGCTGAAGGCGAAGTTGGTAAAGTAGGCGTTGCTATCGACTCCCTGGCTGACATGGAAATCCTGTTCGACGGCATCTCCCTGGACCAAGTTTCCACCTCTATGACCATCAACGCTCCTGCTTCCGTACTGCTCTGCATGTACATCGCAGTTGCTGAAAAACAAGGCGTTTCCGCTGACAAACTCCGCGGCACCATCCAAAACGATATCCTGAAAGAGTACGCAGCTCGCGGCACCTACATTTTCCCGCCGAAACCGTCCATGCGTCTGATCACCAACATTTTTGAGTACTGCTCCAAAAATGTTCCTCTGTGGAACACCATCTCCATCTCCGGTTACCATATCCGTGAGGCTGGTTCCACCGCTTCTCAAGAAATCGCATTCACCATCGCTGACGGCATCGCTTATGTAGAAGCTGCTATCAAAGCTGGTATGGACGTTGACGCTTTCGCTGGCCGTCTGTCCTTCTTCTGGAACGCTCACAACAACGTACTCGAAGAAGTTGCTAAATTCCGTGCTTCCCGTCGTGTATGGGCTAAAGTTATGAAAGAGCGTTTTGGCGCTAAAAAAGCTAAATCCATGATGCTGCGCGTACATACCCAAACCGCTGGCTCCATGCTGACCGCTCAACAACCTAACAACAACATCGTTCGTGTTGCTCTGCAAACCGCTGCTGCTGTTATGGGTGGTACTCAATCCCTGCACACCAACTCCAAAGACGAAGCTTTGGCTCTGCCGACTACTGAGTCTGTAACCATCGCTCTGCGTACCCAACAAATCGTTGCTTACGAATCTGGTCTGGCTGACACCGTTGACCCGCTGGGCGGCTCCTACTATGTAGAAGCTCTGACCGATAAGATCGAAGCTGAAGCTTGGGAATACATCAAGAAAATTGATGAACTGGGCGGCGCTCCGGAAGCTATCGCTAAAGGCTACATCCAAAAAGAAATTCAAGATTCCGCTTACAAATGGCAAATGGATATTGAAAAAGGCAACCGTATCATCGTTGGTGTTAACAAATTCCAACAAGAAGAAGAAGCTCCGAAAAACCTGCTCCGCGTAGACGGTTCTGTAGGCAAACTGCAAGCTGACAAGATCGCTGCTCTGAAAGCTCGTCGTGACAACGCTAAAGTTGAAGAAACTCTGGCTGCTCTGAAAGCTGCTTGCGCAGACGAATCTGTTAACCTGATGCCTGTAATCCTCGACGCTGTTCGTGCATATGCAACCGAGGGCGAAATCTGCGGCGTTATGAGAGAAGTATTCGGTGAATACCAACCTCATACTGCACTCTAATTTGTAAACACAACATTCATACGGAGGTAACTTATAATGGCAAACGTTAAAGTTTTAGTTGCTAAACCGGGTCTGGATGGCCATGACCGCGGTGCTAAAGTTGTAGCTCGTGCTCTGCGCGACGCTGGTTTTGAAGTAATTTACACCGGTATCCGTCTGACTCCGGAACAAATCGCTGAAGCTGCTCTGCAAGACGACGTAAACGTTGTTGCTCTGTCCCTGCTGTCCGGCGCTCACAACACCCTTTTCCCGAAAGTAGTTGAACTGCTGAAAGAAAAAGGCATGAACGACGTTCTGGTAATCGGCGGCGGCGTTATTCCTGACGCTGACATCCCCGGCCTGAAAGCTGCTGGCATTGCTGAAGTATTCACTCCTGGCACCCCGACCAGCAAAATTGTTGAATTCATCAACGCTAACGTAAAATAATTATATCCCTTAAATATAAGTGCAAGCCGGGCTTTTCCCGGCTTGCCTTATAAAATATTCACTACTCAGACAAGGCGGTGTGAATTTTGGAGATAGTAGACAAATTATTGAATCATTCACGTCTCGCATTATCTAAGGCAATTACTGCCGTTGAAAATGAATATGATGATGCTGTCAAAATTATGACAGAAATCTATCCTCATACTGGTAATGCTTATGTAATTGGTATAACTGGCCCTCCGGGTGCTGGTAAGAGTACCATGACTGATAAACTCGCAAAAGAATACCGTAAACGCGGTAAAACTGTTGGTATTGTAGCGATTGACCCTACAAGCCCGTATTCCGGCGGTGCTATTCTTGGTGACCGCATTAGAATGATGGATCTGACCGCAGACGAAGGCATATTTGTTCGTTCTATGGCTACTCGCGGCAGCCTTGGCGGCCTGTCTCAAAAAGCAGGTGACGCTGTTAAACTTATGGATGCTTATGGCATGGATGTAATTATCGTTGAAACCGTAGGCGTAGGCCAATCTGAGGTTGATATTGTTAAAACCGCAGATACCACTATGGTTGTTGTAATCCCTGGTATGGGCGACGATATCCAAGCAATTAAAGCAGGTATACTTGAAATCGGTGACCTCTTCACTATCAATAAAGCTGATCGTGAAGGTACAGACAAGCTCAACATTGAGATTGAAATGATGCTCGAATTAAATCCCGAACATGTTAGCTGGCGTCCTCCGATTAATAGGACCATAGCAAGTAAGGGTATAGGTATAGAGGCTGTTGTGGACTCCATCGAGGAACACAAGGCATATTTGATTGAATCTGGCAAACTGAGCGATATCCGCAAAGCTCGTATTAAAAACGAAGTTACTGCTATGCTCAATGACAGAGTAAATCGCTACATCGACGAAAAGGTTATTTCAACTGATGCATTTGACGATTTGGTTGTTAAGATGCAATCTCGTGAAATCGAGCCTTATTCTGTCGTTGATGATATTGTTGGTAAAGTTTTAAAATAAAACCACCAAAAATTCAAATTTTTAGGAGGAATTTACTATGGCATTCAAAACTATTTGTGTTGACCACGTAGGTATCGCTTGCGCTGATCTGGAAGCTGCAACCAAAATTTACACTGAGGTTCTCGGTCTGGAAGTAACCAACCGTGAAGAAGTTAAAGAACAAGGCGTTGCTACCGTATTCATTCCTTGCGGCGAAACCCTGCTCGAGCTCCTCGTAGACATTACTGAAAACAACGACGGCCCTATCGGCAAATACATCGCTAAAAACGGCCCTGGCATCCAACATATGGCTCTGCGCGTTGATGACATCAAAGCTGCTATCGCTGACATGGAAGCTGCTGGCGTTAAAATGATCGACAAAGTTGCTCGTAACGGCGCTGGTCAAATGAAAATTGCTTTCGTTCATCCGAAATCTGCTGGCCTGTTGCTCGAACTGTGCCAACCGGCTGCAACCTATGTTGACTAATTTTTAAGAATAGCTTAAAATAAATCTCATAGGAACATTCTAGTTACATAGCGCAGGTGATATACAAGTGATATATTGCCTGCGTATGTATATAAATTTGTTCTCCCAAATATGATGGAGGTGTAAGATTTGTCTACTCAAGAAAGAATTGAGAAAATGCTCAAAAAGTCCGAAGTGATTCTGGCTGCTGGCGGCGAAAAACGCGTTGCTAAACAACATGAATCCGGCAAAATGACCGCACGCGAAAGAATCGCTGCTCTGCTCGACGAAGGTTCCTTCGTAGAACTGGACCGTTTCGTTCGTCATCGTTGCTACAACTTCGGTCAAGAAAAGAAAGAACTGCCTGGTGAAGGCGTAACCACCGGTTACGGCACTGTTGACGGCCGTCTGGTTTACGTTTTCGCTCAAGACTTCACCGTTGAAGGTGGCTCTCTCGGCGAAATGCACGCTGCTAAAATCGTTAAAGTACAACGCCTGGCTCTGAAAATGGGTGCTCCGTTGGTTGGCCTGAACGATTCCGGCGGTGCTCGTATCCAAGAGGCTATTGACGCTCTGGCTGGCTATGGTAAAATCTTCTTCGAAAACACCATCGCTTCTGGCGTAGTTCCTCAAATCTCCGCTATCATGGGCCCTTCCGCTGGCGGCGCTGTTTACAGCCCTGCTCTGACTGACTTCATCTACATGGTTAAGAACACTTCCAAAATGTTCATTACCGGCCCTGCAGTTGTTAAGTCCGTAACTGGTGAAGACGTAACCCAAGAACAACTGGGTGGCGCTATGACCCACAACAGCACTTCCGGTGTTGCTCACTTCGCTGCTGAAACCGACGAAGACTGCCTGCAACAAATCCGTTACCTGCTCTCCTTCCTGCCTTCCAACAACATGGAAACCGCTCCGATCGTAGAGACTGGCGACGACCCGATGCGTATTGAAGAAAGCCTGAACAGCATCTGCCCCGATAACTCCAACCAAGCATATGACATGTATGAAGTTATCAAAGCTATCGTTGATAATGGCGAATTCTACGAATCTCAAAAATACTTCGCTACCAACATCATCACCTGCTTCGCTCGTATGGATGGTCAAACCGTAGGTATCATCGCTAACCAACCGAAAGTAATGGCTGGCTGCCTGGATATCAACGCTTCCGACAAAGCTTCTCGCTTCATCCGTTTCTGCGACGCTTTCAACATTCCTCTGTTGAACCTGGTAGACGTTCCTGGCTTCCTGCCCGGCTGCAACCAAGAGTACGGCGGCATCATCCGTCACGGCGCTAAACTGCTGTATGCTTACTCTGAAGCAACCGTTCCTAAAATCACTCTGGTAACCCGTAAAGCTTACGGCGGTTCCTACCTGGCAATGTGCTCTCAAGACCTGGGCGCTGACCAAGTTATCGCATGGCCGACCGCTGAAATCGCAGTTATGGGTCCTGCTGGTGCTGCTAACATCATCTTCAAGAAAGATCCCGATGTTGAAGCTAAGACCAAAGAGTATATCGACAACTTCGCTACTCCGTACCAAGCAGCAATGCGCGGCATGGTAGACATGGTTATCGAACCTAAAAACTCTCGTCCCACCATCATCAACGCTCTGCAAATGCTGGAAAGCAAACGCGAAACCCGTCCGGCAAAACGCCACGGCAACATTCCTTTGTAATTCACAAGCAATTGCTTAGTGCTTAAACCCTATTTAAGTAAAGATGAGGTGAAATAAATGGGTCCTGTTACTACTAATCCTTGGCTGATCGCACTGATCAATATGACCATCGTATTCGGCGTACTGATTGCTTTGGGCGTACTGATGAGCGTTCTCCAAATTATCGATCCGACTAAAAAAAAAGTTGCTAAACCGGCAGTAGCTCCTACTCCGGCAGCAGCTCCCGCACCGGTAGCAGCAGCTCCGGTACAAGATGATAGCGAAATCATCGCTGTTATCGCTGCAGCAGTTGCAGCTTGCGGCGTAAGTGCAGACCAAATCGCTTGCGTACGTCGTCTTCCTAACAATGGCTGGACTGTAAATGCTCGTGTTGAAGCTATCAGCGTTCGTAAAGAATGCTTCTAATTGTCCTTTAGTAATTAATAATTAAACGAGATTTTAAGGAGGATTATATCCATGAAAAAGTATACTATCACCGTTAATGGTACCGCATACGAAGTTGAAGTTGAAGAAGCTGGCGTTGTAGCTTCTGCTCCTAAAGCTGCTGCTCCGAAAGCTGCTCCGGCTCCCGCTCCGGCTCCGAAAGCTGCTGCTCCTGTTGCTGCAGGTGCTACCACCGTTTCCGCTCCGATGCCTGGTAAAGTTCTGTCCGTTAACTGCAAAGTTGGCGACGCAGTAAAATCTGGCGACGTTCTGCTGATTCTGGAAGCTATGAAAATGCAAAACGAAATCATGGCTCCGGCTGACGGCACCGTTAGCGACGTTCGCGTATCCGCTAACCAAACCGTTTCCACCGGCGACGTTATGATCGTTCTCTAATTCTAAGTTCTTATATTAGCTTGTAGTTCGCAATACAAACTAATTTAGTCTAACCCTGATCCTTGGAGGGCCCCATTCGCAAGGGGCTCTCCACAAATTGAAAATTGGGAGGATATTAAATGGAAGCCTTTCTCGTTGCTTTAGCATCTGTTTGGGCAGATTCTGGTTTCTCTGCTTTAACTAGTGGCCATGTGATCATGATCATCGTTGGTCTGATTCTTCTGTACATGGCTATCGGCAAGGGTTTTGAGCCCCTGCTGCTTTCTCCGATCGCATTCGGCTGTATCTTAGCTAACATTCCTAAAAACGGTTTTGATGCTCCTGGCGTAATGTCCGTTATTATGTACGGCATTCACCACGAAGTATTCCCTCCGTTGATTTTCTTGGGCGTAGGCGCTATGACCGACTTTGGTCCTCTGCTGGCTAACCCCAAAACTCTGCTTCTCGGCGCTGCTGCTCAAGGTGGTGTATTCGTAGCTCTGCTCGGCGCTATGCTGCTGGGCTTCTCCGTACAAGAAGCAGCTGCTATCGGCATCATCGGTGGTGCTGACGGCCCGACCTCCATCTACCTGGCTGCTAAAATGGCTCCTCAACTGTTAGGTGCAATCGCAGTTGCTGCGTACTCCTACATGTCTCTGGTTCCGCTGATTCAGCCTCCTATCATGAAACTGTTCACCTCTGAAGCAGACCGTAAAATCGTTATGCAACAGCTGCGTCCTGTTTCTAAATTCGAAAAGATCTGATTCCCGATCATGTGCACCATCGTTATTTCTCTGCTGTTACCTTCCGTAACCGCTCTGATTGGTATGCTGATGCTTGGCAACCTGTTCAAAGAAGCTGGCTGCCTGGACCGTCTGTCCGACACCGCACAAAACGCTCTGATGAACATCGTAACCATCATGCTGGCTACCGGTACTGGTTGCACCATGTCCGCAGAATCTTTCCTGAACTATCAAACCATCCTGATTATCGTTCTGGGTCTGGTAGCATTCGTTGCTGGTACCGCTCTGGGCGTAATCTTTGGTAAAATCATGTGCATCGTTGACGGTGGTCAAACCAACCCGTTGATTGGTTCCGCAGGTGTATCTGCAGTTCCTATGGCAGCACGTGTATCCCA
>URGS01000018.1 GCA_900547415.1 uncultured Phascolarctobacterium sp. | reverse complement strand
CCCTACCCTCCTTACTAAGCTTAAATCATTATTGCAAAATCATTCTGAACAATACACTGAAAATAGAATCAATAATCCAAATCAGGGCTGCACACAGGATTACCGCAATAATAACAACTACAGTGTTGGAAATAAGCTCTTGCTTGGTAGGCCAGGTTACCTTTTTCAGCTCTACTTTTGTTTCACTGAGAAAACTGGTAACACTGTTACCGCTCTTCTCGGTATCAGTAGTCTCCGGAACGGCCATCTCGTCACATCCTTGCTATTATAACCCAATCACACTATGCACCAAATTATTTGGTTTCTTTATGAAGAGTGTGTTTTTTGCAGAATTTGCAATATTTATTGAGTTCGATACGATCAGGATCGTTCTTTTTGTTTTTGTTGGTTTGATAATTTCTTTGTTTGCATTCAGTGCAAGCCAAAGTAACAAGATTACGCATGTAGTCACACCTCGCTTACGTTATAAAATAAAACCAATCACAAATTGTCGCTAATATAGAGTAACACAGTTAACACTTTATGTCAACCATTTCAATGGATTTTTTTATTGTCCTAGCTAAGTTTTCTTAGCTGGAAGGTGCTGGCTTTTTCTTAGAAAACATCCGCCATTTCAACGGCTTTCCTGTACCATAAATCCTACTCTATAATTATGCTGTACAAATGGTTTGTTTATTATTTTCAAACGGTATAGTTATACCATTTTTTCACTTCAAAAAGCAAGTGCTTTTTTCAAAAAGTTTCTTTTCTTCTAACATATAGAATATTGTTGTGAATGCTGTGCTGAATCCTCAGTTTCTCCGCCATTGTCTAAGGGCAATTCCACATAGCCAGGAGATGCTTCTCTTCGACTGAATTTTAGGCCCTCCTTTTAAGGAGACAAGGTGAATTAGCAGACAGCCCAAAAGATGGCGCTGGCTGCGAACGCAGCGAACGGACTGAAAGGTATAAGAACCACATCCCAAGACAAATAAAAAAGACTCCCGAAACAGGAAGTCAAATCTTTTATTTGGTGGCGGCGCACGGATTCGAACCGCGGACACTGCGGGTATGAACCGCATGCTCTAGCCAACTGAGCTACGCCGCCGAAGCAGAGCTTCAATCGAGATTGAAGCAAGTTATTAAGTTGGAGCTGATGACCAGGATTGAACTGGTGACCTTATCCTTACCAAGGATACGCTCTGCCGACTGAGCTACATCAGCGTTATTTGGTTGCGGGGGGCGGACTTGAACCACCGACCTTCGGGTTATGAGCCCGACGAGCTACCAGCTGCTCCACCCCGCGATGACGATGTTGGTGGATGGGGTTGGATTCGAACCAACGAAGCGAAACGCGGCAGATTTACAGTCTGCTCCCTTTAGCCACTCGGGAACCCATCCGTTTGCGACAAAAAGAATTATACAGTATATGTGCGAATCTGTCAACACTATATTTCTAAAAATTTTCATTTTTTCTTTTTTTATTTTTGAGCTCTTTTTCTATGCCGTTTCAAACGAATTTCGTACATTTGCTGTAAAAATATTTACATAAATCTGTTATGTAAGTATTGAAACAAGAAATTTCCATAAAAAAGCTTTACACACATTCTAGCTTTATAGTATAATTGTATCTGTTCACGTCAGCGAGGACGCTCATATCTCTCACACTGAAGATATGAGCGCCTTTTTTTATAAAGACGTTATTCTACAGATAAAGGAGTGATGATGATATGCCAGGCCTAAGTTACCAGCTTTTACCTATTTGTGAAGGCTTTATTCTCGTAAAGTTCGGCGAAAATATCAGTCCCCTTGTACATAAAATGTCCCACCGTCTCTGCAGATATTTGGAAAAAAATGCCTTTCCAGGTTTTTTAAAGCATATAATCACTGCAACCGGTGCAGCAATTAATTATAATCCTTTAGTTGTTCGCAATCATTTGGCACGCTCTACACAAAGTACTTTTGACGCAGTTGCCGAGGTATTGGAAAGAGATATTATAGAAGCTAATAAACTCCCTTATGCTAAGGCCAGAGTTGTAGAAATTCCTGTCTGTTATGGTTACGATTTCGGACCTGATCTGGATTATGTAGCTGATCATAATAATATGAGTCATGATGCAGTTATTACGCTCCACACTCATAATGACTATATTTGCTATGCTTCTGAAAAACATCTCGATAAACCACTGCTGAGCAAAATGGACAGACGCATTGCTTCTCCTAAACGCAAAAAAAATCATCTTTATATTCCTGATCGCAGCATTGCTATCCGTGATGACCAAACAAGCTGCTTCAGCTCTTCTATTGACGGCAGCTGGCGCATTATTGGACGCAGTGCCATAGATATGGAATACGACGAAGCTGGTAAACCATTAATGCAGCCTGGCGATATTGTGCGCCTACGCAGCATTACTATTGAAGAGTATAGAGACCTGCGCTATGGTATGACTGAATAATCAACTTGCAGCAGATTTACCTGTTTAAAATATCACTTAGAAAAGTTCTTGACAAATTAGCTTTTCTCAAGTAGAATAGGATATGTAGTTCGCTGGCATAGCTCAATTGGCAGAGCAGCTGATTTGTAATCAGCAGGTTGTGGGTTCGATTCCTATTGCCAGCTCCAATGAAAATAAAACCTCCAGATTTATTCTGGAGGTTTTTTGTTTTGACTGATTCTACGTTTCGTGATACACTGTCCCTAGAAGAACCAGAGGTGGGAGTTGTCTTCCGTTTATTCGCTGGCTGCTCTAACGTACCCTCTGGTTTTTTGTGTCCCTACATAAACCACCCTGGTGAAACTTTTTCCAAATGGGCTTCATACATTTTCCACTCCGGCATAACCGTTGTCATTACTCTATAAAAACGTGCGTTATGATTTAGTTCTACCAAGTGAGAAAGCTCATGAACAATTATCATTTCAATAACCTGCTTTGGAGCACGAATCAGCTTTTTGTTCAAGGTTACATCTGCCGTTAGGATGTTGCAGGTACCCCAACGTGTTTTCATGTCCCTTATTTTCACCTTGGGCACAGGTATGGCATAGTAATGGAGAAAATTTATGTACTGCTCCTGCAGCAGCTTAGGAAACAGCTTTTTACACTGCTCTGTATAGAATTTGTCTATAAGCTGCTCACGCTCCTCTGCGCTATGTACGTCCTTCATATAAAGAACCAGGCCATTATCTCCAAACACAGTCTTAGATTGCGTAGCCTGCACTATTTCAAATGGCAGATTGCCTCCTAAAAATTCCAGCTGCTGATTTTCAGACAGCTGTTTTTTCTTTTCCGCGGCAACAGCTACCTTCTTTTCCATACGCTCCTTAGCGCGGAGGATATCCTGAGCGTCGTAATTTAGACATTCCTCTATTTCCTGCAGCGTCACCCCCACAGGTGCTGTTACAATGACTCCCTCTGGCTTGACACGGATATAAATTTTCCTGATGCGCTTAATTTCCAGGTGATACTCCAGGATTGTACCAGTACTCCTAAGCAGTACCCTGCGCCAGCCTTTATCTCCCTTGAGCATCTCTTCACCTCCATTATATTGCTTTCAGCCTGTATTTTATCATATCTTAGGCGCTGTATTTGGCATAATTACTGCAAACATCTTTAGCAACAGTAAGTACGATGTATTCAAGTACCAAACCCTATAACATAAACCTGCAAAACAACAGACCTCCTAAAGCTGCTTTTCAATCCAGCTCTAGGAGGTCGTTTTCATTTAATCTTGAGCATTAGGCTGTCTTTCAAAAACATATTCTGTATCGCTGGACAAATCCTCTCTAAAGACGTAACCAAGATGATTAAAGCCCTTAATTTCCTCAGGTGCTTCCACATTATTTTCCGCCATATAGCGTACCATTTCGCCTCTGGCCATTTTTGCGTAGGTCCCCTTAGTCACCAGCTTCCCACCTGCCTGCTCCACAAAGCTGCAGGTAATATAGCAGTCATCTGGATGCAAATATTTCTCTACACATTTGGAGTATTCCTTTGAAGCCAAATTAATGATTACTCCTGAATCGTCACGAACAGCATCGTAAATTTTCTTGCCCCAAAAAGCATATAAATCCTTATGTTCACCAACAGAAGCCTTAGCCTGCATCTCTAAGCGATAGGGAGTTACTCCGTCCATAGGACGCAAAACGCCATAAAAGGCCGACAAAATCCGCAAATGCTCCTGCACATAATCATAATGACCATATTCAAATACAGCGGGAGCCATATACTGATAAGCAATGCCATCATATGCCAGCACTGCAGGCGTCAAGCCACTGCTTAAATCCATGGACGCAATACGTTGCAGGTTCTGCTCCGTAATCTTGTCATTGCATTTCCACAGGGCTTGCAAAGCCTCGCCAGTTTGCTGACGAAGCCATACTAAAATTTCCTCAGCCTGCCTTACATAAACCGGTGCTGTAGCAGCTGCCACAGCGTCTGCATCAACACGCATTTTTTTGGCAGGTGAAAGAATAATTTTCATTAAAGGTCACCCAGCATGGTTTCAGGATCTGTTGCTGCCTTAACTTTATCGTTGGCTTTAATAATAATGCCATTTTCGTCAATAAGATAGGTAGTACGAACTACGCCCATATAAACCTTGCCGTAATTTTTCTTTTCCTTCCAAACGTCATAAGCTTGGATTGCTTCCAACTCAGGGTCAGCTAAAATAGTAAATCTCAAACCTTGCTTCTCCTCAAATTTTTTATGAGAAGCAACGCTGTCCTTGCTGATGCCAATAACCTCAACGCCCTTTTCCAAAAATTGGGGATAACGTTCAGAATAGCCACAAGCCTGCTTAGTGCAGCCTGCAGTGTTGTCCTTGGGGTAGAAATATAAAATAACCTTCTTACCCTTATATTCCTCTAAAGTATGAATGTTGCCATTTTGATCAGGCAAACTAAAGGACGGTGCTTTTGTACCAACTTCTAACATTATTATTCCTCCTTACATATAAAAATACCACATTGTAAAGGCTGCCAATAATATACGATATATTGCAAAGCTTGTGAGATTGTATTTATGCAAAAACTTTAAGAACCACAGTACGGACCAATAGGCTACCACAAAGGAAACCACGAAGCCAATAGCCAATACCTGCAAATCATCTACAGTAAGATATTGAAGATTCTTAAGCAAATCATAAAGGCAGGCTGCAAACATTAGAGGAACTGCAATAAGGAAGGTGTAGCTTGCCGCAACCTGACGGTTAAGGCCAACTAAAAGGCCGCCGGCAATAGTGCTGCCGCTGCGGGAAAATCCCGGCCACAGGGACAGGAACTGATAAATACCAACCCAAACTGCCTGTTTGATAGTAATTTTATCCACATCATCCACAAGCTGATCCTGTTTATCCTTAGTTTTATGTTCTGCGTACATAAGCAGTAAACCACCTAATACAAGGCCGATAGCTACTGTAAAGGGAGAAAAAAGATAAGCCTTAATATATTTATAAAGTAAAAAGGCTACGACCATTACAGGTACAATACCAGCAGCAATATGCCAAACGCTGAGGCCCTTATTGATATTCCAGCCATCCTTGGTGAAAAAGCGTAAAAAGCGCTCCTTATAAATAAAAATTACGGAAAGAATTGCGCCAAGCTGTACAAATACGTCAAAAACATCGGCTAATCTACCATCAAAGCCCAACATATGGCCTACAATAATCATATGACCTGTAGATGAAACAGGGAGAAATTCTGTTAAACCCTCAACAATACCTACAATCACTGCAATAAGATTTAAATCCATTATATTACCCTTTCTTTTTAACAAGCTAACGTTTTCATTATACACGCATTATTTGTTTACTGCAACCAATCACCTATTCATTTCACTTTTTAGTCAAATAAAAATGAGAGACAACCATAAGGTCGCCTCCCATTATACATATTCTAAATTAATCAAGCCTTAATTAGTCACCAAAGCAGATACCTATCTGACGTCCAGTGCGAATTATTTCGCTATCAACAGGAACCTGTCTAGGCTGTGAAGCAGCTCTTTGAATATAAACAGTAACAATCTGATCGTGATACAAAGAAACCATCACATTATATTCACCACGCAGACACGCTTCAGCAGCTGCTACACCGTACCTTGTCGAAAGTACTCTGTCAAAGGCTGTAGGTGATCCGCCACGCTGCAGATAGCCTAACACTGTACAACGAGACTCAATTCCAGTAAGCTCTTCAATCTCGCGCACAAGCTTCTCGCCTGCTCCGCCTAAGCGTATAGGTTCAAAGCTGCCCTTAACCATACGTGCAACACTCATTTCGCCACCTTCTGGTTTTGCACCTTCAGCAACAACTATGATGCTGAAATTTTTTCCGGTAGCCTTACGCTGATTAATCTTTGCTATAACAGAGTCTATTTTGTAGGGAATCTCCGGAAGCAGAATTACATCTGCTCCACCAGCAATACCACTGTGCAATGCAATCCAACCTGCATAGCGGCCCATTACCTCCAACGCCATTACGCGGTGGTGGGATTCAGCCGTCGTGTGGAGTCTGTCCACAGCCTCTGTTGCCATTGCCATAGCAGTATCAAAGCCGAAAGTACGCTCAGTACATGGTAAATCGTTATCGATGGTCTTAGGTACACCGACTACTTTTACATCACACTCTCGAGACAATTGAGCACCAATATTCAAGCTGCCATCGCCGCCGATTACCACCAACGCCTCAATATCGTACTTCTTCAGATTCTCTACAACCTTGTCACGCATATCATGATAAGTTATGTTGCCGTCAGCATCTTCAATAGCAAACTTAAAGGGATTATCTCTATTAGTAGTACCCAGGATAGTACCGCCTCTAGGCAGGATACCTGATATACTCTCATAATCCATTAATTTTAAATTATCGTTTACCAGTCCATTAAAGCCATTAATAACACCGTAAACAATGCAGTCATTTTGCAGGAATGTCTTAACTACGGCGCGAATCACGGCGTTCAAGCCAGGGCAGTCGCCGCCGCCGGTTAATACAGCGAAGCAACGTTTCTTTTGTTCCATGCTACGCCTCCATCAAGGTCTTAGTCTACGTTCCAAATCTTGAATCCGTCCGGGCTGATACGAATAGCCTCAGTACCGTCAAATTTGTCATAGCACAGGTTACCATTCTCAATGTAGCCAGGCCATGCAGTAACAATAGTAAACTTTTTGCTGAGCTTACGCATCAGGCTATCAGTATTGATGTGGAACACAGGTACAAACAGGGTTTGCAGTCTGTCGAGAATAATTACATCTGCATTGTAGCTTGCCAAAATATCAGCAAACATATCAGGTGCATACAAGCCTCTGTCAGCAGCAGGAATTGCCAGGAACTCCTCGCTGATCAACATGCGGCAATCTACATAGGTCCATTTTTTTGCTTCTGCAGCTTCGCGCAAAACTTTGCTTTTGCCACTGCCGGGTTTGCCGGTAACGATAACAACATTACCTTGGTCTGCTTGAGCTTGCTCAACTACTTTCAACAATTCTTCAACTTGATTCATTTGAAAAACCTCCCTATACACCGAAGTGCAAAAATTCTAAACCAATAGCTTTGTTACACTTACTATTCGCTGAACATTCTAAAAATCCTTTAAAAAAATAGCACCATTTTGAAAATTTCAAAACGATGCCATCTTTTGTTACACTTTTATCATTTAGAGCTGTTTTCCGCTATTCTTTTTTCTAAATCTTTCGTTAGGATCAATTGACATAAGTCCGCTGTACACAGTTCGCAGGTCAGTAATTTCACCCTTGCTGATAATATACTTCTCCAGCTTGCGCTTAACTCTTTGCAGAGCATTATCAATGGACTTAATATGTCTGTCCAATTCCTCAGCGATTTCATTATAGGATTTGCCATCCAGATAGCTCATGAGTACCTTCCATTCCAAGTCGCTGAGAATATTATTCATCTTATTCTCAATATCATTAAACTCTTCTCGACTTATAACCAGGTCCTCAGGATTAGCGACCTTCACCCCGCTGATTACATCAAGAAGGGTTCTGTCACTATCTTCCTCGTAAATTGGTTTATTCAGTGAAACGTAAGAATTAAGCGGAATATGCTTTTGACGTGTAGCGGTCTTGATTGCTGTGATAATCTGACGTGTTACACACAATTCTGCAAAAGCTCTAAAGGAGGACTGCTTATCAGACTTATAGTCACGAATGGCCTTGTAAAGACCAATCATACCCTCCTGAATAATATCCTCTCTTTCCGCACCGATAAGGAAATAGCTTCTTGCCTTAGCTCGCACAAAGTTTCTGTATTTATGCAGCAAATACTCCTGCGCCAGTACGTTATTGTTAAGCTGGGCATCTAAAACGATTTCCTCATCTGTCATATTAGCAAAGACATCAAAAGATTCGCTTTCAATATCTGTAGTCATAAATTACATATCCTCCGCCTAATATTTATAAAACAACGATGTTACCATTATATATTGCTATTTACTATAAGTCAAATTAAACAAAAGCAAATAGGCAGCTTTTTTAAACATCAATAAATTTTAGTGCTCATTACGGCGCATTCTTTCCAAATGCTCCAACACATGCCCATTAATTCTACTACCAAGCTCATTGCGATTAATAGCCTTCGCGGGCATACGCAGCTTAGCTGAAATATCAGCCTTTGCCTTTTTGTAGTCCTCGTGGAATTCACGTGCAGAAATACGGTAGCCGCCTGCACCTAAAATATTAATTTGTTCCGCGTAGTCACTGGTAACAACAAACACCTTATTAGATTTTAAACGGCTTAGCTCATAGGCCTTGCGTTCAATCCAGGAATCGGCAGTCTCTTCCTCGTCAGTAAAGGCCACCTCAATACCATGGATTTTTTCTACTACACCGGGTCCGGACACATCCAGAGCGTCAAATACAATAGTCGCTCTATAGCCTCTAAAAGCAGCATATTCAGAAATACCGGCAATTAAAAGCTCTCTGGCATGCTCAAGGTTGGTCTCACGGATTCCCTTAAACTCCTTCCAGCAATTAATAACATTATAGCCATCTATCAGCAGATATTCCATAACGCTGCCTCATTTCATAGTCAGACGCTGACGCACTACCTCATACATAAGAACTGCGCCTGCATTTGAGGCATTCAGGGAATTAACGCCGCCGTTCATGGGAATGCTGACAATATTATCACATTTCTGCTTAACCAAACGACCCAGACCCTTCCCCTCAGCGCCAATGACAAGAACAATAGGGCCAGTCATATTAGCCGCAAAAAAGTCCGTACCATCCATATCTGCGCCTACAATCCAGCAACCTCGCTGCTGCAGCTCTTCAATGGTTTGAGCAATATTTCCTATTTGGACAACGGGAACATATTCAACTGCACCTGCAGAGATTTTAGCAACTACCGCATTCAGAGGACAGCTGCGACGACGTGGCATAAGCACACCATGAACGCCAGCTGCATCAGCAGTACGAATCAGGGCACCTACATTCTGAGGATCCTGCAGCTCATCTAAGAGCAGAATAAAGGGTTCCTCGCCCTTTTTTTCAGCCTTGGCAAACACATCATCAAGAGTCTGAAAGGCAATAGGAGCAGCCAATGCGACTACGCCCTGATGACGAACGCCCTGAGCCAGCTTGTCCAGCTTATCAGCCTTAACAAACTCTACAGCAATACCCTTACTCTTGGCCAGACCAATAATCTCACCTAGACTACCGCCTGTAGCGCCGTCCTGAACCATTATTTTATTTATAGAACGCTGTCCACGCAGTGCTTCCAAAACGGCATTGCGTCCAGCTATAATATCCGTAACTTCTTGGGGCATAAGCTCCTCCATAATCTAAGCTAAAGTCCGCACTAATGCGGACTTTGCTTTATCAAGATATTTTATTTTTCTTGAGACTGTTTGGCTTTAGCAGCTAAGATAGCCTGCAGACGACCACAGCTCATTTCTCCTTCATGGCAAACGCCTTGGGAAATACAGGTAGGACCAGCATTTTCAAAAATAACCGGCGCAACCTTCTTGCATTCTTCCAGCATCTTGTTAGCCAGCATTCTGATTTCCCATTGAGCACGGGTACAGCAGCGCAGGCTGAAAAAGTTCAGTAAAGAACGGGCATTAAAGGTACAAACAATTTTTGTTTCTGCAGCATTGGGCAGAATATAACGGGCATCTTCAGCAGGAATACCCATTTCGGTAAACTCATTATATAAATCTTGGATTTCCACCATCAGCTTAGTAAATTTTTCCTTAGCCTCTGGATTCTTAGCGATTGTACCAGGCAGAATTGTTTCAAAATCATGCTCCTTAACATATCGCTGAGATTGCTGAGAATAAGAAGCAATGCGATGTCGCACCAGCTGATGGGTAAGAACTCTGGAAACACCTTCAATGGCGAATGTAAAGGTTACATGCTCCAAAGTAGAAAAGTGACCCATGCTTACCAGCTTGCGTACAAGCTTTGCTGCATGCTCGTCAGAAATTTTTTCTTCCAGCTGAGCAGCGCCAATGGGTGAATAGCACAGACGGGCACTCATAGCAACGGTACGCTCCGGCTCAGGAGTATGACGTACTAATTTAACTTGCATAGTCAATGCAACCACCTCATTTCTTTAATTCATTCATTTTGCCGATAATAATGTCAAAGGAGATATCCATAACCTCCTCCAGACGCTCCTGCCTTTCCTCCAGGAAAAGGTAGCCTAATAAAGCCTCGAAGGCAGTTGCCATACGATACTCATGGACAGATGCACTTTTAGGTACCATGGACTTAGCATTGCGTCCGCGGCGGAAAATCATAGCCTCGTCCTCGAACAGACCAGACTCCAACTCCTGCATCGCCAGACACTGGAACTTGGCTGACACCATTTTAGAGCCCAAATCATGGACAATCCTTACGTGGCTTGATGTAGGAAGCAAACGCAGGCGAATATACATGGAAAATACCACATCACCAATATACGCCAGCAAAATAGGATTTATCTGCTTAGTAGCAGGAAAGTCCACGCCAGCCGCCTCACAGGCAGCCAGCGCATGAGACTTTAGCATTTGATATTGTTCAAATCTCATTGCTTAGACCATTTAACTCCTTGAGGAGTATCTTGCAGTACAATGCCGATAGCAGTCAGCTGATTACGCAGCTGGTCAGCAAGAGCATAGTTCTTGGAAGCACGTGCATCCTGACGCATTTGAATGAGCATTTCTACAAGAGCAGCCTCTTTGTTATCGCCAGCTTCAGTAGGAGCTACTGCAGCCTTGGTTTCCAGTACGCCGATGATGGAGCACATTTCAGCAAATACGTCATTAAGGATTGCTACAAGTTTGCCATCAGGCTTGCCTTGAGCGTCCACAACCTCTTTGTTATAGATATTGATTTCCTTAGCCAGAGCAAACATGTGGCTGATTGCCAAAGCAGTATTGAAGTCATCACGCATTGCTTCCATGAATGCATCGCGAAGTTCGACAGCCTTTTTACGCAGTACCAGACTGCTCTCAGTTGCGCCTGCACTCATCATTGCGCTCAGCTCACCCAGTGTTTCCTGCGCCTGACGCAGACGACCAAGGCTCTTTTGTGCTTCCTTAAGACGCTCGTCGCTGAAATCCAGCGGGCTGCGGTAATGAGTGGATACGATGAAGAAACGTAGGGTTTCAGGATCAAAGTGCTCCAGAATGTCGATAACCATAAAGAAGTTGCCCAGAGATTTGGACATTTTTTCGTTATCTACAGTAATGAAGCCATTATGCAGCCAGTAGTGTACGAAAGGATGGCAGTTGGTGCAGCCTTCAGATTGAGCAATTTCGTTTTCATGGTGAGGGAAAATCAAGTCGCTGCCGCCGCCATGGAAGTCAAAGGTTTCGCCCAAATACTTCATGCTCATGGTAGAGCATTCAATGTGCCAGCCAGGACGACCTTGACCCCAAGGACTGGTCCAGGAGGGTTCGCCCGGTTTCGCAGATTTCCACAGAGCAAAGTCCATAGGATTCTTTTTGCGGTCATCAACGTCAATGCGGGCACCTGCCAGCATATCATCAAGATTACGGCCGGAAAGCTGACCATAATATTTGAATTTTTCTACGCTGTAGTATACATCGCCGTCAACAACATAGCCGTAGCCGTTGTCAATGAGGGTTTGTACAGTTTTGATAATATCGTCAATATGCTCAGATACACGGGGATATACATGAGCACGACGAACATTGAGCTTATCCATTACTTCAAAGTAGGACTCAATGTAGCGATTGCAGATATTAAACCATTCTACGCCCTCTTTGTTGGCAGTATTGATAATCTTATCATCAATATCAGTGAAGTTTTGTACATGAAGCACATCATAGCCTTCATGCTCCAAGAAGCGACGGATTACATCCCAGGTTACAAAGGGACGAGCGTTGCCGATATGAGGATGATTGTAGGGAGTTACGCCGCAAACATAAATATTTGCCTTGCCAGGGTTAATAGGTACAAACTCTTCTTTTTGTTTAGTCAGGGTATTATATACTCTAATAGCCATTGTCCATCTCCTTATAAACAATTAGAATTTTATTTCCAGACTGGCTTCAGACATGGAATGTTCCACGTCTGACAGCCACTTATTAGTAATTACAGCTCAACGCCAGCCTTTGCCAAGCTTGCTTTGATACGGTTGCTGCTGCGTTCTACGCCCAGCAGAGGAATCATAGCAGCCAGCTCAGGACCATGTTGGTTGCCGGTCAGAGCAACACGGATAGGCATGAATACATCCTTGCCTTTGAGCTTGGTGGTTTTTTGAATTTTCTTGAAGAGAGCCTTAACAGCAGCAGCGTCCAGAGCTTCAACCTGAGGCAGCTCTTCTAGGAGCATATTGATAACGGTAGGAACGGTTTCAGCTTTCAGAACAGCCTCTGCTTCCTCGTTTTCAAAATCAAATTCGTCGTTGAAGTACATTTCTACGCTGGCAGGAATTTGTGCTGCATAGGAAATGTGGTCTTGAGCAGTTGCAACTACTTCGTGGAGCCAAGCCAGCTTTTCGCCTTCTTCTTCGCCAGTCATATAGCCTGCAGCAATCATATGAGGTTTAGCAGCTTGGAAGAATGCTTCTGCATCCAGTTGACGCATATAGTGCTGATTAATCCAGTTCAGCTTGTCAATATCGAATACTGCAGGATTCTTGGCAACTCTTTCCATGGAGAACTCATGAATCAGCTCTTCCATAGAGAAGATTTCCTGCTCGCTGTTAGGAGCCCAGCCCAAAAGTGCCAGGAAGTTGTTAATAGCTTCAGGCAGATAGCCCAGCTGACGATATTGGTCAACAGAGGTTGCACCATGACGCTTGCTCATCTTGGTGTGGTCTTTGCCTAAAATCAGGGAGATATGACCAAATACAGGTTTTTCAAAGCCCAGTGCATCATATACCAAGCATTGACGCGGAGTGTTGGACAAATGCTCCTCAGCACGAATTACGTGAGTAATATGCATTAAAGCATCGTCAATTACTACTGCGTAGTTATATGTAGGAATACCGTCGGACTTAACAATTACAAAGTCGCCGATATTGTTGGAATCAAAAACAACGTCGCCGCGAACCAGGTCACGAACCAAAATCTGTTGGTCAGCAGGAACACGGAAACGAACAGTGGGTTTACGTCCTTCAGCCTCATATTGAGCAATTTGCTCAGGAGTAAGGTTGCGGCATTTACCCATGTAACGAGGCATTTTGCCTTCTTTAATCAGGGATTGACGCTCTTCTTCCAGCTCTTCGTCGGTGCAGTAGCAGTAGTAAGCTTTGCCCTCAGCCAGCAGCTGATCAGTATATTTTTTGTAGATGTCCAAGCGTTCCATTTGGTGGTAGGGCCCATTTTCACCGCCTACATCAACGCCCTCATCCCAGTCCATACCAAGCCATTTTAAAGCAGCCTTGATATTTTCTTCAGATTCCGGTGTAGAACGCTCTCTGTCAGTATCCTCAATACGCAGAATCAGTTTGCCGCCGGTTTTACGAGCCAGCAGCCAGTTGAACAGAGCACTGCGAGCGCCGCCAATATGAAACGGACCAGTGGGGCTCGGTGCAAATCTTACTCTAACTTCATTCATCACATATACCTCCATATAAGCTGCCAAGCAGCTATTAATTTAAATTAATGTTACTAACACATTATAATATTATACCATAAAAAGGCTCCTACTTGTACATTAAAGTGACAAATACTTGCCTGAACCAGCTTATTTTATCAGACTTGCTACTGCCTCAGCCGCAATGCCTTCTCCACGGCCGGTAAAGCCAAGCTTTTCAGTAGTAGTAGCCTTAACATTTACGCAATTCTCAGAAAGCTCCAGAACCTGAGCAACCCTACTGCGCATTGCCGGAATAAAGGAAACCAGCTTAGGGCGTTGAGCAATAATGGTTACATCAACATTATTTACACGCCAGCCCTGCTCCTTTAAAAGCAGCAGAACATGTTCTGTCAGCTTAACGCTATCTGCACCCTTAAAGCGCATATCAGTGTCAGGAAAATGCTTGCCAATATCTCCCAATGCAGCTGCTCCCAAAAGAGCATCCATGAGAGCGTGCAAAGCCACGTCTGCATCACTGTGACCCAAAAGACCCAGCTCGTAAGGAACCTCTACGCCGCATAAAATCAGCTTACGCCCCTCAACAAGCTTATGTACATCATAGCCGCTGCCAATACGAAACTGCGGCATCACAATTTTATTCTCCATATTACTTCTCCTGCTGCTCCAGAAGATTTTCTGCAAACACCAAATCCTCCGGAGTTGTAACCTTAATGTTCTCGTATCTGCCTAAAGCAACTGCAACACCATGACCAGAAAGCTCCACTACAGAAGCATCATCTGTAACAGCCGCCGGATGCTGCTCTAAATAGGCATAGGCCGTCTTTAAAAGCCCCAGCTCAAAAATCTGCGGTGTCTGCACTGCCTGCAGGGTTTTACGCTCTGGAGTAGCCACAACCATTCCCTGCTCATCTACAACCTTAATAGTATCCTTAACGGGTACAGCAGCAATAGCTGCACCATATTTTACAGCAGCCGCCAAGGTGCGTTCAAAAACCTCTTTGCCTGCAAAGGGTCTGGCGCCGTCATGAACAGCAACATATCCTTCATTTTCATCAATAGTACGCAGAGCGTTAGCTACAGAATCCTGACGCTCCTTACCACCGGCAACTACTGCAAAGGGTAGATTTGAAAAAAACTGCTGCTGATATCGCTCCAGCAGCAGTCTTCCTTCGTCCACCTCAGCAGGTGCCAGAACCACTATTGCCCGGGTAATTAAATTTGTTTCAGCCAGCATAGCCAGGCAATGCACAATCAGCGGTGCGCCCCTAAGCATAGCAAAGGCCTTATTTATACCTAGGCCGAGACGCTTGCCTGCGCCAGCCGCCGGTATAACAGCAATAAGCTTCTGCATTTCCCCTGCCTCGTTTCCAATATCAAATTATAACTGCATTATTCCTTAGCACGTGCAAAAATCATTCTGCCTGCGGAAGTCTGCAAAACAGAGCTTACAATAACAGGAATGCTGTTGCCTAAGGAATCACGACCGTTTTCAACAACGATCATGGTACCATCATCAAGATAAGCAATAGCCTGTCCCTGCTCCTTTCCCTCTTTCACCAGGTAAACATTCATTTCCTCGCCTGCAACTACAATAGGCTTAATAGCATTCGCAAGCTCATTAATGTTCAGAACCTTTATGCCCTGAATCTCAGCAACCTTATTCAGGTTAAAATCATTAGTAATAATAGCAGCATCTGATTGCTTAGCCAGACGTACCAGCTTAGCATCAACCTCGCTAATATCATCATAGTCATTATCTACAATAAGAACCTGACCTTTATAACTGACCTGCATATCATGAACCAAATCCAAACCACGACGACCTTTAGCACGCTTCAGACCATCAGAGGAATCAGAAAGCTTTTGCAGTTCTTCCAGGACAAAGTTAGGTACTACCATGCGACCGTCCAAGAATCCGGTGGAAAGAATATCCATAATGCGTCCGTCAATAATAACACTAGTATCAAGGAGCTTGTTGCTGCTGTACAAACGGTCTCCCAAGGGACCTGCCTTAACATCATTTTTATCAGGTGCCTTCACAGCCTTGCGGCTGGGAATACGATTGAAGAAGCCAACAATATCGTTATGCTTGCGCAGGGCCAGCTTTGCACCTACAACAGCCATAATCAGGCTCAGAATAATAGGAATATAGGAGCCAACAATAGGCAGTCTGGAAAAAGGAGCACCAATCAGATTTGCCAAAATAAGTCCGATACCAACGCCAAAGACAATTACCAAAATATCGCTGGTGGGAATACGTGACAGTGCTGCTGTCCAACGCTCAGATGCATTATAAATGGAATTGGTGATAAACGGCTCCAGCACCAGTGCCAGCCAACCAAACAAACCCACTCCCAAAAGACCTAAGCCGATGTACGCAAAGGAAATACCAAAAATACCATTGCCATGTAAGTCATAGCCTAAATATTCCGAAAGATAAGGAATGACATTGTCAGTAAGTATGAGTCCGGTAACGATAACAATAAACGAAACAGTCAGGCTAAGAATTTTCTTCAACATCTTTTTCCTCCTTTCTTCAAAATTCTCTTAACGATAAATATTGTGATATTTTATCTATTATATAATAACTCGATATGTATCAAATTACAAGTAATTATTCCGAACAAATATGTGAATCATGTAACAATATTGTAAAAAATTAGAGTGTTGCATCAGCAACACTCTTTTATAATTCGCACACGTACAATCACTAAATCACACCTCTAAAAACCTATTCGGCACAGCAAGCATCAAGCCACTGGTTAGCAGCATCAGCATCAACATTTCTAATGAGCATAATCTCACTCTGCAGTATTTGCTTAGTATTATGAAGCAGCCTCCGTTCACCAACAGAAATCTTTTTATTATTCTCCATAATGCTCAGCAGCTTAAAAATCTTGGCAACCTCTAAAATATCACCGCTTTTTATCCTATCCATATATAGCTGAAAACGCCTATTCCAGGAAATACTTTTCACGGACTGCACATCAGGCTCTTCATGAAGCACAATTTCCACCTTTGTCAGCAGTGCATCATCACCAATAGGTCTTAAGCCAAGGTGCTCAGCATTGCTGACAGGAATAGCCACAATCATGTTTTCAAACAGCATCTGCAAAATATAATATGCAATATTATTACCGTCTTGTTCTCTAACCTCAATATCTCTGATAATAGCTCCGCCATGCAGGGGATAAACGACCTTGTCACCTGTAGCAAACATTCTGAACCCTCCTTGACATAGTATCATAAGTTAATGATAACACGGCCTTATACATATGTCAAAAATTTTTAATTATATCATTATGTGATTTTTATGTCAATATGTATTTCAGTAATAGTCTAAAGCACTATTTAAGCTACAGAAATTTACCATAAGCTAAGTAAATACCTCTAAAAACTAAAAGCAGAGCCGTACAGCACAGCTCTGCTTTTAGCAAATTATTTAAATTTTATTCTTTCTTCTCCATATGGATTATGATATTTCCAGGTAATCTGACCCTTAAGCTTGTTTTTAATATAAAGCTTAGAGGCATCTGCCTGCAGAAATTTCCCCTCCTGCAGAACCTTACATCCCTTAAACATGCTCATGCCATGACCAAGATATTTTAAAGCCCTGCTGCTGCCGCCAACGCGATATATCTTTTCCAAAGCAAGCGGACTTTTCCCTACCATAACATTCCTGACGCGGTATGCTCCTGCCACATTCTTAAAGTTTCCGTACCTATCAAGTACCACATTGGAATTAATCCCTGTGTCAATGGTATAGCTCAGACCTGCAACCTGCATAAAACCGTCAAACTCATCAGGAAAGCGATGCACTCCCATTTCCAACGCATCTAAAACCTGCTTATCTGTAGCTTCAATCAGACAACAGCTGTATTCATGAGGAAATGCTTCCAAAAGGCTTTGATATGTAATATTACCGTAGGGAAGCTCACCTGTAAGCTCTCCACTGTTTAGTAGCACCAGGTCAGCACCAAGAGCAGCTTTGTAGGCATCAGCAGCAAAATTTCCCATATTGGTTTCATGGCTGCCAACGTAACGCTGTCTTGTACCAGGGTCCTTTGAGTACAGGTACACATTGGAATAACCAACCTGCTGACGTGCAACAAGTGCCAAATGCTTTCTTTCAGCAGCTACTGCCTTATCGGATAGATATACGCTGTAAACAAGCTCACTAGAGGGTGTGCCCTTTTTGCCGATTGTCAGCTTACCAACAGACTGCAGCTTGCTGCCGGCCTGCACAACAAGCACGTCCTTATTATTCTGAGATTTTACCCACAAGTTATCAATACACTGGTGAGTTCCCCCCATAATAATACATGTCAAGCCCTTAGTATTTTTTGCAATTGCTTCAGGACTCCAGCTGCCAGAAAGGCTTTCTGTATAGAGTACTAAAATAATATGCCTAGCTCCTTCACTGCGAGCATCATTAATTTGCTTTTGCAAGTACTTATATAGCTTTTTACTTTCCGCTGTGTTACCAAGGTTATAGGATATACCGCTGACTTTATCCTTAAAATTCGCTTTATTAAGCTCATCTATGGCGGTTGGTGCAGTAAAGCCCACAAAGCCAACCTTGGTACCTGAAAAATCAATTATCTTATAGCCTGGCAAAGAAGCTTGGTCTAGATTTTTATCACCCAAATTTATACAGTAGTATTCACCCTGGAGCTGAGTATTTAAATCCAGCAAATGCTTTACGCCATAGTAAAAATCATGTCGTCCCGGCAGCATAAAATCATAGCCTGTCTGCTTCATGAGGCGGAGAACAGCAGCTCCCTTAGTCTGTTCAGCCAAAGCAGAACCCTGCAACGCGTCACCTGCATCAACTAAAGCAACCTGAGCACCATCATTTTGCAGTGTTTTTTATATTAAGCAAGGCAGGGCAGACTTATATTATTGTCTACTCCGCCATGGATATCATTTGTATGCAGAATAATTATTTCCTTAGACATAGCCAGAGCTACTGAGCTAAAAAAGCATAAACCTGCGGTCAAAAAAGCCGCTAATTTTTTCATCAACACTTCCTCCTCTGCAAATTTTGACAGGCTCCGTCAGCCTGTTCCGCTCTAGGGCGAAAGCTCGCCTCTGCTCACCATTATATAATATTTCTCCAGCTCTAGCTATACCTAAAAGCTCTGGTTAATTTACAAAAAATTTACTTCTGCCTCTTGACTTCAAGCTGACTCTAGATTTTATAATTAAGTAACAAATAAAAATATCAAAAACCTCTTTAGAAGGAGCTTGCTATGCATATTATTATTTTCATCGGCACAGTAAATCTGCTACTGCTCTTAATTACATATTTTTATTATCGTATTAATTTTCCGTTGTCACACAGTCTTAGTTTTGGACTAATATACCTATTTTTAGCCTGCAATAACATTATATCCAGAGCCCTACCTGAAACAGCACCTTTGCTGCTTATAAAAGCCAGCTCCTGGCTTGGCGGCCTGTGGATGGCTTTCGCCTACTATTCCTTGCTATTGGCAGTCTTACATTTACTGCTTTGGCTGGCCTCAAAGTTCATCGGGTTTCCTCTTCCCTCAGAAAAGCTGGCTCTTGTTGGCGTCATTGCTATTTTCTGCTTCATAGCCTGGGGCAGTATAAACGCCTATAGCCCCGTTGTGAGAACTGAAAGAATTACTACTGCCAAGCTATCCCATGGTGAAAACTATAAAATCGTTTTCCTCAGTGATATCCATCTTGGCAGACTTTTAGGAAAAGACTATGCTCAACGTCTTACAGAACGTGTAAATCAGCTTCAGCCCGACCTTGTTCTTGTAGCAGGCGATGTTCTCGACGAAAAGCAGGCCTACGTATTAAAGGAGAATTCCCTTGCTCCCCTCTGTCAGCTTAAGGCACCTAAGGGTGTCTTTATGGCCTATGGCAACCACGACTACCTCGACCAGCCGCTAAGCTGGCAAAAGCGTCTGGAGGAGCAAAACATTCAGGTACTTCGAGACAGCTACGCCTTTGTAGATGGACGAATAAAGCTTGTTGGACTAGAAGATTACAGTAAAAGCAAGGATGTCAAGGAACTGAAACGCCTTAGCAGCAATAACCAGCATTACTATACTATTATACTGGACCACCAGCCAAGACGTATGCAGGCAGCCTCAGAGGCAGGCTATGACCTTTATCTGGCAGGACATACTCATACTGGTCAGCTTTTTCCCAATCGACTAATCACCAAAAGAATGTACCTCTTAGATTATGGCAGGGCTGCCTTTGACAGCATGACTGCCATTACGAATAACGGCTATGGCTATTGGGGCACACCTATCAGGACAGAAAAAGCTCCTGAAATAGTCCTTATACAGCTTATTGGCACAGGAAAATAAACAAAATCCCCACGGAAAAGGTTTGCGCCTAATCCATGGGGATTAATTTTTTCTTTATTCTACTGTGTTAACCAGCTTGCCAATGCCGCTGATTTCGCAGACGATTTCATCGCCCTTTTTCAGGAATGTAGGCGGCTTCATGCCCATACCTACGCCAGCAGGAGTTCCCGTAGCAATAATAGTTCCTGCCTGCAATGTAATGCCCTGACTCAGCTCAGCAATAGCACTGGCTACAGTCTGAATCATTAGTTTAGTATTGCTGCTTTGACGCAGTTCACCATTTACGTGACAGCTTATATCTAAATTCTGCACGTCCTCAATTTCATCAGCAGTAACAATGCAGGGCCCCATAGGCGTAAAACCATCCAGGCTCTTGCCCAAGTACCACTGCTTGTGTCGTGTCTGTAGATTGCGGGCACTGACGTCATTAATAATGGTATAGCCAAAAACGTAATCCAAGGCGTCCTCTTCACTAACGCATTTAGCATCTTTGCCTAAAATAACACCCAGCTCAGCCTCATAGTCAATACTGTCCACAAGCCCCTTGTAGGAAGGAATAGCTTCGCCTGAAGCAGTGGCCCGATTAACTCTTTTAGAAAAATAAATGGTATAGGGACGCTCACCGCCAAAGGCAGTATGTGAAAAATGTCCTGCTTCAATAGCATGAGCAGCATAATTAATTCCCAGACAAATAATATCCTGACGCGGATGCACAACAGGAGCCAAAAGCTGAACTTCATCCAAGGAAACAGCAGCACCGGAAAGTGCATCCAAATTTTGGCTAAAGGAACGGAACGATGCCGCCTTTTCGGCATCCATGGTACAGATAAGCTCATTCATATCTGCAAACTTAAGCTTTGGTGAAAGCTCTGCCAGCTTGCTCAGCCTGTAGGCAGTATTGCTAGCATCAAATGCTGCCAAAAGCTCCTCTTTGTCTTGTAATAACGCAGTATATAAGCGCACAAAATCACCACTCATTCTTATATATTATATAAACATCAAGGCTTTTATTTTTACCAGGCTGCCACAGTACCGTCAGTACGAGGCTCAGTAGCACCAGCCAAGACACCATTTTCATCACGCCAGATAATCTGGCCACGGCCAAAGCTGGTGTAATCGCTCATAACAGTTATTTCGTGGCCACGACGCTGCAGCTCTGCTACAATCTCTGCAGGAACGCCGTCCTCCAGCTGAACCTTTTTGCCCTCAATCCACTGCCAACGGGGAGCGTCCAGTGCGTTTTGAGGATTCATCAAAAAGTCCACCGTATCCATAACTACCTGCAGCTGTCCCTGAGGCTGCATATATTCACCCATAACACCAAAGGGACCTACAGCCTTGCCGTCCTTAGTCAAAAAGCCGGGAATAATGGTGTGGTAGGGCTTTTTCCAGGGCTGAAGATAATTGTCAGATTCATGGTTCAGGGAAAAGCCGCTGGCTCTGTCATTAAGAGCAATACCTGTACCAGGAACTACAATACCGGAGCCAAAGCCCTTGTAATTGCTCTGTATCAGTGAAACCATGTTACCCTCGTTATCTGCAGTGCAAAGATAAATAGTACCGCCGCTAAAGGGACTGCCAGGCTTGGGCTCCAGGGCCTCCTTGCCAATCAGGCTGCGGCGTGCTTCAGCATATGCGTCGCTAAGCATATCCTCAACCTTAGTATTCATATAACGGGGGTCAGTAACATATTCCATAGTGTCAGCAAAGGCCAGCTTCATAGCCTCAATCTGCTTGTGATAGGTGTCGGCGCATTCCTTCTTTGCAAAATCAAAGCCCTTTAAAATGTTCAGTGCCATAAGCACCGTCATACCCTGACCATTAGGCGGGATCTCCCACACCTCATGACCACGATATTCTGTATGCAGAGGCTCAACCCATTCTGCACGGTAATTTGCCAAATCTTCCTTAGAGATAAAGCCGCCAGTTTTTTCGCTGAACGCAGCAATAGTATCGGCTACCTCACCGCGATAGAAGGCTTCGCCGCTTGTCTCAGCAATTTGGCGCAGAGTTTTACCATGATCAGGCAGCTTAACCAGCTGACCAACCTCAGGGGCCTTACCATCAGGTGCAAAGGTAGGAAACCAGCCGCAGAACTCTTCTTTATCCTTGTATTCCTCAAACAACGCAACGCTTTCGTCCCACAGCTTCTGAATCAACGGAGACAGAGGGTAACCCTCCTCAGCGTAGTAAATAGCGGGCTCACACAGCTTGGCAAAGGGAAGCCTGCCAAAGCGCTTATGAAGCTCCGCCCAGGCAGAAACTGCGCCAGGAATATTAACGGACTGCCAGCCACGATAGGGAATTTTTTCTGTTACGCCCTGCTCCGCCAGAACCTCCGCAGTTAAATTTTTTGGTGCATAGCCACTGCCGTTAAGGGCATACAGCTTGTCCTTAATCCATACTAAGGCGAAGGCGTCGCTGCCCAAACCGTTACTAGTAGGCTCTAAAACAGTCATGCAAATAGCAGTTGCTACAGCTGCATCCACCGCATTGCCTCCCTGCTGCAAAATGGCCAGACCTGCCTGTGCCGCCAAAGGCTGAGAGGTGCAAACCATGCCACGCTTGGCATAGACTACTCTGCGTCTGGAGGGATAATTATATTCTTGTCCGTTAAAAGCAAAGCTCATATCATCAATCCTTTAAGTTTATTTTTTTATTCAATAAATAGCCCAAAACTACACCACAATCACGGTAAAGATTTTTAGATGAACTACCAGACATCAGCTCAGCCATAAGCTGTTCCTTACGCTGTACGCCTACCCGCTCTGCCAGCTTGCGCCGAGCTTTTTTCAGCAATTCCGCTTCACGACTAAATCCCTTACCGCTAATGTTCTTAGCTAAAAACAGCATATTTTCCACATGGAAAAGCTTTTCCTCTGCAGTTTCTGCTTTTTTCTTACTGGCCTGCCATTTATCAAGACACTCCACTGCCATGCTCTGAGCTGTCATGGTCGCCTCGTCTTTCCAGGAACTGCTGTACAGCCAGCTGATAATGCCGAAAACAAGAGTAGTCAGACTTCCTGCCTGAGCCATTTGTACCAGCTTTTCCAAGGCGCCAGCATAAACTGTACTCAGCTTGCCATCAAGGGAGTTCTTCTCCAGCAGCTTGCTGCCAGACTGGAGCTCATCCCACAGCTCCTCCAGCTCACTTAAGGTAAGACAGCGCTCCACCTGCTGCCTCCACATCTCCAGCTCTACAGCAGCAGACTCCGCCAAAATCTTATCAGTCGCAGTCTCTACACAAGCAAGCAGGCTGCGCAAGAAGTACAGCTCCTTTTTAAGAGCCTTAATCCATTTCTCGTCCAGCTCCTCCGCCAAAAGTGCCTTCTGACCATCTAAAAGCATATCACAATGCTTCTGAATTGCTGCCGTAAAGCCTTCACGACAGCCGTCGCCGCTAATACGACTGCGCAGGGTCTCCTCCTTGGTCTCAATACCGCGAAGGGCCAGACCACGTACAAATTTGCTCCGCTTTTCTACAAACATGGGAACTACAGCTGCAAGACGTGCTGCAAAATCCAGCAGTACACCCTTGTCGCCTTCCAAAAGCTCTATTTCAATTTCATCAATCTTGTCCTTGGCTTTCCCAGCAGTAATACGTCCGTTATCAATGGCCAGCTCTGCCACAGCACCGTCCAAATCAAGAATGTAGGTAGTGCGCTCCACGCTGACCTTGAACAGCTGCACCACTCCATTAGGAGCCAAATCCACTAAATCCTGTTCCAGACCTAAATCAAGAAATCCTTCCAGCACTGCTTTATCCTCACTCAGAGGAATATTCAGTTCCAAACGCTCGCTAAGACCGGCGCTGTTGCGGCGTGATGTTTTTACTGTAGCTTCAAAGGTACCATCGCCTTTATCACGGACACGATAGGCAATACCCTGAGCCTTAAAGTCCAAATCATCAGTATCATAATAGCTGGAAATCAGCTTGCGCTTTTTCTTACTATCCTGACGGATAGCCTCCTGAACAAAATCCAATCCCAGCATTTTCTTCAAATTTTCCTTGCTAACTACAAGCTTTAATTCAATCTCTGTATTTTTAGCCATCATTTCACATCCTTCTTATCTGTCTATTTACCTTCACCTAAGTCTCTAGCAGCGCCACAGCGCTTCCACCATACGAGAGGCACACCAAAGGCCAGAATCGTCACTAGGATTGCACCATAAAATTTGCTGGTACCAAAGGAATCTGCCAAAAAATTATAGGCAATTGCTCCCGGAAGCATACCTAAAATAGTAGCTGCAGCATAGATTTTGTAATCAAGTCCCACGCTGCCGGAAATAATACTTACAGGGTCATAGGGAAAAATCGGTACAGTACGCAGCCACAGCATTTTGGTAAAGCTGTCCTTGCCTAAAAGATACGCCTTCAGGCGCTCACCCCAGCTGCCGCCAAAATTATTCAGCAGCCATTGACCGCCGCCAAAGCGCCCCATCAGATAACAAAAGCTGGCACAGCCAAGGCCACCTGTCAGCACCAGCAGCACTCCCAAAAAGGGGCCAAAGAGAACGCCTGCACTCAAGTTCAGCAGCAGAGTCGGAAAGAACAAAACAGGGCGAACAGTGTAGACTGCCACATAAATCAAAGGCGCCAGACTGCCAAAGCCAGCTACCCAATTCCGTATATCCTCCGTTGACTTTGGATGAGGATTGTAGGGCGAGGAATAAGCGCCATAAATTACTGCTCCCAGAAAAATACCGTAAGCAATAACTCGTAAAATTAACATAATATTTCTTCTATTTTTCATAAAAATCCTTTCATATACCATTATTATAAGTCCAAGGACAAGGCCTTGCAAGTAAATCTGCCTAGAATGCGAAATCATTGTGAAGTCCTTGACATTAGCCTATTTTAGATTAATAATTAGCCTATAGAGTTAATTATTAATTAGCAAGCCTTTATAGGCCTGCAATATTTCTGAAAGGGGAAATATATATGATTTTTAAATTTGAAGGACAAGCTCCCAAAATTGACGAAAAAGCATATGCATTCAACACCGCTACTCTTATTGGCAAGGTTGAAATGAAAGAATACAGCAGCGTATGGCCTGGCGTTGTTGTACGCGGTGACGTTAACCGTATCGAAATCGGTCGTTATTCCAACATTCAGGACAACAGCGTACTCCACGTAGCCGACAATTATGCCTGCGTTGTTGGTGACTATGTAACTGTTGGTCACTGCGCACTTCTCCATGCCTGCACCGTTGAGGACCACTGCCTTATCGGTATGCATGCAACCGTTCTGGACGGCGCTGTAATCGGCACTGGCTCCATTGTTGCAGCTGGCGCTGTAGTAACCAAGGGCACCATCGTTCCTCCCCACTCTCTGGTTGCAGGCATTCCTGCTAAAGTTATCAAAACCTTGGGCGATGACGGCTTCGACTCCATCCACGCACAGGCTATAAAATACAAAACCCTGTGGACCGAGCACTATGGTCTGTTGCCTGAAAACGACGGCGAAAAATATCACGGCGAACAAATCGTTTAATAGCCTTTTTAACAAACAATGCTGCCTTCAGCTGAGGGCAGCATTTTCTTTTACAAAGCCTTTACAAAACAAGGAATAAATAAATTGTCACATTACTTTTTCTAATGTATAATAAAGGCAACAATAGTGTACGTTTATTAATTCACTCAAGGAGGCGCCTATGAGAAAAATAATTTTTCTATTGTTGGTATGCATGCTACTTTCAGGCTGTGGAACAGCAAAACAGGATCCAAGTGCAGCTGCAGAAAGAACCATTTTAGGTACGGAACGCATTGACGAACCTGAATACAGCAAACTGCTCCAAGGCAAAGCGCTGGGTCTTTTCACCAATCAATCCGGTGTCAATGGCAGTTTGGAGCTTACTGCAGATCGCCTAGGACAAAGCTATGGCCTAAAGGCCATCTATGTACCCGAGCATGGCTTTTACAGTGCCGTCAGAGCTGGTAAAAAAATCCAGAATTCCACATACAATGATGTTCCCATCTACAGTCTTTATGGCGATAACCGTCGTCCTACACCAGCTATGCTGGAAGGTATCGACGCCATGGTGGTAGATATTCAAGACGTAGGAACACGCCATTATACCTACTTTTCAAGTTTAGCCTATATTATGGAGGAATGCGCCAAGCTTAATAAGGATGTTATCATTCTCGACCGTCCTAATCCTCTGGGAGGAGCAGTTCAAGGACCGGTACTAAAGCCTGAATATGCAACCTTTATTGGTCTCTACTCTATTCCTCTCCGTCATGGCCTGACCATTGGCGAATATGCCCAATATATAAACAAAGAAGAAAACATCAACTGCAAGCTCCAGGTTATTCCTATGAAAAACTGGAAACGCAGTATGCTGTGGCAGGATACTGGTCTGGAATGGGTTCAGCCCTCGCCCCTCATTCCTACGGTTGAAACATCTATTCTCTATGGTGTAACAGGTATCTGCGGCGATACTAATATGGCAGTAGGTGTTGGCACTGCCAAGCCCTTCCATTTCGTTGGAGCAGAATACGCCAATGCCCATCAGCTCAAACAAGCTCTGGAGAGCCTTGGCCTTAAGGGAGTACGCTTCAGAAGTGCCAGCTTCATTCCCCGCTACGGCAGAAACAAGGACAAATGCATTCAGGGTGTAGAAATCTACATCACCAATCCTCGAACCGTCAATCTACCAGAGCTGGAATATACCATAGCTTCAACTGTTATGGCTCTTTACCCCAACAATGTAGAATTTACCAAACGAGGCTATAAGCAGCCTGGTTACAAGGCTGATATCGCTTTAGGCGAGGATAGTCTAAGGCAGGGTGAAGCACCACAGCAAGCCTTTGCTCGTTGGCAGAAGGAATGCGAAGAATTCCAAAAAAAGGCAGAACCATATCTTCTTTATAAATAGCAAAAAATGAGGCTGGGACAAAACTAGCTTCATAAACAAAGATAAGGTGCGAATTTGAGAAAATACTCAAGTTCGCACCTTTTTACTTATGTGTTGAATTAAGCTGCAGCCATTCGCTGCGTGTATTTTCGTAAATTCACTGTTGCTTTATTTGTGGTGATTAAATTCTAACAGAAAAGTTGCTCGTTGTGTACTCTAGACATAAAAAACCAGTGGAAATTTACCTAACGGTAAACAACCACTGGTTTTTCTTTTTTAGGAGGGTTTTGTCCCAACCTCATTTTGCATTTATGAAACCTTTAAATATCTGCGGCATCCTTATTCCCTTTAACCCTAGTGAAATAGGAAAAGGCAGCAGAGCTCATAAGAATGCAGCCAGTTGTCACAAGAACAAAGCGTGTAGGCATCATGCTGCCAAGAACACCGCCTAAAAGAGGTCCAACTACGCCGCCAAATTGCTGTGCTGATGTAACAAGACCAAAAGCCTTGCCACGCATTTCCTGAGTCGTAATCTTGGTCAGGCTGGCGTTAATATTAGGAATTGCACCGGACAGGAATAAACCATAACAGAACTGTATTACCGCAAACTGCATTACGGAGCCAATAAACATTTGGAACAAATTTATAAAGCCTGCGCCAAAGGTTACTAAGCAGAAAGTACGCACATAGCCATGACGCTGCCCGCGCTTGCCCCAATATGGTGCTGCAATAATACCTGCAATACCCGCCAGCGAGAAAATGATACCTGCCATCTTAATTGTTTCATCATCCATTTTACCCATCAAACTACCTACATACATAGTAATAAGAGGCTGAATAATCATTACACAGGACTGAATGATGAAAAACATCACCATGATGAAAACTAAATCCTTATTTTCCAGGGATTCCTTAAGATCACGGAGAAGATGCACCTCGCCCCTTTGCTTTTCCTTAGAATATGGCAAATCATGCACTAAAAAAACGACCAAAATACTAGCCAGGAACAAGCTCAGGCTGCCAACATAAAAGGACGCGCGCATGCCAAACCAGCTGGATAGATATCCACCCATCAGCGGTCCCAAAATACTGCCACTGGCAATAGCAGTCTGCATAAGGCCCATGCCCCAACCCATACGCTGCTGTGGCAGAGTTGAAGATACAAGCGAGAGAGAAGCAGGAACAAAGCCAGCAATAATACCACAGATAGCACGAATAACGAAGAGCTGCCAAATATTTTGACAGGCACCTGTGAGATAATAGGTTATAGCCAGACCGAAGCCTGCACGAATAGCCATCTTGCGCTGGCCTACCTTATCTGCCAATGCACCCCAATATGGTGCCATAACGGCAGAACCTAAAAAAGTAATAGCATAAACAATACCACTCCAATAATTTACTTCATCTGGAGCAACATGCATTTCCTTTAAAACATATATGGGTAAAAATGGCACACAGCTTGTATAGCTGGCACAAGCGCAAAAAACGCCAAACCATAAAACGGCCAAATTTACCTTCCAATTAACCTTACTATCTCCACGTTCATCAAACAGAGACATTTACATTCCCTCCAAAGCAAAACACCGCTAAGGCGCAAAAGCTTTTTCCATATATATTAGCTTTTTATTGCAGCTATAGCTGTTCTATATGAATTTTTTCTAACTTAATTTACTAGCTATATTATAGCACAAGCCCTTTCATTTCACCATAAACAGCACTTTATCCTAAAAAATGTAACACTTTTCCACATAAACGCAGTACCTAAATTAACACAATATTAGCAGTAGTAAGCAGCCTAAGATGATATAGCCCTAGTCCTAATTTCTTAAATTGCACCATAGGCTGATGCTATTTTGCTTCTTAACCATTGTACCCCTATTCTTATACCGACTTATGTACCACTTTTTACAAATTGCTCTTTATTTCACAGAGCTTTTACAGTATAATGATTATTATATAAGTTTCGTAACTCGCAATATGATACAAAGGATGTGGCAAATTGAAGCCTTATATTAAACAAGAACTGGAGGCCTGTGGCTTCTTCTCTAAAATGTTCAGCGGCAAGCCCACTGAAAACGCTTGGAAGGAAATCAACAACATCTTGGCAGACGCTCAAAACGCACAGGAGCTCACTGCTGACAAGGTTAAGTCTGCTCTCAAAAGCTGGGGAGCTAAGCTTGACGACCAAAGCCTCAACCAACGCAGTGGTATCTACCGCAAGCTGGCTGATGTAGTTTACAGTGATGCAATGAGTGCTGATGACCCGCTGTTTGCTCAGGGACAGCATTTAGCCGAAGTATTGGAACTGCCTCTCCATTTAGTAAAAATGGCTGACAAAGGTGCAAAAACTGCAGCCTACTTTAATCGTTGCCGCAAGCTTTTAAACGGCGAGGAAAAGCTTACTATCGGTGAAATAAATAAGCTCTTTGGCTACGACTATGAAGACGGTCTGTCCATTCGCAAACAAGTATTCCAAGACTACTTTAATCTAAAATTTGAAGACATCAGCCAAGTACGCCGCTACACTCCTGACCAGGAGGCTCAATTCAGAGCGGACTGCGAAAAGCTGGATGTTCCCTATGAATTCAAAAATAACATTGAAAACGCACTGCACCATTACCGTGATTTGTGGAACGCAGAAAACCATGACATTCAACCTATGGATGTTACTCTGCCCTTGGAAAAAGGCGAAAAATGTCTGGTATATTCCAACTGCGGTCTCTGCGAATACAAAACCATTGAGAAGGAAGACAACTATTTTGAGCTCACTCGCAAATTCCGTATTGATGAAACTGTTTCCTTCCAGGGCGATCATATCCAGCACCCCACTATCAAGGAGGAAACCAACGTACTGTTGGAGCTGGGCTATTTTTTCCTGACTACAGAGCGCATTATTTATCTCGGCCAAAAGCTTACCAAAGCAGTGCCTCTGTCCGAAATCACCGGTGCTGATTTTGACGGCATGAACATGGTTACCTACCACACTAAAAAAGGCGATTTGCTGTTCAAATACTCTGATGAATCTGCTGAGGTTCTCTACATTATCTTCAACAGAGTTATGAAGGGCGAAGTAAAAATTAAATAAGTAAGTTTTCATCGGTTTGAAACGCGTCCGTGCACAAAAGCTATTTTGTGTACGGATTTTTTTGTGCAAATTTAGCAGCGACCTATATTCCAGAACAGCTACAAATTTACTTATTTCTCAGTAATTCACCACAATCTAATAAAGCAAGCCTTGCCATTACCAGCCATTGGCACATAACCTTTAGCACACAAAAAGGGACTGCCAAAGCAGTCCCTTAGATTTTGCACTATTAAATTACATGCACTCTTCAATAGCCTTAGCCATACGTTTAATACCTTCAACAATGCGGTCATCAGGCATGTTGGAGTAGTTGATACGCATGCTGCGGTCAGTTTTTTGGTTAGGATAGAAAGCATCGCCAATTACGCCGGCAACCTTCATCTCGATGCATTTGGAGAATACCTTGCGAGCGCTTACGCCTTCAGGGAAGGTCAGCCACAGGAACAGACCACCTTCAGGATGAGTCCATTCAGTACCAGCAGGGAAATATTCATCCATGGATTTGAGAATCAGATCACGACGATGCTTGTAGAGAGCAACGATTTCCTTAACATGCTCGTCCAGATCATAAGCGTCCATATAAGCATCTGCAACACCTTGGTCAAAGTTGGAGGTGTGCAGGTCAGCGCTTTGTTTAATCTTTACGAACTCAGTCAGCAGGCTGTGCTCAGCAGCTACCCAGCCAAGACGCAGGCCCGGACAGAAGATTTTGGAGAAGGTACCCAGGAACATTACCAGGCCTTTAGTATCCAGAGATTTCAGGGAAGGAAGGATTTCGCCTTCATAGCGCAGCTCGCCATAGGGATTATCCTCTACTACGGGCAGGTTGTGTTTATTAACAACTTCCATAAATTTTTGACGGCGTTCCATGGACCAGGTACGACCAGTGGGGTTTTGGAAGTCAGGAATTACATAGATAAATTTGCAGTTAGGAGTAGTCTCCAAAATTTTGTCCAGCTCTTCAGGAATCAGACCGCCGTTGTCAGTAGGAACCTCAACGAATTTAGGCTGATAAGCGTTGAAGGCATTGAGAGCGCCCAGATAAGAGGGGCTTTCGCACAGTACAACGTCATCGGGATCCAGGAACAGTTTGCCGACAAAGTCCAGGCACTGTTGAGAGCCGGTAGTAATCAGAATATCATCGGGATCAACCTTAGTATTATATTTGTCTGCCATACGTTTAGCAATCTTAGCACGCAGAGTAGGACGGCCTTCGGTAGTTGCATATTGCAGCAGCTGACGACCTTCTTTGAGAACAAGATCATGGGAAACCTTGGCAATTTCTTCTACAGGGAACAGCTCAGGAGCAGGCAGACCGCCAGCAAAGGAAATAATATCCGGTTGTGCAGTCAATTTCAGCAGCTCACGGATTTCAGAAGCCTGCATACGTTCCATACGTTTAGCAAATTTCATTTTTCAACACCCTCAATTCATTAATTTAGTATATTTTTATAATCTAATGTCTTTTTATTGTAGCACTGCTACGGAAAATGCACAAGCAAAAGCTACGTTTGTACGCAAATTCTACCTGTGCACTTTCTTTTTTGTAAAAAGCGTTACGCTTTTAGAACAAATTTATACTATTCTTCTTTAATAAGTCCCTTTTCAAGCAGGAATGTAGCCAAAAGCTGTGCAACCTTATTAGTCAGCTTCAGACAGTTCTTTAAATGCTCACGAGTATCAAACTCATAGGGCATCAGATCACTGCATTTAGTAGAGCCAAAGGCTTCAGCAAAGCGGTCATGGAATTCCTTGGAAATAGGGTAAATTTCCTTTAAAGGTTTTTCAGCAGGATGATTACGGCCTACTAAAGTGCTGATAACCATAACACAGCCCACAAGAGCACCGCAAACATCTGCAGCGTGACCCATGCCACCGCCAAAGCCGGAGCACAGACGGAAAGCGTTATCGTCAATATCTACGCCGCATTCCTTGCGGAAGGTCTCGACGATTGCTTCGCCACAATTAAAGCCAGACTTAAAATTGTTACCTGCTGCCATTCCAATGCGTTCAACAAATTCACTCATCTTACTGCCTCCTTTATAAGCTTGCCGTTTTTTCCGTTTCTACCAGCAAAATTAATGGGACTATTTTTTATTAAGACATTCTGTACCATAGGGCCATGCGCTCATACCGCCCTCTAGGCTGAATACATTCTTAAAGCCATTGGCACGGAGCATTACCTCTGCCTCATAGCCGCGCAAATCAATCTGGCAGGAGGTAATGATCTTTCTGTCTTTGTCGCACAGCTCGCAGCAATGGTCGCGAATCTGGTCCAAGGGCATATTTACTCTATTTTTAATATCTGCAATGCAGTTTCTGCAGAACTCACCGCAGGTGCGCACATCTACAAAGAGGAAGTCCTCGCCGCTCTTGCGCAGCTCTTCAAAATCCTTAGGGTTAATACCATGCATCTGCTCGGTCATAATGTTGTGCAGTACATTGGCTGCAGTGGAAAGATTGTCAATAGGACCATTAAAGGGCGGTGCATAGGCAATATCAAAGTTGGACAAATCGTCTAAGGTTGCGCCCATGGAAATAGCAGCTACCATGGTGTCAATACGCTTATCAACACTTGCTCCTACTGCCTGTACGCCCAAAATACGCTCGGTACCCTCTTCAGCAATCAGCTTAATAACAAGGCTGCCAACACCGGGCATATAGCCTAAACGGTCGCTGCCAGGAGTAATTACAGTCTTGAATTTGAGCCCTGCCGCTGCAGCGCTGCGTTCATTAAGGCCAGTGCTGCCAGCCTGCACGCCAAAAATGCGGCAAATGCCAGTACCCAGAACGCCAGGATATTTTACCTTATCACCACAAATATTATCTGCAATTACACGGCCATGCTTGTTAGCTGTGGAGCCCATGGGAGTAAAGATTTTGCTGCCAGTTACACGATGAGTATTTTCTGCGCAGTCTCCGCCAGCGTAGATGTTTTCGTCGCTGGTTTGCAGGTATTCGTTAACAGCAATACAGCCAGTAGGTCCAATATCCAGACCTGCTGCTCTTGCCAGCTCCACATTAGGACGGACACCAACAGCCACAATAACCAGCTGTGCAGGAATAAGGCCTTTATCAGTTTCAACGCCAGTAACTACGCCATTTTCTACAGTAAAGCCAACAGTCTTTTCTTCTAAATGCAGGTTAAGGCCACTGTTTTTAATATTTCTCTTCAAAAGGTCTGCCATTTCCTTATCCAGCATCTGAGGCAGCAGACGGTCCTGCATCTCCACAATGCTTACGTTGAGACCACGGGTTTTCATAGCCTCAGCCAGCTCCATGCCAATAAAGCCAGCGCCAATGATTACTGCATCAGTAACATTGCGCTCTTTAATTTCCTTGTCCACAGCTAAAACGTCCCAGGGGAACCAAAAGCTATGAATACCTTCTGCATCTGCATTAGGCAAATGCAGCTTGACGGGAGTAGAGCCAGTACCTAAAACAAGCACATCATAGGACAGAGTTTTCTCTTCTCCGCCTTCTACATAGGTTATGCTTTTAGCGGCTCTATCAATAGCAGTCACATTGCAGCCAACGCGGGCATCAATACCCTTAACCTTGCGGAAGAACTCGCCGTCGCGGGCAACACCCTGGGGAGTATGGTCAAAGCTATCAAAGCTCTTTACCTCACCGCTGATGAAATAAGGGAAGCCACAGGCACCATAGCTCAGCTGCGGACCACGCTCGAGAACAATAATTTCTGCATCTTTATCACGACGACGGAGACGGGAAGCTGTTTTCATACCAGTAGCTACACCGCCAATAATTACAACTCTTTTAGCCATGTAATCACGCTCCTTTTCATATTGTCTTATATTCTACAACGCTGGCCTTAAATCCTTTTTTGAAAGGAAAAGGCAGCATTACAATATCTTCAAAAGTATCCAGCACTTAGACAACAAAAAAAAGTGTGACAGCTAAGCCATCACACTTTGCTTAAAATTTTAGTCCTCGTCCTCGTCAAACATACGCTCCATGGTATGCCAGCCCAGAACTGCACATTTTACTCTGGCAGGCATATGAGAAACGTCCTGCAATGAAGCTGCTTCCTCCAGCTCCTCGATTTCGTCCTCAGTAGCAGTGCCTTTAATCATACGCAAAAAGATGTCAGAAAGGCGCAGCGCCTCCTCCTGAGTTTTGCCAATGACCAAATCCAGCATCATATCAGCAGAAGCCTGACTGATAGCACAGCCGCTGCCTTGGAAAGCGCCGTCAACAATAACGCCGTCCTGCACCTTTAGCTTCATGGTAATATCGTCACCACAGGTAGGATTGTAACCACGCATTTCCATATCAGCATCAGGCAGATCATGCTTGTGACCGGGATGCAGGTTATGGTCAATTAATATTTCGTTATAAAAGCTTCTATTATCTGTCATAGCCCATTCTCTCCCTTAAACTTGCTACGCTGGCCAGTAATTTTTCTACATCCTCTTTAGTATTATAGAATGCCATGCTGGCTCTAGCAGTAGCGCCTGTACCCAAATGATCCAGCAAAGGCTGTGCGCAGTGGTTGCCAGCGCGGATATTTACGCCGTCCGCATCCAGGATTGCAGCAATATCATGAGGATGTACGCCATCTACCAAGAAGGTAACAATACCCTTATGGTCTTCGGCCTTGTCGCCGCCAATAATTCTAATACCAGGAATCTTCTTCAAGCCCTCAAAGCACAGCCTAGTCAGCGCTTCTTCACGAGCCTCAATAACATCAAAGCCAATCTTATTGATATACTCAATGGCTGCAGCCAATCCAGCTGCACCGCCTGCGTTAACAGTACCAGCCTCAAATTTATGGGGTAGCGGAGCATATTCCTGGCCCTCACGGCTAACAATGCTAATCATCTCGCCGCCATGAAGGAAAGGAGGCATTGCATTAAGCAGCTTGCGCTTGCCATAAAGCACGCCAATACCCATAGGTCCCAGCATTTTATGACCACTGAATACAAAGAAATCTGCATCCAGCTTTTGCACATCTACAACCATATGAGGAGCACTTTGAGCGCCGTCAATAACAGCCACTGCGCCAACCTCATGAGCGCGGGCAATAAGCTTTTCAATGGGGT